>NZ_JAWRXD010000006.1:0-316570 GCF_046535215.1 Priestia sp. SIMBA_032 | reverse complement strand
AGTTCGCTCGACTTGCATGTATTAGGCACGCCGCCAGCGTTCATCCTGAGCCAGGATCAAACTCTCCGAAGAAATGTTTGACTTGCTCAATTTAAAAAATAAAAATTAACGTTGACGTTTGTCGCTTTGTTCAGTTTTCAAAGTTCAACCGCCGCTCTTAAGCGACTTTACTATCATAACAAGTTGCAACCTAGTTGTCAACAAGTTTTTTTATTTGTTTATCACTTCGATGTTTGCTTCAGCAGTTCATCTTAGCGACATTTAATAATATACCATGCCTTCTTTTATTGTGCAATAGTTTTTCGATATATTTTTAAAAACTATTTTCTTGTACACGAAACGTTAGCCAATTAATAGATACTAGCATATCTAGATCCAAACTAGCATAATGTCTATTAAATCATTATCCGCCAAGGAGGCGTTCACTTGGATACCTTAATTGCAGCTGCACTCTATTTGTCCTTTTGTATGTCTATTCTCTTAATTTCACTTGCTTATTGGGAATCAATTCAAATGTCTAATAAAGAAGGCAAAGTCAACGGCCTTTCATTTATTTCACTTTCAACATTCAGCATGATTTTTTGTTTGTTTACTTCATATTTTTATACCATTCTTTATTAACATGATGTTACGTTGTCTTCTTATAATAAGGAGACATTTCTTTATTTTATTACAATATTTGCATTCGGTATACTTACTTATTGAAATCAATACGATAAATTTAGTCCCCCCCTTCTTCATACGTGCGGTGGACAGTGAAGGAATTTGTCGAATGATTTTTTGGAACACTTTCTTTAAATTTGATAAACTACTTTTAGAAAACGCTTTCATATATACTTTAACATTATTCAAGGAGGAACCCAAATGAAACCATTGCTTGAATTAACGGTTGGAGAACTTTTAAAAGAAAGTACAAAAAAGTTTGGGCATCAAGAAGCGGTTATCTACTCTGAACAAAATATTCGCTATACGTACGCAGAGTTTTATCAAGAAACCTCTCGAGTTGCAAAGGCACTTCTAGCTACCGGTCTCAAAAAAGGCAATCATATCGCTATCTGGGCTACCAATGTGCCAGAATGGTTGCTTCTGCAATTCGCAGCCGCTAGAATAGGCGCTGTTTTAGTTACCCTTAATACAAGCTACCAGTCCTCTGAATTAGAGTATGTATTGAGTCATTCTGATACAGCAGCGCTATTTTTCATTGATGAATTTAAAAGCACTTCTTATACGTCTATTATCACCGGCATTGAGCATAATCTTCCCAAACTAAAACATCTTATAAACTTAAGTGGATCAAGCGAACATACTTCTTGGAACGAGTTCTTAATGAGTAGCTCAATGGTATCGGATGAGATTCTCGATAAGTATGAGCAATCCTTACATATCCATGAAGTTATCAATATGCAATATACTTCCGGAACAACAGGTTTTCCAAAAGGAGTTATGCTAAGTCACCATAATATAGTAAACAACGGCTTTTTAGTTGCTCAGTCTATGAAACTGACTAACGAAGACCGCCTATGCATCCCAGTTCCTTTCTTTCATTGTTTTGGATGTGTGCTGGGCGTTCTAGCATGCGTATCCGTAGGTGCTACTATGCTACCGATTATTGAATTTCAGCCTTCCTCTGTTTTACGCACCGTAGAGAAAGAAAAATGTACAGCTCTTCACGGTGTACCAACTATGTTTATTGCGGAATTAAATGCACTTGAGTTTAATCAATATGATTTATCTACTCTTCGCACAGGAATCATGGCTGGTTCTAATTGTCCAGCAGAAGTAATGAAGCGAGTCATACATGACATGGGTATCAACGAAATTACCATCGCCTATGGTCAAACCGAAACATCTCCCGTAATCACCCAAACAACCCCAACTGATTCGATCGAGCGGCGAGTACAAACGGTTGGCAAAGTGCATGATCATGTACAGATCCAAATTATTAATCCAGTTACAGGTAAACAAGCTTCTTTCGGAGAACAAGGAGAACTTTGTGCAAAAGGATATTTAACAATGAAAGGATATTACAAAATGCCGGAAGAAACAGAAAAAACAATTGTAGAAGGCTGGCTACATACAGGAGATTTGGCTACCATCGATAAAGATGGCTATGTGAAAATTACAGGACGCCTAAAAGATATGATTATTAGAGGCGGAGAAAATATTTACCCAAGAGAAATTGAAGAGTTTTTATATAGAATACCCGAGGTAGAAGATGTGCAAATTGTCGGTATTCCTGATCCAAAGTATGGAGAACGAGTTGCTGCATGCATTAAACTCAAGCAACATTCTTTTCTTACCGCTCAAGAAATCAAAGACTTTTGCAAAGGTAAGCTTGCTCGTTTCAAAATTCCCGAACATATTTATTTTATAGACGACTTTCCCATGACGGCATCCGGCAAGATTCAAAAATATAAATTAAAAGAAAAGATCGTAGCACTTTATAAATAATCAGATTTTTTCGAATTCCACCTGTCATTATGAAGAAAAGTTTACTATACTGATACATATCTGTTTTTCTTCCTTCATACAGATATAAACAACAATGTCTATTGAAATAGGTGAAAATAATGGAAAATGAAATGTTGCTCAAATTAGGTATTTCTGCTGTACTTGGTCTTATTATTGGAATTGAAAGGGAACTAAAACGAAAGCCTGTTGGTTTAAAAACATCTCTCGTAATTTCCATTATTAGCTGTTTACTCACGATTGTTTCGATTGAGTCTTCTCAAATTTTTAATAAAGGTGACCATATCACAATGGACCCGCTTCGTCTGGCTGCTCAAATTGTTTCCGGAATTGGTTTTTTAGGAGCGGGTGTCATTTTACGAAAAGAAAATGACAGCATCTCCGGGCTTACAACAGCGGCTATTATCTGGGGAGCAGCAGGTATAGGCATTGCTGTAGGTGCAGGGTTTTATCCTGAAGCTATTACCGGAGTTGTACTGCTCATCATCAGCGTTGAACTTCTTCCTTTCCTTATTACTATTCTAGGGCCTAGGCAACTGCGCGAGAAAGAGCTTATTCTTCAACTCAAGCTGGCTGATAAGCACAATATTTTTGATACAACTAACAGCATTAGAGAAAAGAATATTACGATAAAAAATATTCGAATCAAAGATTTAGACACCAATGAATTATATATACGTATGAAAGTCTCAGTTAATAATCAGCGTCCTACTACAGAAGTGTATTACGAGATTCAAAAAATCAGCGGTATTCGTAGCATTGAAGTTGAAAATGTATAAATAAAAAACGGCCAATTGGCCGTTTTTTTATTTATATTTTTCAATCTGTTGTAAAAATTCCCTCTGTTTTACTAGAGACAGCCGGTATTGATCATCGATAATTTCTGTTAATAACTCATGTTTACGGCTCTTTGATACATTCAATCTGTGGATAAGAACTCTACATTCATACAAAAACTGTGTATACTGTGTGTAACTCTCATCATAAATTGAAGATAATTCTTCTTTAATTCGTTTTGTCAACAAAGGACTAGCGCCATCTGTGGATATTGCTAGCGATAATCTCCCTCTAGAAAACTGTGCAGGAATTTGAATATTTCCATCAGAAAAACTGCTGGCCATATTAACCAACTGATCATTTTTAATATGCTGCTTAACAAACTTATTCACAGCTTGATCATTTGTAGCTACAACAATAAAAAAAACATTAAGTAAGTCTTCTTCTCCTACTTTTTTTCTTTTTACACGTAGCTGATTTTTAGCTTCCCACTCATTTATTTCGGCTGAAACAGTTGGAGCAACCACTGTAATGGCTGCTCCTTCTTGTAAAAAACCTTTAATTCTACGAGTTGCGATTGTTCCGCCTCCCACTACTAAGACCGAACGATCCTTTAAATCAAGCATAACGGTATACATCGTATTGATTTCCTTTGCTCGATAATAACGTTTTTACTTGATGACTTAAAATGTGTGCAAGTCCATCATGATAACCTAGGTAGTTGGCTAAGATAAACTGCCGGTCATCTGTTGATAACTGCTCCAATTCTTCCTTAATTTCGTTCATTAAAATACCGGTAAACAAAAGGTAAGGAAGAACGAATACTTGCTTATACGAAGTTTGTTTAGCAAGGTGCAGGCCTTCTTTTAAATTAGGAGCAGCGGCAGCTAAATAGCATGTGCTGACTTCTTTAAAAGCTCCTTTACCTTTTAGCAATTGAGCTATTTCGTTAAAATCTTTTTTTACAGCAGGATCACTGCTTCCTCTGCCGACCAGCAATACCATCGAATCTTCATGCTTATCCACGTTGGTTTCATTGATTCTCTCTACTAAGATATCAACAATTCGTTCGTCTACGCCGAACGGTTCTCCGTACAGCACTTCTACCTGTGGATAGCGTTCATATACTTTGTGTATTTCTTCAGGTATATCATGCTTTGCATGCGCAGCTGTTAATAACAGCAGCGGCACAATTGCAATACGAGTAGCACCTTGTTCAATACACGCTTCAAATCCTTGTTCAATAGTAGGGTAAGCTAGTTCTAGGAAACAAACTTCTTGAATCGGTACATCTAGATTTTTTTTACACCTTTCAATAAAAGCAACTGCCTGATCAGCGCCTTCTTTTACGCGGCTGCCATGGCAAACATATAAAACTGCATCCATATAATCAACCTCTTTAGTAAGCTTCTTGTGCATACGAATAGTAATGCTGTCCAGTCTTCTCAAACCAATTCAATCGGTCATGAAAATTTACAACTTCACCAACGATAATCATACTGGGATTTTCAATTTGTTCTTCTTTAACAATATCAACAATTGTACCAAGAGTTCCAGTTACAGTGCGCTGGTCCTCACATGTGCCCCAGTGAATCAATGCAATTGGCGTAGCTGAGGTTTTTCCATGTTTCATTAACTGTTGACAAATGTACGGTAAGTTCCTCACTCCCATATAAATGGCAAGAGTATCTACACCTTTGGCTAGGCTGTCCCATTTGATTGCATCATGCTCGCTGTCTTTACGGTGCCCTGCTACAAAAGCAAAGCTTGCGCTGTATTCCCGGTGAGTGACAGGGATTCCTGCATAAGCAGCGGCTGCGATACCTGATGTAATTCCTGGAACAATTTCAAATGAAATGCCTTGTTGCACGAGAGCTTCTGCTTCTTCCCCTCCGCGTCCGAAAACAAAGGGATCTCCGCCTTTTAAGCGCGTTACAATTTTCCCTTTTTTAGCGAATTTCACTAAAAAGTTATTGATTGTTTCTTGCTTGAGGGTATGATAATTTGGAAGCTTTCCGCAGTAAATAATATCAGCATCACTTTTAGCATACTCCAGCAGGTCCTTATTCACTAAACGATCATATAAGATAACATCTGCTTGCTGAATTGCTTTCAACCCTTTTAATGTAATTAAATCTGGATCTCCTGGTCCTGCACCGACTAGATATACTTTCCCCATGAATGCCTTTCACCCTTCCATCATTTCCACGTCTCCGCAGCGCTCCCACATTTTAATTTGAATTAGAACAGCGGACAAAGTCCGCTGTCATTTAGATGAATTTTCGGTTAGCTAAATATTCAATCACAGTTTGTACACATTCTTCTACAGACTGTGTGCTTGTATTAATTGTTACTTCAGGATTAGCCGGTGACTCATACGGAGAATCAATTCCTGTAAAATCACGGATCTCTCCGCTTCTTGCTTTTTTGTAAAGGCCTTTTGGATCTCTTTTTTCACATTCTTCTAACGGACACTCCACGTATACTTCCAAAAATTCATTCCCCTCTAAGATCTCACGCACTTGAGCGCGGTCTTCTTGGAATGGAGAGATAAATGCTGTTAGTACCACTTGACCGCTGTCTACGAACAGCTTAGAAACCTCACCGATACGGCGAATATTTTCTGTACGATCTTCAGCAGAAAACCCTAGATTCTTATTTAAGCCAAAACGAACATTGTCACCATCTAATACATAATTGCGAATATTTTTATCAAAAAGCGCTTTTGCCACTGCGTTTGCCACGGTAGATTTACCTGAACCAGAAAGACCGGTAAACCATAATACAAAACTGTGATGATTGTTTTGCTCGCGTCTTTCCTCTTTTGTAATTCCAGCATCATGCCACGTAATGTTTGTTGATTTGCTCACTTCAACCGCTCCTTATTTTGAAGATACTTTTTGGTTTGCTAATCCTTTAATTAACACTTCAATTACTTCTTTACGGCTGAATGTGCTTGGTGGCACTTCTCCGTTACGAAGCATTTCACGTACCTTTGTTCCAGATAGAATCATATGATCTTCCTTGCTGTGAGGGCATGTTTTCGTTGATGCCATCGCTTCACACTTCTTGCAGTAGAAGCTGTGTTCAAAGAATAAAGGTGTAATTCCTAATTCATCTGCTGTAAAGTTACTGAAGATTTTTTGTGCGTCATATGTTCCATAGTAGTCACCAACACCAGCATGGTCACGGCCTACAATGAAATGTGTGCATCCAAAGTTTTTTCGAACCATTGCATGGAAAATAGCTTCTCTAGGTCCAGCATAGCGCATTGCAGCAGGGAAAACTGCCAAAGCTACACGATCGCTAGGATAATAGTTCTCTAAAAGTACTTCATAACTTTCCATACGGATATCTGCTGGGATATCATCTGACTTTGTTTCTCCTACAAGTGGATTTAAGAACAGGCCGTCTACAATTTCTAATGCTGTTTTTTGAATATATTCGTGCGCACGGTGAACAGGGTTACGAGTTTGGAATCCAACAACCGTTTTCCAACCGCGTTCTTCAAATGCTGCTCTTGTTTCAGTTGGATCTAGGTAATACTTTTCAAAACGCGTTTTAGGTGTACGTTCTACAAGTACGATTGGACCTGCTACGTATACATTTGGGCGTTCCATCATTTTTTTCACGCCAGGATGAGCAAGTTCTGCCGTGCGGTACACATTTTCCGCTTCTTTTTCTTTATTTGGTGTATATACCTCAGAGACTTCTAGAACACCATACGTTACGCCGCTTTGAACTAGTTTTACTTTGTCGCCAATGTTTAATTCTTTAGCTTGCTCTTCTGTTACGGGAAGAGTAATAGGAATACTCCATACAGTTCCATCTGCTAGACGCATATTTTCAACAACGGATTGATAATCTTTTTCTCCTAAAAACCCTGTAATTGGGCTGTAAGCACCAATTCCAATTAGTTCTAAATCACTTAGAGCCATGTTGTCTACTTCAATTTCTTTTGTTAGTGACGTGTAGTCATATGTTGGTTGATATAAATTAATTAATTCTCCACCGTGTGCTTGAATTGTTGTCATTTTGTAAAATCCTCCTTAAGTAATTAACACAATATAATAAAAAGCACTTGAATCACGCAGTCATTTTTTCTTTTTCCGACTGCAAGCTTGCTCTTTTTCTTCTAGTCGTCCTAGCTAAGCTTAGAACACCTGCTGTGGCAATGCAGCCACTAGCTAGCACCACAAATGAATATAAGTCGCTTTCAAGTACTAATTTCACAAGAACATATGAGATTACGAGTGAAAACACAGGGGATACCACCCAAACCTTTAACATTTGAATGACCACTTCGCGCTGTTCTTTCGTAAATCCCGTTTTCGCTGCTCCTATTCCAATAATAGAAGACGTAGTGACCTGTGTAAGCGGTACAGGCAAACCAAAAAGTGAAGCTGCTGTAACAAGAGAAGCACCAGTACCCGAGATAATACAACCTTCTCCTACAGAATAGCGAGTAATTTTTTTTCCGTTTGTTTCAATAACTCGGCCTCCTAATAAAAGAGCTCCAAGCGCCACAGCCAATCCTCCTGCTATGACACCCGTTGTAGCATCCATTAATCCAGCTCCTACTAGAGGACCGACAGCATTTGCCACGTTATTCATTCCAGCTGAGAAGGCTTCAAAGAATCCCGTCGCTATAACTAAAATCGTTAAAACTCTTTTCCACTTTCCCTCTGCTTCCTTTTTATGGGCTCTGCGTTTTATCACTTTTCCAATCAAAAAAGCAATGACAAATGAAACCAGCGGAACAATCATCCAAAAAGACATTACAACTAAAAGTTTTTCCACATACAGAGATTGATAAGCTACTCCTACCCCAACAACTGAGCCAACCGTTACTTCACTTGTTGATAGAGGGATACCAATTAAATTCGCGAAAAAGAGTGACAGCGTTGCAGCAGCCAGAATGATAATAACTAATTCTACTGACAGCAATTTTTCAGGTATGATACCTGAACTGATGGTTCTTACCACCTCACCGCCTCCGATGATGGCTCCGAGCACAATACCTACAGCACAGATGAAAAGGGCTACTCTTCGCTTTTTAATCGCACCGGAGCCGTATGAAACGCCCATAGCAGCTGCTGCACCGCTTGCCCCAATATTCATTGCAAAAAAAAGCGCAATGATAAAGGCAACATATAAAAGCATCATTTATTCAGCTCTTTCGTATTTAAGATTCGTGTAATCCGCATTCAACTTTTTGTGTACCTGCCCATCTTCCTGAACGTAAATCGTCTACATTGTAGGCAGGTGCGGTACAGGGCTCACAGCCGATACTTGGGTAGCCTTGATCATGAAGTTTGTTATATGGTAAATCATGCTTATACACATAGCGCCAAACTTCTTTCCAAGACCAATGAATTAACGGGCAGACTTTCACTTTCTTGAATTTCTCATCTTTATTAAAATAATTCGTGTTGGCACGGGATTCAGACTGCTCGCGTCTCAAACCAGAAATCCACGCATCATAAGGAGCAAGAGATTCCCTTAACGGGATGATTTTTCGAATTTGACAGCATAGGTTAGGCTGACTCTTCCAAAGCTCATCTCCATGTTTTTCGGCTTGTTCTGCAAGCGTTAAATCCGGTTTTTTCATATGAATACGCAAATCAGGAAAGCGTTCTTTAATTGCATCAATTACTTCATATGTTTCTTTAAAATGAACGCCCGTATCTAAAAAGACAATTTCAGCATCTTTTTTCACTTTTGAAATTAAATCAATTAACACGATTCCTTCAATACCAAAGCTTGATGCATAAATAATTGAATCTCCATAGGTATCATACGCCCACTGCAATGCTGAAAGGGCTCCTTTTGTTTCATCTTCACTATCGAACTCTGGAAATGTATCACTCCAGTTTTCGTACGTATATAAGTCTGCCATTTTCTTCACTCCAATTCTTAGTTATCCGCGTTATCCAATAAAAAAAGACGGTTTTACCCACTAGAATTGGATAAAACCGCCTCTAGTGTGTCTAGTCAGCGAAACTATTTAATTCTTACTTTGCTTCCACGTGCTCAAAGATTTGTTTTAAGTCGGGGGTTACAGTCATTAATGTCCCTCCTTAAATTATCGCTTGCGCTATATCAAAATAAAAAGTCTTCCATATTGAAAGACTGGGTAGGCAATAAATTTTCACCTTATCTTTCAAAATGATCCACACTTTGCTGGAATTAGCACCTTGCTAAGCAGGTTGCCGGGGTTCAGCGGGCCAGATCCCTCCACCACTCTTGATAAGCATTTTTTAAAAATTTTAGCATATTTAGAATATTTGTCAACATTAAAAATCATATATCCGATAAGAAAACTATACTTTAAATTCACAGAAATATCTATACTTTTATTTAAAACAACATATGTAAATTTAAACCAAATGTGAACATATCAGTTTATAAAACGCTTTCTTTTTTCTCCAACTTTTTATATTCTCTTGCTAAATAAAACGCAAAACCTCCCTATAAAATTAATAAGGGATTTATAAGCTTTACGGATAATTCACCCACATTAGCACACATTACAGATAACACTGACTGACAGATAGGAGCTATATAAGATGGAGAGACAACCCTTTCAATTAGACGATACAATTAAAAATAATGTGCGAACATATTTACAGCAGATTTCAACTGAAGCCTCTAATTTAATTAAACATTTAGACACGAGTGATCATTGTATCCTATGTGATTTTGAGGAGATGAGAAGGTTATTTCAAGATGTTCAAGCTACGGCCGCCTCTTATTACTTGCGTCATTACTTATCGCCTTATACATTTGAATATGCTGCTCTGTCCTTAGCTATTCATAACCTTTCTGAGAAACGTCACGGCGCTTTAATTGTCATTGAACGGGAACAAAATGTAGACCCTCTTATTCAAAAAGGAATGCCTATTCAAGCTCCTGTCAGCGCTACGCTAGTTGAGACACTGTTCTATCCAGGGACACCCTTACATGACGGAGCCGTCCTAATTAGAAATAATCAGCTTATTTCAGCTGCTAATGTTTTACCTCTCTCGTCTATTATTTCAACGAACAAAAAATTGGGAACACGTCACCGTGCAGCCATTGGAATGTCAGAAAAGTCGGATGCATTAATTTTAGTTGTATCCGAAGAAACAGGTAAAATTTCGTTTGCTCTTGATGGAAGCCTCTACCCTATTCACTCCAGCAAAAATATGATTTAAGAGCCCTTTCCTGACAAGCAGCCCTATCTTGACTTCTCTACCCTTTCTCTTTAATATATTTCATAGTTTTTACATACTATAGATACGGGTGATGCATATGGCAATTTTAAAATTTGAACATGTAGGCGTTCAAGTAAAGGACATAGAAGAATCTATTGAGTTCTATACACAAAAAGTGGGACTAGAGCTCATCGAAACACTGCCACATACCGATCCGTCTTTGAAGCTAGCTTTTCTAGGCTTAGAAGGAAATGTAATCGTAGAGTTAATTCAAGGGTATAACTCAAGCTTACCTAATGAAGGTAAAGTTCATCATTTTGCGCTGGCAGTAGACGGAATTGAAGAAGAGTTTGAGCGTTTAAAATCAGCAGGCATTTCATTTGTGGAAGAAAACATTGTAACTTTGCCAAATGGAGCAAGATACTTATTTTTCTACGGTCCAGACAAAGAATGGATTGAATATTACGAAGTAAAAAGATAAAGATATCTTATACCTTCAGTGAAAAATGGTCATACTGTGGCTATGACTAATCACTGGAGGTTTTTTTATGATGGAATGGCTATTATTTCGACTTTTTCGTCGTTCTATTTTAGTGCGGCTTCTTTTTATTATCGGCTGTCTTGTTTTACTTTTCGGCATGCTTATACATTTCTTAGAGCCGCAAACGTTTGGGAATGTGTTTGAAGGAATTTGGTGGGTTATTATTACAATCTCTACTATAGGGTACGGTGATTTTGCTCCCACCACTACGATTGGAAGGTTAGCTGCAATTATTTTAGTCCTGGTTGGAACGGGATTTATTACTACTTATTTTGTCACGCTTTCTAAAATTGCTGTTTCCGCTGAGAGCGCTTATTTGGAAGGGAATTTAAAGTTTTATGGAAAAGATCACTTCATCATTGTGGGGTGGAATGAGCGCGCCAAACTCGTGTTAGAGTCTTATCGCGACGCATTTCATAAAGAAGACATTGTTCTTATCGACGATTCTCTGACTAAAAACCCCATGATCTGTGATCGCGTTCATTTTATTAAAGGAAGTCCATCTCACTATGAGGTATTAGAACTTGCCAATGCTCGGTGCGCAAAAAAAGTGCTTATTACTGCGGATCAGCATAAGACAGAAGAATATGCAGACATGAATACGATTGTTACGCTAGTCGCTCTGCAAGGATTGAACCCTTCTATTTACAGCATCGTTGAACTGTTAACAAAAAAGCATATTCAAAATGCGCAAAATTTGGGGGTAAATGAAATGATTAAAACAAACGAGTTGATTAGTCAGGTCATGTACGAACATATTTTTGTGAAAAAATTAGAGAGTTTAAGAAAAGAATAGTCCCTTCAATTACTGAAGCAGCGCCTCTTCTGCCTCTCTAATTAGCTCTTCTCCTAAGCTGATATACTTTTCTGGAAATGAAGCGTCTGCGTCTTGGGGTTCTGCAAACTGGTTAAATGAAGCACCCACGTTTCCATTGTGAACATTGTCATCTAGGCCAATTTGATACTTATGTGAAAGTAAAAATGGCGTACCAATCTGTACCGTTGTTCCTTTAGAATCCAGTTCTCCATTCGTAGCTGTAAACGGGATGCGCAAAAACTGATAGCCGACTTCATCATTCATCTTATAGTCGAATGAACCGTGATCATAGTCCCAATTCCCTCCAATGTTATACCCAAGCGGCTTAAGCGTTTTTTCTAATTCATAAAGCTTGAATAATGTGCCGTCTAATCTTGAAGATAATTCAATCATCTTATCCCTCCTCTGTTTTAACATATCCTTTTTCCAGCTTTTTATCCTTTATCTCAAAAGCAAAAAAGTTCACCTTCTAACAAGAAGGTGAACTTTTTATTTATTTCAAACGCTTTTCTAATTCTGCTTTTTTCTCTTCAAAACCAGGTTTTCCAAGAAGAGCAAACATATTTACTTTATACGCTTCTACTCCAGGCTGATCGAACGGATTTACTCCTAATAAATAGCCGCTGATTGCGCATGCTTTTTCGAAGAAGTATACAACATATCCAAACGTATACTCATCTAACGCCGGAATGTTTACAACTAAGTTTGGAACGCCTCCGTCTGTGTGAGCAAGCATTGTACCTTGGAATGCTTTTTTGTTTACAAAGTCAACTGTTTCACCAGCTAAGTAATTTAGTCCATCTAAGTCCGCTGCATCTTCTTCAATTGTTAGCTCATGACGAGAATCTTGAACTTGTACAATTGTTTCAAAAATATCACGACGACCTTCTTGTACATATTGACCTAAAGAATGAAGGTCCGTTGAGAAGTTAGCAGATGAAGGGTAAATACCTTTTTGGTCTTTTCCTTCACTTTCACCAAATAACTGTTTCCACCATTCAGCAAAGTATTGAAGAGCTGGCTCATAGTTAATCAGCATTTCAATTGTTTTTCCTTTATTATAAAGAACATTACGAGCTACAGCATATTGATAAGCTGGGTTTTCTTCTAGCTCTGATGATGAGAATGCTTCTTGAGCATCAGCTGCACCTTTCATCATTTGTTCGATATCAAGGCCTGCAGCAGCAATTGGTAATAAGCCAACCGCTGTTAATACCGAATAACGGCCGCCTACATCATCTGGAATAACAAATGTTTCATAACCTTCTTCGTCTGCTAATGTTTTTAATGCGCCGCGCGCTTTATCTGTTGTTGCATAAATACGCTTGCGTGCTTCTTCTTTGCCGTATTTCTCTTCTAATAATTTACGGAAGATACGGAAAGCAATCGCCGGTTCTGTTGTTGTGCCGGATTTTGAAATAACATTAATAGAGAAATCTTTATCTTGTAAAACATCCATTAAGTCTTTCATGTATGTTGAGCTGATGTTGTTACCAGCAAAAATAACTTGCGGAGTTTTACGCTGTTCTTTTGATAATGTGTTATAGAATGAATGCTGAAGCATTTCAATAGCAGCACGAGCACCTAAGTAAGATCCTCCAATACCGATAACAATTAATACATCTGAATCAGATTTAATTTTTTCTGCACTTTTTTGAATGCGTGCAAATTCTTCTTTGTCATACTCCGTAGGAAGGTCTACCCATCCTAAAAAGTCGTTCCCAGCACCTGTTTTCTCATGAATTGAATGGTGAGCTACTTTCACGGCATCACGTAAGTATGTAAGTTCATGTTCACCAAAAAATGATAACGCGTTTGAATAATCAAAACGAACATGTGTCATAATCTGTTCCTCCATTAAAATATCTTTATTTTCCACTTTATCGAAACTGTTAGCTGAATTCAAGTGAATCCACTTACAGTTTGACACAATCATTATAGTTTGTTGAAACTGCAATCATTGTATGTACCCTTTTATTTAACGATAAATTCAGTTATGAAGTCAACTAATGTTCTTCGATTACAGAACGTAATTCATGTACGATTACACAAATAATAAGCAAATAAAAAGCGACTAAAGAGTGGTCTTCAATCGTTTTTTATTTGCTTACCTGATGGTGCAATATAGTTCATTTCACCTATCTTTACATATTGTCTCGGTTTATAAGAGGCTTTTAACAGGGAAGAGTCTATTGATATGGAATTTTCTGCTTCGTTTTTAGAAGTAAGCAGCATCCTGTTTTCTTCTTTCATTTCTAAGTGATTATTCAGCACAAATCCACTGATACATAGTGCGGTAAAAATGAGAAAACTGATGGCTATTTGTTTCCTATACATTTCCATCACCTCACTCTTAGAGTGACAATTCCGCATGATTTTTATACGTCAAAAAAAATTTTTTTATGTTTTTTTTATGGATTTTGTGACGAGTTTCTATTTATTTAATAAGCCTTGAAAATTCTGCTGATACTAAGAATTAGCATGGATGCATGCATAATTAAATTATTATATAATCGGTTACAGAATTGAATATCACAAGGAGGTTTGTCTTTTGTCGTGGTTGCACTTGGTGATTTTATCACCTTTTTTATTAGCCTTTTTTGTCCCGCTTCTGTATAGGAAATTCCAGCGTATTCATACAGGATGGTTCGTTTTACCTCTTCCACTTGTGTTGTTCATTTATTTCACACAATATATCAGTGGTGTTTCTAAAGGGGAAACCTACCTACATTCAATGAAATGGATACCTAGCCTGGGCATTAACTTTGATGCTTATGTGGATGGACTCGGTCTTCTATTTTCTCTGTTAATCACCGGAATTGGGACACTTGTTATTCTTTACTCCATTTATTATCTTTCTAAGACAAAAGAAGCGCTGCATTCGTTTTATGTCTATTTGCTTCTTTTTATGGGATCTATGCTTGGAGTTGTATTATCAGACAATTTAATGAGTCTTTACAGCTTTTGGGAATTAACAAGCCTTTCATCTTTTTTATTGATTGGTTATTGGTACAAACGAGAGAAATCTCAATACGGAGCCTTAAAATCTATGCTCATTACCGTGTTTGGAGGACTTTCCCTATTAGCAGGAATTGTGCTTTTATACATCATGACAGGTACTTTTAGCATACGCGAAATTATCTCAAACGTAGATGTGGTCACATCAAGTCATCTATTTATTCCAGCTCTAGTCCTCATTTTATTAGGGGCCTTTACAAAATCTGCTCAGTTTCCTTTTCATATTTGGCTGCCAGATGCTATGGAAGCTCCAACCCCAGTGAGTGCATACCTTCATTCAGCTACAATGGTAAAAGCGGGAATTTATCTTTTAGCAAGACTAAGCCCTGTTTTTGCTATAAGCGCCACTTGGTTTTTTGTTATTTCCATCACAGGACTAATTACACTGTTTTGGGGCTCATTTTCAGCAGTAAAACAACAAGACTTGAAAGGGATTTTAGCTTTTTCAACCATTAGTCAGCTTGGGATGATTATGTCACTTATAGGAGTAGGCAGCGCAGCTATTCACTATGATTTTTTAGACGATAATATCTACTTAGTGGCTCTTACTGCAGCGGTTTTCCATTTGATTAACCACGCTACTTTCAAAGGCAGCTTGTTTATGGTAGTAGGCATTGTCGATCATGAAACAGGCACGCGTGACATTAGAAAGTTAGGCGGGTTAATGAGCTTCATGCCTGTGACATTTACCATTGCTATCATCGGGGGATTTGCAATGGCAGGTCTTCCTCCCTTTAACGGATTTTTAAGTAAAGAGATGTTTTTTACAGGCATGGTAAACGTGACAAAAATGGATATGTATAGCATGCAGACGTGGGGAATTTTGCTGCCTATCATCGCTTGGGTGGGAAGTATTTTTACTTTCGTCTATAGTATGATTCTTGTCTTTAAAACCTTTACAGGCAAATACCAGCCCGAAAAGTTGGAGAAGAAGCCGCATGAAGCACCAGTAGGCATGCTTATTTCACCTGTTATTTTAGCATCACTGGTTGTTATTTTTGGCTTTGCTCCTAATTTATTAGAATCAGCCCTTATTGAGCCAACAATGGCCTCTATCGCACCTAGCCTACTAGCTGAAGGTAAAGAATATCAAGTGCATATTAAATTTTGGCACGGCTTTACACCAGAATTATTTATGACGCTAGGGGTTATCACATTTGGTATCTTGTTATTTATGACGCTTCAGAAGTGGTCAAAAATTTATACACGATTTCCTTCTTCTTTAACGCTTAACAACGGATATAACTATGGAATTAAAGGGATGGAAAAAGGCTCAACACGTATCATGAAAACATTAATGACAGGATTTATTAGAGACTATCTTTTAATCATTTTTACTTTCATAGGCATTCTACTTCTCGTAACGCTCTTTTCTCAGAATGCCTTTGCGATTGATTTAAAAGATACTGCTTCTATCGGCGTTTATGAAGCCATACTAGCAGTTGTAATGGTTGGGGCTACTATTACAACTTTATTGGCAAAATCACGCCTCACAGCCATTATTTCACTGGGAGTTGTCGGGTATACGCTTTCTTTATTTTTCGTATTATTTCGTGCTCCTGACTTAGCTTTGACTCAATTAGTTATTGAAACTGTATCAGTATCACTATTTTTACTATGTTTCTACTACCTGCCAGAGTTTCGGAAGCGAAAAGTAAGAGTGAAGTTTCAACTACCAAACTTGCTGGTTGCCCTTCTTGTAGGAACGACCGTTACATTGCTTGGCATATCAGCAAACAGTACAAAACTATTTGAATCCATTTCACATTACTTCATTGAAAACAGTTATGAAAAAGCAGGCGGCGAAAACATGGTGAACGTGATCCTCGTTGACTTCCGCGGATTTGATACATTATTTGAAATTACCGTACTTTGTATAGCAGCTCTTGCTATCTATGGCATGATTCGTCTTCGGTTAACAAAGGAGGAAGAAGAGTGAAAAAAAATGATTTGATACTACAAACAACAACAAAAGTAGTCACATTCATTATTATCATTTTTGCCATTCATCTTTTCTTTGCAGGTCATTATACACCTGGAGGAGGGTTTGTTGGGGGACTTACTACCTCAGCTGCCCTTGTATTACTACTGCTGGCTTTCGATATAAAAACCGTATCGAAAGTCATCCCATTTGATTATAAAAAGGTTGCGGCTTCTGGCCTGCTACTAGCTATTTTAACCGGACTGGGATCATTTATTTTCAAAGTTCCCTTTCTCACTCACACGTACAGCTACTTTAACCTTCCCCTTCTCGGGAAAACATCTTTAGCTACCGTTGTACTGTTTGATTTAGGCGTATATCTAGTAGTTGTTGGTGTTACGATGACCATTATTCAAACGATTGGAGAGAGTGAATAGTGGAAATATTAATGTCCATAGCGGCAGGGATTCTATTCACTGCCGCTGTATATCTCATGTTATCCCGCAGTTTACTGCGAATTATTATTGGAACAGGCTTATTAAGCCACGGTGTTCACCTGTTGATTTTAACGATGGGCGGATTAAAAGGGGGGAGTGTTCCCCTTCTGGGAGAAAAGGCTTCTTCTTATACAGATCCTTTACCTCAAGCACTAATTTTAACTGCCATTGTCATAAGCTTTGGCGTCACTTCTTTTTTCCTTGTACTAGCTTACAGGGCTTATCAAGAACTCGGAACAGACGATATGGACAAGTTAAGGGGAAATGAACATGACGAGTAATTTTGTAATCATCCCACTGCTTATCCCGTTTGTTGTAGGTGTTGTGCTCATTTTTTTCAAAGACAATATTAAACTTCAAAGGATAATCAGTGTTTTATCATTAATCACCACCACTGCTTTTGCTGCATATTTAGTACAGTTGGTTCAATCAAAAGGAGTTTTAACTCACGAGCTAGGGAACTGGAAACCTCCTTTTGGAATTATTCTAGTAGCGGACATGTTCGCTTCCCTTCTCGTACTTACTGCTAGTATCGTAACACTATGCTGCGTTCTTTTTGCTTTTCATACAATTGGCGAGAGACGTGAACGCTTTTACTTTTATTCATTTGTGCAGTTTTTATTAGTAGGCGTATTTGGCGCCTTCTTGACAGGTGATATCTTTAACTTATTTGTCTTTTTTGAAGTCATGCTTATGTCTTCGTACGCTCTTATTGTAATTGGTGGTACAAAAGCACAGCTTCGAGAGTCTCTTAAGTATATTTTAGTCAATGTAATTTCATCCGCTTTGTTTGTAATTGCTGTTGCTTATTTGTACGCCGTAACAGGAACTCTCAACATGGCAGACCTTTCGCAACGAATTGCAGAGGCTAACCAGCCGGGAATTTTAACAACCATTGGCATGCTTTTATTTATTGTATTTGCATTAAAAGCAGCTTTATTTCCAATGTATTTTTGGCTTCCAGGTTCGTACAGTGCACCTCCACCCGTTATTATCGGATTGTTTGGTGCGTTGCTAACAAAAGTGGGAGTTTACTCTATTTTCAGGACTTTCACTTTGCTGTTTTATCACCATCCTGAATTCACTCATCAAATTATCGGTTACGTTGCGCTTTTGACTATCGTTGTTGGTGCAGTAGGCGCCATTGCTTATTCGGATGTGAATAAAATTTTAATTTATAACATTATTATTGCTGTCGGAGTCATTGTCTACGGTGTAACTTTAACAACAAAAGCAGGTTTTGAAGGAGCCATTTATTATTTAATTCACGACATGATTATTAAAGCAGCTCTCTTCCTTCTTGCTGGAAGCATCATTCGAATAACTGGAACAACAAAATTAAAGAAAATGGGTGGGTTAATTAAAGACTATCCGCTGCTTGGCTGGATGTTTTTTATCACTACTATTTCGTTGGCAGGAATTCCTCCCCTAAGCGGCTTTATTGGAAAATTCCTTTTAGTTCAAGGCGGTTTAGAATCAGAAAGCTACACGTTTGTAGGAGTTTTACTCGTTTCAAGCCTGCTCGTTTTATATTCTGCCATTAAGATTTTTATGAGCTGCTTCTGGGGTGAACCTACGCTTTCTTCTGAGCATGAAAAAGTATCTCTTAAAGGTATTCTATATCCATCCGCTATCTTACTTGCTGTTTCTGTCTTTTTAGGACTAGGTGCAGAAGCTGTTATT
Source organism: Priestia sp. SIMBA_032 (assembly GCF_046535215.1). NCBI lineage: Bacteria > Bacillati > Bacillota > Bacilli > Caryophanales > Bacillaceae > Priestia > Priestia sp. SIMBA_032. The sequence goes on along the minus strand of NZ_JAWRXD010000006.1, from coordinate 297,651 downwards.
CCTTATGTGTCGACAGCCGCTCAAACGCTTATGGATCCTTCAATTTATATCCAATCGGTGTTAAAGGAGTAGATCTGCATGTCATTTCAACTATTATTAAACGTAATCATTGCATTCACATGGATGTTTTTGAGAGGGATTTGGACACTACCTTCCTTTATTATAGGATTTTTCTGGGGAGCGGTACTGCTGTTTGTTTTCCGCCGTTTTTTTCACAGACGTTTTTACTTGCATAAAGTGTATGCGATCATTAAGCTGCTATTTATTTTCATACGAGAATTATTCAAAGCCAATATTGCAGTTACTAAAGACGTATTGCGTCCTAAATTAAATATTCAGCCAGCCATCTTTGCAATGCCTACCCGCCTGGAGAGTGAATGGGAAATTACCATTCTTTCTCTTTTAATTACGCTAACGCCAGGCACACTGGTAATGGATGTATCAGATGATAATTCTACTATCTATATTCATGCAATCAATACAGACGATATTGATGACATTATTACAGATATTCAGCAAACATTTGAAAAAGCTATTATGGAGGTGAGTCGTTAAATGCTCGATATTTTTTTAAACGTTTCGCTCATTCTCATTTCTGCTTCAACTATTGGGTTTGTTTACCGAGTGGTAAAAGGTCCGTCAACTGCTGATCGAGCAATGGCCCTTGATGCTATTGGAATTAACATCATTGCTATCACGGCCATCATCTCGATTATTTTTCGAACCCAGGCTTTTTTCGAAGTCATTTTACTGCTAGGTATCATAGCCTTTGTAGGTACCGTTGCTTTTTCTAAGTTTTTAGAGAAAGGAGAAGTGATTGAATATGAACGTGATCAGTGAAATCATTGTAGGAACTTTTGTACTAATAGGCTCTCTTCTGACAGTTGTGACCATGATTGGGCTTATTCGCTTGCCTGATACGTATACAAGAAGTCACGCTGCCTCCAAAAGTGCTACCTTAGGCGTCCTGTTTATATTAGTGGGCTGCTTACTCTACTTTTGGATTGACACTGGCCATATTAGTGCACGGTTAATTTTAGCGATTGTCTTTGTGTTTATCACCTCTCCTATTGCTGGGCATTTACTAGGAAGAGCGGCTTATTACAGCGGAGTTCCTCTTTCTGATAAAACCGTTCGGGATGATTTGAAAACCAAACAGCAGAAAAAGCTTACCCATCATAAATAGAAAAAAACGCCGTGCTTTTTGCACGGCGTTTTTTATCGAAAATCTTATAGAGAAGCGCGTAGGATTGCTAGTACATCTTCTTTGTTTAATTTTTTAAATTTACCAAATTCACCTTTAGCCATCGCACGATCAGCCATAAGATCTAATTTGTCTTCACCAATATCATAATCAGCTAAGCGAGTTGGTGCACCTAGGCTTGACCAGAATTCGCGAAGCTTATCAACACCTTCAAGTGCTACTTCTTTATCCGTCTTGCCTTCCGTATCTACATTAAATACGCGTACAGCTACTTGCTTGAAGCGATCTACGTTCTCATCCATTACGTGTTTCATCCAGTTCGGGAATAAAATTGCGAGTCCACCAGCATGTGGAATGTCATATACAGCTGATACCGCATGCTCAATATTGTGAGTAGCCCAATCGCCTTGGTGTCCCATTTGTAACATACCGTTTAATGCGATGGTACCATTGTATAAAATCGTTTCACGTAACTCGTAGTTCTCTAAGTCGTTTAATAATTTTGGTCCCGTTTCAATAACCGTTTGCAGTACTCCTTCACACATGCGATCTTGAAGCGGCGTATTTGTTGCAGCATGGAAATACTGTTCAAATACGTGGCTCATCATATCGACCATGCCATAAACTGTTTGATTTTTTGGTACAGTAAATGTATTAACGGGATCTAAAATAGAGAATTGAGGGAATGTTGCCGGACTGCCCCAGCCGTATTTTTCTTGTGTTTCCCAATTTGTAATAACAGAACCAGCATTCATTTCTGAACCTGTTGCTGCTAATGTTAGCACTGTTCCAAATGGAAGAGCTTCAGCTGCGAATACGTCGCGGTTAATGATGTCCCATACGTCGCCATCATATTTTGCGCCTGCTGCGATTGCTTTTGTACAATCGATTACGCTTCCTCCACCTACTGCAAGTAAAAATTCAATACCGTTTTCTTTACAAATATCGATTCCTTTGCGAACAGTTGTCAGACGAGGATTCGGCTCTACTCCCGCTAACTCATGTACTTCTGCATTCATGTCATTCAGTACATCCATTACTTGATTGTATAAACCGCTGCGTTTTACGCTTCCTCCGCCGTATACTAATAATATCTTTTTACCAAAGCGACTTGCTTCTGTTTTTAATTGCTCTAATTGACCTTTACCAAAAATTAATTTTGTAGGGTTATAAAATGTAAAATTGTTCACTATAAACTCCTCCTTACGAGCTTGAGTACATGCATCATTATGAAGAACAACTTTTTGATTGTAAAGAAAATTGACTTCCTAAAGATTATTCCCTGTTGACTAGACGCTCACCCCATCCAAATGAACGTTTATTTGTCTGTATCTTCCAAAAGTAACTATGCATATTTTCCTCTAAAAAAAGCAGGCTAATAAGTGAACTACAAAACAAGGAGGGTTCATCATGAGTGGTATTCAACGTATTGCGCTCGTATTAACGATTATTGGAGCAATTAACTGGGGACTTATTGGCTTTTTTCAATTTGATTTAGTAGCAGCAATCTTCGGCGGACAAACATCTGCTTTCTCCCGCATTATTTATGGATTGGTTGGAATCGCAGGACTGATTAACCTAGGTCTATTATTTAAACCTTCTGCTGAAGTAGAGCGTACAGAACCTAGAACGGAACATTAAAAAAGAAGGATAGCTCAGCTATCCTTCTTTTTTTCTTATTTCTTAATTAGATCTTCGCGGTTTGATTGCTCAATCCACTCTTCTAATTTTTCTTTTAATGTGTTGAATCCTTGAGTAGATTCAGTATGAACTGTTGCTTGACCTTGACGCTTTTTAGCAGGTTTTTTAGGTGCAGAAGCTTCAGTTTTTTCTGGAGCTGGCTCAGTTGCACGAATAGATAAACCAATTTTACCAGTTGACTCATCAACAGATAAAACTTTAACGTTTACTTCATCTCCTACTGATAAATGTTCGTTGATATCTTTAACGAAGCCATGTTTTACTTCTGAGATATGAACTAATCCTTGAGTTTCTTCATTTAGTGCAACGAATGCACCGTATGGTTGAATTCCTGTTACTTTACCTTTTGTAACAGTACCGATTTCAAATTTTGACATATAAACACTCCTAGATACCTTATTATTTTCACCATTATAGCCAATTTAAAATTATAGCACAGTTCATAGATTGAATCAAAAAGTAGTTATACTATATTTATTATTTACCAATTTCGTCACAAATATAAACTAACACTACATTTCATCATAGCAAAAAAGATATCATATCAAACCGTCTATACGATATGACATAATATCTTATTTTTATTATAACTTATTTTCAACAAAACGGCTAATCCGTTTTATGGATTCTTCTAATGATTCCATTGAAGAGGCGTATGAACAGCGAATATGTCCCTCTCCGCCTTTTCCAAATACATTGCCTGGCACCACGGCTACTCGCTCTTCAAGCAAAAGCTGCTCAGCGAATTCTTCCGATGACAATCCAGTTTTCTTGATAGACGGGAACACATAAAACGCTCCTCCTGGAGAATGGCATTCCAGACCAATTTGATTTAATGACTTCACCATATAGTTCCGTCTTCTGCGATAGCTTTTTCTCATCTCTTCTACGTCATGCTGCCCGTTTTGTAGTGCTTCAATTGCTCCATACTGTGCCATGGTAGGCGCACACATCATTGTATACTGATGAATTTTCAGCATTGCTTTAGCAATCTCAGTTGGTGCACATATGTACCCAAGACGCCATCCAGTCATAGCAAACCCTTTAGAAAAGCCAGAAATAATAATGGTTCGTTCTTTCATTCCCTCTAAAGAAGCAATAGATGTAAATTCTTCATCATATGTTAATTCTGCATATATTTCATCCGTGATAACAAGCAAGTCATGCTTGATGACAATATCCGCAATAGCCTGCAGCTCTTCTTTAGATAGTGAACTTCCTGTTGGATTATTAGGAGAGCATAAAAGAAGAGCTTTCGTGTTGCTTGTAATGACTTCTTCAATCTGTCTAGGCTGCAGTTTAAACTCTGTTTCTGCCGTTGTTTCAATTGCCACAGGAACTCCTCCTGCTAAAGAAATTAACGGACTGTAAGACACAAAGTTTGGCTCCACGACAATAATCTCATCTTCAGGGTTAATCAAAGCTCGCATTGTAATGTCTAAAGCCTGACTTCCTCCAACGGTCACAATAATATCATCTTGATAATCATACGAGACGTTAAAATTTCTTTTCATATACTTCATAATTTCAAAGCGGAGCTCTAAAAGCCCCGCATTTGCTGTATAAGAGGTATATCCTCTTTCCAACGATAAAATACTCGCTTCTCGAACAGCCCAAGATGTGACAAAATCAGGTTCACCTACTCCAAGAGAGATGACGTTATCCATACTTGCTGCTAAATCAAAAAAGCGGCGAATACCTGAAGGTTTCAGCTGTTGTACAGTTGTTGACAAGCGCTCTTTCATTACGGAGACACCACGATTCTGCGATCTTCATCGCCTTGGTCGTAGATGGTACCATCGTGCTTGTATTTTTTCATGATAAAGTGAGTCGTTGTAGATAAAACAGAGTCTAGCGTAGAAAGCTTTTCAGAAACAAAAAATGCTACTTCAGACATTGATTTTTCTTCAATAATAACAGACAAATCATATGCTCCTGACATTAGGTACACGGATTTCACTTCTTGAAAACGATAGATGCGCTCCGCAATCTCGTCAAAGCCTACTCCTCGCTTTGGTGCAACTTTTACATCTATCATAGCGGTGACGCCCTCATGTCCATCTACTCGTCTCCAGTTAATATCAGCTGAATATTGTACAATTACTTTTTCTCTCTCTAGCTTTTTAACAATATTAGAGGTTTCGTCAAACGTTAAATCCACCATTTTTGAAATACTATCTATTGAAATACGGCTATTTTTTTCTAGAATTTCTAAAATTTCTAACTCTTTTTCTTCTAAGAACACCGCGTTCCCCTCCTACACCGATTAAATTTTTTCACTTTTTCCATTATATCAAATTTAAACACATCTTTAATGTGAAATCTATACCGGTAATTGAGTTTCATTTTATAGATTGCTGGAAATTAGGACAGACTAGAAAGAAAAAGATGGAGTGAAACAAATTGACTGAATCTAAAATTACTTGCCACCAGCGTACTTTTAATGGAGTCAATGTTTACTACGAATGCCATAACTATCACCCTGATAAACCAGCTATTGTATTTATTCACGGCTTTTTATCATCCAGTTTTAGCTTTCGGCGTTTAATTCCTTTATTTGAAGATACGTTTTCTATCATTACGCTGGACCTTCCGCCATTTGGGCGAAGTGAAAAATCGTTAACCTTTCAATACTCGTATAAAAACTTAGCCAAAATTGTCATCGAGTTGATTGACTATTTAAAATTGAAAGATGTTGTACTATCGGGACACTCAATGGGAGGACAGGTTTGTTTAAATGTAGCAAAATTAAAGCCTTCTTGCGTATCAAAACTCGTTCTTCTGTGCAGCTCAGCTTATTTAGGCCCTTCACATTATGGATTGGTCATGTCTTCTTATGTTCCCTTCTTTTATCTGTGGGTAAAAACGTGGCTATCTCGCAAAGGTGTATTAGGTAACTTGCAAAATGTCGTATTTGATCATAAGTTAATCGACGAAGAAATGATTGATGGCTATACTGAACCATTTTTGGATGACCGTACGTTTATGGCTTTAACAAGAATGATTCGTGATCGAGAAGGAGACCTATCATCAAAGGATTTGCAGCACATAAAAAAACCAAGTTTACTCATTTGGGGAGAAGAAGACCGGGTTGTTCCTTTGCGTCTCGGACGTAAGTTAAAAGATGATTTAACAGACTCTACCTTTATCTCTTTAAAGGAAATTGGACACCTTTTACCAGAAGAGTGTCCCGACATTGTGCAGTCTCATATGGTCGATTTCTTGTACGGTGAAAAAGCCCTGTCTCAATAATGACGGAGCGGGTTCTTATCTTTCACAAGAGAAGCTCATGTTAATGAAAAGGAATTCTTTTGTGGTTTAGAAATTTTTTCACTTTCTCTCTTTACTTCATAAGTTAACTTCGTTGACAAACGTATTAAAAATAATCAAACTATTGTATTAAAAAGGGGGTACTTTTATTGTCTACTTATTCTTTTGATCAATTAATTAACCGTACAGGTACACAGTCCGTAAAGTGGGACAAAACTGATCTTGTTTTTGGAGCAAAAGATGTTCTGCCTTTTTGGGTAGCTGATATGGATTTCCAAGCGCCGCCTAATGTTCTTCAAACCATTAATGAGCGTGTCAAGCACGGTATTTTCGGCTACACTTCCCCTACTGAATCTACGGCAAATGCTTTATCATCTTGGGTAGAAAAAAAGCATCAGTGGACCATTGAACATGAATGGATTACATACAGTCCAGGAGTTGTGTTTGCCCTGAGTATGGCTATTCAAGCATTTACGGAACCCGGAGATTCAATTTTAATTCAACCTCCAGTCTATACTCCATTTTTTAACATGATAAAGGTAAATAATCGAGAAGTTGTTGAAAATCCGTTAAAACTTGCAGGCGATAAATACGAAATTGATTTTGCAGATTTAGAGAAAAAATTTGCAGAAGGCGTAAAATTAATGATTCTTTGCAGCCCTCATAATCCAGTAGGACGCGTGTGGACAAAAGAAGAACTGAAGAAGCTTGCCGATCTTTGTCAAAAATACAATGTATTAATTGTTTCAGATGAAATCCATTCTGATCTAATTTACCACCCTTATAAACACATTCCCATCAGCATGGTGAGTGAAGATGCAGCCAATCGAACCATTACGTGTATGGCCCCTAGCAAAACATTCAATATACCCGGACTTCAGGCTTCAGCCATTATTATTCCAAATGAGAAGCTGCGCACACAGTATGTTCAGCAGCAGCAAAAACAAGGGTTCTCTAATTTAAATACATTTGGAATCATTGGATTAGAAGCAGCTTACAGCGAAGGTGGAGAGTGGTTAGAAGCACTGCTTGTGTACCTGAAGAAAAATGTAGATCTCGTGACGGGGTTTATAAGTGAAAACTTACCTGAACTGCGAGTCATTCAGCCAGAAGGAACTTATCTATTATGGATTGACTGTAACAAGCTGCACTTATCAGAAGAAGAATTACATGAACGCTTATTAGAAAAAGGCAAAATCGCCGTAGAAAAAGGCGAAAAATACAGTTCCACATATGGAAAAGGTTTTATCCGCTTGAACATTGGCTGTTCACATGAACAACTTCAAGAAGGATTAAATCGCTTAAAAATAGCTTTAACGTAAAAAAACAGCGTTCTTTCTCACGAAAGAACGCTGTTTTTAATGTTTTTTTGAAATAACTCCGCACGCGATTCGCTTGCCAGAATTACCTGATGGCTCTGTCATTCCGTCATCACCTTGTTCGGTAATAACAAGGGAAGAACCATCCATACGCTTAACGAGAGATGTCTTTCCTTCTTTTAACGTGACTTGAGGAACCATATCCGTTCCTGTATACGTCTGATCGTCTTCTACCACAATATTTTTCATATCGCCTAAATGCGGTCCTTTTGGATTTAACAGTCCGTGTTTCTTTTTATCAGGATCAAGGTGATTCCCTGCACTTTTAAAGTTAGGAGCTTTGCAAATTCCGATTTCATGAATATGTACGCCGTGTTCTCCAGGTGGAAGTCCGCTTAAATCGTAAGTAAACTCAATTCCATCAGCCTGCTCTTTCAACTTGACTGTACCGATGCTATCTCCATCTGCGTTATAGACTTTGACTTCTTTATTGGATATTTCTTTTTCCATACACCCCGTTAACAAGAAAAAAGGCACGGTTCCAATGAGTAGTAGTTTTTTCATGTTGCCCTCCAATCGCATATGCACTAGCGAAAGTTTTAGATGTCTTTTCATAGATTGTCCAGCAACATATCATTTTAAACGCTTACATTTTATTAGAGTGACTTCTTATTTTCTTGTTCTGTCAGCTTCGCTTCTAATTCCTTCGTTTTTTCTTCTTCTTTTTTAGACACCTTGATGATGAACCGCCAGACTGCAACTGCTGCTAGTACAAAAATCGCCATTGTAGCAAAAGCAGGAATATATTCTGTTTTATCTTCCGGAAAATAAAGCAAAAACATTAAATTCATCATGTATAACATCCTTTCATAGAAACGGTAGTGGTTTTTGATTTATACTGTTTATAATAAACACTTTACTTAAAGGAGATCTGGCAATATGACATTTACAATTGGTCAAACCGTTACGGCACTTTATAAAACCGGGAAATACATCGGTGAAATTACACAAGTTCGAGATCTGCATTATGTTGTACGAATTCAAGCTGTGTTGAAGCACCCAGAACAAGGTGACTTACATAACCCTGGACAAGTGGACGTACCTTTTTTTCACGAGCGAAAAGCACTTGCGTTTCGAGAGCAGGCCAACATTCCTCAAAAAATGGTTCATCTCTATGAAGACAGCGTTCCTGATTATAAGCATTCACTAAAAAAAGCCCTTGAATTAAAGATAGCTGAACAACAAGGCAAAGATAGCGCTTTTGCTCAAGCAAGTATTGCCTGTTTAGAAGAGTTAAAAAAAGAGTACGGTATTCATTAAGCAAAAAGCCAAATTCACATAGAAGTGATTTGGCTTTTATAATGCAAATTTATTTAATACTTTGGAAAAATCGATTCGATCTCCTATGGTCGTTGGCTCCGGCTTTTGAAGATACCTCTTATCTTTTTCTACAAGCTTAAAGATGTTGAGTGTAGTCATCGCATCATCAAGCGCGCAGTGGTGCTTTCCAGTTCCTTCTTTACCATACTCTTGCACAGCTTTCCAAAGGCCGGTTTGATTTTGATCCCCAAAAAAGCGCTTATACTCCATCGAAAGATCAATTTCTTTACCTGTAAAAGGAAACGGCACCTTATTTTTTTGACAGCACTGCCTTAATACTTTCATATCCATGTTCCCCCATGTAATAATCGTGCTGTTTTTATACATGCCCAGTCGCTGTACAAGCTGCTCTAGCGTAATTCCTTCATTTACTTGATTTTGTTCGATATGGAGAAATGATTTACAGCGCTCAGTTAATTTTGTAAAGTGTGTAGGCTGTACGTAAGAGGAGAAACGATCAATGATTTCTTGATTTTTAACAAACACCAAACCAACTTCAATGATTTCCGGAAAAAAGCCTTTTGGAAAACCTTTATACTCTGGCATTGTAAATTCAAAATCAATGAATAAATACTGAGAGTTCTTATCCAATATTATCACCCCTTTGTAAAATAAACCGCCCTACTATATTAATGCTATTATAGCACGATTGAACAATCGGAAGGTCTATTTTCTGTTCTTATTTTTAATATTATGAATATTCTAGTTGCTGAATAAAAAGAATACTTTACTACTACTATATTCTAGAGCATGTCTCTATGCGCAGGGTAACTGTCACGAATAGACATAATTTCGCTTCTTTTTTTTACCTATTTTTTCACTTTTTTATGTATCCGCTCTTCCAAATTCTCCTTAAGCTCTTACGTCAGTGTGTGAGGTGGCTGCTTCTGACTCCAAAAGCATACCTCACACCTTTTAGACTAAGCCTTTCTTATATTTAAGCTTTAGGCAGGATAGCAAGCGTGCACCGGGATATACAGATTAAATTCTCTTCTTCATCTTGAATTTTCACTTCCCAAACCGCTGTTTTTTTTCCTTTATGTAAAGGAACGCCTATAGCTGTAACTTTTCCGTCTTTTTTCCCTTTGATATGATTGGCATTAATTTCTAAACCCACGCAGATTTCTTTTTCAATATCTACACTTTTAATAGCACCTAGACTAGCCACAGTTTCGGCTAACGCCACCGATGCTCCTCCGTGCAAAAGCCCGAATGGCTGACGCGTTCGCTCATCAACAGGCATCGTCGCTTCCACTCTTTGTTCACTTGCGCTAATAATCTCAATTCCTAATGCTTCTAACAGCGTATCTTTCGTTTTCATATATATACCTCCCTTTGTATCTAGTATACAATAACGGTTTTGCTACAACATATACGAACCCTCTACATATACATAATAAAAATCCGTTTTTTAGGAGGATTCTTATATGAAACCATTTGCTCCTTTGTCTTACTATTGGCCATCGTACTACATGCCTCACCCTTATACATACAGGGTGCCTAGCTTAACTGAGGCGGACATAGCGACTTTTCAGCAATCTCTTAAAGTGATTCCCTCTACCATGCAAAGCGCTACCATATTTATTCAAAGAGCTAACGCTTCGCCAGCTTTAATAAAAAAAATAAAAGCTGCTGCTCAAGAATCTAAAATGAGTGAAGTAAAAAGACTCATTCTTTCAACGGGCGTTAAGACAAAAATTGATGTTTTTTATACGCCAGACTATATTAAAATTACGTTTATTCATCCCGATAACCAATTTGACTGCTGTCACGTTTCGTTAAATATTAAATGGTAATATACAAGGAAAAAAGTCTTATTTTCTTTTAAAAAAGATGTACATGTTGTTTTGTTTTGAATATTATAATATATGCCATTTTTGAATGTAAAAACAAATTACACGATAATTGTATTTAGGAAATAAATATGATATTGTATTTGGAAATATATTTTTTCTTTAGGAGGGATGACATGATGAGACATGTTACGCTAGTAGAAATTTTCACGCATCCTATCGCTCAAAAATATTTAACTCGATCTGGCGTTGCGCATGCTGTATCCGTCGCCTATCATGCGTTTCGTCTATCTGTACAGCATAATGTAAACCCCGATTTAGCTACAAAAGCTGCGCTGCTTCATGATATTGGCCACTACGAATGGTACACAAATGGTCAGTGGGATTATGAGAAGTATCGTCAAAATGATATTCACGCTATTAAAGGTGCTGAACGTGCACATAAATTACTCATTCGTTTAGGTGAGGAACCTCAGGCGGCAAAAGAAATTGCCTTAGCTATTTTACTGCACACAGACTCATATTTGCCTGAAGGAACCATTCAACAACGCCCTCTTCAAAAAGTAGTGAAACTAGCTGATGAAGCTGATGAAGAGCCAGGCGGCAAACATCATTACCGTGAAATGGAATATAACTTGGCTGTAAAGAAAATTAAGGAGCTTGATAAGAAAGTGCTTGAACTTCTACATTCCAACCAATTTAAACAGTTAGGCTGACAGGATTAACTCCTTTCATAAGAGTTAATCCTTTTTATTATTTCTCCTCATAATTCCCTGCAAATTACTCATACTACTTATTGATTCTCATTTTTGGTTAGTTAGGAGGAAGAAGAATGTCTAAAAACGCTAGAGGTTACGTGCAGGATTCTTGTACGTCATTAAATCAGGCAAAAGCAAGCCTTGAACAAGCTCTTCAAACAGTAGAGAAAGATTCAAATCGCGAACGTATTGAACAATCTCTTCAGGCTGTAGAGCAAGCATTAGGAGCTTGTGACAGCACTGCTTCTACTCTTTCTCAAGCATAAAAAAAAGCAGCCGGTTTTGATCGGCTGCTCTTTTTCATTATAGACCCTCTATTTACAAGATAACTGAGGCAATCCACCCAAAAATAATGAGTGGAATGTTATAGTGAAGAAAAGTTGGTACACACGTATCCCAAATATGATCATGTTGACGATCGACTGCTAATCCAGATGTTGGTCCAAGCGTACTGTCTGAAGCTGGTGAACCAGCGTCCCCAAGCGCTCCCGCTGTACCAACAATACAAATCGTTGCCATTGGACTCATACCAAGTTCTAAGCAAAGAGGAACAAAAATTGTCGCGATAATTGGAATGGTAGAGAAAGAAGAACCAATGCCCATTGTGACTAAAAGCCCGATGACAAGCATAAGAAATGCACCGAGCATTTGGTTTCCGCCAATAAGAGCAACAGAGCCTTTTACAAGCGCTTCTACATCTCCAGTTTCTTGAAGAACTTTTGCAAAACCAGAGGCTGACAGCATAACAAATCCGATGAAAGCCATCATTCTCATTCCGTTCGTTAATACTGGATCTGCTTCGTTCCACTCCAAAGCCCCGCTGAAGTAAACGACAACAATCCCTGCAAGCGCTCCGAAAATCATAGAATCTACTAAGAGCTGCACAGTTAAAGCCGCTACAATCGCAAGTAAAGCTACTATGATTCCTCTTGTTGTGTAACCTGTACGCTCCTCTGCGCCTTGATCAATGTCAATATCCTCATAACTGCGCGGTTTACGGTACGAAATAAACACAGCAAACAATAAGCCCGCTATCATTCCTAAAGCTGGAAGAGCCATCGCCGTGGTAATATCTCCTTTATCAATTGTTAATCCGCTTTCTTTGATGTTAGTAAATAAAATGTCGTGATAAATCTTACCGAATCCTGCCGGCAAATACATATAAGGTGTAACCAATCCAAATGTAATAACTGTTGCGACTAATCGGCGATCTATTTTCAACTGATTAAATACTTTTAATAGCGGTGGAATTAAAAGCGGAATAAATGCAATGTGAACCGGAATAACGTTTTGAGAAAAACACGAAATAATAAGGATGATTAATAAAATTAGTACTTTTGACAGTGACTTCTTTTTCGTTTCTCCTTCTTTTCCTACTATTTTTAACGCTAGCTGAACAACGGCATCAGGCAGCCCTGTCCGCGAAACAGCCATTGCAAATCCTCCAAGCAAAGCATAGCTTAATGCAACAGAAGCACTGTTTCCAAGACCATCTGTGTATATACTTACTGTATCTGTGAGGCTAATACCGCCAACAAGTCCTCCAATTAGCGCTCCGACCGCTAAAGAAAAGACAACGTTGATACGCAATAAGCTCAAAATCAGCATCACGAGCACAGCTATTAATACTGCATTCATTTTGAAACCTCCATTTTTCTTTTTACTTTATCACATTAAAACATTAGAGAGATAAACAACATGTTCATTATATTAGGTATAGAAAAAAAGTCAATCATCTTACTAAATAAACGTTTGTTTAACTTCTCTACAGCCTTAACAATATAAAGATTTTTTCACATAACCTTTTCTTCCTAAAGGGAAAAAAACATTATGTAAACATATTAAAAAAGAAGCATCCTCGATGCTTCTTTTTACGTTTCTTTCTATCACTGCTATGTTCTTTTCATTAATTGGCTTCAAATGAACGAACCATTGCAGCTAGTGTTCGCACCATCACGCCTGTTGCACCTGAAGGTCCTAACTCATGAGAAGCAGCGGATGTTGCAGTTCCAGCAATATCCAAGTGAACCCATGGTGTTTGCTCTGCAAACTCACCAATAAAGGTTCCTGCCATAATTGCGTGCCCCTCTCTTCCAGGAGAGTTATTTAAATCTGCTACCTTACTTCCCCGAACACGCTTTTTGTCTCGTTCTGTAATAGGCAGCTCCCAAATCGGTTCGCCTGTCTCAATGCTCGCTTTCGCTATTTGCTGCAATAAAGCAGAATCATTCGTCATTGCCCCAGTTGTATGTGTACCAAGAGCTACAATTACACCACCCGTTAATGTCGCCACGTCTACTAAATAATTTGCTCCGTGGTGTTTGGCATAGGAGATACCATCAGCTAACGCTAAACGCCCTTCAGCGTCAGTATTCAGTACTTCTATTGTCTTTCCATTCATTGCTGTAATTACGTCATCTGGCTTAAAAGCACGCGCGCTAATAACGTTGTCAGTTGATGGAATGACCGCTACTACGTTTTGATGAGGTTTTAATTCTCCAATCGCTTCCATTGCACCAAGAACAGATGCAGCTCCGCCCATATCTGTTTTCATACCTACAATCCCGTCTTTAGATTTAATAGAGTAACCACCTGTGTCAAAGGTAATCCCTTTTCCTACTAACCCAATAACGTCTTCCCATTTTTCTTTTCCTTGATATTTCAGGACAATCATTTTAGGAGGCTCTGCGGAACCTTGATTAACTGCTAACAGTGCGCCCATTCCTAGTGTTTCCATCTCTTCTTTTTCTAAAATTTCATATTCAAAACCATATGTATGTGCCATTTCTACTGCATAATTAGCTAAATCTGTAGCCGTTAGCATGTTGCTTGGTAAGTTAACAAGGGTGCGCGCTGAGTTTGTTGCTTTACCGTACGTATATCCAACCAACGCAGATTGTAAAACGTCTTTATAACAAGAAAACAGTTCAATTTTCTCAAGCTGCTTGTCAGGTTCATTTGATTTCTTTTTGTAGTTTTCAAACTCATACATAGCAAGCTGTTGAGCTTCTCCTAGTAAAGCTGCAGTTTCTTGCTCTGACCACTCTCCTGTATCAAATGTAGGAAGGACAACCGATGCGTTTGAAATTTTTGCTTCTTTTAACTTTTTAAATAAAAGTCCAAAGCTCTCTTTGAGCCCATTTTTAGTTAGCGCTCGCTTTCGTCCGAGTCCCACAAAATAAAGACGTTTTGCTCCTAATTTTCCTAGTGTATGAATCGTTGATATACGCTTTTCCTGTACGCGAATATCTCCTTCTTTAATCAAATGAATAAGCTGTCCACCTAAAGCTTCATCAATTTCTTTTAGAAGGCCTTCAAATTGTTGATTTTGATTAAATAACCCGATTACGAGCGCTTCTGTTTGATGATCAGCACCAAATGTTTCTACATGCGAAAACATAAAATTCCTCCCTTTTACGTATAGAGATTTTATTTTTATTTATCATCTGCTTTGTTTAATCTATTCAGCAAGTGGAATATATATCATATTCACCACTGTTTTCATCTATATACATATGATAGCAGAAATACAATTTTTAATCACAGTTCAAAAACCTTAGTTTCACACATATACTTTCATCTACCCCTTTTTTCATCATACGGGTTTAGCTTTTCAGACATTTTAAGTTGAGGGAGGACGTCTCAATGGAGTTATTCTCAAATTTTCCACTTTGGAGTTCATTAATCGCTATTTTCTTTGCTCAATTTATTAAGATTCCGCTTTCTTTTGTAGCTACTAAAAAAATAGACGGCAGCTTATTTTTTAGTACGGGAGGCATGCCAAGCTCTCACTCCGCAGCCGTAACTTCCTTAGCAACTGCCATTGGGCTAGCAGAAGGTCTTAAATCCCCTATTTTTGCTCTCTCCGCTATTTTCGCCATCATTGTGATGTTCGATGCTAAAGGAGTAAGAAGACACGCAGGAGAGCAAGCAACGGTTTTAAATCGTTTGGTTGAAGATTTTCAGCGCGCGGTAAAAGAGGCAAAGCTGTGGACGACCAATGAAGAAGACGAAAAACAAGTGAAACTAAAAGAGCTGCTTGGACATAAACCCATTGAAGTTTTCTTTGGAGCCTTAACAGGAATAGCAGTTGCTTTTGTTATGTATTATGTATGGCCATAAAACATAAGAAAACACATGAAGCATTCTTCATGTGTTTCTCATTTATTTCACCTGCTGACGAAAAACTTGCATTGATTTCTTTTCATTCAGCATTGTTAAGTCTTCTTCAGTTAAACGGCCGTCTCCTGATTTCACTACATAGACGTTTAATTCTTTCTTACCCCATATATTGTACACATCAGAAACAGTCTCAAAATATAAATCAAGATGATTGCCTTTAATAGCCCCACCTTTATCTGCTACCACTCCATAGCCATAGCCCGGAATAAACAAGATCGTGCCGATTGGAAATATGGTTAAATCAGCAGCGATGGTTGAATACAAGTCACGTTTTACTTTAACGCCCGAATATGTAATACCATACCCTGGATGATTGGGATTTTTCCCAGTTGATTCGTAACCAGCTGTGTAACCCGTAGCCAATACATTCTTAGTTGGATAACGCGACCAATCAAACGCTTCTTCAATCGTCAGACGCTCTTTGTCATTGCTAGCCGCTTCAGCTCTTAGTGGTTTTAGAAATGATGGTAAGAGCCTTTCATTCATTAGAGGATGCCCTGTACTGTTTATAAAAGGCATATATTTGATGACTGTGGTTATTGGGACGCCGGTAATTGCTTCATATGTTGTAAACAGCGCTCCGACCAGTAGTAGGCACATAATGAATCGCTTTGCTATTTTTCCAATCATTGTGATTTCCACAACTCCTCTCACGAATCTATTTGTTTCCAACATAAAAACAAATTATTCGTTTGCGAGAAGAATTTACATTTAAAACATTTGGTACCCTCTTGTTCGTAAAGATTTAATGGTAATGCCTGAAGCTAGTGCACCTATAAAACCAGCCATTAAAATCGCAATGTCAGCTGTGGCTAAAGATAGCACTTTTGTACCTAGCTGCTGAAAAGAGTGAGCGGGATGCTGAATGTAATCAACCGCTCTTACATCATCAATAATAAAAATAAAAATCACGGGATAAATAATAGCCATAATCCAAGACATGCGAAGCAGCATATTCAACAAGAAACCGATTCCAAAAAACAAAACAAAAAACAACAAGATGGAGATAATTAGGACAGGCACACTCATTTCCATTGCTTTTCGCCTCCGTTACTCTTTATACTCTCAGTTTACTTAAGAGTAATCAAGGCGTCAATCACAGAAAAGTAAGTTAATACCAAAAAAAACAAAAGGTTCAAAGACCTTTTGCTTTTTGTTTTAAAAGAAATTAAATTTTCCTTTTTTCAATACAAGACCTGCTCCGCCTTGAAGGAAAAGCGAGCGATTATCAACAACTTTTTTCATAAAAGATGCGCTTGAACCAAATAGTTTTCGACCGTATACAACGCCAATTGCATCATCATGCCCTAAGGAACATACCGTTCCTTTAATATCTGGTTTGAACTCGCTTAATTCTTTTTGACCTTTCATCAAACGGCTAATGTTTTCAGCGCAGGTACCGCCTTGCTGCATAGCGATTTGAGCTGTTGGCGGATAAGGACGTTCTGTTTCTGGATTAATCATTAGTGAACAATCACCAATAACAAACACATCTTCATGCCCTGGTGCCAGCAAACTATTGCTTACTTTTACACGTCCGCGCATGTTTTCAAATCCAGCTTTTTCAATCACATGACTGCCTCGAACACCTGCAGCCCATACAACTGTTGCTGATTTGATTTCCTCCACTTGGTCATCTTTTGATACAATAATTCCTTCTTCTGTACATTCTTTAATCGCTGTTCCGATCTTGAACTCGATTCCTTTTCGTTCTAGCTGTGTTACCGCATATTCTACAAGTTCTGGATCAAAACCTGGTAAAGCCGTAGGCGCTGCCTCTACACAAATAACGCGTACTTTTTCACGCGGAATATCAAACTCTTTGCAGAGCTGAGGGACTCGATTTGCTAATTCTCCCACAAATTCAATGCCGGTAAAGCCAGCACCTCCAACAATAATTGTCAGAAGTTCGTCTCTTTTTTCCACTTCATTGTTGTACGTCGCAAACACATAATCAATATGTTCACGAATTTGACGTGCTGCATTAATGCTCGTAATGGTAAATGCATGTTCTTTTAAACCTTTAATTCCGAAAGTTTCTGCTTCATATCCTAATGCAACAACTAAATAATCGTACGTTAGCTCACTGTTTTCAAGAAGAACACGCTTTTCATCTAACTTAATATCCGCGACCGTGTCTTTAATAAATGTAACCTTATTTGTGTTAATTAAATTTTTAACAGGAACACGAGAGCGATCTTGATGAATTGTACCTGCTGATACTTCATGAAGCCATGTCGTTTCATAATGGTAATCGTTTTTATTTACTAAAACAATTTCCGCATCACTAGCACCCAGTTTCTTTTGTAAATTAACAATTGTCATAATGCCGCCATACCCGGCACCCAAAATGACGATTTTAGGCTTTTTCATAGGAATGTCATCCACCTTTTTTAGTTATAGTCACAAGTATGTCTTACAAATATAATGATAAGAGCAATTTTATTTGGTTTGCTTTTTTACGTTAGTTTGAGCAAGAACGATCATCGCTATCCATTTATTATTCATATAAGAAAAATAATGTGAATCACTTCACGTTCTTTTCTAAAAAAATACATTTTTCTTTTTCAAAAAAATGTAAGCATAAGTCCTAGCTTGATTTACACAAACATCTTATGCTTTTTTTATCGGTTTTTCAACCCTTCACTTTTTATTTACAAGCTTTTAAATTTTCAATTACTTTCCTGTATACCCAGTTTTATATTTGACCAAAACGTGTGGTTATGTTAATGATTGCAAATACTGATCTTTAAGTTGAGAAAGTTTCTCAAACATTCCAGCGTGTTTTAATGATATTTTATAATTTACTATGCTATCATAAAGTAGAATATGCATTGGCACAGAACAATCTAGAGGTGATTATAAATGAAAGAAGATAAACAAGTATATGATATTACCATCATCGGAGGCGGCCCTACAGGCTTATTTACAGCATTTTATGGCGGTATGCGTCAAGCGAGCGTAAAAATTATTGAAAGCTTACCACAGCTTGGTGGACAGCTTTCTGCTTTATATCCTGAAAAATATATTTATGATGTAGCTGGTTTTCCAAAAGTACGCGCTCAAGAATTAGTCGATAACCTAAAAGAGCAAATGGATCAATTTAAACCTGCAGTTGCGCTAGAGCAAGCTGTAGAAAAGGTAGAAAAACAAGCGGACGGCGTATTTCGATTAACTACTAATTCTGAAGTCCACTATTCAAAAACAATTATTATTACGGCTGGAAACGGTGCATTTAAGCCCCGTAAAATCGAGCTAGAAAACGCAGAACAGTTCGAGCAAACGAACCTTCATTATTTTGTGGATGATATGAATAAATTCAAAGGCCGCAAAGTATTAGTATGCGGAGGCGGGGATTCTGCTGTAGACTGGTCTCTTATGTTAGAGCCGATCGCAGAAAAAGTAACGTTAACGCATCGCCGAGACAAGTTCCGCGCTCATGAACACAGCGTAGAAAACTTGCATAATTCATCAGTTGATATTAAAACACCGTATGTACCGGTTGAATTTGTTGGAGATGACCGTATTACACAAGTTGTGTTAGAAAACACAAAAGGTGAAGAAAAGACAGTAGTAGACGTAGATGATGTTATTGTAAACTTTGGATTTGTTTCTTCTCTAGGTCCAATTAAAGAATGGGACTTAGATTTAGAGAAAAATGCAATTGTTGTTAACTCAAAGCAAGAAACAAACATTCCTGGCATCTATGCAGCAGGTGATGTCTGCACATATGATGGAAAAGTAAAACTCATCGTGGCAGGATTTGGCGAAGGTCCGACTGCCGTTAATAACGCTAAAGCATACATTGATCCAAAGGCTCGCTTACAGCCTATGCACAGTACATCAATGTTCTCATAAAAAAAGCAGGCTCTCGCCTGCTTTTTTTCATTGCTGGATTGGTGTAACCATTCGATGAATGATTTCACTCATCATTTCCGCATCACTGCTTATTAAACAGATTTCATAAAAGGAATGGTTTCCTTCTTGACTAGTTACGCTCATCCTGTAGGTCTTCAAACCTTCGAGCTTGCTTAAATATTTTACTACCTCTGATTGACCGGCAATACGTTCAATCAGCAGAATATGCTCTCCTTTAACTGCTCCGTAGCTTTCAGCCAGAGCTGCGTTAGCATTTTCATAATAGCGAATGTAAGGTTCAGAATGGTTAAGAGGCGCAGAGGACGAGTTTTGATGACAGGCTTCACCTGCGGAAAAAGGCAAATGTTGAACAAATAAATGCGATTCACTAAAGTGAATACTTTTTGCATCCTTAGACTCCATTTTCCTACTTTCAAGTTTTAACCAGTTTATAAACCCCCTCCATAGAATAGGCAGGGTGTTTTTTCTGCGAAAACTTCCGTAACCTCTTACTTGTTCCCCGTCGTAATGAGTCGCATCTATCAAATCCGTTCATCTCCTCTTTTTTATTGAGTATAAAAAAGACTGATTATTCAGTCAACAGATTTGATAGATGATGTAACATACAAAAATTTCTCACTAAAAAAGCTTTCTTCACCAGATGAGGTGAAGAAAGCTTTTCTATAAACATATACTTAGCACTCTTCAGGAGCACCTGCGTTGCTTGCTGTACGGAAAGAAGAGCCGCAGCCACATGCTGCAATGGCGTTCGGGTTATCAATTGTAAACCCTCCGCCTAGCATAGATTGCTTGTAATCAATTTTTACATCTCTTAAAATTGGAGCACTTTCACTATCTACAAGAATCTTAATGCCATGTTGTTCAAACAGCGTATCGTTTTCATTTACTTCGTGTGCAAAACCCATGCCGTAAGAAAGACCTGAGCAGCCTCCTCCATTTACATTAACACGTAAATAAGCATTTTCTTCTTCATGTTCTTTCATCATATCTTTTATTTGAAAGCTTGCAGCTTCTGTAATTGTTAGGATATCTTGACTCATTTTTAAACAGACCTCCTTTTTTGTTTAGTATACGACGAAATGTCTGTGACGACAAATCGTCTGCTTCTTCATTTTTTAATAATAATACGTGCCGTCACAAATCACATTGGCTGGACCTGTCATTAACACATTGCCTTTATTTTGCCAAACAATTGTTAAATCTCCTCCAGCGAGGTGTACGACAGTAGGAACATCTTTTTTCGTCTTCTCATTTAACACAGACGAAACAACAGCAGCGCATGCTCCTGTCCCGCATGCTTGAGTGATACCCGAACCTCTTTCCCATACGCGAAAGTTCAGCTCTCTTTCGTTCACTACCTCAACAAATTCAACGTTCACTCCTTCTGGGAAACGGGAATCTTTTTCAACCACAGGGCCTAATGTAGTAAGAGGCGCTTGTTCAATATCATTTACATAAAAGACGACGTGAGGATTTCCCATTGATACAGCCGTCCCTTTTAACCGTTCTTTTCCAAATTCCATCTCTTCATCAACAACTTGGTGTTGGCTTTCTCCCGTCATTGGAATTTGTTCTCTAGCTAAAATAGGCTCTCCCATATCGATTGTTACTTCTGGAACTTCATTTCCCTGCGGATGCACCGTTGCTTCTACAACTCCAGAAAGCGTTTCGATAAAGAATCTTTCGCTTGTTACTAAATTATGTTCATATGCATATTTAGCTACACATCTTAAACCGTTTCCGCAGTTTTTTGCTTCCGAGCCGTCATTATTAAATACGCGCATTTTCACATCTGCACGTTCAGATGGGCAAATAAGAATCATTCCATCCGATCCGATTCCCGTATAAACATTTGAGACTTTTACAGCAAGCGGTGCTAACTCTTGCTCTTCTATATGTTCTTCAAACATATTTACGTAGATATAGTTGTTGCCAAGTGCATGCATTTTTGTAAACTGAAATTTTTTCATATTATCACCCATTATTTTTTTATGTAGCTCTAGTATAAAGTGATTCTCTTTTGTACACAATAATATCATCCCCCGTTTTTTTAGCTCCTTAATCACAAAGATTAAGGGGTTTTTTATTTTGTCCTCCTTTGGAGTATTAAAAAATAAAATAAGCATTATGATTGCAAAGAGGATGGTTAAAGCGCACATATTTGCTCAAAAATGTATAAATAAGCACGGCAAAACTAGCCGTGCTTACATCATCTATTCTATTAGCCTCATGTCACTCTCCTGATAAAAAGGGATACGACAGCGGGGATAGTTTAAAACATTGGGTTTTCTTCTAAATGAATATAGATATTATCTACTAACTGTTCAGGTGTTTCCGCCGTAACAATCTCTCCATTTACCAAGGCAAATAAAGATTGTGAACATTTCCCGCAATAACCTAAACATCCGTATTCAATAATATCTAGATTTGGATCTTTTTCAAGCTTTTCTAAAGCTGTTTGAGAACCGCTGGCTAAATTGCTAACGCAAAATTCAATAATTGGCTGTATCACGTTTTCTCACCTCTCTACTATTAGTTTATCCTATCTCCTTTCATTTTCAACGTCAACTTTAGAAATTCACGTTCATTTCGCGCACGCTTTTTAGCTTTATAGACTTTTTTCAAAAATGCATAAATAAGCTATATTACGTGGATAGCTTGAAATTATGTTGAAACATATTGTGGTTTTTTATTAATTTAGTTATACTTTTATGTATAGAAAACCAAACGAGGTTATATTAAATTATTATTTAAGTAAAATATGTTATCTTATATAGCCTTTCATATCTTTTTGGCAACCATCCTTATTAACGGTAATTTGTACCCTCCTATTCTTAAAAGCAAGAATAATAGAGAGAAAACAAAAATGCATGAAGCTAAAGGGGAAATTCACATGAAGAACCTTGTCATACTGGGCGGCGGATACGGTGGTATGCGCATTTTGCAGCGCATTTTTCCGAATCAATTGCCTAACGATGTAGAAGTAACGCTTATTGACAAAGCACCTTATCACTCACTAAAAACTGAATTCTATGCACTTGCAGCTGGAACAATCTCTGATCAGCATGTCCGTGTTGCTTTTCCTGAACACCCTCGCTTAAAAATCCGCTACGGCTGTGTAAAACGCATAGATCTGAAAGAAAAATGCGTCTATGTGGATGATCAAATGATTGCTTACGATGACCTGATTGTAGGACTCGGATGCGAAGATAAATATCATGGAGTTCCCGGAGCTCTTGAGCATACATACAGCATTCAATCCATTGATGCTTCACGAGCAACTTATCAGACATTAAACAACTTGCCAGCCCACGCTACTGTTTCGATTGTCGGAGCCGGATTAAGCGGAGTAGAACTGGCAAGTGAGCTAAGAGAAAGCCGCCCGGATTTAAAAATCATCTTATTTGACCGCGGTAAATTAATTTTATCTGCTTTCCCAGAACGTTTAAGTAATTACGTTCAAACTTGGTTTACTTCAAACGGTGTCGAAATTGTAAATAGTGCTAATATTACAAAAGTAGAGCCTAACATTCTTTATAATCATGATGAGCCCATTCAAAGCGATGCAATCGTGTGGACAGCAGGCATTCAGCCAAATAAAGTGGTACGCGATTTAGACGTAGAGAAAGACCCTCAAGGACGCGTCGTATTGACGAAATACCATAACTTGCCTGACGATGAAAATGTCTACATTTTAGGTGACTGTGCAAGCCTACCGCATGCGCCAAGTGCGCAGCTTGCAGAAGGTCAGGCTGAACAAATTGTGCAAGTGCTTCTTCACCGCTGGAAAGGCGAAGCGCTTCCTGATGAATTGCCAACTATTAAATTAAAGGGCATACTTGGTTCATTAGGCAAAAAGCACGGGTTTGGCTTAGTTGCCGAACGTCCGATTACAGGACGCGTAGCCCGATTATTGAAATCAGGTATTCTTTGGATGTATAAACACCACAGTGGATAAAACAAAAGCCGTTAGATGACTGAC
The DNA here is from genome assembly GCF_046535215.1 of Priestia sp. SIMBA_032. Lineage (NCBI taxonomy): Bacteria > Bacillati > Bacillota > Bacilli > Caryophanales > Bacillaceae > Priestia > Priestia sp. SIMBA_032. Next base: position 274,183 of record NZ_JAWRXD010000006.1, on the reverse strand, counting down.
AATCTAACGGCTTTTTTCGTTATGATGCGCGGAAACCATACTTCTCCATTTCCTCAAATACGCGCTTTAATTTCGGATTGCCTTCCCCAACAATTTCTCCGTTAATGACCACTACAGGATAGAATAAATCTTCTTCAATCACACGCTTAGCAAAAGCTGCTTTTTCCGGATCCGTATGCGGCTCGTTTATATCTACATACGTGATAGCAAACGGCTGATTCGGATATTTGCGAGAAATAGCTGCCTCTAGCCAATCATAGGTGTCTTTTGAAGACGGCAGGTTAACGCAGCTTGCACAAACAATTTCAGCTCCATAAATACACACTTCTACCTCAGTTGACTGCATAGCACATCCCCCTTGAATCTTGACATATAAACTGTAAGATTATTCACACTTTTACTTCGTTATGAATACTATTTTACACAAAACTGATTCATTGCACATCTTTTTCTTTTAAGGTAACATTACGATGTATACTCCGATAGATTTTTCATGAAAGACCGTTTATAATAAGAGTAGAAGAAAGGAGTCGATAGTTATGTCAGAAATGCACGAGCAAGTTCAAGAAGTATTAGAAAAACTTCGTCCGTTTTTACTTCGCGACGGTGGAGATTGTGAGCTAGTAGACGTAGAGGATGGTATTGTAAAATTACGTCTTTTAGGCGCTTGCGGAAGCTGCCCAAGTTCAACAATTACGCTAAAAGCTGGTATCGAACGTGCCCTTTTAGAAGAAGTACCTGGTGTAGTTGAAGTAGAACAAGTATTCTAATCTCTTTGATTTTATTATAAAAGCAACCTCCCATTTTATTGGGGCTTGCGAATGAAAAATCCTCATTCAAATGAATGAGGATTTTTTTATTAGCTCGTTGTGACTTCAGCTTCTACAAATACACCTTTGCGGTCAATTTGTAAAACATCTATTTCGCAGTTCGGCAGTAAAGCATACATATGTTCAGCAATCGCTTTTCCTTTTCCTTTTGGTGCTAAACATAATACACTCGGACCGGCTCCGCTTAGTGACACACCGTATGCGCCGAGAGCTTTTGCTTCTTTTCGCACAAGAGAAAGCTCTGGCACGAGTCTCATGCGATAAGGTTCGTGGTATAAATCTTTCTCCATAAATTCGCCTACCAGAGGTAAATCTTTATTTAACAGGGCTGCTACTAGCATGTTCCCGATCGCCCCAGCTTCTACTGCATGGCGATAATTAATATCGGAAGGCAGCACATCACGGGCATCCGTTGTTTTTAATTCATATTCTGGAATAGCCATCACGATATCAACATCAAATTCAGGTATTTGAGCAATATATGTTTCACTTTCATGGTGGTAACCAACAACGATGCCTCCGTAAATAGAAGGACTGACGTTATCGGGATGTCCTTCCATTAAGCTGCTGATGCGAAGCTTTTCTCTTTTAGATAAACACAAGTCACATAATACATTTGCCAGCTCAATTCCGGCTACAATAGCCGATGCGCTGCTTCCAAGTCCCCTTGCTAATGGAATGTTGCTCCAAACATTGACCTTCGCACTTGGAAGATTAATGTTAAATTGACGAGCCACGTCTTGTGCCACTTCATACATCAAGTTATCTATACCTGTAGGAATATTTTGTACTTCTTTCGTTTCAGGAATAAAAATCCATCCGTCATGACGCTCTACTGTTAATCTTAAGTAGCGGGATAAAGCCACTCCAATGGAATCAAACCCTGGCCCTAAATTAGCAGAGCTAGCTGGGACCGTAATGACAAAACGCTCATTTTCTAGCATGAAGCAACGACACCTTGGATATACTCAAATACCTTTTCTTCATCATTTGGTAAAACCACTGGCTTTACGTTATGAGCATCGATCGCTACGTTTGGATCTTTTAATCCATTACCTGTTAGTACAGCTACAACCGTTGAACCTTTTGCAATTTTACCAGAAGCTACATCTTTGAATACACCAGCAATTGAAGCGCAAGAACCTGGCTCTGCAAATACGCCTTCTTTGCGTGCAATTGTACGATATGCTTCTAAGATTTGTTCATCTGTCACTTCATCAATTTTTCCGTTTGATTCTTTTGCTGCGTTTACAGCATAATCCCAGCTTGCTGGATTTCCGATTCGAATAGCCGTTGCAATTGTTTCAGGATTTTCGATAACTTGATTACGCACGATCGCCGCTGCACCCTCTGCTTCAAAACCATGCATATGAGGAAGGGACGTTTGGTGACGCTCACTGTATTCTTTGAACCCTTTCCAGTAAGCTGTAATATTCCCTGCATTCCCCACTGGGATAGCTAAAACGTCCGGCGCTTTTCCAAGCTGTTCACAAATCTCAAATGAAGCTGTTTTTTGCCCTTCAATACGGTATGGGTTTACGGAGTTTACAAGTGCAACCGGTGATGTTTCACTTAGCTTACGAACCATAGAAAGCGCTTGGTCAAAGTTCCCTTCAATCGCTACAATTTCTGCACCATACATAACAGCTTGAGCTAATTTCCCCATCGCAATTTTCCCATTTGGAATAACAACGATACAGCGCATGCCAGCGCGTGATGCATAAGCTGCGGCAGCTGCGGATGTGTTACCTGTAGATGCACAAATAACCGTATTGCTTCCTTCTTCTTTTGCTTTTGCTACAGCCATTACCATTCCGCGGTCTTTAAATGATCCCGTTGGATTTAACCCTTCTACTTTCACATGCAAATCAATGCCTAGCTCTTTTGATAACTGAGCAAGATGAATTAAAGGCGTATTTCCTTCATGTAATGTAAGCATAGGTGTTTTCTCTGTTACAGGTAAAAATTCTTTATACTCAGCTAATAGACCTTTCCACATCATACTGTGCCAACTCCCTCTACGCGGTAACTGCTTTTTACATTTTCTACAATTGGTAAATCCCGAAGCTGCTGAAGGATTTCCTCATAATCTTTTTGAGATGTTTTGTGTGTAACCACAACAATCTCAGCTAACTCGCTTCCTTTCACAGGAAGTTGGATAATTTTTTCGAAGCTCACGCCACGCTCTGAAAATAGCGTTGTTAATTTTGCAAATGCTCCAACCTGATCTTTAACATGAATACGTAAGAAATGCTTCGAGAACATTTCATCTTCTGCTTTTAACTGTTTTGGATACTGAGGTGTTACCGCACTTTTACCATTCACACCTAAACGCATGTTTTTCATAACACCTACTAAATCGGATACGACAGCAGTGGCCGTTGGCAGGCTTCCCGCCCCTGGTCCATAGAACATAGTCTCTCCAACAGCTTCTCCGTATACATATACAGCGTTGTACTCATCGCTTACTGAAGCAAGAGGATGTGTATCTGCTAAAAGAGTTGGCTGAACACTAACTTCTACATTGTCACCGTCACGATGTGCATATCCAATCAGTTTCATCGTATAGCCTAGTTGTTTACTATATTGCAAGTCTTCTTCCGTTACTTCTGTAATTCCTTGAACACGAACATCATCCAAGTCAATTTTCATTGAAAATCCTAATGTAGCCAAAATTGCCATTTTACGAGCAGCATCTAAACCACCTACGTCAGAAGTTGGATCCGCTTCAGCATATCCTAAATCCTGCGCTTCTTTTAACACTTCATCATAGGCGCTTCCTTCTTTTGTCATTTTCGTTAAAATGAAGTTTGTTGTCCCATTTACAATTCCCATCATCTTCGTAATACGATCAGATGCTAACCCATCTGCTAATCCACGAAGGATTGGAATACCGCCAGCTACACTTGCTTCATAAAATAAATCACAATTATTTTCAGAAGCTACTGTTAACAATTCTGAGCCGTAAACCGCCATTAAGTCTTTGTTTGCCGTTACAACATGCTTTTTATTACGAAGGGCTGTTAAGATATAATCTCTTGTTTCTTCAACGCCACCCATTACTTCAATGACAACGTCAATCTCCGCGTTATGTAAAACGTCTTCAACATTCGTTGTTAATTTATCTTCACTGATCTCCACGTCACGTTTCTTATCAATATCTTTAACTACTACTTTTTTAACTTCTACAGGACACCCGACTTGATGACTTAATTTATCCTGATGATTTTCAATAATTTTGACTACTCCGCTTCCTACCGTTCCTAATCCTAATAATCCTACTGAAATACTTTTTGTCATATTCCTCACCTCTGTGTTCTTTCTACGTATACATTTGTTCTCTTATAGAGGACATTATAGACCTTATTTTTCTTTTTTACAAGGTTTACTTGCCATCTTTTCTCGTAAACTTGTTAAAAAAATTGGTATATAAAGATAAATGTAAATTTTTAAAATATTTCATTTTATTATCATAACATGGCTACTACTGTTTTTTAATAAAAAAAGACAATTTCACCGAAATGAAATTGCCTTTTTCCATTATGATTTTTTCGCAAACGCTTCTTTATTTACAATTGTAATAGGAGACTCGTTTGTGAGCACTGCTTTAATGTTTTTTACGCATAAAGAAATCATTTCCGTGCGCGTTTCGATACTCGCACTGCCGATATGAGGAAGCGCTACAACATTAGGCAATTGAAGAAGAGGGTGAGAAGCAGAAACAGGCTCTTGATCGAATACATCCAAGCCAGCTCCAGCAATTTCACCGGATTGAATCGCATGTAACAGTGCTTGCTCATCAACCACTGCTCCTCTTGAGGCATTAATAAAGATTGCAGTTGTTTTCATCTGTTCAAATGCTTCAGCATTAAATAAATATTTGGTTTCGTCCGTTAATGGTGTCAAACAAACAATAAAATCAGATCGTTCAAGCAGCTCATTTAACTCACAGTAAACTGCATCGAGCTTTTGTTCTGCTTGAAGGTTGCGGCTTCGGTTGTGGTACAGAATTTCCATATCAAAACCTGTAGCACGTTTCGCAAGTGTCTCTCCAATTTTCCCCATTCCAACAATACCTAAGGTTTTATGGTGAACATCTCTACCCGCTAACAAAAATGGGCTCCAGCTTTTCCACTGATTTTCTTTCACGTATTCAGCAGCTTCTACTAAACGTCTAGCTACACTCATTAATAAACCAAACGTTAAATCCGCTGTTGTATCAGATAAAACATCGGGCGTATTAGAAATGATAACTTCTCGTTCAGTTGCCGCTTCTACGTCAATATTATCGAATCCGACCGCCAAGTTAGCTACAAGCTTTAAATGAGGAGCTTGCGTAAGCAATTCACTGTCAATACGATCTGAAAGCATTGTTAATAGAGCATGTGCGCGCTTAGCTTTTTCACAAAGCAGCTCATGAGGAACTGCCTCATCTTCTTTATCCCACATTTCCACATTCGCTACTGCCTTTAAAGGTTCGATTAATTCATTCGGTATTTTTCTCGTAATAAATACAAACGGCTTGTCCATATGTACGCCACCTCTTTATCCTTTTTAAACTGCTTGCACAAAAACAAAATAGAAAAACGGGTTTGGATTATCCAACACCTATTTTTCTATTTTATCATATTCTATAGTAATCGCTTTTTAATGAATCCATGTTAATTCAGGAATGTGATAACGAGACGTTGAAATGCCCACCGACTGATAAAAGCGCTTGAGAAACGCTTCGTAGTGAGAAGAATGAGCTAATACCCCTTCCAGCTTCTCATAATACTTTTGTTTTTCCCGCTCATCTTGTACACTGTAGTACCCTTCAATGACCTCAAAATAATGAACAGGAAAAAGCAGTCTAGCATATAACAGTCTCCATGAAAAAGAAGAAAGTGGATTTACCTTTTCATATTCACTTAAAAACTGATGCATGTGCCTTTCATCGACAGCGTATGTTAATAAATATTGTTCCCTTATATATTCAGCTATATCTCTGCTAGGGTGATCGAAAACCCAGTCTGCCGGGAGCTTGTAAACGTGGTCTTCCCCCCATGTTTTTTGGCCGAACCGATGATGACAAATCGTTGCAGCGTCAACTGACCGGGGCAAATCGTCAATTTCCGTGTCTACTAGGTATTGAATAGCATTTTCCGTTAATCCTAGGTAATAAGGAAAAGTTTCTAAAAAACGTTTTTCCATCTCTTGATTAGGTAAAGCACGTAATCTTCCATACCAAAATTGCTCCATCTGGTCGAGACGCTTCTCCCACATGGACTTCCATTGCCCTAGCCGGTTTGCTTTTTCCACTTCATAAGGAAACAGCCTCCCTTTTTGATGAAAAACAGCTAGCTCGTGCCCAGGTGAAAAATTGGGGTTTTTCTCTTCCGCAAGACAGCGGCAAATGATAAATTTTTCAGTTTCAGTTTCTGTAATCATTTCACCATTCAAATTAGGCATAAATGTTGCCACATGGCGATCACCTTGCCCCATTAGAAATTGACTCATTTGATATAGTTCATTTAACTCGTCTTGTTCCATTTGCTTTACATTAATAATCGTATATAAAATATCTCGATACTGAAAACCTTCAAATTTACCAACGGGCATAAATTCGTTTGGACGTAATCCGTAATGCTCATAAATGGTTTGTATCATTTTAATCCCTCTCTTCATTCATTCAAGAAATTATATGATGGAAAACAACATTACTTGTCATAATATTTACGGAGGAATGAATAGATTAGAAATACACCATTTATAGTTATTTACTCCGGGTTAGTAGTATGAAACAACTTTAGACTTAAAAATATATAGAAAACAGGTGATGATACTTGGAGAAAAAACATACACAAAGTGAGTTAGAAAAAAAAGCAAGAGAATGGTTAATAGAACGCGGCGTGGCTCTTACGGACATTGCTGAACTGGTCTATTACTTGCAAAAAAAGTATCACCCAAACTTAACAATCGAAGACTGTTTATATAATGTTGAACGCGTCATTTCTAAACGAGAAGTTCAAAATGCTATTTTAACCGGTATTCAACTAGATGTCCTCACGGAAAAAAAAGTGATTGAGCCGCCTCTGTTGGATATTCTTGAGAAAGACGAAGGTTTATACGGTATCGACGAAATTTTAGCATTATCGATTGTAAATGTTTACGGATCAATCGGCTTTACCAATTACGGGTATATTGATAAACAAAAGCCGGGCATTTTAGAAAGATTAAACGATAAATCTACTGGAGAGTGCCATACTTTCTTAGATGATTTAGTAGGCGCAATTGCTGCTGCTGCTTCTAGCCGGTTAGCGCATCGGGCTGCCAGTCAAGAATAGGTTTTAAAAACAAAAAAAGCTGTCAATTGACAGCTTTTTAAATTCGATCCATCCACTCTTTTAGTGAATCTACCGTATAAGTTGGCTTTTTCTCATATCCTTCTAGTAACTCTCTTGTTGTTACCCCTGTATGGACTAATAATGTATCTAAGCCTGCATTCATCCCTGCTAAAATATCTGTATCATAGTAATCACCAATCATGATTGTTTCTTCTTTTGGCGTACCGATGACTTCAAGGGCTTGCTCCATAATAATACTTTCTGGTTTGCCAATAAATACTGGATTTGTTTGAGTAGAAACCGTAATAACGGACGTGATAGATCCATTACCAGGCAATAAGCCTCTTTCAGTAGGAATCGCAATATCTCCGTTCGTTGAAACAAAAAAGGCGCCGTTTCGAACGTTTAAACATGCTTTTGCCAATTTTTCATATGTAATTTCCTGATCCAAACCAACAACTACAAAATCCGTATCTTCCTCTTCAATGGTAAATCCTTTTTCAAGCAATGCATGTCGGATTCCTTCTCCGCCAATTACATAGGCTGAAGCGTTTGCTTTGCGTTCATGCAAATAGTTAGCTGTTGCCTGACTCGTTGTAAAAACTTGCTCTTCTGTTGCAGGAATGCCAAATGCCTCTAGCTTTTCAGCTACTTTATCGGGCGTTTTTGTTGAGTTGTTTGTTACAAATAAATAAGGAATTCCTTTTTCCTTTAATTTAATAACAAAATCACGCGCCTCGGCAATTAGCTCTGTTCCTTTGTACATTGTTCCATCTAAATCAATCAAATATCCTTTATATTCCTTCATGTTGTGTGTGATCTCCTTTCAAGTCTCATACTTGAAATCATAGCTTATTTTTTATACAACTACAACTTGCTTGCCTTTAGTTACGAAAAGCCGACACAGGCCCTAATTCTGTCTCTATATATGTCCTTACGCGCTCTGAAAATGCTGCCAGTACGTCTTTATGCTGCATCACTTTTTGATAAATATCCTGATGATTAACATCCACATATTCTTGAACAAGGCTTTTACGCAATTGAACAATCTCTTTTAATGGCGTTTCTTCCTCTTTTTTAACCACTTTCTCATCAACTAAAATATCAATGATATCGTCGTAACTGCCTGGATCTCTCATAATAAATCCATCAATCATTGCATTTCCTACATCTAAAACGTTTTCAATTAAAAGATGTACAATTCTCTCTAATGCCTTTTTCTCTATTTCTGTGTTCCAGCTCGAATGCTCAGTAAACAAACGAACGTGTTCATCAAAAAAAACAAGCGTGGCTTCTATTTTTTCACGATCTACAAAGTACATATTATTTCCTCCCTAGTTGTCAGCTCTCTATAAATCTTTTTTCATAAACAAACGGGGTTCCTGTTCTATTTTATCATGACCCATTATCCATTTGATAAATTCATTTTTGTTTTTGACCTTATTTGATATGATACAAATACAACCTATGAAAGGAGTATACCTATGAGCGAACGCTTTTATCTATATGACGATGTTGTATCTACAAAGACCCGGTTTGTCAGCTTTATGGGCGAAAATCAACGATTTGATTTAGCTATTATCCAAACCGACCGTTATTATGGCAAACAAGTTGTTCTTGATATTCAAGGAGGACGCTTTGCCATCATTGGACAAGATGACCTTGAAGAACCAAACTATCTTGAAGAAGTATTTAAATTAAATAGTGAAGACGGTCAGGAACTTCGCGAATTTTTATATGAACTCATCTAAAAAAAAAGGCAGCGTGAAGGACAATTAGTGTCTTCGGCTTGCCTTTTTTTACTTATGGACTTTTTTTAAGACAAAATACGCACAGCCAAAATTACAATATTCATGTAAATAGTCTTGAAGCGTACTAATCTTCGTATCATACGTTGCCTTTTGATTTCGGTCATCAAAAAAGCCTCGCAGTCGAAGCTGATTGTATCCCCAATCTCCCACAATATAGTCATAGCGGCTCAGCACGTCAATAAAGCGACCTCTAAACGCCTCTTCATTAAATGCTTCGCGCTCATCTTTTAATACTTCATAACAAATATTATTGATACAGACCATTGCTCACACCTCTTCTCTTAAAATTTACCATACCATAATTATGATGATGAAACCATCAATTAACATGAAATTTTTCACGTATAAGCAGCACTCTAATCCTGTAGGAGTTTTATCGGTATACCTACTGATCTTTTATGCTCCACATGAAGGTTCGCCGGTTTACCTGGCGTACGATATTTAACTACAGGAGGTGGAAATGGTGAAGAAATCTATTCTTGGAATCGCTTTGATAACAAGTATTTTAACCATTGGCTGTCAAAATAAAAACACAGCTGAAAATGAAAATTTATCACCAAACAACCCAGATGCCATTAATGTAAACGAGCCTAATCATTATTATAATCCAAATAATAATAGCGGCACAAATTATGGATATGTCCGATACACTAAAAACACAAATGAACAAAATTCCAATATGAACCAAGTAGGAACATTTAATCGAGAAGAAGCAGCCGACAATATTAGTAAACTGAGCACCGCTATCCCAAATATTAAACAAGCCGCTACGCTAGTAACGGATAAAGATGTGCTTATTGCTTATAAAACAGATGCTAAAAATAGGAATAACGCAGCCGATCAGGTAAAACGTACAGCTATGTCTGTAGTCCCTCGTTATTATCATGTATACGTCTCAGATAATCCGAAACATATGGACCAAATCGAAAATATTAGTGAAATGAATACACAAACAAATGATGCTAGAAAACGAATCGATGCCGTTATTCAACAAATGCTAAAATCTCCCCAAGGGCGTAAAATGAACGGCGGAGAAGATGCAAATGGAAGAGAGAAAAACGAATTGAATGAACCGATGACGGACAAAGATATGGTGGAATAAACAAAAAAGTTGAGACGTAACTAAAAGAATGTAATCAAAAGACGAAGAAATGAGACACATGAGCTGAACCGCTTGTGACACCGCAGTTGATTTCCGTGCAAGGCTTCGCTTTCCGCGGGCGGCCCTCGTCGCTTGCGCTCCTGTGGGGTCTCACCTGTTCCGCTGTTCCCGCAGGAGTCTTCGCCTTGCCCTCCAATCAACTGCTAGAAGGAACAAAACAGATAAATTTTACGTTAACCGTAACAAAAAAAACGAACCACTAATCAAACAGTTTGATTAGTGGTTCGTTTTTCACTTCGGCTAAACTACTTTTGTTCCAGCCTCTTTTTACCTTATTTGCTTTCTTGTGCTTTGTTTTTTGCAGCAGCGTTAACTTGCTCATCTGCATGGTAAGAAGAACGTACAAGAGGACCTGCTTCGACATGGCTGAATCCTTTTGATAATGCAATTTCTTTTAGCTCTTCAAACTCATTTGGATGGTAATATTTCTGAACTTTTATGTGCTTTTTAGTTGGCTGTAGATATTGGCCTAGCGTCATAATATCTACATTGTTCGCACGCAAATCATCCATCGTTTCAATAATTTCTTCTTTTGTTTCTCCTAGACCAAGCATGATACTTGATTTTGTAGGGATCTCCGGCTGCATTTCTTTTGCACGGCGAAGGAACTCAAGAGAACGCTCATATTTAGCACGAGCACGAACACGAGGCGTAAGGCTGCGTACTGTTTCAATATTATGGTTTAAAATATCAGGACGTGCGTCCATTACAATACGTAAGTTCTCTTCCACACCACCCATATCAGAAGGCAATACTTCAATTGTTGTGAATGGATTTTTACGACGAATCGCACGAATTGTTTCAGCTAATACGCTTGCTCCTCCGTCTTTTAAATCGTCGCGAGCTACTACTGTAATAACCGCATGTTTTAAGTTCATTAGCTGAACAGAATCCGCTACGCGTTCCGGCTCTTCTAAATCTAATTCCGTTGGCAAACCTGTCTTAACCGCGCAAAAACGACAGGCACGTGTACATACTTCTCCCAAAATCATAAAAGTTGCCGTACGACGAACAGCCCAACACTCATGAATATTCGGACATCTTGCTTCTTCACAAACTGTATGAAGGTTTTTTTCACGCATCATTTTCTTTAAGCCTGTGTAATTTTCGTTTGTGTTTAGCTTAATCTTCAGCCACTCGGGTTTGCGGACATGCTCTTCTTTTGTTGCCATATTATCAACTCCACCAATCTAGAAAATGTCTATAACCTATATGCTTAATTTTAACTACATATTAAAAACATAACTATATGTCACTTTATCATAAAAAAGTGAGATTCGACAAGTTGTCTGCTCTTTATTTTCCTCAGTTTTCTTCTATTTCCCATCCGAATGTGTGCGTTTTCATCCTCCGTATAATTTCCATTTATCTTCTGAATAAAATTCTTTAAAAAAGTTTTGAAGCGATTTCCATTAATTAATATTTATGAAATCTTTTTTCTCGCTGCAAACTAGTGTTACAAACTATTTTTAGAAAGGGGGAAACACGATGCGCAAAACGATTATCTTACTTTTTATGTTCATGTCTATATTCACAGGATGGCACCACGTAACAGCTGAATCTTCAGCAGATCAAGAAAAAATGCTTATTCAAAAGAGATTAGAGCTGTATAAACAAATGGAAGCCGCTACTACAATTCCTTGGTATTACTTTGCTGGGATTGACCAGTATGAACGAAATATTCGACGCTCTCATAAAGATATTCCAAGAGAAAAAGGTGCAATCGCCATTTATTACCCTCCAGAAAAATGGTCAGGCTCTCTAAATCCAAATTTGGAAGATACAAACCCACTCACTATTTCTCTCCTCGGGGGAATGGGTAAAGACGGGAATGGAGACAAAAAAGCAGACCAATTTAATGATGAAGATATGCTTTTTACCATGGCAGATTATATTCGGACGTTCGGGGTATCCGAAGACTATATTAAAATTGCGCTTTGGAACTATTATCACCGGGCTAAAGCGGTTGATATTATTTTAGGGAATGCTAAAATTTTTCGTCATTACGGTCGCATTGATTTAAAAGGTTCTTCATTTCCTGTGCCTCTCCGTGCGAACTACAGTTATCGCAGTACATGGGGAGATGCGCGCGGCTGGGGTGGAAAACGAATCCATGAAGGAACAGACATTTTTGCAGATTACGGAGTTCCAGTAAAATCCCCTTGCTATGGCATTATTGAGCTTAAAGGATGGAATAAATATGGAGGCTGGCGAATCGGTATTCGTGACCTTCATAATAACTATCATTATTTAGCTCATTTAAGCGGGTTTGCAAAAAATTTAAAAGTAGGGCAAATTGTAGAACCAGGAACACTCATTGGCGGAGTAGGAAGTTCCGGTTATGGACCTCCTGGAACTTCTGGGAAATTCCCTCCTCACTTGCATTATGGAATGTATAAAGATAACGGCAAAAATGAGTGGTCGTTTGACCCATATCCTCAGTTAAGAACGTGGGAAAGAAATGATCGTTTAGAACTAAAGAAAAAATAAAAAAACAGGAAGCCGACGCTTCCTGTTTTTTTATCCTGATGCTTTGCTTTCTTTTGCTTTTTTCACAGCATGAGCAATACTCGCGGCCAAGCCGCCCCATATGATGACCATCCCTACAACCATCATTGTGATTGAACTTCCATCCATTATTTGGAAACCCCCTTCTCTTTAACTGACAAACGCATCGTCCCATCTTTCCATCGTGCAAAAGAGAAAACAATTCCTAAAATAACAGCCAGAGCTGCCACGCCCCAACCAAAAGGACCTACAAAAGTCGTTGCATACTGCTCGTAATTTTCCGAAATATTTTTCCGGAAGTTATCAAACATCATATACCCAAGTACAAGTGGTGTAACGACTCCTAAACATATTTTCCACCATGATCCCATTCGGATATCAGAGACTTCATTTGCATGCTGCTGAAGGCTGCTCAACTTTTTAAATACCCAAGCAACTAATACAACTTCTACTAAGCCTGCTAAAGCAACTCCGAAGTTATTAATGAAATAGTCGACCACATCTAAGAAATAAAGTCCGCCTTGTGTTGCAAATAACAGCGAGCAAATTGAAGCGATTCCTCCGCCTATTAATACAGATTTTGTACGTGAGATAGTAAATTTATCTTGAATGCCTGCTACAAAGGTTTCAATAATTGAAATAAGCGATGTTAATCCTGCTAATGTTAAGGAAGCAAAGAATAACATTCCGAACAGCTGTTTAAAGGCCGGAAATTCATTAATAATTTGCGGGAAAACAACAAAGGCTAGTCCTACCCCTCCCTGAACCACTTTATCGATTGGGATACCTTGCTGAGTAGCCATAAAACCAAGTGCGCTAAACACACCGATTCCTGCTAGTAATTCAAAAGCGGAATTACCGAATCCAGTAATAAACGCATTATTAGTTAAATCAGATTTTTTTGGAAGGTAACTGGAATAAGTAATCATAATAGCAAAACCAACAGATAAACTAAAGAAAATTTGACCATATGCCGCAATCCAAACCTTTCCATCTCCAATTGCGCTCCAGTTTGGTTTAAAGAAAGCGTGCAGACCTTCCATTGCTCCGTCTAATGTTACTGCTCGAATGACGATGATTAAAAATAGAACAATTAGTGTTGGTAAAAAGATTTTGTTTGCCGCTTCAATTCCTTTTTTGATTCCTTTTAATAACACACCTAACGTGACAATCCATACAAGTACAAGCGGAATTAAAACATGTAATACGATGCTTCCTGTTTGTCCTGGTGCTTCAGCTAATTTTAAATAATCTCCATATAAAAACGCTTCCGTATCCTTTCCCCAGCTTAACTTAAATGAAAAGATAAAATACGACATCGCCCACGCGATAATAACGGAATAGTAAACTGAAATAAAAAAGGAAATAGCTACTTGCCACCAGCCTAGCCACTCAGCCCTTGGACTTAGTCTCGCTAATGATAAAGGAGAAGAACCTTTATATTTATGACCTATAGCAAACTCCATGATTAAAATAGGAATTCCTGCCGTCAACAAAGCAAATAAATAGGGAAGAAAAAATGCTCCTCCTCCGTTTTCATATGCAGTAGCTGGAAACCTCCATATATTCCCTAGTCCAATTGCTGAACCTGCTGCTGCTAAAATAAACCCTGCTCTTGATCCCCACTGCGGCCTATTTTCCACTGTAATTCCCCCTCTTGTTCTCTCCCTACTCTCTTTTTATCGTAGATCAACGAGAATTTTTATAATTTTTAGATTATTCTTTCTATAACTTCCTATCTCAAATTATAGAAGGGAGAAGATGGTATGTCAAAATATTTTTTATAGAAAATTCAGACAAATTATCCAATGAATAAAAGCAAGTATGAAAGTCTTTTTGAACTTCCGCACCTGCTTTTTTAATAATACTTTATCACGTTAATATAATATTGTTAATTTTTCTTCGGAAGTTCAATCGCCGGAGAAGATGAGTTTCCACCATTAAAATAGTCAGGAACATTTCCAGGAATAACGGTGCCTCCGACCGGGATTGTAGCCGTAACGGTTGTTTTTTTAGTTGCAAATGGGATAATGATTTGCATGTTTACTTTTACTTTGATAGATACTTCAAGAAACGCATTATTTATTCCATACTCTTCGATTTTTCTCACTACGTCTGTTTGAACGTCACCAATAGCATGAAATTTAACCGGAATCAGCGGACCTAGATTTCCAAGCAGCGCATTATTAGTCGCTTGCCCAAGCGGAACTTGGTATACAATTCCTTGATTCCGCAACTTTTCACTTTTTTCAATACGAATATCTGTTGGAAGTTCAAGTGCATCTAAATTCCCTTTCTCTGCTTCTTTTAAGTTAGCCTGGACAAATGACGTAGTTTGAGCTCTAACCCGATTTACAAGCGCTGTGTCAATTTTGGCTACTTGACCGTTAGGAGTAGATTCCACTTTAATGACATCTACGTCCAGTTGATCAAGTACCTGTTTATTCACCGCTTTATTAATAACTAAAGTTGCAATCTCTTTTGTTTGTGCTTCAGCATATTTCATTAACGTCGGTTCAATCCCTCTATTAATTAGCCATAATCCTACCCCTGTGGAAAGCATAAAAAAAAGAAAGGTGAGCAACAGAACGTAACGAAAAGGAAGCGGGCCTTTTCTTGTTAATTTCCGACGAAGTTTAACCAAAAAAAATCCCTCCTTACAAGCTATATGTATGCATGTATAAGGAGGTTCACGCTTCTTTTAAAAAGTTTTATCTTAAATTCTCGACTATATTAAAGCATTTTCAATAAAGCATCTTTGCCAATTGTTCCTTTAAAAATCCCTCTTTTTTCAGCTTCAAGCGTTACAGATTCAAGCGGCGCTTCAAGAAGCTGCTCAATTGTACGTACACCTACAGCTCTTCCAGCTATTATTTGACGATCAGCTAATTTATCATTTAATAGACCTACGTCTAGTGCTCCGCACATAATGTACCCTTTATCTGATGAAATTGTTAACAGAGTTGTTTTTGGGAGCAATACGGTAACTGCGTTAAACGTATGACCTTCAATTACGATAGGCGCTAAGGTAATCATAGTAACTCACTCCTTTCTTAATCAATTTATGATTTTGAAAGAAAAAAGTGAGGTTTTACATATACTTTTCTACCTATTTGACGTTTGTATTCCTTCTTCCTTGTTTATATAAACTTTTATAGAACTCAGTGCTAAAATTCATTAAAAAAATCTAATTGTTTAGGAGCTAAATTCTCATATTTAATATTTAATAAACTCATGAGCTGTTTGGCATTATGTACAGCATCTCCGCCGGAGTTATTATTAAATAACAGGTAAATGTCCTTCGTTTGCTTTTGCAGCTTTTCAAGACGTTCTTTCCACTCTAGAAGCTCTTTTTCATTGTAGCGATACAAAAACCTTACCGCTCGCCAATTGCCTTCTGCGGGCTTGTTCCAACCGTGTACGTTTCGTCCATGAAAACGTATGAGTGTTTTCTGTTTATCCGTAGCATGAATCACAATGGGAATAGATCCTTCTCCCGCCTGAGGTTCATCACAAATACCATGAATCCACTTCTCTTGTTCCATAAACGTTAGCGTTTTATCGTAGAAAAACGGCTTAAACCAAGACTGATTTCGAAACTCAAGGGCTACTGGTAAATCTCCAAACTTCTCACGGCTATATCTCAAATAGGCTACGTTTTCTTTTGTACAGTCAAACCACGGTGGCATTTGAAATAAAATCATGGCCAGCTTATTTGAACTTACGTACGGCTTCACTGATTCTAAAAATGCATGAAACATTTCTTCCTTGCTATCAAACGGATTTCCTTCTCTCATATGCCCTGTCATGCCTTGATAGGCTTTTACCACAAAACGAAAAGATTCGGGTGTATCATTCACCCACTTTTCTACATTTGATTTAGGTTGAATTGCATAAAAAGATGAATCGACTTCAACAATTGGAAAATGGCCTGCGTATACGGCAAGCTTGTCTCTTGATGAAACACCCGCTTCATATAATGAATCATGATCTCCCCAGCCTGTGACTCCAATATAAATCATGCCATTCCTCCTCTATTTTCTTAGCATCGCTTTTCTTTATTTTAATACAAACGATACAAAAAAACCCGTTTGCATAAACAGCAAACGAGTTTTTATCTATTATTAACCGATTGAACCTTCCATTTCAAATTTGATTAGACGGTTCATTTCTACTGCATATTCCATTGGAAGCTCTTTTGTAAATGGCTCAATAAAGCCCATTACAATCATTTCTGTCGCTTCTTCTTCAGAAATACCGCGGCTCATTAGATAGAATAATTGTTCTTCAGATACTTTTGATACTTTCGCTTCGTGTTCAAGTGAGATGTTATCATTTAAAATCTCATTGTACGGAATTGTATCAGAAGTTGATTGATTATCCATAATCAGCGTATCACACTCAATGTTCGCACGTGCACCTTCTGCTTTACGGCCGAAGTGTACGATACCGCGGTATGTTACTTTACCGCCTTGTTTCGAAATTGATTTTGATACGATCGTTGAAGATGTGTTCGGTGCTAAGTGAATCATTTTTGCACCAGCATCTTGGTGCTGTCCTTTACCAGCAAGTGCAATAGATAATGTCATACCACGTGCACCTTCACCTTTTAAAATAACAGCTGGATATTTCATTGTTAACTTAGAACCGATGTTTCCATCAATCCATTCCATTGTTGCGTTTGCTTCACAAACCGCGCGTTTTGTTACAAGGTTGTATACGTTGTTCGCCCAGTTTTGAATTGTTGTATAGCGGCAATACGCGTCTTTTTTGATAATGATTTCTACAACGGCACTGTGAAGAGAGTTTGTTGTATAAACAGGTGCTGTACAGCCCTCTACATAGTGGACGTGTGAGCCTTCATCAGCAATAATTAACGTACGCTCAAACTGTCCCATATTTTCAGAGTTAATACGGAAATAAGCTTGTAACGGTGTATCTACTTTTACGCCTTTTGGTACGTAAATGAATGATCCACCAGACCAAACCGCTGAGTTAAGAGCAGAGAATTTGTTATCCGTTGGCGGGATAACTTTTCCAAAATGCTCACGGAAAATATCTTCGTTTTCTTTTAGTGCCGTATCTGTATCTTTAAATACGATACCTTGCGCTTCAAGATCTTCTTTCATATTGTGATAAACCACTTCAGATTCGTACTGAGCTGATACACCCGCAAGATACTTTTGCTCTGCTTCAGGAATACCAAGTTTATCAAACGTTTGTTTAATTTCTTCAGGAACTTCATCCCAAGAACGTTCAGACTTCTCAGATGGTTTTACGTAGTACGTAATTTCGTCAAAGTCTAAGCTTGCCATGTCTCCGCCCCACTGTGGCATTGGCATGTTGTAGAAGTGCTCTAGAGATTTCAAACGGAAGTCAAGCATCCATTGTGGTTCCTCTTTCATACGAGAAATTTCTTCTACGATTTCTTTTGTTAAACCGCGTTTAGAGCGGAAAATTGATACGTCTTTATCGGAAAATCCATATTTATAATCGCCGATTTCTGGCATTTTTTTAGCCATCTTTTATTACCCCCTACTTGATAGGATTGGGAATGAATGAAGGTCTTATTTTTGTTCGTTAAGACCTTTTTCCATCGCTTTCCACGCTAGTGTTGCACATTTAATACGCGCAGGAAATTTTGCTACACCTTGAAGTGCTTCAATATCTCCTAAATCTATACTATCATCATACTCTTTACCTTGCATCATGTCAGAGAAGATATGGGCCATTTTAAACGCTTTGTCTACTTCTTGACCTTTAATTGCTTGTGTCATCATTGAAGCTGATGACATTGAAATTGAACATCCTTCACCTTCGAACTTTGCATCCACCACTTTGCCGTCCTCTACTTTTAAAGAAAGTTCAATGCGGTCTCCGCACGTCGGGTTATTCATATGAATGTTCACAGTATCTTCATTCAACGTTCCACGATTACGCGGGTTTTTATAATGGTCCATAATTACTTGACGATAGAGAGTATCTAAATTATTAAAAGCCATTTGTAAAATACTCCTTCGTTTTTATTAATGATGACACCAATTTATCTACTTCTTCTTCCGTGTTATACAGATAGAAGCTTGCACGTGCAGTAGAAGATACGTTTAAATATTTCATCAGCGGCTGCGCACAGTGATGACCTGCACGAATCGCAATTCCATCAGCGTCTACTACTGTCGCAACGTCGTGCGGATGCACATCTTCAATGTTAAACGTCACAACACCCGCTCGCTCTTTCGGTCCGTAAATCGTAATTCCATCTACTTGCGATAAGCGATCCAGTGCATATTGCGCTAGCTTGTGCTCATGTGCTTGAATATTATCTAAACCAACTTCTTCTAAGAAATCAATCGCTGCACCTAAACCAATGGCACCTGCAATGATTGGCGTACCTCCTTCAAATTTCCAAGGAAGCTCTTTCCACGTTGATTCGTATAGGTTTACGAAGTCAATCATTTCGCCGCCAAACTCGATTGGTTCCATTTTTTCAAGAAGCTCTTTCTTTCCATAAAGAGCACCGATTCCAGTCGGTCCGCCCATTTTATGTCCAGAGAAAGCAAAGAAATCACAGTCTAAATCTTGTACATCCACCTTCATGTGAGGCGTACTTTGCGCACCATCCACAACCATTACTGCACCGTTAGCGTGTGCAATTTCTGCAATTTCTTTTACTGGGTTAATTGTGCCCAATACGTTAGATACTTGCATAATCGATACAATTTTTGTGTTAGATGTAATCGTGCTTTTTACCTCTTCTAGTGAAAGTGCATGATCTTCTGTTAATGAAATATATTTTAACGTTGCACCTGTTTCCTTGGCAACTTGCTGCCAAGGAATGATGTTACTGTGATGTTCCATATAAGTAATCACAATTTCATCACCAGGTTTAAGATTCGCACGGCCATAGCTTGCAGCTACTGTATTAAGAGCTGTCGTTGTACCGCGCGTAAAGATAATCTCTTCCGTTGATTTTGCATTAATAAACTTACGAACCTTTTCACGAGCTCCTTCGTATCCGTCTGTTGCTCTTGTACCAAGCGTGTGAACACCTCGGTGTACGTTTGAGTTGTATTCTTTGTAATACTTCTCAATCGCTTCAATTACAGCAAGCGGCTTTTGTGAAGTTGCTGCACTGTCTAAATAAACGAGTGGGCTGCCATTTACCTCTTGGTCTAAAATAGGAAATTGTTTACGAATATCAGAGATATTCATTATCGAACTTTCCTTTCAATTAAATCCGTTAATTGTTTTTTAACCGTTTCGATTGGCAACTCGTTTACAACTGGTGCTAAGAACCCGTGAATAACTAAACGTTCTGCTTCTGTTTGTGGAATACCGCGGCTCATTAAGTAGTAAAGCTGAATTGGATCTACGCGTCCAACAGATGCAGCGTGTCCTGCTGTTACATCGTCTTCATCAATTAGAAGAATTGGGTTTGCGTCTCCACGTGCTTTTTCACTTAACATTAACACACGAGATTCCTGCTCAGCGTTTGATTTAGATGCACCGTGTTCAATTTTACCGATACCGTTAAAGATTGAAGACGCGCTTTCTTTCATAACGCCGTGTTTTAAAATGTAGCCTTCAGAATGTTTTCCGAAGTGTACGATACTTGTTGTTAAGTTTTGAGACTGCTCTCCACGTCCAACTGTTACCGTTTTTGTATCTCCATATGAACCGTCGCCCATTAGATACGTTGTATTTTCTGAAACTGTATTTCCTTCACTCATTAAGCCTAAAGCCCACTCAATGCGACCATCTTTGCCCGCTACGCCGCGGCGGTTCACATAAGTAGTTGTGCCTTTAGCTAAGTAGTCAACAGCTCCAAACGTTACTTTTGCATTGCTGTTAGCGAATACTTCCGTCACGATATTGACAACACCGTTTGACTCTTCAGCAGTAGCAATGTAGTTTTCTACATATGTTACTGAGCTGTTGTCTTCAGCTACAACAATCACATGGTTGAATAAAGCTGCTTCTTCATCTTCGCGGACAAATACAGCTTGAAGCGGCTCTTGTACTTCTACATTTTTAGGAACGTATACAAATACACCGCCGTTTAATAACGCTGCGTTTAATGCAGTTAAACGGTGCTCATCTACTTTAACTCCGTCTTTCATGAAGTACTTCTCAACAAGGTCGCTATGCTCTTTAGCAGCTGTTTGAATATCTGTGAAGATAACACCCTGAGACTTTAGCTCTTCTGTTAACGTTGAGTATGCAGCTGTTTGGTCACGCTGAACATATAGATTTTTAACAGCTTCTGTATCAATCAATGCTTTAACCACTTCTGGAAGCTCTTCTACAGATGAGATTGTGCTTGCCTGTGAAGCGTGCTTGTCAAAAGCAGTAAAATTCCATTTCGAAATGTTTGTTTTATCTGGCTTTGGAAGTGCAAGATCTTCTGCTTTCGCAAGAGCTTGTAAGCGAAGATCTAGCAGCCAACTTGGTTCATTAGCTTCTTTTGAAAAGCTGCTGATGTACTCTTGATCAAATGGTAATTTCGTATCAATAGTCATAGAGATCCTCCTAACTCTTAAGCTTCTTGCTCTACAGTTTCGTCTTCAATACCTAATTCTTGTTTGATCCAGTCATAACCTTCTGCCTCTAGACGCTGTGCTAATTCTGGTCCGCCTGATTTTACAACGCGACCTTGCATCATAACGTGAACTTTATCTGGCGTAATGTAGTTTAATAAACGTTGATAGTGAGTAATCATTAAGCAACCGAACTCGCTGCCGCGCAGTTCATTAATACCTTTTGATACAACTTTTAACGCATCGATATCTAAACCAGAGTCGATTTCATCTAAAATTGCAATTCCTGGTTGAAGCATCATTAATTGAAGAATTTCGTTACGCTTCTTCTCACCGCCAGAGAAACCTTCATTTAGGTAACGCTGTGCCATGTCTTGATCCATTTCTAAGAAATCCATGTTTTTGTCTAATTGACGGATGAATTTCATTAGTGAAATTTCTTCGCCTTCTTCACGACGAGCATTAATTGCTGAACGTAGGAAGTCTGCATTTGTTACACCGCTGATTTCACTTGGATATTGCATCGCTAGGAATAGACCTGCACGAGCACGCTCATCTACTTCCATCTCAAGTACATCTTCGCCGTCTAGCGTGATGCTTCCTTGTGTAACCTCGTATTTAGGATGCCCCATGATTGCTGAAGATAATGTTGATTTACCAGTACCGTTTGGTCCCATGATTGCATGGATTTCGCCGCCCTTAACTTCTAAATTAACACCTTTTAAAATTTCTTTACCTTCAATTGCAACATGAAGATCTTTAATTGTTAAAGTTGACCCTGCCATATTAAAACCTCCAGTTATAGACGTATATAGTAAAAAACGATATACCTATATCTTTTTAATTATTCTCATTTTATTCTCATTACAATCTTATAACAAATGAAAACTTATAGCAACCTTTTGACCCAAAAGGTTTTAAACCATTATGTACGTTTTTTAAGACTAAATCCACTCATAAAAAAGTTGCCTTAAAAGACTCTATAGAGCCTTCTAAGACAAGCTTTTTACCCGCTTTATTTACTTAGTGCGTGTGGCTAGTCAGTTCTGAAACACACTCTTGGACAAGCGTAACGGACTGACTCATCGCTGCGCCTCCGCCAAATGCTGCTGATACTCCGCATGCTTCTAAAATTTCTTGCTCAGTTGCACCTTGATCAATGCAGCCTTTTGTATGATAAATCATACAGTACTCGTCTTGAGCTACTACGCTGATCCCTAACGCGATTAACTGCTTTTCTTTTTTAGAAAGAGAACCTTCTCCAAAACATGCTTCAGTAAACGCATTAAACGTTTTTGTTACTTCCGGCAATTTTTCACTAAATTTCCCAACACCCATTTTATAGTCATGAAGTGCTTGCTCAGTTGAATGACGTGCTTCTTGCTGCATAACGTCAGCTCCCATCATCAGTAAAGTTTTCACGGTTAGTATGCGTGAGAAAAATAAGAGTTATTCGTTTTGCCGCATACAAAAAAAGCACTTGCCCACTCTGGGCAAGTGCTTTTCTTCTATTATTTATTTACCGGCAATACTCCGCCTTTGTATTTTTCTTTAATGTAATCTTGAATTTCTTTAGAGTGAAGAACTTTTACTAAAGCTTTCACTGTATCTTTATTTTCGTCACCTTTGTGAACCGTAATGATGTTTGCATAAGGGTTATTTTCTTTGCTTTCAACTGCGATTGGATCTTTTACTGGATCTAAACCAGCATCGATAGCATAGTTAGCATTGATAACAACAGCATCACCTTCATTATTTTTGTACATTTGAGGTAACAATCCGCCTTCAACATCGGCTTTAAATTTTAAATTTTTAGGGTTTTCTACGATATCTTTAATTTGTGCATCTATTTTCTTTACGCCTGGCTTTAATTTGATCACGCCAGCTTTTTCAAAAATCGATAAAATACGTCCTTGCTCAGCTACCGCATCACGCATAATAACTGTACCGTTTTTCGGAAGATCTTTTAAGCTTTTGTATTTTTTAGAGTAGATACCAATTGGTTCAATGTGAATAGCACCGGCACTTACGAAATCATACCCTTTTTCACCCTTGTGATCTTTTAACACTGAATTCATATAAGGAACGTGCTGGAAGTAGTTTGCATCAATTTCATTGTTTGCAAGAGCTGTGTTCGGTAAGATGTAATCTTGGAATTTTTTAATTTCTAAGTCAATTCCTTGTTTTTCTAAAATCGGTTTTGCTTGTTCTAAAATTTCAGCATGAGGCGTATTAGATGCACCCACGACAATTTTCTTTTCATCTTTTGATCCATTGTTAGATCCACACGCAGCTAATCCCACTACTAGTGCAGATGTTAACGCTAAAGCCGAAAGCCATTTTTTCATAATAAATAATCCTCCCTTTATCTTTTATCAATTTTTGCAGTAATCGCATCTCCAATAAGTTGGATAATAAATACAATAATCAAAATTAAGATTGTAGCGGCTAGCGTTACGTCATTATGACTGCGCTGGAATCCTTCTAAATATGCAAGGTTTCCAAGACCTCCGGCTCCAATCACACCCGCCATTGCCGTATAGCCAACTAATGCAATCGTTGTTACCGTCAAACCGGAAATTAAAGCTGGCAGCGATTCAGGTAACAGCACTTTAAAAATAATGGTGCTTGTTGTTGCTCCCATTGATTTAGCAGCTTCAATCACACCTTTATCAATTTCGCGCAGACCAATTTCTACAAGACGCGCATAAAATGGTGCTGCTCCAACAATTAAAGCAGGTAACGCTGCATTAGCACCTAAAATACTTCCTACCAATGCTTTGGTAAATGGAATCAGTAAAACAATTAGAATAATGAATGGAATGGAACGAAAGATATTTACAACCGCTGACACAATGGCATATAAAGGTTTGTTTTGCCAAAGCTGTCCTTTGGACGTTAAAAATAAAAGCAAGCCCAATAAAATACCTAGAACAAATGTGGCTACAACTGAAATAGCCGTCATATATAGTGTTTCATTTGTCGCTTGAATAAAATCATCTAAAATAACGTTTGGAAATAGTTTCTCAAGCATTTGTCATTACCTCCACTTCTACCTGCTGCTCATGAATGTATGCAATGACTTTTTCAACTTCTGTTAATTCTCCGTCTAAATGAACAAACAACGTCCCGTATGAACCTGTTTGTGTGTGAGAAATCTTTCCTTGCAAAATATTAATCGTTACATCAAACTGTTTTAAAATCGTTGTAATGAGCGGCTGCTCTGCTTTTCCGCCAACAAACGTCAGCTGAATAATTTGCCCGCTTGGATACAGCTCTTTCACTTGTTCAATCGTTTCAAACGTTTCCTCTGGTTCAGAAATCTGTTGAACGAATCGTTTCGTAATCGGCTGCTTAGGTTTTCTGAATACTTCTAGCACTTGTCCTTCTTCTACTACTGCCCCATTTTCCATAACGGCTACTCGATGACAAATTTTACGAATGACGTGCATTTCATGAGTAATCAATACAATGGTTAACCCTAGCTTCTCATTAATATCTACTAACAGATCTAAAATAGAATCTGTCGTTTGAGGATCAAGCGCTGATGTTGCTTCATCACAAAGCAATACTTTTGGATTGTTCGCTAGCGCTCGAGCAATACCAACGCGCTGCTTTTGTCCACCGCTAAGCTGTGATGGATAAGCATTTTCACGACCTTCAAGTCCAACTAGCTTAATGAGTTCGTCTACTCGTTTCATTCTTTTTTCTTTTGAAATCCCTGCTATTTCTAACGGAAAAGCAATATTTTCTCTCACCGTACGCGACCACAAAATATTAAAGTGTTGAAATACCATACTAATTTCTTGTCTAGCTTTTCTGAGTTTTCTGCCTTTAATTTTTCCAATATCATTACCTGCTACTTCAACCGTTCCTGTCGTTGGTGTTTCTAATCCGTTTAGCAAGCGAATCAAAGAACTTTTCCCCGCTCCGCTATAACCAATAATTCCGTAAATTTCACCTTGGTTAACGGTTAGATTCACATTATCAACAGCTGTTACTTGACCGCTTTTGGCCTGATAAATTTTCGTAACGTCTGTTAATGTAATCATATTTCTTCACCTTCTTTAATAAAAACTTAATTATGTTAGGTTGCCCTATAGGATGAAAAAGCCTTAAAACAATTTTCCACATTAAAAAAGCCTCTCTGCGCATGACAGAAAGGCTCGATATTTAATCCTTTCTCTCATCTTTCAAAGCGCATAGCTTTGCAGGAATTGGCACCATTTCAGTTAGTCTGACGGTTGCCGGGTTTCACAGGGCTCAGTCCCTCCACCTCTCTTGATAAGAGTTCGCAACAATTATTTTGTTTTTGGGAAATATTCATTCATTTATGAACATTCATGAGTGTGATTTTAGCATGTGTCAGATAGGCTGTCAACAGATTTTGTTCTTGGGATAATATCCCAAGATTTCAACAACCCCAACGGTTCGCTCTCTTTCCATTTCTTCATTTTAAACAAACGTTTGATTATCGAAGCTCCTCGAGTACGTGCTCGATGGAATGAAACGCGTAGAGTTTTTTTACCATTTCACCATTTTCCACTTCAATCAAACAAGGTACGCTTTCAATTGAAAATAATTCTGCTTTTGAAGGCATATAATTTAAATTGCTCATTCCGATGGTTACATCCGGCAGCATCGCTTCTGCCACGGTTAACATTTTTTTTGCCAGCTGACATGTTCCGCAAAAAGGCGTATGGAAAAAGATAAACGCTCTTTCTCCTTCTTTCAACTGATCATCAAGCTGTTTTTCGCTCCATTCTTGCATGTTGCTCATTCCTTTTATGTTAAAAATTCTGCATTAACATCGATATTGGCACTCAGTAATACTGTTGCTATGTGATGTCTAGGGGCGGCAGCAACTTCTCGGTACATTTTATCAATATATAGATGCTCTGCTTCCGGAAGCTCTCGTTTAAATTGTTTTCTTAGCTTATTCCCTGAATCATCAGAGTCAACGAGTATGTATACCTCTTTATTAAACGTACAGTCAATAATTTCATCCAGCTTTGACAAACTAATCGTACCGTTTGTACAAATAATTTCAATTGGTTCTCGAATGATATCTTGAATACGTTTTTTATCTGATTTTCCTTCGACAATAATTACTTTTTCAATTTCAATTAGCCCCATTTTCATCACCCATAATCGTCAGTTGTATAGTAACATCATTTCTTTATGCTATACAATATTCGTTAATGTATCACAGTTCACCTGTTTTTTAAAAGAAATTTGCAAGAAAGAACTGTTTTAAAAGGCAGCTTAGGCCATATTGTTTCCATAAAACAAGAAAAACAGCGGCAGTTGCCACTGTTTAGCACCATCCTGCTTCTTCGTCGCAGTCTGTATATTTTTGCGTTTCACCTTGTTTTTGTACGTCCGTATATTGATAAAACTTATTATTTTCTTGCGAATATCCTTCTTCAAAGCGGTATTCATTGCCGCTTGTTCCGTAACTAACTTCACCAATTGGCTGCTTATCAACATATAATTTCATACCACCGTCATGAAATTTAGCTGTAACGCGATCTGTAACGTCCATTTTTTGTTTTTCAAACATAAAAAGACACTCCTTTAGTTTGTTTACTAATAGAGTGTCCAGTCAAAAATTTTTCATAAAGACAATTTATGGAGGAATATTATCCTTCGTTTGTCATTTCTTCGTATTGCTCTGCTGTCATTAGCTTGTCTACTTGAGAAGAATCAGATGGTTTGATTGTAATCATCCATGCTTCCTCGTATGGAGATTCATTAACAAGTTCAGGGCTATCGCTTAAGTTGTCGTTTACTGCTACAACTTCACCGCTAATTGGTGCATAGAGCTCAGAAACTGTTTTTACTGATTCAACGCTGCCAAACGGCTCGTCAGCTTCTACTGTTGCTCCTACTTCTGGCAGTTCAACGAATACGATGTCTCCAAGCTCAGCTTGAGCGAAATGTGTAATACCTACGCGGACAACGTCTCCTTCTGTTTTTACCCATTCATGCTCTTCAGAATAACGCAAATCTTTTGGTGTACTCATCTTAATCCCTCCAAAATATGTATCGTAATTTGTTTATATAAAAAGCGCCTTCAACGTGGAGAACACTTTCTACAACCTAAAATAACTTCCTATTAACAGTGTAACGTAAAAGGTAAAAATTTTCTATTTGAAAACTCACTTCCACACGTCTTCAAACTGCTCTTCTTTGAAACCAAGCGTTACTTTTTGTCCATCTGTTAGCAGCGGACGCTTAATTAACATGCCATCTGACGCAAGAATAGACAGAAGTTCATCTTCACTCGCACTGCTTACTTTATCTTTAAGCCCTAATTCGCGATATTTTTTACCGCTTGTATTAAAGAATTTTTTTAATTCTAAGCCGCTGTTCTGATAATAAGACTGCAGCTGCTCTTTTGTTGGCGGGTTTTCTACAATATGAATTTCTTCATACGCTACTCCGTTATCATCCAGCCACTTCTTTGCTTTTCGGCACGTCCCACACTTTGGATATGAATAAAAAAATAATGACATTTCGTCAACCACCCTTTATTTTAAGCTTTTTTCGTATTTTAACACATCCTTTATCATTTACCTAGATAGAGGCTTCTTAAACAAAAAGGAGCTCGCAAAACGAGCTCCTTTTTCCTTAAACTGTGAACTTCTCTACTTCTAGAAGCGTTTTCGCAATCTCACGCTTTACGCTAATCACATTGATTGGTGTATAGCGCGTTAACTTGCGAAGAGACGAAAGCATGACTCTAAGCGTATCACCTTGTTCAACGCCAATTAACGTTTCTTTTGCATCTGCTTCGATTCGATTAAATGCTTCTTGGCAAAATACTTGGGTATACTTTAATTTTAAGCTATTCTGATCTGTTCCTGTTTTGGAAATAGCTTTTTCAGTACGTAAAACAGTAGATTCCATTGCATATGCGTTACTGATCATATCGGAAATATTAACGAGAATTTCTTGTTCTTTCTCTAATTCTTTGCCATACTTTTGTGCAGCTAATCCCAAAAGCAACAGCGCAATTTTCTTCCCGTTTTGCACAAGCATTTTTTCTTGATCTAACGGCTCATTTCCTACTTCCTGCGGCATAAGCATCATCAATTCTTCTTGAAGCGTTTGTGCTTTTTGAAGCAGTGGAAGCTCTCCTTTTAGCGCTTTGCGTAAATATGTGCCTGGTACTAAAAGACGGTTAATCTCATTTGTTCCTTCAAAAATACGATTAATGCGAGAATCGCGATACAGACGCTCAATTTCATACTCACTCATAAAACCGTAGCCTCCGTGAAGCTGCACGCCTTCATCTACAATGTAGTCAAGAGCTTCCGTGGCAAACACTTTATTTAATGAACATTCGATAGCATATTCAGCAATGGAAGCAGCAATTTGCTTTCCGTCTTTTTGCTGTTCTTCTGAAAGCTGGCCCATATGGTCTTCAAAAAGTCCTACCGTACGATATACGGAGCTTTCAGTTGCATACAATTTAGAAGCCATTGTGGCTAACTTTTCTTGTGTTAATGAGAATTTAGCAATTGGCGTTTTAAACTGCTGACGCTGATTAACATATTGAGACGTAATTTCTAATGCACGTTTTCCTGCTCCAACTGCTCCAACTCCAAGCTTATAGCGCCCAATATTTAAAATGTTAAACGCAATTACATGACCTTTTCCAATTTCACCCAGAACGTTTTCTTTTGGAACAAGCGCATCTTCAAGAATTAATGTTCTTGTTGATGAACTTTTGATTCCCATTTTCTTCTCTTCCGGTCCAACCGAAACGCCTGGGAATTCGCGCTCCACGATAAAAGCAGAAAATTTATCGCCGTCGATTTTCGCATACACCACGAACACATCAGCAAATCCAGCATTCGTAATCCACTGCTTTTCTCCATTTAACACATAGTGTGTGCCTTCTGCGTTAAGGCGAGCCGTTGTTCGAGCACCAAGAGCATCGGAACCAGAACCAGGTTCAGTTAACGCATATGCTGCTATTTTTTCCCCAACTGCTAAAGCAGGTAAATATGCTTGTTTTTGCTCTTCTGTTCCAAATAAGACGATTGGCAATGACCCGATTCCTACGTGAGCACCATGAGTGATGGAAAAACCGCCTGCTCGAGACATTTTTTCAGCAATTAAAGCAGAGGTAATCTTATCTAAACCGAGTCCACCGTATTCCTCCGGTACATCTGCACCAAGTAAACCTAATTCACCAGCTTGTTTTAATAACTTTACAGAGCGCTCAAACTCATGCTTTTCTAGATATTCCACTTGTGGAAGAACTTCATTTTCTACAAATTCATCTGTCGTCTTGGCAATCATCTTTTGTTCAGATGTATAATCCTCCGGCGTGTAGACGCGGCTTGCATCGCCTTCTTCAATTAAAAAGCTTCCGCCTTTAATCATTTGTTTTGTTTTATTTGACATGTTCATATCCCCCTTTGAAATGATTATGCTAACAACTCAAATACACCAGCAGCTCCCATTCCTCCGCCAATACACATGGTGACAATTCCAAACTGCTCATTCCGACGCTGCATTTCGTGCATTAAGCTAAGAGTAAGCTTAGCTCCAGTACAGCCCAATGGATGACCTAAGGCAATAGCGCCTCCGTTTACATTTACTTTATCTTCATTAATATTTAATTCACGAATAACGCCGAGTGCTTGAGAAGCAAATGCTTCATTCAATTCAAACAACCCGATATCAGAAAGCTCCAGCCCTGCTAGTTTAAGAGCTTTAGGGATGGCAGCGACCGGGCCAATCCCCATTACTTCAGGCGGAACTCCTCCAACTGCAAATGAGCGAAACTTAAGCAAAGGCTTTAAGCCTTCTGCTTCAGCTTGTTCTTTATCCATTAGAAAAACGGATGCAGCTCCGTCACTTGTCTGCGAAGAGTTTCCAGCTGTTACGGATCCTTTAATCGAAAAGGCTGGCCGAAGTTTCCCTAATACGTCCGCAGTTGTGCCAGGACGAACTCCTTCATCTTGAGAGAACATCAGCTTTTGTTCACGGAGCTTATTGTTTTCATCGATTTTTCGAAGCGTCACTTCCACGGGAACAATTTCGTCGTTAAACTTCCCTTCTTGAAGCGCTTTTGCTGCTTTTTGATGGCTGCGTACAGCAAATGCATCCTGGTCTTCACGTGAAATGCCGTATTTCATCGCCACTTGTTCTGCTGTATGTCCCATGCCCATATAATACTCCGGCGCATTTTCAACCAGCTGAACATTCGGACGCGCTACGTTTCCAAACATCGGAACAAAACTCATTGATTCTGCTCCTCCAGCTAATACTGCTTTGGCTTGCCCTAGCATAATTCGTTCTGCACCGTAGGCAATACTTTGCAAACCTGATGAACAATAACGATTAATCGTTATTGCTGGCACCGTATAAGGCAAACCTGCAAGAGCGCCAATATTTCGAGCCATATTTAAACCTTGTTCTGCTTCAGGCATCGCACAACCAATAATTAAATCATCAATTGGTCCTTCGTATCCGCCTGCTCGGCGAAGAGTTTCTTTAACCGCAATGGCTCCCAAATCATCAGGTCTAACACTTGCCAATGAACCTTTTTTTGCCTTTCCGACCGGTGTCCTAGCACCTGCTACAATAACTGCTTCTCTCATTTTTTCTCCTCCTTAATTGCGCAGTGGTTTTCCTTTAACTAACATGTGCTGCATACGTTCTTGAGACTTCGCTTCTCCAACCAGGCTTAAAAATGCTTCTCTCTCTAAGTCCAGCAAATACTCTTCATCAACTTCCGAACCAAACGCTACACGTCCTCCAGCTAACACAAATGCTAACTGACTAGCAATTTTATAATCATGTTCTGATATATATCCTGAATACTTCATGGATTGAGCTCCTAGCAGCAACGTTGCATATCCTGTTTCTCCAACGACAGGAACCTTAGCTTTTACAGGCGGTTTATAGCCCGTGTCATGTAAAGCAAGGACGGAGCTCTTCGCGTCATTCAGCAAGTGATCTCCGTTTACGCTGATGCCATCATGGCGATTTAAAAAGTTTAGCTGTCTAGCTTCTGCAGCAGAAGCTGATACTTTTGCAGTAGCAATTGTTTCAAATGTTTTATTCGCAATTTGCTGAAGATCGAGCGTTACACCGTTAGGTAAACCACTTAACTGTTTGATATAAAGCTCCTTGTTACCTCCTCCGCCAGGAATTAACCCGACTCCTACTTCTACAAGGCCCATGTAAGTTTCAGCAGAAGCTTGAATTTTAGCTGACGGCAAGCAAATTTCTGCTCCGCCTCCAAGAGCCATTGCAAACGGAGCTGCAACAACCGGCTTCTCATTGTATTTCACCTTCATCATTGCCTGTTGAAATTGTTTAATAACAAATTCAATTTCAAAATAATTGTCATCTTGTGCTTCCATTAAAATCATAGCTAAGTTAGCGCCAACGCAGAAATTTTTCCCCTGATTTCCTATGACCAGCCCTTTATAGTTCTTATTCACTTCTTCAAGAGACTGATTTAATAAGCTGATAATATCTAGCCCAATTGCATTGTTAGGAGAAGTAAACTGCAGGCACGCCACATCATCTCCTAAATCAATTAAACTCGCTCCGCTGTTTTCTAAAATGACATTATTTTGAGAGCGTAAAGATGACAGGTGAATCACCTTTTTATTTTCTTTTACCGCTTTATACTCATCATCTTCGTAGTAAAGCGTTTGACCTTCCATTTCTTTATAAAAGCTTGTAAATCCGTTTTCCTGCATTTGTTTTACCCACTGCGGAATTGCTAAGCCCTCCTGCTCCATCTTCTCAATTGATTTTTCTAAACCAATTGCATCCCAAGTCTCAAACGGACCCAGTTTCCAGCCAAACCCCCACTTCATAGCTTGATCAATAGCCACGATATCGTCGGCAATTTCATCTTTTAACTGAGCTGCATACACAAGAACGGGACTGATGATGTTCCAAAGAAGCTGCCCAGCACGATCATCAGCATATATAAGCGCTTTCATTTTGTTTTGCAGCCCTTTTGCCTGCTTGCTTAATTCCGTAGAAGCTGTTTTTAACTTCTTTCTCTCGACGTATTGAAGTGTACTAGGATCAAGTTCTAGAATTTCCTTGCCTTTCTTTAAAAAGAAGCCTTGCCCCGACTTGCTTCCTAGCCAGCCATTTTCCTGCATTTGTTTCATAAATAAAGGCACATCGAATACTTCTTTTTCTTTGCCTTCCACTTTTTCAAACACATTGTTGGCCACATGAATAAATGTGTCTAGTCCCACTACGTCTAACGTTCGAAACGTTGCACTTTTTGGTCTTCCAATTAAGGGACCCGTCACAGAGTCAACTTCTCCCACGCTGTAATTACCTTTTAACATTTCTTGAACGGTCACAAGTAAACCGTACGTACCGATACGGTTGGCGATAAAGTTAGGCGTATCTTTTGCAATAACTACTCCTTTACCTAATACATCTTCACCAAACGTTTTCATATATTCAACAATTTCTGATTTTGTCTCATGAGTTGGAATGATTTCTAATAACTTTAAATAACGCGGTGGATTAAAAAAGTGCGTTCCTAAGAAATGCGCTTTAAAATCTTCTGAGCGTCCTTTGGCCATTTCATGGATGGATATTCCCGAAGTATTTGAACTTACGATACTTCCTTTTTTTCGCACACTGTCAATTCTTTCAAACAGCTGCTGTTTAATATCAAGACGTTCGACTACTACTTCAATAATCCAATCGCACTCACTTAACTGCTGCAAATGATCTTCAAAATTCCCTGGCGTAATTAACGATAGTGACGACTTAGACGTTAAAGGCGCCGGTTTTTGCTTCGTTAATTTAGCTAGAGCAGTTGTACTCAACCGATTTCTCACTTGCCTATCTTCAAGCGTTAGCTGTTTTTTTTCCTCGTCTGCTGTTAATGAAGTTGGAACCACGTCTAGCAAAAGCGTTGGAATTCCTACATTTGCTAAATGAGCTGCAATTCCAGAGCCCATAACTCCTGAACCTAAAACGGCGGCTTTTTTTATGTTCATAATTATCCCCACATCCCCTTTAATATATTGAATGAATGGTCATTCATTTTATGTGTAAAAAAAGAGAGTCACAGTTAATCTCTGTTTTTACTATAAAACATTTTTTAAATTTTCGCAATATATTCACAATATTATCTCTAACTATTTTTAATGTGTTTGGTTATCTTAATACACAGGAGGTGATTTTGTGAGCAAATTAAAGAAGGATCCATCGTCAGCAGGCGTAAGCGCAGCAAGCGTTAAAGGAAATGCTGGACCGGTTAATGAACCGCACGGTCGCGGCAAAAAGACATCTCAAAACCAACAGTACACAAAGCATAATACTCAAGGACATTAACCTCAAAATCGAACATGAGTAATCGAATCATGTTCGATTTTTGATTATTTCTTACTTTGTCATCACGACCATTTCACTATTATTTTTTTACGATTCCTTTTAAGACAAATGCGACGTTTGCAGGTCTTTCTGCAAGGCGCCTCATAAAATACCCATACCAGTCCGTTCCATAAGGAACGTAAACTCTCATTTTATATTGTTCTGCTACGAGCTGAACTTGCCTTTCTGATCGAATGCCGTATAGCATCTGAAATTCAAACTGATTCATTGAAATTCCATGCTTTTTAACAAACTCTTTTGTATACTGAATGATTCGTTCATCGTGAGTAGCAACTGCTGTGTAGTGGCCGTTTAATAAGTGAAGTCCAATGATGTTCTGAAAGTTTTCGTCAACGTCTTCTTTATCAGGAAACGCCACATCTGCCGCTTCTTTGTACGCTCCTTTCACTAACCTTAATTTAGGAGCATAAGCATCTAATTCACGGACGTCACTTTCTGTACGATATAAGTATGCTTGAAGCACAGTCCCTACGTGTTCATACTCATTTTTTAATTGTTTAAATAGCTTAATCGTCTTGCTGCAGCGCTTATAGTCCTCCATATCAATCGTCACAAATACGCTATATTTTTCTGCTTCTTCAAGAATACGCCGCATATGATGAAGCGCTAAATCTTCTGAAATATCCAGTCCCATAGACGTTAATTTTAAAGAAATTTCTGAATCTAATCTTTCTTTGTGTATAAGGTGGATGGCCTTTATGCATTGAGCCGCTGCATGATCGACTTCAGCTTCACTTTCCACAAATTCTCCCAGATAATCAATCGTTACTTTTAACCCCTTTTCATTTAGCTTTTTTATCACACTAACCGCTTCGTCGATGGTTTCTCCTGCAACAAAACGTGCTGCTCCAAAACGTAAGCCATAGCGCTTAGCCAGCTTTGTTAACTTTTTGCTTTTTGATAACAATAAAAAAAAGTTTCTTATCGTTTGTTCCAAAGCAACCCCCCGCCTTCACTTGTCATACACCTCACAAATTTTATTTAATTATCATTAATTTTACCATTTTTTAAACTAGATAGATAGGCACCCTTTATTAACATATGCATACAAAATCAAAAAGCGACCGAGAGCTTTTTGATAAAAAAACATCCATCAGCTTTGTGATGAATGTTTTTATTCTGGTTTTCGCTGTGCCGCTCGATGCGCTTCATTCAGCTCTTTTATTTCCTTCACAATCTCGACCATTTCCGCTTTTGCTTCTGGATATAATTGATTCCAATGCTTTGTTAAAGGCGGCATAGATTTTGAGATATGGTTGTAAAGTGCCCACATTTTCACTTTTCCCTGCAGCTGCTCGTCACTTTCACCCACCATTAGTTCCGTATACTTTTCAATCAAACCGTCGAATTGATCTTGAAAGGTTTTATTCATGCACAATCACTCCTTTCTTTGGTTTACAAATAACCGGACACGTTCGACAATAAGTCTCTTTAGCTCCTGTTTGGTAAGACAGACAGCACGTTTGCCGAACTCTTACCTCCTGCTTTTGCTTCTCTACATATTGAGGAAGTGGACTGTACCGAGCAAGTGGATTATGATGATATGAACCAAATTGATGTCCCTCAGCTTCTTCTAACACGTACTGTAAAACTTTTTGCACTTCCACATTGTCTATTTCTTCATTTGCTAAAAGCAAATCGTAAAGCCAGTGGATATAAACAGCTACGTTTTCCCACAGCGTCAGCTTTGAAATTTTTGTTACTTTACACAGTGCTGACCATATCGGCTCAATTTGATGAGTAAACAATTCATCAAGAAGTTCATCAAGAAGAATTTTCCGATTGCCCTCTGTTACTTCTATTGTCTCAATTTCTGAGATAAACACTTTTGGAAGCCACATCGTTTCAGCGTCTTCTGTATGCAACAAAACATTTTCAGTCGATGCGTTTATCTTTTTTTGAAACACAATAAATGAATACAAAGCCGCCACCGCAACAAAGCTATATCGCTTCGCTAACATGGAAGCAGCTGCTCTCAAGTTAGCAGCCTCCATCGTCTGTTGAATCCATAGCAACTCCACTCTCAGCGTACTTTCATCCATGCAGCTGGAGGGAGACAACCTATACAGCGAGTTATCTTTAAACGTACAGCGAAATTTTTCTGCTAACTCGCTTTGCTCTTTCTTATTGAGCATGCTGCGTTTCAACGCGCAGCTTATTCACAATACACCGTCCGCGCCCATGAGGAATACAAAGAGGTGTTCCAAATAACGGATCCACCGTCACTTCACAGTTCATATTAAAGACTCGCTGTACTAAATCGCAGTTAATGACTTCTTCTGGTCTTCCTTGTGCATAGATTTTTTTATCTTGAAGCGCCACAATATGATGAGCATAGCGGCAGGCTAGGTTTAAATCATGCAGCACCATTACGATGGTACGATTTTCTTTTTCATTGAGTTCAAACAACAAGTCCAAGATCTCAATTTGATGCGTCATATCTAAATACGTTGTTGGTTCATCAAGTAAAATAATATCCGTATCTTGCGCTAATGTCATGGCAATCCATGCGCGCTGACGCTGTCCTCCGGAAAGCGAATCAACTTGACGATCAGCCAAGTCTGCTAAACCTGTGGCTTCAAGCGCGTTTTGTACTTTCTCTTCATCTTCTTGAGACCACTGACGGAACCAATTTTGATACGGATAGCGCCCTTGCTTAACAAGCTGCAGCACAGTCAATCCTTCAGGTGCAACAGGACCTTGCGGAAGGATTGCTAGCTGCTTTGCAATTTCCTTTGTAGGAAGAGAGGAAATTTTAGAGCCTTCTAGTAAAATAGAGCCGGCATGTGGCTTTAATAATCTTGCTAGTGAACGCAGCAGCGTAGATTTTCCGCATCCATTACTGCCGATAAAAACCGTAATCTCACCCTTTGGGATGGTAACGTCAAGCTCATCTATAATCATCGCTTCTCCATATGATAATGTTAGCGATTTTGTTTCTAATGAATGCATGCGAATCGCTCCTTCTACAAAGAATGCTATACGTTTCTTTGTTTGTATAGTAAATAAATGAAGTACGGTGCGCCAATTGCAGCTGTAAATACACCTGCTGGCACTTCGATTGGCAAGAAGAATGTTCGGCCAATTAAATCTGCTGCTGTGATTAAAATCGCTCCGATTAGTGCCGATAGTGGTATTAAAGCTCCGAATGATGAACCTACAAGCTTTCGGGCAATATGTGGAGCAAGTAATCCTACAAAGCTAATTCCGCCTGCAAATGCAACGGCGCTTCCTGTTAAAGCTGTGCTCATCAGCAATAGTGCCAATCGATTTTTTTGAACGCGACTTCCAACGTTAGTCGCAATTTCTTCACCTAATTCTTGAACATTTAAATTTCGAATCATTAAAATTGTGATTATAACCAGCCCTATTGTAACAGGAACTAGTACGGAAACACTGGCCCAGTTTGAGCCATACACCGTTCCCGTAATCCAAATATTTGCCTGACTGGCGCGATAGATAGGACCCATAATCATAAACAGCGTGGTCATAGCTTTCGTTAACGCTGTTAATCCAATTCCTATTAATACTAGTGTAATAGGAGAGACGCCATTTTTCCAGGCAAACACATAAAGTAAAAGCGCCACTGCCAATGCACCTAAAAATGCGCTAACAGGCATCCAATTAATACTTACGGTTAACGAGTTGCTTTTATCACTAAATAGTGTCAAAAATAACACCACACCGACTGACGCTCCTCCTGTTAGTCCGATTAAATCTGGTGAAGCAAGCGGATTTCTCACAAGCCCCTGCAAGATAGCACCGGCAATGGCTAAACAAATACCGGCACAAATGGCAACGATAATGCGCGGAAGTCTAAAGGAGGTAACAACTAACCGTTCAAACTCCAGTCCATGCCCCGCTAAAATGTTAATCACACGAAAAGGATTGATAAATAAATCACCCGTACCTGCACTTACCAAAAAGAGTGCAACAAGGACAGCTGAAAATCCGATAATGATTAGAGCAGCTTTTATATTAACTAAAAATGAAATTCTCTTTAAACGAAGAGATAAGTATGTTTTCATGACGCCTTCGCCCCTTTCCTTGCCATATAGATAAAGAAAGGTGTACCAATAACAGCAGTCATGACTCCAACAGGGATTTCTTGAGGCATAATGACGTACCTTGCGCCAACATCAGCTAATAAAATTAAAATCCCACCGACAACCGCACTATAGGGAAATACCCAGCGATAATCTTGTCCTACAATTGCTCTTACAACGTGAGGAACAATGATTCCTACAAAGCTAATCGGACCGGCTACTGCAACGGCTCCCCCGGCTAAGATTGCAATAATGATTCCGCTTATAATTTTGACAAGAGCCGTTCTTTGACCTAATCCTTTAGCTACATCTTCACCAATCGTTAAAATATTAATTTTTGAAGCGATAAAAAAAGTAACAATAATTGCTGGCACTACATAAGGCAGTATGCCATACAGCATTTCCACCTTGCGTCCTTGCACAGACCCAGCCAGCCAAAAGAGAACTTGATCAAGCGAAGATTCATCCACAGCCAGCAGTCCTTGTGTTAAAGAAGAGAAAAAGGCTGCAATAGCCGCTCCTGCGAGCGTCAGTTTAATAGGCGTTAATCCTTCTTTTCCGATGGACCCAAGAAAATAGACAACCACTACGGTTAATGCCGCTCCTACAAATGCAATCCATGTAAAAGCTTGAAGTGAATTGACCGAAAAAATCATCACTGCAACAACAATAAAAAAGCTGGCCCCAGCGTTCACACCAATAATATCCGGTGAAGCAAGTGGGTTTTTCGTTAACGCCTGCATCATTGCTCCTGCAATTCCTAAACAAATACCTACCACAGCACCGATTATAGCGCGCGGCAATCGAATATTTTGAATAACTATGTGCTCATTCGAACCGTTAAACGCTTGAAAAGCTTCAAATGCTGTTTTGATATTTGTATCTGTGTATCCCAGTACGATACTTAATCCAATACAGATTAAAAGCAGCATGATTCCAATGATGAGCCCCATTACTTTCATTTGAACACTGCGTAGCATCATTTTCATTGCTCTCCTCTAAGATGATTCCTATATATATCTAACCTTTAGTTTAGGAAACATTGAAAAAAGTGTCAATGATTTTGAGAATCATTTTCATTTTTTAATTGACACCGCTTAAAAGTTAGAATATTATCTTAATTGTTAATGAAAATCATTATCACTCACAAGGGGGAAAAGACGTGAATACATATCGTAAAAGCAAGTTGTCATATTTGTTATCCATTCTTACCATTATGACACTGCTTGTGCTGGCAGCCTGCGGTAATTCAAACAGCGCTGACGGCGATAAAAAAGAAAAAACTGAGGGTTCTGGCGAAACTTATACAGTAAAACACGCAATGGATAAAACAGACATTAAAGGAACACCTAAACGAGTGGTCGTTTTAACAAACGAAGGTACTGAAGCTCTTCTTGCAATGGGTGTAAAGCCTGTTGGTGCTGTTCAATCATGGTTAGGAAATCCGTGGTATGACCATATTAAAGGTCAAATGAAAGGCGTTAAAAGTGTAGGTACAGAAAGCGAGCCGAGCTTAGAAGCAATCGCTGCTTTAAAGCCTGACTTGATTATCGGAAATAAGATGCGCCAAGAAAAAGTTTACGATCAGCTAAGTCAAATTGCTCCGACTGTATTTTCTGACGAGCTGCGCGGAGACTGGAAATCAAACTTTAAGCTATATGCAAAAGCGGTAAATAAAGAAGAAAAAGGCAAAGAAGTATTAGCGGACTACGACAACCGCGTAGCGGGTTTAAAGAAACGCCTTGGTGATCAGTTAAAACAAAAAATCTCAGTTGTACGCTTTACAGCTGGAGACGTTCGTATCTATCATAAAGATTCGTTCTCAGGCGTTATTTTAGATCAGCTTGGCTTTGCTCGCCCTGAATCTCAAGACAAGGATGATTTTGCGGAAATGAATGCAACAAAAGAACGCATTCCCGCAATGGACGGCGATCAGCTATTCTACTTCTCTTATGAAACAGGAGACGGTGAAGCAACAAAGCTTGAAAAAGAATGGATAAACGATCCTCTCTTTAAAAAGCTAAAAGTGGCTCAAGAAGACCATGTTCATAAAGTAGATGATGCTACTTGGAATACAGCAGGCGGTGTGTTAGCAGCTAATATCGTACTTGATGATATTGAAAAAATCTTCTTAGATAAAAAACAATAATAATATGAAAGAAAGAGCTTCGACGAATCGAAGCTCTTTTTGCATGCATAATGTATTTCCTTTCATCGCACACTAACCGTGGTCTCACTTTATTAAATAGGAGTGGTGAAAATGAATTCAAAAAAACAGCCTAAAAAGCAGCCAGATACAAATGAAATGGCTGACCGTCAGTTCGAAACAGAAGATTATAACCGACAAGATGCGCTCTCACAAGGTCTAGCAGAAACACATGAGCAAGTAAGCGATGCCTATCAAGAAGGATCATTTGAAGATACAGATCGTTAATAAAAAAAGAGCTGACTCTAAGTCAGCTCTTTTTTTATTTTGAATGCTGCCATGCCGTTTTAGGCAATGACATGGACATCCACTGCTGGCGCTTTGATTTATCAATCGTCACCTTCTTTGCTTTAATTCCTTGTTGAATCAGCTGTTTCATTAGTTTATCAATTGACTTCATCGCTATTCACCTCAAAAGCGGAAATTTGTCTTGCTTCTACTCTTTTACTTTTTTGCGCTTAAACTTCATAAAAAATTCATAGACAATTGGAACGATAATGAGCGTAAGCAGCGTAGAACTTGTTAGTCCTCCAATCACGGTAACCCCTAGCCCTTTTGAAATAAGGCCTCCACCTTCAAATCCAAAAGCTAATGGAAGCAGTGCACCAATCGTTGCAATAGCTGTCATTAAAATCGGGCGAAGACGTGTCATTCCAGCTTCTAGTAAAGCTTCACGCGTTGAAAGACCATCTTGCTCTTTATGAATCACGCGGTCAATCAGAACAATCGCATTGGTTACCACAATTCCAATCAACATAAGAGCTCCGATCATCGAAGAAATACTAATCGTTTCCCCAGAGATTAAAAGCGCCACTAGCGCACCAATGAGTGTAAATGGAAGTGAGAATAAGATAGCAAATGGCGCTAAACCTCCACCAAATGTCAGTACAAGTACGAAGTACACGATACCAATAGCTGCGAGCATGGCAATTCCTAATTGACTAAATGAGTCATTAATTTGCTCTGATGCTCCTCCAAAGTTAATATCCATATCACTTGGCAAATCAATTTTCTTCACTTCTTTTTGGACGTTAGAAGAAACGCCTCCTACATCGTCACTCTTAATATCGGCACTTACCTCTGCATAAATCTTATTATCACGGCGCGTTACCGTATTCGATGTCTTCCCTTCTTTAATGTCTACAACTTCATTTAATGTAACTTCCTGTCCAGTTTGAGAGGTCACTTTTGTGCTTGAAAGTTCGGCAAAAGTAGAAAAATCCTCTTTTTCTTTTGGTAGGTACACGTTAATTTCGTTTCCGTCTTTTTGAATAGTTGTTAATACTTCACGCTGTCCAAGGTTGGAAATTTGCATGCCGATTTGACTAGCAGACAAGCCGAGTTCAGCGGCTTTCTTTTGGTTCGGTACTAACGTATATTCATCAAACGTATCTGAAAGCGTAGAATCGACATTTTTCAGTTCTTTATGCTTTTCTAATACATGCTGAACTTTATCAGCATAAGGTTTGATTTCATCTAAGCTATCTCCGTAAATCAGGACGTTTAATGAATTATTGCTGCCGCTAGACGCCGTATTCATTGAGCCCCATTCACCTTGATTCGCTTGTTTATTAAGAGCCTTTAATACTTTATCCTGCTCTTTATCAAAGTTTTGTGTATCCTCGTCATATTGCACAAATGTTAAAACGTTATTTTTGCTTCCCGGATTAAAAGAGTTACCTTCACCGAACGAATACTGAACCGTTTTGACACCATCTCGCTTCATCAAGTACGCTTCTGCACGATTTGCTGCTTTTTCTACGTCGCTTTGAGACTGTCCGGCTTTCGGTGTATACGTAAGCGTCAGCGTTTTTTCTTGATCGGATGATAAGAAGCTCACTCCAATAGAAGGAACTAAGAATAAACTTCCTACTAACAGTAGTACGGCTAACCCAAAGGAAATAAGCTTATGGTTTAGCGTCCAGTTCAAAATCCGCTTATATCCGTGCGCTAGTTTGCTTGGTTTTTCTTCTTTTATTTTTACGTTTGTTTTAAATAACGAATGAGCAAGCATTGGCACAAGTGTTACTGCTACTAGCAGTGATGCTAACAGTGCAAAAACAACCGTTAACGCAAACGGTAAGAATAGCTCTCCTACCGGTCCTTCTACGAGACCTAACGGTAAGAATACGGCCACGGTTACGACTGTAGAAGAGAAAATTGGAACAAACATCTCTTTCGTCGCCGCGACAATTAAATCTTTTCCTTTAAGCTTTTCTTCCTGATAAGCCATGCGGCGGTAAATATTTTCAATAACGACAATGGAATCATCTACAACCCTTCCGATGGCTACAGTCATCGCTCCAAGCGTCATAATATTTAAAGAGATATCCATTGATTTGAGCGCCAAAATGGCGATTAATAACGAAAGTGGAATCGAAATAACGGCAATAATCGTTGAACGAATATCACGTAAAAACAAAAGAATAATAATAACCGCAAAGACCGCACCGATAATAGCTTTATTTAGCATCGTATGAACAGAATCTTCAATCGGTTTACCTTGATCAAAAATATTGTCAACGTGAAGGTCTTTATTTTTCTTTTCTAGGCTATTCATTTTTTCTTTAATATCATTTACAACATTTACTGTGTTCGCATCCTTCGCTTTGACAACTTGTACAGCAATTGAAGGCTTGCCGTTCGTGCGAGAAATGGATTCTGCTTTCCCCGTCACTTTAATATCCGCAATTTCTTTTAATTTCACAGTTGGAATCGAAGCTGCGGACGACGCCTGCTGCACGGCTCCTTGTGTCTGCTGCTGGCTCATTCCTTGTTGCTGACCTTGAGCAGCTCCTTGACTAGGCACAGCTGGAATCTCTAAGTTTTCCAATTCTTTTTCTGTTGTCATCTTTCCATCTACCACAACAGATTTTTGAGATCCATCCATCGTATATGTACCAGCTGGCACTTTTGCATCAGATGCTTGGATCAGCTTTTTCACCGTATCTTCATCGAGTCCCAGCTGCTTGAGCTTGTCTTGTTTGAATACAAGTTCTGCTTCCTCAACTTGTTCTCCTGACACGCTGACCGAAGAAATTCCTTGCACTTTTTCAACTTGTGGAACAACGGTATTTTTTACATACTTCGTTAATT
Organism: Priestia sp. SIMBA_032; assembly: GCF_046535215.1. Lineage (NCBI taxonomy): Bacteria > Bacillati > Bacillota > Bacilli > Caryophanales > Bacillaceae > Priestia > Priestia sp. SIMBA_032. The sequence goes on along the minus strand of NZ_JAWRXD010000006.1, from coordinate 231,253 downwards.
CTTCTAATGATTTTTTATCATCTGAAACACTTAATGAAATAATCGGAAAATCACCGATGCTTTGTCTTGAAACATTTGGTTCCTCTACATCATCTGGCAGATCCACGTTTGAAAGAGCTCGTCTAACCTCGTCTTCTGCCTTCTCCATATTTTTACTAAAGCTATATTCAACTTGAATGGTAGCCATATTTTCATAAGAAGACGAGCTAACTGTGTCAACACCGCTCAGTCCCTGAAGCTTTTGTTCAATCGGCTTACTCACCTTGTCTGCCACTTGTTCCGGAGTGGCTCCCGGATAAGTTGCACTGACTGTTACAACAGGCGTTGAAATATCAGGAATAGTCTCTAGCTTCATATTAAATCCTGAATACAGCCCTGCAATAATAACAAAGAGTGTTAACAGCCATACTGCAAATTTATTTTTCAATGAAAATTTAATAAACTTCCCCAATGCATATCCTCCTTCAAATATATGTATACTAATAAAATTGACTGATTGGTCACAACAACTTAAAATATAAATGACTAACTGGTCAGTGTCAACCCTAAGCAGGCTCTCTCCTAACATATTCATAATAAAGACATATTTCCGATACATCGTTTTTTAAAGGAACTGACTCCCGGTCTTAACTTTGATATATACCTTTATCTTTTTTAGTGTATGATACTATTATCTAACGAAATGAATAGCCAAATTGTTCAATAAAGGAGGTAGAATACATGAAAGAAAAAGAAAAAAGAATAATTGAAGCTTCCATTAAGCTTTTTGCAAAGAAAGGATTTAATGCTACCTCTGTACAAGAAATTGTAGATGAATGCAATATTTCTAAAGGCGCGTTTTACCTGCACTTCAAATCTAAGGATGCACTTTTATTATCAATTCTAAACTTTTACTATGAAAAGCTCTTTAGCTCTGTTTATGCTCTCGACGAGGAAGTAAACGATGCCCGCAGCCGCTATATGAATCAGCTCATCTATTTCTATGAATTTATTACGGAGCACAGAGATTTTATTATCATGCAAATCCGTGAAAAATCGATTCCATTTAACAAAGAAGTGGAGACCTTTGTTCATAAAATGCAGCGAGAAACGTTTTACTTTCATCGTAAAAGCCTAGTTAGCGTATACGGAGAAGACGTAACTCCTTATATCTCGGATTTAACGAAAATGATTGAAGGTATTCATCATTCCTTTTTAGAAATTATTATCTTCAATCAATACGAGCTTACCTTTAAAGAAGTAGCGCAGTACATAATGGACCGAGTTGATGTATTAGTAGAAGATTTATTAGCTAGAAAACCTCGTCCCCTTATTCCGGCTTCTTTTGGTGAAGATATATACGGAAAGGAACGAACAACTTTTCTAAGTAAAAATGAGCAGGTACAACAAGCTCTTAAGGAGATTAAACATCTGTTGGACACCAGGGATCATATTTCTGATGAGCACACAGACAGCTTTCACATTTTACAAATGGAGCTAAAAAAAGATAAGCCTACCGCTGCTATTGTAAAAGGTATGGTTGGAAATTTAACGGAACTTAAACCGTTGGAAGAACCACTTAATCTTCTAACAGCCCTACTCCAACAAAAATAACAGAAGGCTTCAACAAGCCTTCTGTTATTTTTCTGCTTTTGAACTAGATACTCCCCCAGATAACACGAACTTCATTGCTTCTTCCGGCTTAATATCTAACCATTCAATTTCTTCTTTTGGAATCAAAAAAGTAAAACCCGCTACTTGAAAAGTTTGCGGAATATAGACGGCCACGTGGTCTTTTAATGAATGAATCACCTCTTCTACTTCTTCAGAGGTAACAAACCCTATGACTTTCATTGACGTGCCGGGCATCGTCACTAAAGCGACTTTTGAAAAGGACTTTTTCTCTCCAAGAAAAGATTGAAACGTGTCTTTAATAACACTATATAGCGTTTTAACAAGCGGTATTTTTTCTAACAATCGATCAATTAAGTTAATGATTTTCCCAGCGAAAAAACGAGTAGATAACCATCCTAAGAACGTAATTAAGACAAGAGTTGCTAAGATCCCAACCCCCGGTATATAATCCTCCTTCATATAGGGCTTCAATACGTTTCCTAAAATGCTGTCTAAAAAATTAAACACTCTTACCAAAATATAAATAACAAGGATAATAGGGACAATCGTTAAGAGTCCATTAATAAAACTTTTTATGATTGCTTTCATGCAAACACCTCATTTTTTCTGACATACTGCTGTTCATTATACAATGGATTTGTTTTGCTGCGTCTCTTTATTTCTATTCATATATGTATAAACTGGCAACGTTTTATCAAAATAATAGATGGGTACATGAACATACATACTTATATATTTATTTTTTCGGAGGGGTACAATTGGGACGTTTAGAATCAAAAATTGCTGTTATTACAGGATCAAGCTCTGGTATAGGAAAAGCAACTGCTGAGCGCTTTGCGACAGAAGGAGCGGTTGTTATTTGTGCCGATATTAATTTAGACGGTGTGAAAAAAGCAGCGCAAGAAATTAAAGACGCTGGCGGTGAAGCATACGCCTACTATATCGATGTAGCTGAAGAAGAAAAAGTAAAAGAGTTCACAGCGGAAATTGAAAAGAAATTTGGAAAAGTGGACATTCTTTTTAATAATGCGGGTACAGACACAGAGGGCGGCAAGCTTCACGAATATCCAGTAGAACTCTGGGATCGCTTAATGTCGGTAGATTTACGCGGAACATTTCTTGTAAGCAAATACGTTATTCCGCTGATGTTAGAAAATGGCGGATCGATTATCAATAATTCATCCGTATCCGGACTGGCAGCAGACTTAGACCGTTCTGGCTATAACGCGGCAAAAGGCGCTATTACCAACTTAACAAGAACTACGGCAATCGACTACGCTCGTGAAGGTATTCGCGTTAACTCAATTGCTCCTGGAACAATCGAAACACCTCTTCTTGATGATTTATCAGGCGCTGAAGAAGGAAAAAAATTCAGAAAAGCATATGAATGGGTCAATCCGATGGGCCGTTTAGGCAAACCCGAAGAAGTAGCCGGTGCTGTATTATTTTTAGCATCTGATGACAGCTCATATGTAACGGGTGATTGCATTACAGTAGACGGCGGTCATATGGCGTATACATGGCCTAGAAAAATGCTTTACGATAAAATGTGAGAATAAAATTAGCTCTATCCCATAAGGTATAGAGCTTTTCCGTTTGAACTTTTTCTTTAAAATAGGCGTGACATTATGTCAAGACAGGTGTAAACTTAAAGCAAAATTCTTTGCTTCTAGGAGGAAGACATGAAAACAAAACAATTATCAGAACGTCAGCTGCTTGGCATCGCAGGACTCGGATGGCTCTTCGATGCAATGGATGTTGGCATTTTGTCTTTTATCATTGCAGCTCTTCACGCTGAATGGGGACTTTCCCCTACCGAAATGAGTTGGATAGGCAGCGTTAACTCGATCGGAATGGCCGTTGGAGCTCTAGTATTCGGGTTGCTGGCTGATCGAATTGGGCGAAAAACCGTTTTTATTGTGACTCTTGTTCTTTTTTCAGTGGCAAGCGGCCTTTCGGCTCTTACTACTACCCTTGCTGCTTTTTTAGTATTTCGATTTTTAATTGGAATGGGTTTAGGAGGAGAGCTGCCTGTTGCTTCTACACTTGTTTCTGAGACCGTAGCGCCGGAAAAACGCGGTAAAGTGGTCGTGCTGTTAGAAAGTTTTTGGGCGTTCGGCTGGCTACTGGCAGCGCTTATTTCTTACTTTATAATCCCAGCTTACGGGTGGCAGCTAGCTCTTATCCTAACGGCTATCCCAGCGTTTTATGCCATTTATTTGCGCATTAAACTGCCCGATTCTCCTCAGTTTGTGGAAGCGACAAAGGAAAAGAAACCGTCGATTGCGGACAATGTAAGAAGCGTGTGGTCTAAGCCTTATCGTCAATCTACCATTATGCTGTGGGTTCTGTGGTTTTGCGTTGTATTTTCATATTACGGCATGTTTTTATGGCTACCTAGCGTCATGGTCATTAAAGGATTTAGCTTAATCAAAAGCTTTGAATACGTATTGATTATGACATTAGCTCAACTGCCTGGCTATTATACGGCTGCTTGGTTTATTGAACGCATGGGCCGAAAATTTGTATTGGTCACATACTTGTTAGGTACGGCTGCCAGCGCATATATCTTCGGAAATGCGGAGTCACTTTGGCTGCTGCTAACAGCAGGTATGCTGTTGTCTTTCTTCAACTTAGGTGCTTGGGGAGCTTTATACGCGTATACACCTGAGCAATATCCGACATCTATTCGAGGCACAGGAGCTGGAATGGCAGCTTCTTTTGGACGAATTGGAGGAATTTTAGGACCGCTGTTAGTTGGGTATATGTCAACCCAAGGTGCGTCTTTAACCATTACGTTCTCAATCTTTTGTGCAGCTATTTTAATCGGTGTTGGTTCGATTGTTTTTCTAGGAAAAGAAACCAAACAAAAGCAGCTCGCATAAACAAAGACGCTCTTTTAGAGCGTCTTTTTCGTGCTTATTATTTATTTTCTACTAGCTCTTTTTCGCCTGTCTCTACTTCCACGTCGCGCTGAGCGAATACTTTCTTGGCTACGCTTAAAGCATTTAACACGCGAGGGAAACCTGTATATGGAATTAATTGAATGATGCTTTCCACAATTTCATTCGGCTCTAGTCCAGCTGTTAAACCTGTGTTTAGATGCAGCTCAAGCTGAGGCTCTGTACCCTGAGTAACCAATGACGAAATGGTAACTAATGCTCGCTGCTTATTCGTTAAACCTGGTCGTGAATAAATGTCTCCATAGGCAAATTCAATAATATATTTCCCAACGTCAGGAGCTAGGTTTTTTAAATCTTCCGTAATTTTTAAATGAGTCGAAATATCATCGTTACTCGTTAATGTATATTCCATTAATTTATCTAAACCTTTTTGATAACTATCTTGTGCCATGTAAAATCAGCCTCCGTGTTTTTTTACTGACACCGCGCGGAATCAATGTTTGTTTTCTTGTATGTTTTCTACACTATTTACTTTAACGCACATTCTTTCTTTCGTAAAATACATATATTCAATACAACATATGCATTTTATCTATATAAAACAGAATACTGTTCATTCATGTAGTGGAGAAATTGTTTAGAGGCATATGAAATATATTTATCTTTTTTTAAAATTAATCCTAAATCCCATGAAATTGAAGGATTAGTAATAGGAACTGCTTTTACGATAGCAGAATCCACTTTTGCTGCAATGGACTGTGGAAAGATAGATACACCTAAGTTTTCCGCAATCATTTCACCAATAAAATCCCATTGAGAGCTCTCGTAAGCTACGTTAGGTTCAAACCCGGCCTGTTGACACGCCTGAATAAGCCGGTCGTGAAGCGTAAAATCTTCATTAAATAAAATAAATTTCTCTTGGGCTAGTTCATTAATTTCCACATGAGTTTTAGAGGCCAAAGGATGAGAATGGTGAACATATAAAAGCATTTTTTCCGAGATAAATGGATTAATATCAAAAAGATGTTCATTTACTGGAAGCACCGCTACACCTAAGTCTAGCTCTCCTTTTTCTACTGCTTTTTGAACACGGTTGGCTCCGTATTCAATAAGTTTAATTGTGATATCTGGATAGAGCTGCTGAAACTCTTTAATAATCTTTGGAAAGAACAGTACTCCAATCAATGGAGGAATTCCAATTTTAATCATCCCTTTTTTCAGATTCATCACATCATATAAATAAGTCGATAGCTCATCAATTGATGCCATAACTTTTTGTCCTTGCGCATACACAACTTCCCCGGCATCCGTTAAATTAATCTGTCTTGCGGACCGATCAATTAATTCTACTTCCAATTCTTCCTCTAAGTTTTTCACCATTTTGCTCAAAGTCGGCTGTGAAATATGAAGACTTTGAGATGCTTTAGTAAAGCTCCTTAATTTAGCGACTTCTAAAAAATAATTAAGCTGACGAATATCCATCTCTACTCCTCCTATAGATAAAGCGAATATCTTTTATCTTATTTATTCATTTTACCTATTAACTTTTAAGATATACAGCAAAAAATCCGAACGATTCATCGTTCGGATATACCTTCACCTAAAATACTTCTGTCCCGTCTTCTTTTACTACTATTATTTAAAATGTTTTAGCTGCTTGTGCTGCTTGCTCTAAGCCGCTTTCAATAATTTCTTGAGCACGCTCTGGAAACTGATTGTGTCCTTCAATAATAATAGAGTTCACATCCGTGACCCCGAAAAATTGAAGTACGCTGCTGACATATTTAACGGCCATTTCGACCGCAGCTGCTGGACCTTCTGAATACACTCCGCCTCGCGCGTTTAATAACATCACTTTTTTATCGCCTAGTAATCCCACAGGGCCTTCTGGCGTATACTTAAACGTTTTGCCTGCTTGATTTAAATAATCAAAGTACGTATGAAGCACGGCCGGCACGGTAAAATTCCAAAGCGGAAAGGCAATGACAATTTTATCAGCTTTCAAAAATTGTTCTAGGTAACGATTAGCAATTTCTGCTGCTTTGTTTTCCGCTGCCGTCACTTCTAGCCCTCTTGCTAATTTAAACTGACCGTTTATCATGTCAGCACCTAAATAAGGAAGTTCTTCTTTGAACAAATTCAGCTCTATTATTTCTTCACCTTGGTGCGATTGTTGATAGCTTTCTAAAAACGCATCATATAATTTTACGCTGACCGCTTCACTTGCCGATCTGTCATTTGCTTTTATAAAAAGAGTATAACTCATACTAAAACCTCCACTGATTGTTGATACTCTTATTTTATTCGCTTTGTCCTTGCGTTTCGAACGACTTTATAATGAAATACTTTCATACTTTAGTCTGAGAAAAATCAGCATCATAATCACACAAAAGCCGCCTAATGGCGGCTTTTTCAGTTTATAGATGAAACGGGAAGATGAATCACAACTTCCGTCCCTTGTTCTTCTTCGCTTTTAATAAAAATCTCGCCTTTATGCTGACGAACAATAGTTTGCGCAATCGATAGTCCAAGCCCCGTTCCTCCCGTGGCTCTGCTTCTAGCTTTATCAACTCGATAGAAGCGTTCAAAAATATGTGCAAGATCTTCTTTTGGAATGCCGATTCCATAGTCTTTTACTTTGATAATGACATCTTCCTGCTTTTTTTCCACGGTCACTTCAATTTTATCCGTACTGTATTTAATTGCATTATCAAGCAAAATAATCAACACTTGCTTCATTTTTAGTTCATCTACTTCAATCATAATGGGCGTTTGATCATAATGAAGAACTAATTCTCTTTTGTATACCTGCTGCAGCTGCTTAACGATTTGTTCAAAAATAAGAACAAGATCTGTTTGCTTCATATCAAGCGTTTGTTCTTTTTCCACACTTGCCAGATCAAGCAGCGTTTCAATCATTTTTTGCATTTTGGTTGCTTCCGCATAGATGGTGTCGATCGCATCGAGCGTAATTTCTTCATTTTTAATCCCTCTTCTTCTTAATAAATTAGAATAACTGCGAATAACGGTTAGAGGGGTTTTTAATTCGTGAGAAGCGTCGGAAACAAACTGGTTTTGCTTTTCAATATTTTCTCGCAAGCGGTCAATCATATGATTAAAAGTAACGGTCATACCCTGCAGTTCATCTCTCGTTTCCGTTTGAATGAGGACTTTTTTAGGAACACCGCTCTCTTCGATCTCTTTCATCGTTGTGACCATATTTTTAATAGGATGCATAATGACGCGTGATAACCATCTTCCTCCTAAAAGAGACAGTAAAATGGACACAAGCGAACAAAAAATCAAAATTGATAGCAAAATATCTTTACGGGTTTCAAAACCAGTCAGGAGTTCACCAATCTCAAGCGTTTCAACGACTTGATTATTGACTTTGACAGGCATGCGAATAACCAATACTTGCTTTTCTCTAATTTTGCGAAGCTTCACCTTTTTTTTCTTTGAAAACTCGGGCTTAATTTTCACCAGATGAGGATCATTTGATACCTGGTTAATGACCGTAGAATTTTCTGAGACTGTTCGGATAAATGAATGGTTGGTCAAATAAAATTTTAGTAACTCCGGCGAGAGCTCCACGGAATGATCTTGCTGACCTTTTTGAATAATCTCGCGTGCTTTTTCGAATAAAATGTCCTGTTCCATATTCACCGTAGATTTAGTAAAGGAAAAAAAAACAACGATGTTCATGATTAATAAAATAACCACTAGCCATGCTGTTGTCAGCAAATTAATCTTCGTCGTGATCTTCATGTTTCTCCTCTTTCATCATATATCCTACGCCCCGCACCGTATGAATGAGAGAAGTAGAAAAACCTTCATCTACTTTTTTTCTTAAGTGGCGAATATACACATCAATTACGTTGGTTTCTCCTTCATATTCATAGCCCCAAACGTTTGTGAGAATTCCTTCTCTCGTGACAATTTTATTTTTATTCGTAAGCAAATACACGACTAAATCATACTCTTTCGGTGTCAACGTAATGGATTCATTGTTTCTTAGGACTTCCCGTGTTTCAAGATTAATGGTCAAATCACTGATCGTTAAGAGCTCTGCTTCAGCATCTTTCGTCCCTGATGCTTCTACGAGCGAACGATAGCGAATACAAGAGCGAACTCGCGCTAACAGCTCTTCAATTTCAAACGGTTTTGTAACATAATCATTAGCCCCTTGGTCTAATCCCATTACCTTATCTAGCGTCGTATTTCGGGCAGTTAATAGAATAACTGGGGTAAATACTTCCGCTTTCCGAAGTCTTCTTAACACCTCAATACCGCTCAGACTTGGAAGCATCACGTCGAGTAAAATGAGGTCATATTGAGAGGATATTGCCGTCTCTAACCCCGCTTTCCCGTCGTACTCAACATCTACTTCATAATCTTCAAATTCCAATTCAATCTTTAACACTTTCGCAATTTGCGCTTCATCTTCCACAATTAAAATTTTCTCTTTCATATTATGCACCTCTCACCACGTGTCTTAAGTGAAAGAATAGCTTCTTTAGATAAAAAAACAACACCTTTTTCAAAAGATGTTTGTTTTTTTTTATCTAAACCCTACTTTTTCAACATACTTGTTCTTTAGCTTATCCTTATTGTTTGTAAACATGAATGTTTTACGCATGAAGACCAATCGTTTGCTTTTCACCTAGAATCCAATTGACTACTGCTAAAAGTTCTTCAGGTGTTTGTGCTTCGATTTCTTTATGGTAAGCAGCAATCGCGTTATATAATGTGCTCATTTTATCAGCATCCTGCAGCACTGTCTGCAGCTGGTTTTCTAACGATTGATCCGCCTTTAGTTCTTGAACTAAGTTTCGTTCTGTTAAATAGCGTAAATTCACTTCTTCTTGACCTGGTAAAGCGGAGTGAACAAAAATTGGTAAACTCTTACGAAGAGCTTCACTAACCGTGATACCACCTGGCTTTGTTACAATAGCATCCACTCGTTCATAAAGTTCATTCATTTCTGTACGTGATGAAATGTACGGAATTGGTGTAACGTGCTGTAGTTCCCACCCTTTGATTTCTTCATATAACTTTTGATTTTTGCCGCATAAGACAAAGTAATGAAAATGGTGCGCGTCTTTTAAATCATTGTAGAAATCCATAATATTGCCTAAGCCGCTGCTGCCTCCAGCAATTAAAATATTTCGGTTACTATGATGCTTAGCGGTTCTTGTTTTTGTTATTTCTTCATGTACCGGTATTCCTGTAACCATCATATTTTGAAGTGGAATTTCACTTTGAGCACGAAGTCCTTTTTTTACTTCTTCACTAGGGAGAAAGTGAAAGTCAATCTCTTCTTTTCCCCATAAATTATTAATAAAAAAATCCGTGTAGACATTTATAATAGGAACATCACACTTGCCTTTTGCTTTTAATTGACTGAGCAAATAAGAAGGAAATCCATGTGTGCATATAATTAAATCCGGATTTTCTTCTTTAACTAAGTGCTCCATTTTTTTCGCGAATACGTGATGATACCATTTGAATGAATGAACAGGCGGTTCATAAAAGAGATGTTTGTATGCCATATTATACGTTTCTGGAGCATAACGAATCCATTTCAAATACGTGCCTGTGACCACTTTTTCTAATAGTTCGTTTGTATAACTTAATAAATCTATTTTTTTATAACAAATATTTGTTGTTCTTCTTTCCAATATATCCATTAACGCCTCTGCCACTTGATGATGGCCAGAAGGCATTTTTAGAAGAGGTAAAAATAAAACTTTTTTCAACTGTTTCATCTCCTGTTCTAAAAGCAGTTTCTTCCTCTCTTTTTTTATATCATTAAATGCCCTTAAATTTCGGATTTTAATTGATTTTTAATGTGAAATTCATCGTTTTTTTAGAGTGTCAATCTAAACTAAGAGTGAAAAGTACTGCATAAGGAGAAAACAAATGAACCTTAATTACGAAGTGTTTCAATGGATTAACTCATTTGCTGGTAAATCCAGCGCAATGGATTCTGTAATGGTTATGATTACGAATAGCGTTCCTTATTTTATAATGGCCTGTTTGCTTTTGCTTTGGTTTAGCGGAAAAACAGAAAGAACAATTTATCACCGTTATACGGCTTTATACATGTTGTTTACAATTGTACTTTCTCTATGTATCAATGAAGTCATTCACCTGGTGTATTACCACCCGCGTCCGTTTGTGACTCATCATGTTCATAAGCTGATTCCGCATCCGGCTAATTCATCTTTTGTCAGTGATCATTCGATTTTAGTCTTTTCTGCTGCTTGGATCATGTGGTTACGAAAAAACAAATGGAGAAGCGTCATTTTTATATGGGCTGTCATCTCCGGTCTTTCACGCATTTACGTAGGTGTCCACTATCCAGCAGATGTACTTGGAGGCATGGTAATTGCGGGAGCTATCAGCTGCTTTGTTATCTATCTTTCAGATAAAACAGCTCCTCTTATCCAGCGATTATTCTGGATTCACGATGTGATTATCAAGCGTATTCCCTTTCTGTCTCCTTATACGCATGAACAAATCAGTAAAAAAAATCATTCAGCTTAAAGAGGCTGAGACAAAAATAGTTTAGCGGAAGTGAAAAACGAACCACTAATCAAACTGTTTGATTAGTGGTTCGTTTTTTTTGTTACGGTGAACGTCGATTTTATCTGTTTCGTTCCTTCCAGCAGTTGATTAGAGCGCAAGAAACGAGGAGGCTCACCGGCCGCCCGCAGAAAGCGGAGCCCTGCACGGAAATCAACTGCCGTGTCACAAGCAGTCCATACGGGCTCCCTTATCCCATATGTTCTTCTTTAGATTGAATTGATTTCATTATGTCTCAATCTCTCTTTATTATTTGTAAAAAAAGAGCGTTCACTTTCTTGACTTTCACTTTTATTTATTTTATATTAGTTGATGTATCAAACATTGATGTATCAAATATTAATTCAATCAATAAATATTATAGAAAAAGGGAGCGACTTTCTTGTCACATTCATGTTCTGAAAAAGCAAATGTTCTGTATGCTCTGCAAGAAGTTAATAAACAAATTAATCAAAAGTTTGAGCATTGTACCGGTGTTAGCCAATCACGTCTTGATATTTTACATCAGCTTTATGAAACAGGTGAAATGAGTCAAAAGGCGCTTCAACAGCAAGTAAACATTGACAATGCTGCAATTACAAGGCATTTAAAGCAGCTCGAAGAAAGAGATGTTGTATCACGCCGTAAAAACCCTGATGACAACCGCGTAACATTTGTAAAGCTTACGAAAAGCGGACATGAAAAAATCGGTGCATTTCGAAACGAAAAAGCTCGCTTTATTGATGAAGCATTTAAAGATTTCAGCGAAGAAGAACAGCTGCTGCTTTCCAAAATGCTTGAGCGTTTAAAAGTAAACATTTCGGCCATTGAACGGTCATAACATTTTTAACATAAAGGAGAGTTCATCATGACACAAACAAAAACACTAAATAATGATTTCCAAGATATTATTACAGGGCGCAGATCTATTCGTTATTACGATCCATCTGTCAAAATCAGCCGTGAAGAAATGAAAGAAATTTTAACAGAAGCGACGCTAGCTCCATCTTCTGTTAATGCACAGCCGTGGCGCTTTCTAGTAATTGATAGCCCTGAAGGAAAAGCAACATTAGCTCCGCTTGCTAAATTTAATCAATCACAAGTAGAAACATCAGCAGCTGTTATTGCGATATTCGGCGATTTAAAAAGTGAAGAAAATTTAGATGAAATTTACGATAAAGCTGTTGAACTAGGCTATATGCCAGAAGAAATTAGAGACATGCAAATTCCTAAAATCAAAGCGCACTACGCAGCTGCTTCTGAAGAATTAAATAAAGAAACAGTATTAATTGACGGGGGTTTAGTATCCATGCAGTTAATGCTAGCTGCACGTGCTCACGGTTACGATACAAATGCTATCGGCGGTTATGAAAAAGATCAAATTGCCGAAGCATTCGGTTTAGACAAAGAGCGCTATGCACCGGTTATGTTACTTTCAATCGGCAAAGCAGCAAATAGCGGTTACCCGTCTGTACGTTTACCAATCGAAAAAGTAGCTCAATTTAGATAATAAAAAAAGGTGCTGTGTATTCAGCACCTTTTTTATCCTCCACTAACGGGCGGAATAAATGCAACGGTATCTCCCGCTCCAATGGTTTCTTCATCTGTTACAAACTCTTCGTTGACTGCTGTCATCGTTTGATTCAGAGAGGATAGCTTATATGTTTTTTGCACATATTCCTTTAATTCCTTCACTGTTATATCTTGCTTATCAACTGTTACTTGTTCCACTCCAGCCTCTTCACGTATAGCAGCGAAAAATAAGACGTTAATCATTTTTACATCTCCTTTAATGGCTTTCCTTCAGGATATTCTTTCGTTTCTAACTGATCTCCAATCCATTTTGTTCCGTCTTCCCAAAATTCCTTTTTCCAAATCGGCACAATTTGCTTAATACGTTCAATAGCATACTCGTTTGCTTCATAAGCTGTTTTGCGGTGCGGAGAAGAAACGGCAATAACTACTGCAACTTCTGTTATATCAAGCTTTCCGATTCGGTGAGTAATAGCTGTCAATGCATCGGGCCACTTTTCCTGAATTTCGTCACCAATTTGGCTAAGCATTTTCACTGCCATTGGCACATAGGCTTGATATTCAAGAGAGAGCGTCTTCTTGCCTTTTGTAAATTCTCTTACCGTTCCAATAAATGTCGTAATAGCTCCCGCGTCTCTTCTAGAAACTTTTTTGATTATTTCATCTACGGCAATTGGCTGATTTACTACTTCAAATAAGTGTTGGTTCATCGTATTTCCCCCACTTCTTTCAATAAAAAATTAAGATAAAGCTCGTCTTCTTGTAAGTGAAACATTGGATATGCTCGCTGCACTTCTTTTTTAAGCGGAACGTGACTAATCACGCATATAATATTGGTTAGAGAGGAAAGTAGAAAAAGATCTTCTTCACTTCGAATCAAGACTGCTTTTGGATAGGATTCTTTTTTATATCCTTCAACAAAAATGACATCTGGCGAGAAAAATTGATAAAAATCAATCAGCTTTTTTAGGCTCCAGTCTTTACTGTTTGCCGTAAGCTGAAGGATTCCACCTCCTTCTACACCCGCCACATCGGCACCTGCTTGCTGGTGCCGATGACTGTCTTTTAGCTCACTGCTGCTATCTGGAGGTCCGCCGTGTCCATGGTGCTTAATAGAACCTACACGTAGATCGAATTGTTTCGCTTTTTTAATTAGCTTTTCCACTAAAGTAGTTTTTCCGCTGTTTTGAAATCCAACTACTTGTAAAACAGTGCAACTTGCTACCAAGGCCATTCACTTCCCCGCACGTCATCTAGCAATAAGACGTCAACCAGCATTCCTTCTTTGTATCCCCTCGTCCCTCCGGGAAATATAATTAACGTATCCGCATGAGCTAAGGAAGAAACCGCACTAGATTTTGTAAAGCCTAATGGAGAAGCAATCAGCTGTCCTTCCCTGTATGAAAGCCTGCCAGATACAAATCGCATAAAAGGGTTTGGCTTTAAGAAGTCTTTTCCTAACAAAGCTTTTTCTTTCCGAAGATGAGGGGTGCTTTTACCCGCATATGTACTAATTACCGGACGAACCAGAAGTTCAAAACCGACATAGCACGCTGTAGGATTTCCCGATAGGCCAAATAAAAGCTTCTCTTCCATACGAGCAACCGTTGTTACACTGCCTGGTCTCATCGCTATTTTGTTAAAAAGAACTTCCGCTTTTAATTGCTTATACACCTCTGGTAGATAATCATAGTCTCCTACTGAAACACCGCCCGTTGTAATCAGCATGTCCACTTCTGATAGCGCAGCTTTTACCGCGCTGTAGCACTGACTTAAATCATCGGGCATAATACCAAAATAGTTTACTTCTCCTCCGGCTTTTTCAATTTGCGCACGAAGCATATGAGCATTGCTATTACGAATTTTTCCTCGCTGAACAGGATCACGTACTTCCACTAGTTCACTTCCCGTTGCAAGTAATCCAACTACAGGCTTTTTGAAGACAGCTACGCTACTATAGCCAAACGTGGCTAAAAGAGCAGCTACTCCTGGAGTGATATACGTTCCTTTTGAAGCTAACACGGTCCCTTTTGTTGTTTCTTCCCCTTGAAAAGAAATGTTATCTCCGCTGTTAAACGAACGCTTGATTTGAACGATCGGCTGGTTGTCTTTTGTATATTCTTTTGTTACTTCAAGCATTGCCACCGCATCGCAGCCTTTTGGAATAGGAGCTCCTGTCATAATACGCACAGCCTGCATCGCGTTGACTGTATGTTCAAAAACAGAACCCGCTCCTATTTCTCCTCGAACATCCAGTTCTACTGGATGAAGTGATGATGCTTTCTTTGTATCTTGTGACCGAATGGCAAAACCATCGTATGGAGAACGATTAAAAGCAGGAATATCATGATCTGCCATTAAATCTTTTGCTAAAAATCTGCCGTGAGCTTCTTCAAGCGCAATAATTTCTTGCTTTCCGCTTTTGACATACTGCATCACTCGCCCAACGCATTCTCCGACAGGGATAGGAGTTCGCTTTTCTCTCATTTTTTTCACTCCTTTACTCAACCTAATAAACGATAATATAAGCTTCTCGCAAATTGAATATCATTCGTTCCATGAATAAATACACGGCCATCTTGAAAAATAACTAAGCGCTGCTCTGGAAGCTGACATGACAGAAGATATGGGTTGCGGTCTACTTTCCCTTGGTTTTTTAATCGTTTTTCCAATTCATCAAAGTTGTACAAATGGCGCTGCGAGGGTCTGATTTGAACCGTCTCTCTGCCGCACAGAACTTCTGTTTTAAGCTGGTTTTCATACGCTAAGTACGGATATGTTCGGGTCGATCCGCAAGAAGAACATTCATGACTTTTCATTTTACCCGTCTTAAATTCAG
This sequence comes from Priestia sp. SIMBA_032, assembly GCF_046535215.1. Lineage (NCBI taxonomy): Bacteria > Bacillati > Bacillota > Bacilli > Caryophanales > Bacillaceae > Priestia > Priestia sp. SIMBA_032. The sequence continues at coordinate 215,797 of NZ_JAWRXD010000006.1, read as the reverse complement.
CGTGCTGATTATTCCAGACGTCAAAGGTTAGGAATGTCTGTCGCAAAGCTTCAACATCTCCTACTAAAATTTTTAATGCTTCGGTTATTTGATAGGCTGCCACGATTTGAACAGCTGGACTGATAATTCCTGCTGTCTCACACGTTGCTCCTCCCATAGGGATCTTTTTTAGTATACAGTGCAGGCAAGGTGTTACATTTGGGATAATCGTATAAGTGGTGCCATAGCTGCCCACACATGAGCCATATATCCAAGGCACCTCATGCTTATGTGACAAATCATTTAAAATAAAGCGAATGTCGAAATTGTCTGTCGCATCGATGATCACATCAGCTGTTTGGACGATACTTTCTAAATTAGCAGGCTGAGCATCCATCACCAGCGCTTCAATCTTCACTTCTGTGTTTATTTGACGCAAACGATTTTTTGCTGCTACAGCTTTAGGTAGTTTGTTTTGCGCATCTTGTTCTGTATAAAGCTGCTGACGCTGTAGATTACTCCATTCTACATAATCGCGATCTACAAGCGTCAATTTTCCAATTCCAGCACGCACGAGAGCTTCTGCGCTGGCGCTGCCTAGAGCCCCTGCACCTACAACTAAAACATGCTTACTTCTAATTTGCTGCTGCCCTTTGTTTCCAACGGGCTGGAAAAGCTGCTGACGTGAATAACGTTCTGTCACTCTTTTCTCTCCCTTTCTCATTCAATCTCTGACTTCACTATCTATTCCTTCGTCAAAGATATTTCTTTAAAAACATGCTATTATACACATAAAGCTAAGCTGCTTTACGGATGCTTACGTGCATAAATATACAAATATATTTTGATGGAGGTATTTAATAAATGTCCATTGCCGGCATTGTATTAGCAGGAGGAAAATCTTCTCGCTACGGTCAACCAAAAATGTTTGAAACCTATAACAAGAAATCATTTTACGAATATAGTATAGATGCATTAAAAGAAAATCACGTCACACCTATACTTGTGTCTACCAACCAAGATTTACTCCCTTATTTTCAAAGAAAAGATGTTGCATTTACAGTTGAAAAATGCCCGTATCAAGGACCTTTGTATGCAATTCATCATGCTTTAACTGCCATCGATTGCTGTGCTGAATGGTTCTTTATTCTTTCTTGTGATATTCCTTTTATTAATGCTGAGTTTGTTCATCACATGATCACACTGACTCAAACGGACTCACCTGACATTGTTCTTCCTGTTCAGCCTGATCACATTCACCCGCTTCTAGCACTCTATCACCGTAGAACGCTTCCTCTTATTGAACAACTCGTTACACAAGGTGAAAGAAGGCTTACACAATTGTTAAACCAAGCAAACGTCCTTCGCGTGCCTTTTTCAGCAGAAGATCCCACTTTTATAAATGTGAATCACCGCAGTGATTGGCATGTATAAAGCTTTTTTGAATTATCCACCAATATGAGACATTTCCACTTTCTCAGCACCTTGGACTTTTCTTCCGTTAGCTCGCTCATCTGAATAACGATCTTTCCGATGATTCCAGATATCAGAAATGGTGTCACAAACAGTATGATCAGATGCTTCTGATCGTATCAGTTTCCGGAGGTCGTACCCTTTTGACGCAAACAAACAGGTATAGAGCTTTCCTTCAGCCGATACTCTTGCGCGTGAACAAGTGGAACAGAATGAATCTGTGACAGATGAAATGATACCAATTTCCTCTTCTGTCCCGACATACCGATACCTGGTGGCTACTTCTCCCTTATAATGAGGCGGAATTTCTTCAAGAGGCATTTCTTGTCCAACTATATCAAGAATTTGTTTCTTTGTTATAACCTCATCCATTTTCCATCCGTTGGAATTTCCCACATCCATGTATTCAATAAAGCGCAGCGTATGTTTTTTGCCTTTAAAATATTGAGCCATCGGAAGGATATCCTGCTCGTTCTTGCCTTTTTGGACAACCATGTTTATTTTGACTGAAATTCCTACAAGAGCTGCTGCCTCTATTCCTTCTAATACTCGCTTTACGCTTCCTCGGTTTCCATTCAACTCTTGAAATCTCACTTCATCAAGCGAGTCTAGGCTGACGGTTACTCTTGATAACCCCGCTTTTGATAAGGCTTCTGCATGCTTCTTTAACAGTGAGCCGTTTGTTGTTATGGCAATATCATCTATCCCCTCAATTTGCTTCAGACGATTGATTAGATCTGGCAAGCCTTTTCTTAGCAGTGGCTCTCCTCCAGTTATACGCACTTTTTTTACTCCTAGCGATGCGAATAATCTAGTGAGTCTCTCTAATTCATCAAACGAAAGAATGTTTTCGGCAGGTAAAAATGGATAGTCTGCCCCAAAAATTTCTTCAGGCATACAATATCGACAGCGAAAGTTACAGCGGTCTGTTACGGACAAACGCAAGTCTCGCAAAGGACGCTTTAACGTATCAACTATAGCGTCGTATGACATCTGTCTCATCTCTCCTCTCTCTAGCTGTCAGCTTCTCCACAGCAGATTAACTTTCTCTTAAAATTCTTTCCGGACATGTATAAATATTCAACGAATCATTTCGAATAAATCCTACCGTTGTGATTCTCAATTCTTCTGCTAGATTTAAAGCAAGTTCAGTCGGAGCGGATTTTGAAAGAACGATTTCACACCCGATCTTCGCTACTTTCAACAAAATTTCTGAAGAAATTCGGCCGCTGAAAACGACTACTTTATCCCTAATTGAAATATGGTTTTTTAAGCAATACCCGTATAGTTTATCTAAAGCATTATGCCTACCAATGTCCATTCTGCTAAGCATGAAACCATTCTTATCACAAATGGCAGCGTTATGAACGCCCCCCGTTTCTTGAAACGTAGCAGCAGATTGCTGCAGCTTATTCATCAATTGAAAACAATCCTTAATTGAAAGTTCGACCGATATATCATTCATTTTTTTAGCAGTCAGCGCATCATTTATAAAGACAAACCCTTGTCTGCTCGCCCCGCAGCAAGACGTGATATATCGTTTATTTTGAAGGTTTTGAAAATAAGGGTTTAATTTATCTATTGTAACATGAACATACCCTTCTTTTTCTTGAACCCATATGTTTTTAATGTCTTTGTATTCTCGAATAACCCCTTCAGATGCTAAATAGCCAATTACCATATCTTCAATGTATTGAGGGCTACATACCATCGTGACAAACTCTTCTTCGTTAATTTTCACAGTCACAGGAAACTCCGTTACAATTTTATCTTCCACGCTTTCCATTTCACCATTTTTAAATTTAAGAACTGTACGCTTCTTAACGGTCGAATTCATGTGATGTCTCCTTTTTTAAATAATGTTTTTATCAAAAACGAATACGGAAACCGCTATATTTTCTTTTATTTTCATATCTGAAAATAAATTAATCAGCTTTGCTCCTACCAATTCTTCTAGCCCTTCCGGCGGATTCGATGCATATACATCTTGGATCATTTTTGTTCGAGCTAGATGAACCATGTCACATCCTTCAGAAGTGCTTGCAATAAATGTTTCTGTCGGAGTTAAATTTCCATACAGTGTTGAGACAGCCATATTTTCAACAAAAACCGTATGTATTCTTTCCGGCCCTTTTCCAAATAAATCTTTTCGAAGCTTCCGAATAATATCATTAAATTCATGAATAGTTTTTGACATAATCAACGCTCTCCCACCGATTAAAATTAAATTGTGCATTTTATTCCTACAGTTTTTTTATCATAAATCAACACTTCAAAAAATAAAAGCCTAAAATCTTTGCAGCAAAATTTTTGAAGAGAGTTCAGTATTTAAAAAAGTTGTGCATTTAAAAACGTAGCGATATAATTATAAATAACCGAGATGGAATAATAATAATAATAATAATGAATTGTTATTACTCTATCACTTTTTCTTAACGATATAAATGGGCCGGATTGGCATATTAGTAAGACCTGCTAGTAAACTATTCCACCATGATTGCACTTCCCTTATTTAATTAGGCGTGTGTATTCATGGTGGTTTTTTGTTTTATATAAAGGAGGAAAACAAATGAGTCGTGAAACCATCACTGTTCATATAAATGGCAACGAATACAAGGCAGCTTCAGGTTCTACCATACTTGAAATTATTAACCAGCAAAGCATTGAGCATCCTCAGATTTGTTATGTGCCTGAAGTCGACCCTATTCAAACTTGTGACACGTGTATTGTTGAAATGAATGGCGAGTTAGTCCGTTCTTGTTCTACAAAAGCTGAAAACGGAATGAAGATTGAATTACAATCAGCACCCGCAAAAGCGGCACAAACGGAAGCAATGGATCGTTTATTAGAGAATCATTTGCTATACTGCACCGTTTGCGATAATAACAACGGAAACTGTAAATTACATAACACAGCCGAAATGATGGAGATTGAACATCAAAAATACCCCTATACGCCAAAGGCCTCAGAGGATGAAGTCGATATGTCTCATCCGTTCTACCGTTATGACCCTAATCAATGCATTGCTTGTGGACAATGTGTAGAGGTTTGTCAAAATCTTCAAGTTAATGAAACGCTCTCTATCGACTGGGAAGCGAAACGTCCCCGCGTTCTCTGGGATGATGGTGTAGCAATCAATGAATCTTCTTGTGTGAGCTGCGGTCAATGTGTAACCGTATGCCCTTGTAATGCCTTAATGGAAAAATCTATGCTCGGAGAAGCTGGATTCATGACTGGACTTCCAAAAGGCGTTTTAAATCCAATGATTGATTTAGTTAAAGAAGTGGAACCGGGGTACAGCGGAATATTTGCTGTTTCAGAAGTGGAAGCAGCTATGCGCGAAACTCGGACGAAAAAAACAAAAACCGTCTGTACATTTTGCGGAGTTGGATGTTCGTTTGAAGTGTGGACAAAAGGCCGCGAAATCCTTAAAGTTCAGCCTAGCTCAGATGCTCCCGCAAATGCTATTTCAACCTGTGTGAAAGGAAAATTCGGCTGGGATTTTGTAAACTCTGAAAAACGTATTACTAAGCCTTTAATCCGAAAAAATGGCGCATTTGTAGAGTCGTCATGGGAAGAAGCGCTCGATTTAGTAGCAAGCAGGTTAAGCTCTATCAATCAGCAGTATGGACATGGATCAGTTGGTTTTATCTCTTCTTCTAAGATTACAAACGAAGAAAACTATGTTATTCAAAAGCTGGCTCGCCAAATATTTGAAACAAATGACGTAGACAACTGCTCTCGCTACTGTCAGTCTCCTGCAACCGATGGATTATTTCGAACAGTGGGAATGGGAGGCGATGCCGGCACGATAAAAGACATCGCAAAAGCTGGACTGGTTATCATCGTTGGAGCTAACCCTGCTGAAGGTCACCCTGTATTAGCAACTCGTATCAAACGCGCACATAAGCTTCATGACCAAAAACTAATCGTCGCAGATTTGCGCAAAAACGAAATGGCTGAACGCTCTGACATTTTTATCAGTCCAAAACAAGGTACAGACCAAGTATGGCTAATGGCTGTAACAAAATACATGATTGACCAAGGATGGCACAACGAAAAATTCATTCAAGAAAACGTCAACTATTTTGAAGACTTTAACTCTTTGCTTGAAAAGTACACGCTTGAATATGCTGAACAAATTACGGGTATTCCAGCAGCAACGCTCATTCAAATAGCTGAAATGATTCGAGACGCCGATGGAACCTGTGTGCTGTGGGGCATGGGCGTAACGCAAAATACGGGAGGCTCTGATACATCAGCGGCTATCTCAAACTTATTGCTTGCTACTGGAAACTATCGACGCCCTGGTGCAGGCGCTTATCCGCTCCGAGGCCACAATAACGTGCAAGGAGCATGCGATATGGGAACTCTTCCAGCTTGGCTGCCAGGCTATCAGCACGTCACGGACTCAGTCGCTCGAGAAAAATTTGAAAAAGCATATGGCGTAAAAATTAAAGACAAGCCGGGTCTTGATAATATCCAAATGCTTCATTCAATTGATGAAGGAAAAATGAAGGCCATGTACCTTGTAGGAGAAGATATGGCTCTTGTCGATTCGAATGCTAATCACGTACACGAAATATTATCAAATCTAGACTTTTTTGTGGTCCAAGACATTTTCCTTTCAAGAACGGCTCAATATGCTGATGTTGTACTCCCTGCTGTTCCTTCTCTTGAAAAAGACGGAACATTTACCAATACAGAGCGACGTGTACAAAGATTGTATCAAGCATTACCAACGCTGGGTGATTCAAAGCCGGATTGGTGGATTGTTCAAGAGATTGCAAACCGCTTAGGTGCAAATTGGGCCTATACACACCCTGGTGACATCTTTTCAGAAATGGCTAGTCTATCACCTCTGTTCAGCCAAGCCAGCTACGAAAACCTTGAAGGCTGGGATAGCTTCTTATGGGGGAGCTTACAGGGGGAAAGCACGCCTTTACTTTACGTCGATGGGTTTAATTTCCCAGATAAAAAAGCGCGCTTTGCTTTATCAGATTGGGTGCTTCCTGCTGAATTTCCAGAGGAATATGATTTGCACATTAATAACGGACGAATGTTAGAACATTTCCATGAAGGAAATATGACCAATAAATCGAGCGGTATTCAATCAAAAGTACCAGAAGTATTTGTAGAAATTTCACCTCAGCTTGCCAAGGATCGTGAAATTGAAGAAGGTTCGCTTGTCAGATTAATCTCACCGTTTGGAGCAGTAAAAGTACAGGCATTAATTACAGAGCGGGTAAAAGCAAATGAGCTGTATCTTCCGATGCACTCCGTTCATAAAGATTCGGCTATTAACTTCTTGACGGGACCTGCAGTCGACCAACGAACAAATACGCCGGCTTACAAACAAACAAAAGTACGGATGGAAGTATTAAGTAAAGGTGGAGAAACGCCTTTACCATCTACAAATCCGCGTAACAAAAAACGTCATCCTCAAAATGGGGTCGAGGTTCAGCGTAAATGGAACCGTCCTGGCTACGTCCATTTAACAAGTAAATAGGAGGAGAAAAGATGGCACAACCTATTACAGAAATTAAAAAGCCTCTTCTAAGCGAGGAAGAAAAAAAACAGCAAAAATTAGAAGACTTGACTTCTCTGCTGGCAGATAATGAAGAAGCGCTGAATCGTATTCTCGGGATTGTCGGAGAACTTAACGACATGGGTGTTCTTGAAGCTGCTGATTCAATGATTCAAGCAAAAGAAAAAATCTCAAAAATTGCGCTTCATCAAATTTCTAGAGAACCGGTAACCAATTTAATTAATACCCTTATGGGTGCAAGCAGCGGGTTGATGAAGGCAGACCCAGAGGTAACCGCTAAACTTGTGAACAGTGCAACAGCTGGTATGAACGAAGCAAATGAATATGTAAAAACAGGAAAAAAAGTAAGTGCATTAGCTCTTCTAAAAGCGCTAAACGATCCAGATGTTAATCGTGCAATTGGATTTGGACTTCACTTTTTAAAAGGAATGGGCAAAGCGTTGGAAGAGTAAATAAGGCAGCGACTTGAAAGTTTTTTCCCCTTTCAAGTCGCTGTTTTCTTTTTAGGAAGTCCATTTCTAAGTGAACGTGATATAGTTATACTAAATTGCTTTACTACAACTAATTGAGGTGACACGATGCAACAATACTTTAAACCCTTATTCGCACTATTATTTTTAATTATGTTTACTGCTGCTTGTTCGAACGGAACAAATACGAGTCAATCAGCGGCTCAGCACCAAAACGTCAGCTTAACGATATCCGCTGCGGCCAGCTTAAAAGATGCGCTTACTGATATTCAAAAGCAATATGAAACAAAGCATTCGAATATCGACTTAAAATTTAATTTTGGAGCTTCAGGCTCGCTGCAACAGCAAATCGAAAACGGCGCACCGGCTGATTTGTTTTTTTCAGCAGCGGAAGATAAGTTTGATGCACTGGTAAAGTCAGGAGCTATTTCTAAAGAAAATGGAACTGACTTGGTTGGCAACGACCTTGTGCTTATCGTCCCAAAGAATAATTCGGCTGCTATCAAAAATTTTGAAGATTTATCAAAGCCTGCTGTTCAAAAAATTGCACTTGGCATACCGGAATCCGTTCCTGCCGGACAGTACGCAAAAGAGACTTTTGAACACACGAATCTGTGGAAAAACGTTGAGCCTAAAACCATCTATGCAAAAGACGTACGCCAGGTGCTTTCCTATGTGGAGACAGGAAACGTTGAAGCTGGAGTTGTTTATAAAACCGATGCGTTGATTTCAAAAAAAGTGAAGATTGTAGCTACTGCAGATCATAGCACTCACAAACCGATTGTATATCCTGTAGGCGTTATTAAGGATTCGAAACATCCACAAGAAGCAAAGGATTTTTATCAATTTTTACAAAGTAAGACGGCTCTTAACACGTTAAAAAAATACGGTTTCACTGCGAATTGAGATTGCTATGATTCAAGAGTTTTTATCTCCTCTTCAGTTATCGCTCAAAATTGCATTAGTAGCGGGATTTGTCGTGATTATTCTAGGGACTGTTATAGGAAAACTGTTATCTAGGAAACATTTTAAGGGAAAAGTGATGGTTGAAACGGCATTGATGCTACCGTTGGTCCTACCTCCGTCCGTTGTTGGATTTTTATTGATTGTCATATTCGGAAAACACAGCCTGCTCGGCCGAGCAATTGAATGGGTCTTTCAACAACCCGTTATTTTTACTTGGTGGGCAGCTGTTATTGCATCCGTTGTCGTTGCGTTTCCCCTTATGTATCAATCTGCCAAAACGGGCTTCCAAGGCGTTGATCATGAAATTGAAGACGCAGCTCGAGTAGATGGTGCAAGCGAATGGAAAGTCTTTTTCTTTATTTCCATTCCTTTAGCTTCTAAAGCTATCGTAACAGGAGGTGTATTGAGTCTGGCAAGGGCACTCGGAGAATTTGGAGCCACTTTAATGTTTGCTGGCAATATTCCAGGTGAAACTCAAACTGTTCCTACCGCTATCTACGTCGCGATTGACTCTGGAAACATGAATCTCGCTTGGCTATGGGTTATCTCGATCGTCTTTCTCTCCTTTCTTATGCTGCTTTTTGTTCAGCTTAAACAAAAGTAAAAGGATGCCTCTGTGTGTAAGAGGCATCCTTTTACTTTTGTACCGCTTTTTCAATTTTACATCCATCATAAATTAAAAAGGAGCTAATCAAATGCAGATCATACATTTGATTAGCTCCTGTTATAAGTAAGGTAAGCCACCAAAAATATGTATTTGGTGGAGACGGTGGGAGTCGAACCCACGTCCAGAAATATCGCCACTTAAGCGTCTACGAGTGTAGTTGGCATATTGATAATTCGCGAGCTGTTCTGCCTACCAACAGGCGTCCCAGTCGCTAGTCTGATTGTTCTCTTCCTTCGTCCTCAGACGGCGAACTCCGGCGTAGCCCACTTAAAGTGAGTCCCTTACCCTACCACATGGGCGATGGAGGGAGGAACCGCTAAGCTACTATTATGCAGCTAAAGCGAAGTTATTGTTAGATTTGCCAGTTATTATTGGCGTTGATGTTTTAACGAGGCCATCTCCTCGACTCGCAACCTAAGCTCGAACTACCCCTGTCGAATCCGTAACGTCCCCATATAAAAGGGAGTCGGAATGTGTAAGAAAAACTCTTACATCAGATAGCGACTTCAGTGTGCAGAATGAAATCTAACTGATAACAATATTTATTATATCACAAAATGAGTATTTTGCAATTGTAAGATTTTGTAACTTTACATCTTTTGACGATCACGAAATGCTCGTTCGATATCACGCTTGGCTTCTTTGCGCTTTAAGTCTTCACGCTTATCATATTTCTTTTTACCCTTACCAAGCCCTAGTAAAACCTTTGCGTATCCATTTTTCAAATACACTTTTAACGGAACTAGCGAATAACCTGTTTCTTTTGAATAGCCAATTAGCTTGCTGATTTCGCGTTTATGCAGCAATAGCTTTCGTGTACGAAGTGGCTCATGATTGTATCGATTTCCTTGTTCGTAAGGACTAACGTGCATATTGTGTAAAAATACTTCTCCGTTTTGCACACGAGCAAAAGAGTCCTTTAAATTCACACGGCCATTACGAATTGATTTGATTTCCGTTCCTTGTAGAACAATACCCGTCTCATATGTTTCTTCAATAAAAAAGTCGTGGCGGGCTTTTTTGTTTTGTGCAATTAATTTCCCTTCACCTTTTGGCATAAAACGTTCCTTCCCTTCAGCCGTACTTACGTATATGTATGATATTATGTATCATTTTACTGTATGGAAATCTAAACAACAACTAAAACGTTTAATAGAGCTGTTTTGAAGCAGAAGGACTACCCTTCTGCTTCACTGCTGTCGATTATTTGCGCTTTTTCTTTTTGCGCTTAACATTTGGAGCGCCTTCGAAGAATCTTTTTTTCTTTTTCTTCTTTGGTTTTTGAGTAGACCACTCTTCATTTTTGCTTCGGCTGCCCTCTCGACCTTTTCCTTTATCATCTTTGCGTGACTTTTGTTTTGCCTTAATCACTTTAGGACGATCTTTAGATAAGCGTTTGCGGCCTTCTTTCATTCCCACAATAACAAAGTCCACTGAACGCTCGTCTTTATTCACATCGGCAACTTTCACTTCAATTTCGTCTCCAATTCGGAAGACGTTGCCCGTTCTTTCTCCAATCATCGCATAATGACGTTCGTCGTAACGATAATAGTCATCCGTTAAGTCACTAACATGAACTAACCCTTCAATCGTATTTTCTAGCTCCACGAACATTCCAAAGTTTGTAACAGAGCTAATAATACCATTAAATACTTCCCCAACTTTATCAGCCATAAACTCAGCTTTTTTCATATCGTCCGTTTCTCGCTCAGCGTCAACTGAACGACGTTCCATATTAGAAGAATGCTCAGCAACATCAGGCAGAAGCTCGCGCCATTTTTCTTGCGTTTGCTGATCTGTTTTTCCTTCAATTAAATACGTACGAATGAGACGATGAACGATTAAATCTGGATAACGACGGATTGGAGACGTAAAATGCGTATAGAATTCAGCTGATAAACCAAAGTGGCCTAAACTTTCTGCTTCATATTTCGCTTGTTTCATCGAACGAAGCATAACAGTTGAAATAACCATCTCTTCAGGCGTACCTTTTACTTCTTCTAAAATATCTTGCAGCGCACGCGGATGAATATCATTGCCTGTCCCTTTCACTGTATAACCAAAGTTTGTAATAAACTCTAAGAAACGAGTAAGCTTCTCTGCATCTGGATCTTCATGAATACGATAAATAAACGGTACGTTCATCCAGTGAAAATGTTCTGCTACTGTTTCATTCGCCGCCAGCATAAATTCTTCGATTAGCTTTTCAGCAACTGAACGTTCACGCAAAATAACATCGTGAGGATGTCCATCATCATCTACCAATACTTTTGCTTCTTTGAAATCAAAATCAATGGCACCGCGATCCATTCTCTTTTTACGAAGAATAGCTGCCAGCTTTTCCATACGCTCAAACATCGGAACGATTGGCTCGTAGCGTTCTAACACTTCTTCATCTTTATCCACTAAGATTTTGTTCACATCTGAATACGTCATTCGTTCTGTCGTTTTGATGACACTTTCAAAAATCTCATGTTTTACTACTTCACCTTGTGGATTAATTTCCATCTCACAAGAAAGTGTAAAACGGTTAACTTTTGGATTTAATGAGCAGATTCCGTTAGATAAACGGTGAGGAATCATCGGGATAACTCGGTCTACTAAATAGACGCTTGTTCCGCGCTCTGCCGCTTCTACATCAATCGGAGAACCTTCTTTAACGTAGTGACTTACATCTGCAATATGAACGCCTAATTTGTAGTTTCCGTTTTCAAGCTCTGTAACCGTTACAGCGTCATCCAAATCTTTTGCATCTGCTCCGTCAATGGTTACAATAACTTGATCACGAAGATCGCGGCGGCTACCGATATCTTTTTCATCAATTGTCTCAGGTGTATCAATTGCTTGCGTTAAAGCGTCAGCAGGAAATTCTTGAGGAAGACCGTGCTTATGGATAACAGAAATGATATCGATCCCCGGATCGTTTTTATGTCCAAGAATTTGAACGACTTTTCCTTCTGCATTCATGCGGCCTTCCGGATAGGTTGTCAGCTCTACTACTACTTTATGGCCTTCAACTGCACCGTTTCTTGCTGCTTTGGGAATAAAGATATCACCTGCAATTTTTTTGTCATCCGCAATCACAAAGCCGAAATTCTTGCTTTGCGTATACGTACCTACAATTTGCTGGGTGCCTCGTTCTAAGATTTTTACAATGGTTCCTTCACGACGAGCACCTGATGATTCTGATAACACTCTTGCAAGCACAATATCTCCGTGCATAGCATTGTTTGTTTCAGTAGGGGGAATAAATACATCACCCGCATCTTTTTCTTCAGGAACTACGAACGCAAACCCTTTTGCATGTCCGCTTACTTTCCCTTTAACAAAATTCATTTGTTCCGGCAGCCCGTAGCGGTCATTTCTTGCTCGGATAATTAAACCCTTCTCTTCCATAATAACAAGTGCCTTAACAAACTCTTTGAATGACTCTGCATCCTCAGTATTAAATTCTTTTGCAAGCTCTTGGACAGTCAAAGGTTTGTAATTATCCCTTTTCATAAAATCCAGTATTTCATTCATATAGGGCTGATTTTCTTCTTTCACATCATGTCCCTCCTTTTTCTTTATTCGTATTATCTCTATTACCAATCAAGTGATTCCAAAAATGCATATACATCCTCGTGAAGCTGATCACGCTCTTTATCAAAGGTAATGGTATGACCAGATTCTTCGTACCATTTTATATCTTTTGTAGGAGACTCGACGCTATTATAAATAATATTGGCGCTGTCTGTATTAATCATATGATCATGACGACCTTGTACAACAAATGTCGGTGCATAAATCATATCAACTGAATTTCGCACTTCAGCGATTAATTCCTGTAAAGACTTTAATGTGTTCATTGGTGTTTGTTTGAACTCTTCCATTTCTTGTTCAATTTGTTCAGATGATTTACCTTCACGCTTTTTATATTCGCGTGCATACGCTAAAACACCTTCATACATGACTTCTTCACTCTTTATATACATAGGCGCGCACATAGGCACAATACCCTTTATAGGTACAGTGTAACCTAATTTCAGTGAAAATACGCCACCTAGTGAAAGACCTACAGCGGCAATACTTTCATGGCCTTTGCTTTTCAAAAACTCATAGCCTTCCATGACATCTTTCCACCAATCTTCGGGACCAGTATGAACAAGCTCTTCAGGCGCTACACCATGTCCTTTATAGTGAGGTGCGTGGCATGTGTATCCTTTTTTCTCTAAAAAACGACCTAACATACGAACATCAGCAGAATTTCCGGTAAAACCGTGAAGTAATAAAACAGCTTTTTCGCCGCCTTCAAATGTAAATGGCTTTGGTTGTGCAATTTTCATATCTCATTTAACTCCTTTTAGTTATAATATCTGCAGTCATACTAGAAAAAAACATGTATTTATGTGACGATCATCACATAACAAGAGATGTGTCCGTCAACTTTTACGCTTTTATACTATATTTAGTACTTTTTTCTAAAGCTATATTATATCATTACTTAAAAATGAAATTAAAGTATTCAACACGCCCATTAAAAAAGCCACCTAATGCATACATAAGTTGGTATACACCAAGTACGTATGCATTAGGTGGCAGTCTATCCAGTAACATATTAAAGTTTGAAATAAGATACAGCAAGTGTTAACGCAAAGAATAAGATAGATAACACTACTGTCAAACGGTGTAAAACTAAGTCAATTCCACGTGCTTTTTGTTTTCCAAATAACGTTTCAGCTCCACCGGAAATAGCTCCAGATAATCCAGTAGTTTTGCTTGATTGTAAAACGACCACAACAATCAATGCAATTGAAACAATCACTAGCAAAGTAATCAGCAATGTATGCACTAAGACACACCTCCTACACCAAGTAATAGTCAATCAGCGGGGTTTCTTCATCCCTTCTGATTGGCATTACCGGGGATAAAGTACGCGCACTACGCTAAGGCTAATTTATCATAAAAAACCCTCTCATACAAGTAATGACAGCGAAATACACTGGATTTTAACATAAAAAAACGGATGACAATCGTCATCCGTTTTTTATGATTTCAACTTATTTTTTTAAGTTGTAGAAAGATTTAGCGCCATCGTATACAGCTAGAACACCTAGCTCGTCTTCGATGCGTAGTAATTGGTTGTATTTCGCAATACGGTCTGTACGGCTCATAGAACCAGTTTTGATTTGGCCAGCATTCGTTGCAACAGCGATATCAGCGATTGTTGCATCTTCAGTTTCACCAGAACGGTGAGAAACTACTGCTGTGTAACCAGCACGTTTAGCCATTTCAATAGCTTCGAACGTTTCAGTTAATGTACCGATTTGGTTAACTTTGATAAGGATAGAGTTACCTACGCCTTGTTCGATACCTTGAGAAAGTTTTTTCGTGTTTGTTACGAATAAATCGTCACCAACAAGCTGTACTTTTCCGCCAATGCGCTCAGTTAATAACTTGTGACCATCCCAGTCATTTTCGTCTAAACCGTCTTCGATTGAAACGATTGGGAATTCGTTAACTAACTGCTCGTAGAAATCTACCATTTCAGCAGAAGTTACGCCTGTACGGCCTTCGCCTGCTAAGTCATATTTACCAGTTTCTTTGTTGAAGAATTCAGAAGAAGCAACGTCCATACCTAATTGGATGTCTTGACCAGCTTTGTAGCCAGCTTTTTCGATTGCTTCAACAATTACTTCTAATGCTTCACGGTTAGAACCAAGGTTTGGAGCGAATCCACCTTCGTCACCTACAGCTGTGTTTAAGCCTTTTGCAGATAAAACAGATTTTAACGCGTGGAATACTTCAGCACCCATACGGATTGCTTCTTTGAATGTAGGAGCTCCTACAGGTAAAATCATGAACTCTTGGAAATCAACGTTGTTATCAGCATGAGAACCACCGTTGATGATGTTCATCATTGGAGTTGGTAATTGCTTCGCGTTGAATCCACCAAGGTAACGATATAATGGAAGACCTACGAAGTCAGCTGCTGCGTGAGCTACTGCCATAGATACACCAAGGATAGCGTTAGCACCTAATTTACCTTTGTTTTCCGTACCATCTAGCTCAATCATAAGGCGGTCGATACCGATTTGATCAGTTGCGTCCATACCTACTAATTCAGGAGCGATAATTTCGTTTACGTTTTCTACTGCTTTTAATACACCTTTACCTAGGTAGCGAGATTTGTCACCATCGCGTAATTCTACTGCTTCGTGTTCACCAGTAGAAGCACCACTTGGTACGATTGCGCGTCCGAAAGCGCCTGATTCAGTATATACTTCCACTTCAACTGTTGGGTTACCGCGAGAATCTAATACTTCGCGTGCATAAATGTCAAGAATTGTTGGCATTTTAAAACTCTCCTTTATAATTAATTATTTAATTAATGTTTTACCTGTCATTTCTTTTGGCTGTGCTACATCTAGAAGAGTAAGCATTGTAGGAGCTAGATCCCCTAGAATACCGTCTTCACGAAGCTCTAAGCCTTGTTTTGTTACAATTACTGGAACAGGATTCGTTGTATGAGCCGTCATTGGATTACCTTCAAGTGTAATCACTTCATCAGCATTACCATGGTCTGCTGTGATAATTGCTGTACCGCCTTTAGCTAAAATTGCATCTACAATTTTGCCTAAGCACTCATCTACTGTTTCAATCGCTTTTACCGTTGGTTCTAACATACCTGAATGACCTACCATATCAGGGTTTGCAAAGTTTAATAAAATAGCGTCCTGCTTGTCGCCCTCGATTTCTGCAAGCAACGCGTCCGTCACTTCATAAGCACTCATCTCAGGTTTCAAGTCATATGTTGCTACTTTTGGTGAATCGATTAAGATACGTGTTTCACCAGGAAACTCTGCTTCACGTCCACCGCTCATAAAGAACGTTACGTGAGGATATTTTTCCGTTTCAGCAATACGAAGCTGCTTTAAGTTATTTTGAGATAATACTTCACCAAGCGTATTATCTAAGTTAATTGGCTTAAAGGCTACATATCCGTCAACTGTTTCGCTGAAGTGAGTTAGACATACAAAATGTAAGTTTTTCGGATGTTTTTCACCGCGATCAAATGAGCGGAAATCTTCGTTTGCGAACGTATTTGAAATTTGAATTGCGCGATCAGGACGGAAGTTGTAGAAAATGACTGCATCTTCGTCTTGAATTGTCGCAACTGGCGATCCGTCTTCTTTTGTAATAACAGAAGGTAAAACGAATTCGTCATAGATTCCATTTTCATATGAATCTTTTACGCACTCTTCAGCGCTTGTATATGATGGACCTTCACCGTACACCATTGCGCGGTATGATTTCTCTACGCGCTCCCAGCGTTTGTCGCGGTCCATTGAGTAGTAACGTCCTGAAAGTGTTGCAATTTCACCAACGCCGTAATCTTCAATTTTTTCATTAAGTTCTTTTAAATACGTTTCAGCAGATTGAGGTGCTACGTCACGACCATCTAAGAAGCCATGAATGTAGACTTTTTCTAAGCCTTCACTCTTAGCTAGACGCAATAATGCATAAAGATGTTCGATATGACTGTGTACACCGCCATCAGATAAAAGTCCGAAAAGATGAAGGTTTGTACCCTTTTCTTTTGCGTGCTTTACAGCTGCTACAAGCGTTTCGTTTTGTTCAAACTCGCCTTCACGAATTGCTACGTTTACACGAGTTAAGCTTTGGTACACAATTCGGCCTGCGCCGATGTTTAAGTGACCTACTTCAGAGTTACCCATTTGGCCTTCTGGTAAGCCTACAGCTTCTCCAGACGCCTGAAGTGTAGCATGAGGATACTCGTTCCAGAAACGGTCGAAGTTTGGTTTTTTTGCATGTGTTACCGCATTACCTTTATCTTCATCGCGTAATGCAAAACCATCTAAGATGATTAATGCTACTGGCTTTTTACTCATTACTTACCAGCCTCCAAAAGCTGTAAGAAAGAATCTGCTTCTAAGCTTGCTCCACCTACTAAAGCTCCGTCAATGTCTGATTGAGACATATATTCTTTAATATTAGCAGGTTTTACGCTACCGCCGTATTGAATACGTACAGCATCTGCAACATCTTGAGAGAATTGTTCTGCAACAACGCTACGGATGTATGCACAAACTTCGTTTGCACCTTCAGCAGTTGAAGATTTACCTGTACCGATTGCCCAGATTGGCTCATATGCGATAACCGTTTGTTTTACTTGCTCATCAGTTAGACCAGCTAATGCTTTTTGTACTTGATTAGCTACAACTGTTTTTGTTTGGTCTTGTTCATACTCTTCGTTTGTTTCACCGCAGCAAACGATTGGTGTTAAACCGTGTTTGAATGCAGCAATTGTTTTTTGGTTTACTGTTTCGTCCGTTTCAGCAAACATTTCACGACGTTCAGAGTGTCCTAAAATTACGTAGTTCACACCTAGGTCTGCTAATGCAACAGGGCTCACTTCTCCAGTGAACGCACCGTTTTCTTCGAAATGCATGTTTTGTGCACCAATTTTTAAGTCTGTGCCTTTAGTCGCTTCTACTAAGCGATCTAAAAATAGTGCAGGTGCACATACTACTGAATCTACGCTTTCAGGAGATGGTACTGCTCCTTTTACTTCTTCAACAAAGCTAGTTGCTTCAGAAAGTACTTTGTTCATTTTCCAGTTTCCTGCAATAATTGGTTTACGCATGTGTAACACCGTCCTTTGTTTATTGTGGGTTTTCCCTTCACGCGTTAGATGTCCAAGAGGGTGCTGTTAAAAGTGATTCGGTCCCTTTTATCTCTTGGCCATCCTTCTTCGCTGCTTGATAATTATTTATATTATCAGTCGTCAGGTCGGTCCTCCGTCTTACTGAAACATAAACTTACTTATCGTTTAGTGCAACTACGCCTGGAAGTTCTTTACCTTCCATAAACTCTAGTGACGCACCGCCACCTGTAGAAATATGGCTCATTTTATCAGCTAGGTTGAATTTTTCAACAGCTGCTGCAGAGTCTCCTCCGCCAATTACTGAATATGTGTCAGTTGCTTCTGCTAAAGCTTCTGCTACTGCTTTTGTTCCGTTAGCAAATGCGTCTAATTCAAACACACCCATTGGTCCGTTCCAAATAACTAACTTAGAGTTTTTGATTACGTCAGCATAGATTTCACGCGTTTTCGGTCCTGCATCTAAGCCTTCCCAATCGCTTGGAATGTCTTCAATTGATACAACTTGAATATTAGCATCATTTGAGAAGTCATCTGCTACTACCACGTCCACTGGCATGTAGAAGTTTACTCCGTTTTTCTTAGCTTTTTCCATGAAAGATTTTGCAAGTTCAATCTTGTCTTCTTCAAGAAGTGATTTACCTACTTCATGGCCTAGTGCCTTAATAAATGTGTAAGAAAGTCCTCCACCGATGATTAAGTTATCTACTTTATCAAGTAAGTGGTCAATTACACCGATCTTGTCTTTAACTTTTGCTCCACCAACGATTGCAGTAAATGGACGTTCTGGGTTCGATAATGCTTTTGAAAGCACATCAAGCTCTTTTTCCATTAAGAAACCTGCTACTGCTGGAATGTGTTGAGCAATTCCTTCTGTTGAAGCATGCGCACGGTGAGCTGCACCGAATGCATCGTTTACGTATACATCTGCTAATTCAGCAAACGCTTTTGCTAATTCAGGATCGTTTTTCTCTTCGCCTGGGTAAAAACGTACGTTTTCAAGTACTAAAACATCGCCTTCGCTCATGCCGTCGATTGTTTTCTTTACTTCTTCACCAAAAGCTTCGTCAGCTTTTGCAACGTCTTTACCAAGAAGAGCTTGTAAACGTTCTGCAACAGCATTTAGACGTAATTCTTCAACAACTTCGCCCTTTGGACGTCCAAGATGGCTAGCTAAAATTACTTTTGCACCTTGTTCTACTAAATATTGAATAGTAGGAACAGCTGCACGAATACGAGTTTCGTCTGTTACTTTTCCGTCTTTCATTGGTACGTTAAAGTCTACGCGACAAAATACTCGCTTTCCTTTTACATCGATGTCTTTCAACGTTTTTTTGTTCATCGTTAAAAGGCCTCCTTAAGTATTTATGGTACTAAGCAAGTAGGCTTCTATGTAATCATCAATCCACAAACCAACGGACATTTCATTTTATATATTGGCGCCTTTCTATATAAAGTGAAACTCCAGTTAACTGTTTATGACGCTTTTTCATGTAGAAGCCAATACATAAATCAAGGAAGAGGGGGTATGCCCCTCTCTTCCTTAGCAAGTCTTATTATAGTCGTTCTATTTTCAGATATCCAATAAAAAAGGAAAGTCTAGTCGATTTCTGTCTTATTGAATAAAATAGAAGCGAATTTTAAGTTATTCTTATAGTCCTTTAGCAGCGATGTATTGAGCAAGGTCTACTACACGGTTAGAATATCCGCTCTCGTTATCGTACCAAGAGATAACTTTAACCATGTTACCTTCCATTACCATTGTAGATAATGCATCGATTGTAGAAGAGTTGATGTTACCGTTGTAGTCACCAGATACTAGTGGCTCTTCACTGTAACCAAGGATGCCTTTAAGATCGCCTTCAGCAGCTTCTTTAAGAGCGTTGTTTACATCTTCAACAGTTACTTCTTTGTCAAGTTCAGCAACTAAGTCTACTAAAGAAACGTTTGGAGTTGGAACACGCATAGCTCCACCGTTTAATTTACCTTTTAATTCAGGTAATACTAGAGATACAGCTTTAGCAGCACCAGTTGAAGTTGGGATGATGTTTTCAGCAGCTGCACGAGCACGACGGTAATCTTTGTGTGGTAAGTCTAAGATTTGTTGGTCGTTTGTGTAAGAGTGAACTGTTGTCATCATTCCACGTTTAAGACCGAACTTGTCGTTTAACACTTTAGCAAATGGCGCTAAGCAGTTAGTCGTACAAGAAGCATTTGAAATTACGTTGTGGTTAGCTGCATCGTATTTGTCTTCGTTAACACCCATTACGATTGTGATGTCTTCATCAGATGCTGGAGCAGAGATAATTACTTTTTTAGCTCCTGCTTCTAAGTGTTTTGCAGCGTCAGCGCGTTTTGTGAAGAATCCAGTAGATTCAACAACGATTTCTACGCCTTGTTTGCCCCAAGATAATTGAGCTGGGTCACGTTCAGCAGAGATTTCGATTGTTTTACCGTTTACTACTAAGTTGCTACCATCTACTACTACTTCTGCATCTAATTTTCCGTGTACAGAATCATATTTTAGAAGGTGAGCAAGCATGTTAGCATCTGTTAAGTCGTTAATTGCTACTACTTCAACGTTATCATTTTTTAAAGCTGCGCGGAATACATTACGGCCGATACGACCAAATCCGTTAATACCAATTTTTACTGCCATGGGTATTTCCTCCTTGAATGTAAAAAGTATTTTTTTATATGAGGGATTAATTAAAATCCCTTACTAACTCTTTTGCGGCGCCTTCATCTGTAATGAGAATCGAATCATGCGCTTGTTGCATAAACGCTTTAATTGCCTTTGCTTTGGATGAACCTCCTGCAACAGCAATAACACATTTATTGTTCTTTAAATCATCGAGTTGTATGCCAACTGTTTTAACTTTATGAACAACTTCGCCTTGATGATTAAAATAGTATCCAAATGCCTCACCTACAGCATGTCCATTTTTCACTTTTTCTAAGTCAGCTTGTGGTGTTTTACGGCGTTCTGCCATTGTCATAGCGTCTCCTATTCCGTGAACAACCATACCAGCGGACTTGATTAAATGAAGCATGTCTTTAATAGATGGCTCACCGATAATGGATCGGTATGCTTCATCACTAAGCTGATCTGGAACATGAAGCAAGCGATAGTGACTCATGGACTTTTCAGCCATCTTAGCACAAATCGTATTTGCTTGGTTTTGTACATTTTCACCTAGCCCTCCGCGAGCAGGTACAAAAAGTACATCAGGGTGTTTTGAATCAGGTGTCATCATTTCGGCAACGGCGGCAAGCGTTGTACCACCTGTAACAGCAACGGTATTTTTTTCACCAACAAGGCGCTCCTTGATACACGAAACAGATGCTCGACCCATTTCATTTTTGACCCAAGGAGACTGATCACTATCTCCAGATACAACAACAACTTCTGATAAAGAAAACGCCTCTTTTAATGTTGTTTCCAATAATCGAAGTCCTGAAACTTCCTTCATTACTTCTTCTAATTCAGCTAGAAGTAGTTCTCCCTCGTTTGTAAGCGTCATCCCACTAGGGTAAATGTCAATCAAATCTTGTTCTTTTAAGAATGTTACTTCGCTTCGTAACACACGCTCTGTGAGCCCAAGGCTTACAGCTAAGTTTCTGCGACCAATCGGCTGCATTAAACGTATGTATTGCAAGATTTGATAGCGCTTTTGCATAACTGAGAGAAGTTCAGGTAATAATTTTCGTTGTACTTCTATTAAAGAACGCATGTTAAAATCCCCTTAAGGCATAAACTCGCTGGACATATTTTGTCCCGTATAGACATATTATGTCCCACCTTGCGTAAAAAAAATTCACCCTGCTACAAAATCTATTCTAACAGGAGTGAATCCTTTATTCAACTCATGTGTTGCCTATTTTTAAAAGTAAGCGTTTTCTTAACGGAATACCCGTTATTTTTCCATATTCCACTTCTTCTCCGTCCATTTCTACTACAGGAATCGCAAGGTGATACTTTTCCAACCACTCATCGTTTTTGTAAATATCCCGTTCAATAAGCTGAAAGGGAAACTCAGACTGCATCTCTGCAAGCAGCTTCTTTGCATCATCGCATAAGTGACAGCCGTTTTTTGTATACAGTATGACTTCCACATTCTCACTCCTTTACTGCGTGACAAAAAGTTTTCGTTGACTGGATGGCAGAACATTTAATTGGTCTCGATATTTGGCTACCGTTCTTCTTGAAATAGTAACGTTATAATTGCTTTGCAAGACGTTAGCCAACTGCTGATCTGAAAGCGGACGCTGTTTGTTTTCTTCTGATACTAGCTTTTTAAGCAGTTCCTTTACGTGAGTTGTAGAAGTCGCTTCGTTGTTGCCCAGTTGAATACTAGTTGAGAAAAAAGATTTCATTGAAAAGGTGCCAAAAGGCGTTTGAATATATTTGTGCCGAGTAGCACGGCTAATCGTTGATTCATGCACAGACGTTTGTTCTGCTACTTCCTTCATTGTTAACGGCTTCAAATACGAAGGACCCTTTTTAAAAAATGCTTCTTGTTCAACGAGTAAGGTATTCATTAATGCGTTTAATGTGTCTTTGCGTGTGTGTAAACTTTTCATAATCCATTGAAATTCACGATATTTCTCTTGCAAATAAGAAAACATTTCTTGGTTCTGCCTATTTTTCAGCTGAAGTTTGTATTGTTCATTCACTGAAAGACGAGGTTCCAAATCCTCATTTGCATAAGCAACGACATTTCCATCTTCAATTTTTACAATAAAATCCGGTACAATGAATCGTTCATTGGACTTCATATAAAATGATCCAGGACGAGGATTTAATTTTTTAATCTGTTCATGTAATTGTTGAAGAGCTTCAAGTGAGATTTGACATAATTTTGAGATTTTCATCCATTTTTTATACGCAAATTCCTCAAAGTGATGTGTCAAAATTTGCTCTATTTTTTCTGTCCATTGATTACTTCTTTTTAATTGAAGCATTAAGCACTCTTGTAAACTTCTCGCCCCTACTCCTGCCGGATCCATCTGCTGCACAAGTTGAAGAGCCTTTTCAACCTGCTCTTGACCTTGGCCAAGCTGGTTAGCAAGTATAATTAACTCATCGTGCAAATAGCCAGCATCATCCAGACTATGAATAACAAACTCAACGGCTGCCTGCTCACATTCATCTAATTTTAATAATGCGGATTGATTCATTAAATGTTCGTACAGCGTTTCTTTAGGAGCTGGTATACTGCTCATATAATCTGTTGAATCAGAAGTTGCATGATTTTTTTGATTGTGAGATGTATAGACGGGCAGCTCTGAAAAATCTATAAGCGGATTTTGAAGCGCCTGCTCATGTAAAAACGCTACAATATCCATCGATGAATATTGTAAAAGAGAAATAGCTTGCGATAATTCTTTTGACATCGTCAGCTTTAACGACTGCTGCTGAAATAATCCAATCTCCATTATTTCTCCCCTCCCCTTCATCTATTTTACTATAAAAACGCTTTCAAAGAGCATGTAACTATTTTTTATATGTAATTTTTTCATCAAAAAATCTCCGTCAACCTTTGTTAACGAAGCGGTTCATCCTATTTTTAATTACTAGCCATCAAAAAAGTAATAGAGCTAT
This sequence comes from Priestia sp. SIMBA_032, assembly GCF_046535215.1. Classification (NCBI taxonomy): domain Bacteria; kingdom Bacillati; phylum Bacillota; class Bacilli; order Caryophanales; family Bacillaceae; genus Priestia; species Priestia sp. SIMBA_032. The sequence goes on along the minus strand of NZ_JAWRXD010000006.1, from coordinate 192,424 downwards.
ACACCTTTATAACTTTTCATTATAATTCGCACCAACCACATGATCCGAGTAATAATCCGACATGACGTTTTCTCCGTCATGTCGAATTTTCTGCATGTGTATACTATATAGAAGAATTGCTTATTCAATAGTTTGTGCCATTTGCATAAACTTGTCTAAGTTTTCTTCGTCATTTTTCGTAAAGATGGTTAGCTTCATTGGTTTCTTTCCTTTAACTAACACGGCGTTTACCGTATGATCGCCAGACGTGGCTTCATACCAGACAGAATCTTTGAAGATTCCATTTTCTTCAAGATTCTTTTTCTCTGCTGCATTTTTATTAACTGCTGTTGCCGTTTGTTTAACAGATTGAGCAGCGTCGTCCAGCGATGCTTCTGATGAAAGCATTTCAATACGCATAAATTGAGAATCATCTGAAGTTAATACTAACGCATCTTTTCCTGGTTCTTCACCCGTTAGTTTATAACCGTCCATTACTTGAATAGAATAATCTTGTTCTGGACTTTTTGTTAGCTTTGTTTCTGAAGAAGACGTTGACTGTCCATCTTTCGCTGTTTCGCTAGTTGATGATTGACTTCCTGAAGGTTTGGCTGAGACCTCAGAAGAATCCCCATCTTTTTTCGACTCTTCTTTTGCAGCACCTGATGTTTGATCAGATTTAGAAGCTGTATCCTGCTGAACATTTTCTGCTTGATCATTAGACTTCGGCTGAGCAGAATCTTCGTTCGTCCCGCATGCAGACAGCAATAGTGCTACCGATGCACTGACAATGAAAAGTTTGTTCATATATTTCATATTTATTCCTCCTCCGTGTTTCTTTTCCTTATATACTGTTTTATAGTATTCTGACAAATTCCGCAACCGGTACAATGGAATTAATTTCTTGCTTCCTTACGCGTATAAAGGGTTATAGGAGGAAAATAAATATTATTTTTTGAGAAGGTGAGCCTTTTTACTCAAAATAAAAAACGTTGCGTAATCCGCAACGTTTTAAGACGCCCTCGACAGGATTCGAACCCACCCTAAGAGAACCGGAATCTCTTGTGCTATCCACTACACTACGAGGGCATATTTGTCACAACTTCCATTATAGGAGAGAAAACTTCTCTTTTCAATAGGATACTACGTTTATTTTTTTTAGAAGGGGGAAAAATTTTAATAATGTCAAAGAGGAATACATAGCCTTTTAAGCGAATATGTGTAGTAGAGGTTCTTTTGTTTGACCTTTATTGACCATACGTGTATTATAGGTACATAACAAATTATTCTTGTTAAGGAGGAATTTAATATGAACTTAATTCCTACAGTTATTGAACAAACAAACCGTGGTGAACGTGCTTATGACATTTATTCACGTTTATTAAAAGACCGCATTATTATTTTAGGTAGTGCTATTGACGATAACGTAGCTAACTCAATCGTTTCTCAGCTTCTATTCTTAGCTGCTGAAGACCCAGAAAAAGATATCTCACTTTATATCAACAGCCCAGGTGGCTCTATTACAGCTGGAATGGCTATCTATGATACGATGCAATTCATTAAGCCAAAAGTTTCTACAATTTGTATCGGTATGGCTGCATCAATGGGTGCTTTCTTACTGGCTGCTGGTGAAAAGGGCAAACGTTTTGCTCTTCCAAACAGCGAAGTAATGATTCATCAACCTCTTGGTGGTGCTCAAGGACAAGCTACTGAAATCGAAATTGCGGCAAAACGTATTCTATTCTTACGTGAAAAACTAAATTCAATTTTAGCTGAGCGTACAGGTCAACCGTTAGAGGTGCTACAACGTGATACAGATCGTGATAATTTCATGACTGCTGAACGCGCTTTAGAATACGGTCTAATTGACAAAGTATTAGAAAACGACCCTAAATAAGAAAAAAGCCTTTCCCACTTTGGGAAAGGCTTTTTTATGCATCGTTCTCTACGTAAGCGACTAACGCATCCATTGCTTCTTTTTCATCTACCCCTTCAACAATGAGCGTAATAAGAGAACCATTATTAATCGCTAAGCTCATTAACCCCATGATACTTTTAGCGTTGACTACTTTCTCATCTTTCTTCAAGTACACATCAGATGTAAAACGAGTTGCTTCTTGCACGAATAGTGCCGCAACACGAGCTTGTAATCCCGTTTTTAATTTCACTTCTACTTGTTTTTCCATGATAAAATCCTCCCCCTTGCAATTCCCCTTATGTGACTGGCTGACCGGCGCGAAGCTTGTCTGCTATTTGGTCAATTTTACGCAGCCGATGGTTAATGCCCGATTTGCTAATTTGACCTCCAGATACCATCTCGCCAAGCTCTTTTAACGTAACGTCTTGATATTCCACACGCAAACGAGCAATTTCTCTTAGCTTTTCTGGTAAGATATCTAATCCGGCTGTTTCATCAATATAACGAATGTTTTCCACTTGACGAATGGCCGCTCCGATCGTTTTATTTAAGTTAGCTGTTTCACAATTAACTAAGCGATTAACGGAATTTCGCATATCTCGGACGATTCTTACATCCTCAAACCGTAAAAGAGCGTTATGGGCTCCAATAATATTTAGAAACTCCGTAATTTTCTCAGCTTCTTTCAAATAGTTAATATAGCCTTTTTTCCGTTCTAATGTTTTACTATTCAGTTGAAATTCGTTCATTAAATTGCATAAAGCTTCGTTGTGCTCTTCATACAATGAAAAGATTTCAAGATGGTACGATGATGTCTCCGGGTTATTAATAGAGCCGCCGGCTAAAAATGCGCCTCTTAAGTAGGATCGCTTACAGCATTTCTTTTGTACTAGCTCTGGTGAAATACGATGTGTAAAAGTGAATCCTTCTTCTACAATTTTCAAGTCTTCCAAAAGCATTCTCGTTTTCTCTACTAATCGAACAATATACACATTGTTTTTCTTCAGCCGCATTTTCTTACGCACAAGCAGTTCTACTGACACATCATAATTTTTCTTGAGCAAGACATAAATGCGTCGAGCAATCGCTGCGTTTTCAGTTTGAACATCAACTGTGAATTTTTTATTCGAAAAAGAAAGTGAACCATTCATTCGAATTAATGCAGAGAGCTCTGCTTTTGCACAGCAATCTTTGACTTCTAAATTCGTTAACTCTTTTTTTGTTTCTGATGCAAATGACATAACTTCACCTCCAATCTACATACGGAAATAGTGTTAAACACCCGTATTCGCTTTACCTTGCAGCGATGTCAGCATAGAATACACAAGCTTTGCTACTTTTTTTGTATCATGCCTAATTACGCTGCCGTCATACTGAATAATTTGATCTTCAATCACTTCTAAACCTAATTTTAGCAATACTTCACGGTCATATTCCACAGGCTGAGCCTGCTCTACTTGATATTTCTTTTTTAAAGGTGCTGGAATAGGTGCATTATTGACGATAATCGCATCTAAAAACGCACACGGCATATGGTTGTAAAGCGCTTTAATATGATCACTTGCCTTAAAACCCAATGTCTCACCCGGCTGCGTCATCACGTTACATACGTACACTTTCTTTGCTTTTGTCGAACAAAGCTCATTACAAATATCGTGCACCAGTAAATTCGGCAAAATACTTGTATAAAGACTTCCGGGCCCCAATACAATTAAATCAGCGCGTCGAATAGCTTTTATTGTCTCGACAAGCGGTTTCACATCGGCAGGCGATAAAAATACTTTATTAATTTTTTTATTAACTTCTGGAATTTTAGATTCACCTGTTACGATGGATCCATCTTGCATCTCCGCATGCAGCACAACACTTTGATTAGCTGCCGGAAGCACTTTCCCTCTGACGTTTAGTACTTTGCTCATTTCTCGTATAGCATGCACAAAATCGCCAGTAATAGACGTCATAGCTGCAAGCAACAAATTGCCAAGAGAATGGCCTGTAAGCTCATTTCCTGTATCAAATCGATGCTGAAAAAGCTCTTCAACTAGTGGCTCTACATCAGATAAAGCAACTAGCACATTTCGAATATCACCAGGAGCAGGGATTTCAAGTTCATCGCGCAATCGGCCAGAACTTCCCCCGTCGTCTGCTACGGTTACGATGGCTGTAAGATCAAGAGGGTATTCCTTCAACCCTCTTAACAGCACTGGTAAACCCGTTCCTCCCCCAATGACGACAACTTTTGGAAGCTGTTCACTGCTCATCTATGATTTTCCTTTCTCCTCTCAATGTCACGATGAGAAATATGAGTTTTGTATTCATTCTGGAAATGGTGACCTAAATATTCAGCTAATGTGACGGAGCGATGCTGTCCGCCTGTACACCCTATAGCGATGACCAGCTGGCTTTTACCTTCTCGCTTGTACTGTGGAAGCATAAACGACAGTAGGTCTACTACTTTTTCAATGAACTTTTGAGTTTCCGTCCATTTTAATACGTAAGAAGAAACCTCTTCTTCAAGCCCTGTTTTGGGACGCATATGGTCAATGTAGTGAGGGTTTGGCAAAAAGCGCACATCAAAGACTAAATCAGCGTCAATAGGCACCCCGTATTTAAAACCAAATGACATCACATTAACAGTAAAAACTTGTGAAGCGTGAGAAGAAAACTGAGTTAAAATCTTTTCTCTAAGCTCTCTTGGCTTTAACTCTGATGTCTCATAAATAAGCTGAGCTCTTCCTTTTAACTCCTCAAGCAGCTCCCGTTCCATACCAATTCCTTCTAACGGTAAACCCGAAGGAGCTAGCGGATGCGAACGTCTCGTTTCTTTGTAGCGCGTCACCAGTACAGAATCTTTTGCATCTAAAAATAAAATTTGTGGCGTGACCCACGTTGTTTCACTCATGTTATCCAATGCTTCAAATAGGCTTTCAAAAAACTCTCTGCCTCGCAAATCCATAACAAGAGCAACTTTATTCATTTTATTCCCTGACTCTTTCATGAGTTCTAAAAATTTCGGTAGCAATGTAGGGGGTAAATTATCTACACAAAAGAACCCTAAATCTTCAAAACTCTGAATTGCTACTGTTTTTCCTGCACCTGACATTCCAGTAATAATCACTAATTGAATATCGCTTACAGACCCAGTACTCATTTTCCATCCCCCTCAATCTATGCATACATGTCTATTCATCATTAACAAGGATCAATTCGATAAGATAATAACTCGAAATCCGTTGTATACGTAAAGTTGCCATAAATAACACCCGACCCTTTTGCTACATAATCGATAATGTGATGATCTCCCGGTGCCATCGGCAATTCACTTACTTCACTCAAATTATGCCATCCGAGTTTGCCTTCTTCTGATTCTAGCACATTTGTCCCATCAAAATCTGTAGCAAAAAAAGTAAACATCATCCACTCAGATGAAATTTGATCGTTTTCTTTCATCGTAAAAGTAAAGATACCTTTTACAGTGGGATTTTTTAAATAAATTCCTGTTTCTTCACGAAATTCTCTTACAACAGAGTCTTTTACAGATTCTCCTTGCTCCATTTTCCCACCAGGGGCCACCCACCAGTTTCTTCGTGGCTTTTGAAGCAACAATACTTTATCGTCTTTCATTAATACACAATTTGTGACCCTTTGCATGTTTTCCACCTCATCATATGTATACTGACATTTTCTTTTATTATACTACGAAACAAACTTCTCTCACAACGGAGATGAACTAACTATTACTAAATTTTCTGAAAATAAAACATTGCTGTTATATACGTAAATTCAATCTGTTATAGTCACAAAAAAGAGGCATAGGAACACGTCCTATGCCCGACATACATATATTTTATAAAAGGGGGTCAATTACTATCTATATAGTACCCCATCAATGTTTCACAGGTGTTACAGAACAGTTAAAACGGAATTACGTTTTGTAAAAGATTGATTTCAGCCTTATTGCTGAATAGCTTTTAACTTTTCTTTTAACTCTTCTACATAGTGCTGAGCCGCTTGAGCAGCAATGCTGCCATCACCTGTAGCTGTTACAATTTGACGAAGAGCCTTTTCACGAACGTCTCCAGCTGCGAACACACCTGGTACTTTTGTTTCCATTTGCTCGTTCGTTTCAATATATCCTTCTTTATTCGTGATGTTTAGGCTTTCAAATGGTTTTGTTAGTGGAACCATTCCAACATAAATGAATACGCCGTCCGCACCGAACTCGCGCTCTTCACCTGTTTTTGTGTCTACTAACGTTACGCTGCCTACTTTACCGTCTTTTTCATTTACTTCTTTGACCGTTGTATTCCAAATAAAATCAACTTTTTCGTGGTCAAATGCACGCTGCTGTAGGATTTTCTGCGCGCGAAGCTCATCGCGTCGGTGAATAATTGTTACTTTTGTTGCGAAGCGTGTTAAATATACGCCTTCTTCAACCGCAGAGTCTCCACCGCCTACAACGACTAGCTCTTTACCTTTAAAGAATGCGCCGTCACATACAGCACAATAAGATACGCCGCGGCCGCCTAGTTCTTTTTCTCCTGGCGCGCCTAATTTTTTATATTCAGCACCAGTAGCAACGATCACTGAACGTGTTTTATATTCTTTGCTGCCTGCACGAACTGTCTTGTATTCTTCTCCGTCGATGATTTCTTTAATATCACCGTACGCATATTCCGCACCGAATTTTTTTGCATGCTCAAACATTTTGTTAGAAAGGTCAGGACCAAGGATATGATCATAACCTGGATAGTTTTCTACATCTTCCGTATTAGCCATTTGACCGCCTGGAATTCCGCGTTCAATCATTAGTGTTGATAAATCTGCACGAGATGTATATACAGCAGCAGTCATACCTGCTGGACCTGCTCCAATAATAATGACATCATAAATTTTTTCTTCTGTCATTGCTTTACACTCCTTTTAGGAAATTCCTTCGTAGTTGATTCCAAATTTATGGATAATTATTTCGTTACCACTATCCTAATATGTTCTTCCTATTATCGTCTATTTTTTTGCTCAATTTAATAACGTATTCACAATTTTACTGTACTTTCTAACTGTTGCAGCGGAAATGGAATATTGTTTTGCCGCATCGGCTTGAGTAATAGCCTGGCTTTTTTCTTTCGCCCATATATATGTGACGGCTGCAGCCCATGCATTTACGTTCACATGCTGAAAATCATAGGATTGTTTATATACCTGTACATATACATAAAACCAAAAGCTTAAAAGATCCTGGGCATCACTTTCAGTCTGCGACTCCATCTCCAGTTCAATAACATCTGCCACCTCAAAAATCACATGTTGTTTATCCTGCCATACATACGTATATACTTCATCCAAAAGTGTACTCATATGTATGGACGACTTGATTTCTTCTAAAAGAAGCAGACGCTGCTGTTCAGGAAGCTTTTTTGCCATATACAAGCTGTAAAGCTGATCGTGAACATTTTTTGTTGCACACTTCTTTTTCGCTGTAACATCCACTTTCGATTGAAAAACCTTCGCAGCTTTTTGACTGATGCGCCAAGGCTCCTCTCCTTCTTTATCAGGAACTTCTTCCAATGCCAGCTTCCACATTTCTTTAGCGAAGGCTTCATGTCCAGTATAGTAAGAGGCGTATGAAAGCCAATAATGAAATGAGTTGTCTCCTTGAAAACCTTGCGTATAAAGCTTTTTTAACCATCTGTATGATAGTTTGTATTGACCAATCAACGCAAATGTCGCTCCAAGCTTATAGCGGTGTTCAAATGACATCGGATAAACGCGGCTAAGCCCGTCTGTAAGCTCTTCAACTTCTTTATGCTTATGGCAATAATAATAGAAAATCAGCTGATTACATAACGCATGAAGATTTCCAGGGTTTTTCTCCAATACTTCATTCAGCAAATCCATTGCCTCATCAATTTTATTTAAATAAAAATAAGCTAACGCTAAATTATTATATGCAGACCAGAATTCTGGATACTCATCAATTATTTCAGTTAACAAATCCACTGCTTCTTCAAAATTCGTTGCTTCAAGCAGTCTTTTTGCTTGTTCTTGTTTTATAATCAGCATGTCGCCTAGCTGATTTTTAGGCTCTTCATCTTCTTCATCCACATCAATTGATAGTAAATCTAACAGATCTGTAGCCGATCGAAAGAGGTCACCATTTGGAAAATGCTCAATGTAATACATCGCGTATTTTTTTGATTCTTCAAACAGTCCAAGATGCGCATAGCTGTTAGCTATGTAGTAGTAACAGCTTCCTAATGTATCGTCCATATGATGAATCACATGGAGAAAAAGCTCGTTGGCATCTTGATAATCCCCCCGCTCCGTTAAAGCTACTCCAACTTCTGTAAGAAGCTGTGGATTACGGGCATTTTCTTTGTTTGCACGCGTTAAATACTTGAGCGCTTTATCTGACTCCTCTTCTTCAAACGCCTGCAGCGCTTTTTCGAAATAGAAGTCACCCGTTTGCGAAAATGGAATTACTTGTGCCATTTTTTGAATTACTTTTGAGTGTTTTTCCATTAAGCCCTCCAAATAAGTTGATAATTTCGACGTTCGTAGTATATCACATTTGCCAAGAAGTTTAATACCTCTATTCAAAAAAGGAGCCTGCAAGCAGTCGTTTCTTGACGCAAATAAGAGAAGGTTTTGCCTCTTTTATCTAAAATGAGACAACTCCTTCTCTCCTTTCACTATATAGCTATTAGCTAGAGTGACGTTCCTTTAATACTGATAAGACATCGTCTAAAGGCAACTTTTGCTCACGAAGTAAAACAAGTACGTGGTAAAGTAAATCTGCAACTTCCCACTTCAGCTCATCATGGTCACGATTTTTTGCTGCAATAATTACTTCACCAGCTTCTTCTCCTACTTTTTTGAGGATTTTATCTACGCCTTTATCGAATAAGTACGTCGTATAAGCTCCTTCTGGCATTTCAGCTTCACGCTTAGCGATTACTTCTTCTAGCTCATTAATAATAGCAAACCGATTATCGTTTTGTTTATTTTCGCCAAGAATTGTTTCATTAAAACAGCTGTAAGTCCCCGTATGACAAGCAGGACCTTGAGGCTCCACTTTTACAACAAGAGAATCAGCATCACAGTCATATGCCATGCTCACAATTTTTTGTGTGTTCCCAGAGGTTGCGCCCTTGTGCCACAATTCTTGTCGAGAACGGCTGTAAAACCATGTTTCACGTGTATTAATTGATTTTTGAAGTGATTCTTCGTTCATATAAGCCAATGTTAAAACTTCTTTGCTCACAGCATCTTGTACAATAGCTGGCACAAGTCCATCACTGTTGAATTTAATGTTTTCAATCGTCATCGAATGCTCACTCCTTGTTGTTTTGCATAGCTTTTAATTTCTTTTACAGATGTTTCTTTATAGTGAAAGATCGAAGCCGCCAAAGCCGCGTCAGCTTCTCCTTTTTCAAACGCATCGACAAAATCTTGACCATTTCCCGCGCCGCCAGAAGCAATAACAGGAACGCTCACCGCTTGACTGACTGCTTTGGTTAACGCTAAATCAAACCCTGACTTTTCACCGTCTTTATCCATACTCGTTAACAAGATCTCACCGGCACCGCGCTTCACTGCTTCTCTTGCCCAGTCGATTACTTCCCAGTCCGTCGCGTTGCGGCCTCCGTGTGTATAGACTCGCCATGATTGTAAGCTTTCATCGTACTTAGCATCGATTGCTACCACAATACACTGAGCTCCAAAAAAGTCGGAACCTTCTGTAATCAGTGCTGGATTGAGTACGGCCGCTGTATTTAATGACACTTTGTCTGCACCAGCACGAAGCATTCTCTTCATATCTTCTAATGCATTAATTCCTCCGCCCACCGTAAAAGGAATCGCTAGCTGAGATGCTACTTCTTCTACAACATGTACCATCGTTTTGCGTCCTTCATGAGAAGCAGAAATATCTAAAAAGACTAATTCGTCTGCGCCTTCCTCATCGTAAAATTTCGCCAACTCTACAGGATCTCCTGCATCTCGAAGTTCCACAAACTGAACTCCTTTTACCACACGGCCGTCCTTTACATCTAAACAAGGAATGATTCGTTTTGTAATCATTACGCTTTCACCTCTTGAAGTGCTTCAGCTACTGTAAACTTATTTGTATAAAGTGCTTTCCCTACAATCGCACCAATAACGCCGTCAGCTTCATATTTCTTTAGTGCATCTAGATCAGCAAGTTTACTAACTCCCCCTGATGCAATCACACCTTTTCCAGTAGCCTTAGCCATTTCAACAATTCCTTCCACATTAGGACCGGACAGCATACCATCCGTAGAGATATCCGTGAAAATAAATGTTTCCGCGCCAGCATTAGCCAATTCTTTTCCTAGTTCTGTTGCTTTGATTGTAGATGTTTCCACCCAGCCTTCTGTCGCAACATAGCCATCACGTGCATCAATACCAATAGCAATACGCGCACCATATTCCTTCAGCATTTTTTTCACAAATTCAGGATTAGAAATAGCTGCACTTCCTAAAATAACGCGGTCAATTCCGCTTTCTAAATAGTAAGCAACGTCAGCTTCTGAGCGAATGCCTCCTCCAATTTGCACACGTACATCTAATTTCTTTTTCACGCCTAGCACAAATTCATCATTCACGCGCTTAGCCGCTTTTGCCCCGTCCAAATCAACCATGTGAATCCACTGAGCGCCTTCACTTGCGAATTGTGTGGCCATATCTACCGGAGAATCTCCGTATACTGTTTCTTTTGTGTAATCTCCTTGAAGCAAACGGACGCATTTTCCTCCGCGCATATCAATGGCTGGATATATTTCAAATTTGCTCATACGATGGGCTCCTTTTCTCTACGAAGTTTGCATAATTTTGCAGCATGTGCATTCCGATTGCACTGCTTTTTTCAGGGTGGAATTGAGTGCCAAATACGTTTTCTTTTCCAACAACTGCTGGAACTTCAACATCATAAGGACTTGTTGCTAAAAGCACGTCTTGGTCATTTGTTTTTACGTAATAAGAGTGAACAAAGTACACGTGACCTTCACTGATTCCATCAAGCAGAGCAGACTGCTGGTGAAACTCTAAAGAGTTCCAGCCCATATGCGGAACTTTATATGTCTGTCCTTCGGCAGTAATGCCGGGAATGCGTTCTACTCTCCCTTTTAACAGTTCCAGCCCTTTTGTTACGCCGTTCTCATCGCTTTCTTCAAATAAAAGCTGCATACCTAAACAAATTCCAAGCAAAGGCATTCCTTTTGCTACTTCTTCTTTAATAAAGTCCGTCAGCTTTGTTTGATTCAGCTGTTCCATCGCATCTTTAAATGCTCCAACTCCAGGAAGAATCAACCCTTTTGCCTTTCTTAGTTCTGCAGGATCTGCGGAGATAATATAGTCATAGTTTAATCGTTCAAGAGCTTTACTTACGCTGTACAAGTTTCCCATCCCATAGTCAATAATCCCAATCATTTACAACATCCCTTTCGTCGAAGGCACACCTTTAACACGCGGATCAATGGTTGCCGCCTCGTCTAAAGCACGTGCTAATGCCTTAAATACCGCTTCAATAATGTGGTGTGTATTTTTACCGTAGTGTACGATTACATGTACATTCATGCGAGATTCCAATGCAAATTTCCATAAAAATTCATACACAAGCTCTGTATCAAATGTACCGACGCGCGACGCGGGAATGTCACCTTTAAATTCAAAATGAGGACGATTGCTTAAATCTACTACGACTTGAGCCAACGCGTCATCCATTGGTACAAAAGCATTTCCATAGCGTTTAATTCCTTTTTTATCACCGAGCGCTTCTTTGAACGTTTGACCAAGGCAAATACCGATATCTTCCGTTGTATGGTGATCATCAATCTCCGTGTCTCCATCTGCTTTTACATCGAGGTTAAACTGTCCGTGTTTTGTAAACAAATCGAGCATATGATTTAAAAAAGGAACGCCTGTATCAATGTTCGCTTTTCCTTCTCCATCGATTCCAATCGCTAATGCAATATCCGTTTCGTTTGTTGTACGTTTAATACTTGACTCTCTCATTGTGAAACTCCTTTCAACTGTACATGTAATAAGTAAAGAAAAGCACATTTCTACTCTTTTCTTTTAATCTCCACCTTATTTTTTAAAGCGTTCTTCAACTGCCCTTGCATGTGCTTCTAGCCCTTCTAAACGAGCAAACGCTGCAATTTTCGAGACATTTTTCTGCAGGGCTTGTTGGCTGTATGAAATAATACTAGACTTCTTCACAAATGAATCAACTGATAAAGGACTTGAGAATTTTGCTGTCCCATTTGTTGGAAGAACATGGTTTGGTCCAGCGAAATAATCACCAACAGGTTCTGAGCTATATCTTCCTAGAAAAATAGCACCGGCATGACGAATGGAACCTAAAAGTTCAAGCGGACTTTCAGTCATAATTTCTAAATGCTCGGGAGCTAATTGATTAACAGCTTCAATCGCTTCTTCTAATGACCCGGTCACATAAATAGCGCCATGGTTATCAATAGAAGGTCTTGCAATTTCTTTACGCGGTAAAGATTCTACTTTTCTTTCCACTTCTTCTTTAACAGTTTCGGCTAACTTCATAGAAGGCGTAACTAAAATACTTGAAGCTAATTTGTCATGTTCTGCTTGAGACAATAAATCAGCGGCCACTTCGTTCGGCTTAGCCGTATCGTCTGCTAGTACGACAATTTCACTAGGTCCAGCAATTGAGTCAATGTCTACTAAGCCATATACTTCTCTTTTCGCTAATGCAACAAAGATATTACCAGGCCCTACAATTTTATCGACGGGTTGAATTGTTTCTGTTCCGTAGGCAAGCGCTCCTACTGCCTGAGCTCCCCCTACTTTATAAATCTCTTTGACCCCAAGTTCATTCGCTGCTACTACTACTCCAGCAGGTAGCGCGCCGTCTTTTCCTGGAGGTGAAACCATCACAATACGTTTTACCCCTGCCACTTGAGCAGGAATAACATTCATTAAAACGGAAGAAGGATACGCCGCAAGGCCTCCCGGTACATAAACACCTACTGCATCTAAAGGCGTTACTTTCTGCCCTAAAATGGTGCCGTCTTCTTTTGTTGTCATCCAAGACTGCTCGACCATTCTTTCGTGGTAATCACGAATGTTGTCAGCCGCTTCACGAATGATTGACAGCATATCTGCATCAACCAGCTCGTAAGCACGCTTCTTTTCTTGTTCTGTCACAAGTAAAGAAGAAAGCTCAACGCCGTCAAATTGGGCTGTATACCTTTTTAAAGCTTCGTCTTTTTGCTCTTGCACCTGCTTTAAAATATTTACGACAATTTCTCTTTGAGCACTCGTCCCTTGATCAATCGTACGCTTTAAGCTCACTTGTTCTGTTACACGTGTAATTTTCAATGTATGTCACCTCTTTTATACAGGTTGAACCACTTGGGCTAAACGATTCACTAAATCATCAATTCGTTCGTCTTTTAAACGATAGCTCACAGGGTTCACAATCAAACGCGATGTAATATCTTCAATGTGCTCCAATTCAACAAGTCCGTTCTCTTTTAGTGTTTGTCCCGTTGATACAATATCAACGATCCGATCAGCCAGGCCGATTAAAGGCGCTAATTCAATGGAACCATTCAATTTAATAATTTCTACTTGCTCTCCTTGCTCCCTGAAATAAGTAGATGCTACATTTGGATATTTAGTTGCCACTTTTTGAGCAATTTCTGATTTTTTAGCATTAGGCAAACCGGCAACGGCCAGGTGACATTTACTAATATTTAAATCCAACAGCTCATAGACATCTCGTTCTTCTTCTAACATTACGTCTTTACCTGCAATGCCAAGATCCGCTACTCCGTATTCTACATAAGTAGTAACGTCCATTGGTTTCGCTAAAATAAAGCGCATGTTCTCTTCAGGAATGTCTACAATCAGCTTGCGCGAATCGTCAAATTCTGGCGGCAATTGAAAGTCTGCTTGACGTAAAAGTTCAGCTGCTTCTTCAAAAATACGTCCTTTTGGCATTGCAATTGTTAATAGTTCACTCATTATTGTCCCCCCTTGCCTCGTTTTCCAATTAGAAACGTGACTTCTTCAAACTGTGCAGTAAATACATCAACATCATCAACGCCTGCAATTTCCTGAGTCACTACCCGATATCCTTGCTTGCGCTGTTCAGCAGCTAAAGCTAACGCCTCATCTAAACGCTCCTGGCTATATAATATGCCGTATACTGCTGAAGGCTCATATCCTTCTTCACCCAGCGCTTCAATTAAGCGGTCGAGCTGAATTCCAAATCCTGTAGCTGGTGTTTTAGACGCAAATTTTTCAAGAAGCTGGTCATAACGTCCTCCATTACCGATATGGAAACCAACGTTTTCAGCAAAGACTTCAAATAAAATACCTGTGTAATAGCTCATATGACTGACTAAGTTAAAATCAATTTTAATTTCATCCGTTACACCGTACGCATCAAGCATATTCCATAGCTTTTTCAAATCACCGGCTGCTTTTTTACCAGCTTCGTTTTCAACTAGTTCAACCGCTTCTTCAATCTTCTTTTCATCTCCGCGCAGGTTAAGCAGCTGAAGGAGACGCTGTTTATCAATAGAAGATAGATTCAAATCTTTTACATGATTACGATAGCCCACGTAATTTTTCTCATATAAAAAGCGGCGAAGCACGTTAGCACGTTCTTCATTTCCGACAATTTCTAAAAAAAGCGAATTAACGAACCCGATGTGGCCAATTGCGACTTTAAATGATTTAAGTCCCGCTCTTTTTAATGCACCAATCATGAGAGCAATGACTTCAGCATCGCTGCTCATCGTAGCATCTCCAATTAGCTCAACGCCTATTTGTTCAAACTCCGCCGGGCGGCCACCCTCACGCTGCTGAGCTCGGAATACATTTGCTTCATAAGCTAAGCGCAAAGGAGAATTATTTAAAAGTTTTGAAGCGGCCACACGTGCAAATGGCGTTGTTACATCCGGTCGTAGCACAAGCGTATGCCCTTCTTTATCTAAAAGTTTAAACAATTGTTGATCTAAAATAGCTGATGCGCTTCCTACCGTCTCGTAGTATTCCACAGTAGGCGTTGCCATATATTGATAGCCCCAGCTGCTGATTTCATCTGCCAGCTGACTGCGAACTTGTTTTTTTCTTTCAAAAAGAGCCGGCAGGGTATCTCTCATTCCAAGGGGTTTTTCAAACATAAATAACTTTGACATTCCGACACGTCCTTTAAGCTTGATTTTATCTATTAAGGAACCATTGATAGGTTGGTTTCACTTTATCACACTAATGTATTAGCGAAATAACAAATTAAAGTTATTGATAGTTTACACCCGATAAAGTCAGCCGTCAACCGCCAGCTGTTCAAATTTACAAAAAAAACCACAGCTTAGTTCTTGCTAAGTTGTGGCTTTAGGTTCTGCTTCCCTGCGCTTTTCCATTTCTTCTTTTGTATAGATGACACGCATAGGGTTACCTCCAACAAAGAAACCGGGTGCTACATCTTTATGAACCACCGTTCCAGCCGCTACAACCGCTTCGTTGCCGATTGTTACACCTGGAAGGATGGTGCTATTTGCTCCAATCATCACTTCATCCCCAATGATGACATCTCCAAGACGATATTCCGTTATCAGATATTCATGAGCGAGAATAGTTGTATTGTATCCAATGACGGTATTGCGTCCTACTTGTATTTTTTCAGGAAACATAATATCGAGCATCACCATAAGGGCAAAGGATGTTTGGGGTCCTACCTTCATCCCTAAGCACGCTTTATACAGCCAGTTTTTCATTGAAAGAAAAGGCGTATAACGAGCGCATTGAATGATAAGGAAGTTGCGCACTACTTTCCAAAAAGGCACGGTCTTATAGACATGCCAAAGGGAGTTAGCTCCTTTAACCGGATAGCGCGTCGTTTTTCTCACTGACGTTCTCCTTTTAATATATCAATTAAATCCGTCATATTTTCTAAAATAATATCGGGGTTATAAGAAGCGATATGATCTCTTCCTTTTGCACTCCAAGCAACTCCAGCTGTTTTCGTATAAGCTCTTTGGCCAGAAACGATGTCGTGATGATTATCTCCCACCATTAGCGCTTCTTCAGGTTTAGCATCGAGCAGCTTCAGTGCTTTTTCTACCGGCTCAGGATGCGGCTTTGCATTTGTTACATCTTCAATTGCAACAATCGTATCAAAGAACTGATCTAGCTTTGTTAACTTAAGCCCCATCATGACCGTATTTCTTTGCTTTGTTGTGACAATACCTAGTTTATACTTCTGCTCATGCAGCCATTTAACTGTTTCAAGTACGCCTTCAAATTCTTTAACAAGCAAATCATGATTAGCTAGATTATGCGTGCGATACATCTCAATCATTTCGTTTACTTTCGTTTTATCCATTTCTACAAACGTGTCGTATAAAGGCGGGCCCATGAACTGTAAAATATCTTCACGAGTATATTGTTTAGGATAATAGTGATTAAGCGTATGAGTAAATGAGGCAATAATTAATTCATTTGTATCAATTAACGTACCGTCTAAATCAAACAAAACCGTATTAATCGTCATCATTCATTTCCTTCCCTTGCGTCAAATCAGGTTTGTGTAAACCTTGTAGCTTTTCTTCATTTACGCCTTAGATTGTGCTTCTTCATTCTCTAAGTATTTCTGTTTACTCATTCCCGTCACGCGGCGGATAATAATTAAAATAATGGCTATGACAATCAGTGCAAGTGAAACAACTTGAGCGATTCTGAGTGTATGCGTCAGCATTAAGCTATCCGTGCGAAGCCCTTCTACAAAGAAGCGTCCAACTGAGTACCAGATTAAATAAGATAAGAAAATTTCTCCTTTTCGCAGACTGGTGCGGCGAAGTACCATCAACAGGATAAATCCAGCAAGATCCCATAATGATTCGTATAAAAACGTAGGGTGATAATATGTACCGTTAATATACATTTGGTTAATAATAAAATTTGGAAGGTGCAACCCTTCTAAAAAAGCACGGGTAACCGGCCCCCCATGTGCCTCTTGATTCATAAAGTTCCCCCAGCGCCCAATGGCTTGGCCAAGGATTAAACTAGGCGCAGCAATATCAGCCAACTTCCAAAATGAAATCTTTTTTACTTTTGAATACACAACGGCAGTTAATACGCCTCCTATTAAGCCACCATGAATGGCGATACCACCTTGCCAAATCTGAGGTATTTCATTTAAATGCTTTGAATAGTATCCCCATTCAAAGGATACATAATAAATTCGTGCACAAATAATAGCTATTGGCACAGCAAATAAAATAAGATCAACAAATGTATCTTTTGATAAGCCCCTTCTTACGCTTTCTCTTGTCGCAATATAAAGACCTAACAGAACACCTACACCGATAATTACACCGTACCAGTAGACCGTTAGAGGGCCAATTTCAAGGAAAACGCGATCTAACGGCTGAATAGTTGCTTCCACAAGTTAACACCCTTTCTTATAAATCTTCGCGGTCTCCTTCTTCAATTACATCTGTTAGACGTGCAGAAAATTGTTCTGCTGCGTTAATACCCATACGCTTTAAGCGGAAGTTCATTGCTGCCACTTCAATGATAACAGCTAAGTTTCGTCCCGGACGTACTGGCAATGTAATCTTTGTAACGTCTGTATCAATAATTTTCATTTTATCTTCTTCTAAACCAAGGCGATCATAATGTTTCTGCTGATCCCATGTCTCTAACTGAATAACAAGTGAAATTCTCTTATAGCTTCGTACAGCTCCTGCGCCGAATAGTGTCATCACATTGATGATCCCTAGTCCTCGAATTTCAAGCAAATGCTCGATTAAGCCAGGCGCATTTCCTACAAGCGTGTCTTGATCTTCTTGACGGATTTCCACACAGTCATCGGCTACTAGGCGATGGCCCCTCTTAACAAGCTCTAGAGCTGTTTCACTTTTACCAACGCCGCTTTTCCCCATGATTAATACACCAATTCCGTATATATCAACTAATACGCCGTGCAGGGCAGTAGTAGGTGCTAGCCGGCTTTCAAGAAAATTCGTTAAATGGCTGGAAAGTCGCGTTGTTTTAAAGCTTGAACGCAGCACGGGAACTGATTCACGCTCCGAAGCTTCGATAAGTTCTTTCGGTACATCCATTTCGCGCGAAACAATGATAGCCGGCGTAATATCTGTACACATTTTTTCCATTCGAACTTTTTTTTGTTCTTCATCTAACTGTTTAAAAAATGATAGTTCTGTTTTACCTAACAGCTGGATACGTTCTGCTGGGTAATATGTAAAATAACCTGCCATTTCAATACCTGGACGTGAAATATCACTCGTTGAAATAGGGCGGTCGATTCCTTCTTCTCCGCTAATAAGCTCTAATTTAAATTTTTCAATGATGTCTTTTGTACGTACTTTAACCACCGTGCATCCTCCTTTTATAAACAGTCATATACCTGTTCATGTCTACAGTATATCCAACTCTAGCTTTTATGTCGCGTTTGGTTCTACTAGCCACTTTATTTTATCATTAATACGGAAAGAAAAGAAAAAAAGATGGCATAGGCTGCATCGCCTCCCCATCTTTTTTTAGAAAATTAAATATTGCAAGAAAGTTATTTTCTATTTTGAAGCGGTTCAACAATCACTCGTTGAATAAGCGCATTTAGAAGCGACATGATTACTGAGGCTAAAAGCGCTGTACCAAACCCGTCAATATTAAAAGAATCTCCCATAACACTTTGTGTAATCATCAGCGTAATGGCATTAATGACGAATAGGAATAGGCCAAGCGTAAGAAACGTCACCGGCAGGGTGAGTAAAATTAAAATCGGCTTAACAAACACATTCAAAATCGATAGAATCAAGCTCGCGATAATAGCTGCACTGACTGATTCCAAGTGAAAGGTGTCAATGTAACCTGCAATTACGATTAATACGAGGGCATTGATTAAAATACTAATGATTCCACGCAATAACATTTTTAGAAATCTCCTTCTTCATTTGGAACTAAAAACACAAAAATCATATATAAAATAACTGGGGTACCTACTGTAAAAAATAAACTGATGATGAACAATACGCGCAGTAGCGAAGCGTCTAGTCCGATATACTGAGAAATACCGCCGATCACACCCGCAAGCTTGCGATTTGTTCGCGAACGATACAACTTTCGCACGTTAATCATCTCCTTTTCTTTTTTACTAAAACAAGCGTTTTCTATTTTATAACAATTGAGCCCGTTTTGGATTCCGCTAACAATTTATAGCCTTTAGGCGAAGCGACATTGGCTTTGAAACGAAGTTGTTTCATCACCGTTTCTTTTTTCTCATCTATTATTTCCATCTCAGGAAGTGTACATGTAAAATTGCCAAAGTTAGATTTCAAATCTCCATCGACGGAGAGGTGGGGCGGCGTATAGAGCGTAATGCTCCCTGTAGTCGTTTTGAAAAATACTTTTTCAATGCGCTCTCCTTTTAAATACGTATCAATATCTCCGTTAAATGTTTGAACGTCAATTTTCTTTGTGTCCCCATCAAATTTAACCGTTCCATTGATTGTTTCAAGCTCACATTTTGAAGCGAGGATTCGAGAAAGTTCCATATGCCCATTTGATGTCTCCATTTCAAGAGAATGGCTATTCACATCGTAAAAGCGGATGGTGCCATTAGCTGTTTTGGCTTTCAGGTCTCGTACGCTTAGTCTTTCCCCATCGATTGAACCATTAAACATACGGAGTTTAACGCGTTCATATTCCATTTCTGGAATATAAATAATCGCTTTCACCTTCATTTGTTTTTGCTGAATAGCAAAGCGCAGTTTGCCATTTTCAATGGAAAATGCCGTATGCTGCAAGAAAGTGCGGCGCGCTTCATCCGAATTCTCTACTTTGTAGATAGCAGCCTCACACTCTATTCGTACTTCTGTACTCCCCCATGGTCGGAGTTGGACGCTTCCATTTGCTAAATCTACGTCAATCTCTTGAATATATGCTTCTGATTGTTGAAAGATGTGCTGGACGTCAATCGAAGGACCAAAGTTAAAATCTAAATCTCCTTCTTTTACTTTTTTTACCGTTTGATCTACAAATGTAAATAATTTTTCTTTTAAAGAGCTTTGAGATGACTTAGAAGCGTACGTTTTTTTCTGTTTTCCTCCTACATAAGGGGAGAGCTCAGCTTTATCAGGCGTAGCATAGGAAGAATTATTAGCTGGGTCTTTTTCCAGTGAATTTAACAAAGTTAAAGCCTCATCTACGCTAAGCTTTCCTTCTTCTACCATCTGTAAAATTTGTTTGCGCTTTTCACTCATACATTCCATCTCCTCTTTACGTTTTAGTCATTTAACTTTTATCTGCTTAATATTTGTATCCCTTTTACAATATTCCATACAAATACAACAACATTAACTAAAGAAACAACAACTAAAGCTACAATTAAAAGAATAAATACCGTTCCACTAGAGCCAGTAAGAGCAGGAAGCAAGAAGAATAAGAACAAGATCGCTGTAGCGATAGGTAATAAATGTGACAAAAATGCAGTTTTTGCATGTTTCTTTACTTCTATGTTATGAACAACAAAATAAATAATAATAGGTAATAAAAATGGTGCAAAGAAAACGCTAAAATAATTTAAGGAAGATAGTACGCGATTTCCTTCCATGATAATCAACTCCTTATATCATGTATTACGGTTTAATGAGTTAAAAAGTTTCATTCTTTATAAAAAAGACACCAGTGCTGGTGTCTTTTAACGAGTTAATGCCTGTGCTTTTTCAACTTTTTTCTCCATGCGCTTACGGTCACGTTCTAAAATTGGCTTCAAATAATGCCCCGTATAAGATTCTTTTACTTTTGCCACTTCTTCTGGCGTACCCGTAGCCACGATTTGTCCGCCTTTATCTCCACCTTCAGGCCCTAAATCAAGTAGATAATCAGCTGCTTTGATCACGTCTAAATTATGTTCGATCACTAGAACTGTATCTCCATTTTCAACTAGACGCTGGAGCACTTTTAATAATCGTGCGATATCATCGACATGAAGACCGGTAGTCGGTTCGTCTAAAATGTACAGCGTTCTTCCTGTGGAGCGACGGTGAAGCTCTGAAGCTAACTTTACACGCTGTGCCTCTCCACCGGATAAAGTAGTAGCCGGCTGTCCAAGCGTGATATAGCCAAGTCCCACATCGTAAATGGTTTGCAGCTTCCGCTTAATCTTTGGAATGTTTTCAAAGAAGTGAAGCGCGTCTTCAACCGTCATATCCAAAACATCTGAAATGTTTTGATCTTTGTATTTTACTTCTAAAGTTTCACGGTTATATCGTTTGCCGTGGCAGACTTCGCAAGGGACGTATACATCTGGAAGGAAATGCATTTCGATTTTAATAATACCGTCTCCTCGACAAGCTTCACAGCGGCCGCCTTTCACGTTAAAGCTAAAACGGCCTTTTTTATATCCGCGCACTTTTGCTTCGTTTGTTTGTGCAAATACATCTCGAATGTCATCGAATACACCTGTATAGGTTGCAGGATTTGAACGAGGCGTACGGCCTATTGGCGACTGGTCAATATCAATGACTTTATCTAAATGTTCAATACCTTTGATTTCTTTATATTCTCCTGCTTTGCTTTTTGCTTTATGCAGTTTTTGTGCCAGCGACTTGTGAAGGATATCATTTACCAGCGTACTCTTACCTGATCCAGATACACCTGTAACAGCCGTGAATACACCTAACGGAAGCTTTGCTTTTACATTTTTTAAATTATTTTCTTTTGCTCCTATAATTTCAATCATCCGATCTTTATCTATCGAACGTCTTTCGGCTGGAAGTGGAATAAACTTCTCTCCTGATAGATATTGACCCGTTAAGGAATTTTCATCATCCATCACTTCCTGAGGCGTGCCTTGAGAAACAACGGCACCTCCGTGTACGCCGGCTCCTGGTCCGATATCAATTAAATAATCAGCTGCCATCATCGTATCTTCATCATGCTCTACAACAATCAACGTATTTCCAATATCGCGCATGTCTTGCATTGTGCGAATTAAGCGATCATTGTCACGTTGATGAAGACCGATAGAAGGTTCATCTAAAATATAAAGAACCCCCGTTAAGCGAGAACCGATTTGAGTAGCCAAGCGAATGCGCTGCGCTTCCCCTCCTGAAAGAGTTCCAGCAGAGCGGTTCAATGTTAAGTAATCAAGCCCCACATTAATGAGAAAGCTTAGACGCTCACGAATTTCCCGCAGTATCATATCCGCAATCTTCATGTCTTTTTCAGATAAACTGAGACTTTCAAAAAAGTCATATGCTTCTTTTACTGAAAAACGCGTTGTATCTCCTATATGCTTTTCGTCAATAAGCACCGCTAAGCTTTCGCGTTTCAAACGATTTCCTTTACATTTTGGACAGGCTTGCTGAGCCATATACTTTTCCATTTGCTCCCGGATATAATCTGAACTTGTTTCATGATAGCGACGCTCTACGTTCCGAAGCACGCCTTCAAATTCGATATGATTTTCTCTTACTTGGCCAAAGTCATTTTCATAGCGAAAGTAAATTTTTTCTTTACCGCTGCCATATAATACTTTATCAAATAAATGTTCCGGAATATCTCGAACCGGCACATCCATATCAATGCCGTAATGTGTACATACGGCTTCAAGCAGCTGCGGATAGTATTGAGAACTTGTTGGCTCCCAAGGTGCAATTGCGTGCTGATGAAGTGTTAAGTCATAGTTAGGAATCACTAAATCTTTATCCACTTCCAATTTCGTTCCTAACCCGTCACACGTTGGACACGCCCCGTAAGGACTATTAAATGAAAACATGCGGGGCTCAAGTTCTCCAATCGAGAAGCCACATTTTGGACAAGCATGATGCTCGCTAAAAAGCAGTTCTTCTTCACCTATTACATCAATAATTACTTTCCCATCTCCAAGGCGAAGAGCTGATTCCAAAGAGTCCGACAAACGAGCGGCTACACCTTCTTTTACAACGACGCGATCAATCACTACTTCAATGGAGTGTTTTTTGTTTTTTTCCAGTTCGATTTCTTCTGTTATTTCACGCATTTCTCCGTCTACTCGAATGCGAACGTACCCTTCCTTTTTAATATCTTCTAATACTTTTACATGGGTGCCTTTTCGGCCGGATACCACAGGGGCCAGTACTTGAAGTTTTGTGCGTTCAGAGTACTCTAAAATTCTATCTACCATTTGCTCAATCGTTTGAGACGTAATTTCAATTCCATGATTAGGACAAATCGGCTTTCCTACACGAGCAAACAAAAGACGCAAATAGTCATAGATTTCGGTCACAGTCCCGACGGTTGAACGAGGGTTTCGGCTCGTTGTTTTTTGATCGATTGAAATAGCAGGCGACAATCCTTCGATCGAATCTACATCGGGCTTATCCATTTGACCTAAAAACTGTCTTGCATATGCCGAAAGCGACTCGACATAACGTCTTTGTCCTTCTGCATAGATTGTATCGAAAGCCAAAGAAGATTTACCAGAACCTGATAACCCTGTTAATACCACTAATTTGTCCCGCGGGATTTCAATATCGATATTTTTCAAATTGTGGGCTCGTGCACCTTTTACCACGATTTTTTCCATCGCCATGTTTGATCACCCTTCCGCTTTTAATTCTAGAATCAAGTCACGAAGCTCAGCTGCGCGTTCAAAGTTAAGCGCTTTGGCTGCTTCTTTCATTTCTTGTTCCATCTCTTCTACGAGCTTTGCTTTTTCTTTTTTGTTGAGCTTATCAAATGCCGGTGCTTCTTCATACGTTTCTGTATCTTCTGCCACTAACGTTGCACGAATTGAGCCTCGAACTTCTTTTTGAATCGTTGTCGGCGTAATGCCGTGCTCTTCATTATAAGCTTCTTGAATACTTCTACGACGCTTTGTCTCATTGATTGCAATGTCCATGGAGTTTGTGATGCGATCTGCATACATAATGACATGTCCATTAGCATTTCGCGCGGCACGTCCAATGGTTTGAATAAGCGATCGTTCTGAACGCAAGAATCCTTCTTTATCCGCGTCTAATATGGTTACTAACGAAACTTCCGGAATATCTAAACCTTCACGGAGTAAGTTAATCCCTATAAGTACATCATATTTTCCAAGACGCAGCTCTCGGATAATTTCAATACGCTCGAGCGTCTTCACTTCAGAGTGAAGATATTGAACTTTAATGCCAATTTCTTTTAAGTAGTTCGTTAAATCCTCAGACATTTTCTTTGTTAACGTCGTAACAAGTACTCGTTCATTTCGCTTAATCCGGTCGTGGATTTCTCCAATTAAATCATCAATCTGCCCTTCAATTGGTCGAACTTCAATATTTGGATCTAATAATCCCGTTGGACGGATAATTTGTTCAATCACCTTAGGCGCCTTCTCAAGTTCATAAGGACCTGGTGTTGCTGAAACATGGACGATTTGTTTAATATGCTGTTCAAATTCATCAAATTTAAGCGGACGGTTATCTAATGCAGACGGCAGGCGGAAACCATGATCCACCAACACTTGTTTACGCGCTTGGTCTCCATTATACATTCCTCTAACTTGAGGAATGGTAACGTGGGATTCATCCACAACAAGAAGGAAATCTTCCGGGAAGAAATCCAGCAGTGTATAAGGTGTAGAACCAGCCGGACGAAGCGTTAAATGACGAGAGTAGTTCTCGATTCCTGAACAAAAGCCCATCTCTCTCATCATTTCTAGATCGTAGCGCGTGCGCTGCTCCAAGCGCTGCGCTTCTAAAAGCTTTCCTGCTTCTTTTAGCTTCTCTAGCTGTTCTTCTAATTCTTTTTCAATATTTTGAATAGCAACACGCATTTTTTCTTCTCTCGTGACAAAGTGAGATGCCGGGAAGATAGCTACGTGTTCACGATCTCCAATAATTTCTCCTGTTAGAGCGTCAACTTCTCGAATGCGGTCAATTTCATCTCCGAAAAACTCGACGCGAATACAGTGTTCATCTCGAGATACAGGAAAAATCTCCACAACATCGCCGCGAACGCGAAACGTTCCGCGCTTGAAGTCAATATCGTTTCTTTCGTACTGTACATCCACTAGCGTACGAAGCAGCTGATTCCGCTCTTTTTCCATTCCTACTCGAAGAGATACGACCATTTCTTTGTATTCTTCCGGAGACCCTAATCCATAAATACAGGACACGCTGGCAATAATAATGACATCTTTTCGTTCAAAAAGAGCAGAAGTTGCCGAGTGACGAAGTTTATCAATTTCATCATTAATGCTTGCATCCTTTTCAATAAATGTATCTGTTTGAGGTACATAAGCTTCAGGCTGATAGTAATCGTAGTAACTGACAAAGTATTCAACTGCGTTATTAGGGAAAAACTCTTTAAACTCACTGTACAATTGACCAGCAAGCGTTTTGTTATGAGCCATAATTAATGTCGGCTTATTTATTTCCTTAATAACATTAGACATGGTGAAGGTTTTTCCCGTTCCTGTAGCACCTAATAAAACTTGATGCTGCTTACCTTCTTTAATTCCTTTCACAATCTTTTCAATTGCCTTTGGCTGATCACCTTGCGGTTGATATGGGGATACTAATTCAAACTGATCTTTCAAATGAAGGCCTCCGTTTCCATTTTCTTGTTTTATCTATTTTTTATTACGATATGTAAAAACCGAAAACACGAACTGATATTCGTATTTTATCACTTTATAATCATAAATGAAACTAATGAGTATTAATCTTATATAGTGTTTGTTTGTTTTTATTTTTTACCCTGTTACTTTATTACCCACTAAATTCTTATACTACCCTTTTCGAAGGGAATACAACTCTTTGAATGAAAGCAATAAAAGAAAGTAAGCTGCGTGATTGTTTGAAAAAGATAGGCTTTTGCGCCAATTTCTAAATTATGATACAGTATAAAAAATATGTACTGAGAGGGGTTTAGTATGGCAAGCGTTGATCAAGTTCTTATAAATAACTCCTTTATAACAGTTGAAGAATCAACTTCTTTAGCTAAAGTGACATCTGAACTTTCAAACTATGACTTCGTCGTAGTCACAGCAAGTACCTTTTATGTAATACAAAAAGATGAACGATACCTGTTAACAGGTCATGACGAGGCATCGTCCATAAAAAAAATAATAGCGGATACAAATTGGCCTTCATCTTCTACTTCTACGTTAGCCAATTTACAAGCCAACACAAACTGGAACAGACCAGTCCTCATTCAAGCAGAAAACCAAGAAACCACAATAGGACTTGTAACACCTTCGCAGTGGATTACACATTTGCATAGCCAAAATGAGATATTTGCTTCCTATTTTGATACATTGGCAGAAACCATTAATGATGCAGTGACAGCGGTCGATAATGAAGGAAATGTAATCTTGTGGAATACTGCTGCGGAACATACGTATAAGATTCAGAGAGATGATATTATTGGTAGAAAAATCGGAGAGCATTTCAAAGATGAATCCATCATTCTACATACGATTCTAAACGAAGGGCGCCCTGTACGCGGAACGTATCATCGTCCTAATGAACAAACTCACGTGCTCATCAATGCATCCCCTATTATAAGAAACAATCGAGTCATAGGTGGAGTCGCAACTGAACATGACATTACCAATATTGTAAGATTAAATGAAGAAATTGATGTGTCTCTTCTCATTCCAAAAGATAATCCATTTTCTTCTTTCGCAGGTATCAGTCCTGAAATTAAGCAAGCCGTTGACATTGCCAAAAAAGTGGCATCTACAGATATGCCTATTCTATTAACAGGAGAACCTGGTTCTGGGAAAGAAATGCTGGCTCAGGCCATTCACTACGGAGGATCTAAACATAAAGAACCTTTTTTATCTTTAAATTGCGCCACTATTCCATCGGGACTCCTGGAAATTGAACTTTTTGGTCATCAAAAAGATGTCTTTTCAGAAGATCCAACAACCATTGCAGGAAAGCTAGAGCAGGCCCACAACGGGACGTTATTTATTGAGGAAATTGATAAAATGCCTCTTGAAATTCAAGTTAAGTTTCTCCGTTACTTGGAAGAACGATCCTTTTATCACGTTGGAGGCAAGGAAGAAATTCAAGTTCAAACCCGAATTGTAGCCTCTACCACGACGCCTTTGGAAGAGTTGCTAAAAGCGGGTGAATTCCATGAAAATCTTTACTATTTGCTGACCGTCATTAACATTATTATTCCGCCGCTTCG
This sequence comes from Priestia sp. SIMBA_032, assembly GCF_046535215.1. Taxonomy (NCBI): domain Bacteria; kingdom Bacillati; phylum Bacillota; class Bacilli; order Caryophanales; family Bacillaceae; genus Priestia; species Priestia sp. SIMBA_032. The sequence goes on along the minus strand of NZ_JAWRXD010000006.1, from coordinate 165,327 downwards.
AGACCATAAAGAAGACATCGAAGCATTGACTCAGCAATTTGTAAAGGAATTCAGCAAGAAGTATAAAAAAAAGGCTCCTTTCATTAGCTCCGAAGTTCTTGAAGCCTTTATGCAATACGACTGGCCAGGCAATATTCGCGAGCTGAGAAATACGATTGAACGAATGATTTTCTTAAGTGATCAGTCGTTGATTACCGTTGCGCACCTTCCTGACAACCTGAAGGATGCAAGTTCTTTTACAGAAGTTCAACAAGAAGAAGATTCTCTCCAAGAAGCTAGGCTAATAGAAGAGACTCTTCAAAAAACATATGGAAACAAGAGTGCAGCAGCAGATTTGCTTGGCATTTCGCGCGGTACACTTTATAACAAAATCAAAGAATACGGATTAAACTAATTGAAAAATTCGACACGAAGCTCAGGGTACTTGTGTCGAATTTTTTCTGTTTCTTGGACTGAACTTATTTAGAGATATTTTTTAATACAAACCACACATTGGCGGGACGTTCGGCTAGGCGTCTCATGAAATACCCAAACCAATCAATTCCGTAAGGAACATAAACCCTTACTTTATATCCTTCTTTTACTAGACGATCCTGCAGTTCTACACAGATTCCATAAAGCATTTGGAACTCAAATTGGTCATTTGAAATACCATTTTCTCTTACTAATCGTTTTGTGTACTGAATCATTTCTTCATCGTGACTTGCTACAGCTGTATAGTGTCCATTTAGCAAATGCATCTTAATTATTTTTTTATAGTTTTCATCTACGTCTTTCTTTTCGGGAAATGATACTTCTGGTGATTCTTTATAAGCTCCTTTGACTAGGCGTAAATTGGCTTGATATTGATGTAAGTCATTCATATCTTGTTCTGTACGATAAAGATACGCTTGAATCACTATTCCAACATTATCGAATTCTTTGCGTAATTCTTTATACATATCAAGAGAGATTTGGCAGTGCAAGTAGTCTTCCATATCAATTCGAACAAAAATATCATTCACCCTGGCCGTGTGTAAAATTCTGCGCATGTTTTCCATACAAAGCTCTTTGCTAATATCCAACCCTAAAGAAGTCATCTTTAATGATAAATTTGATTGAACGCCTGATTTTGCAATGGCTTCTAATGTCTGAATACACATAGCCGTAGATAACCTAGCTTCCTCTTCTGTAAAAACAAATTCTCCTAAATGATCGAGTGTAACGACTTTCCCACTATCGTTAAGCTCCTTGGATGTTTGAATTGCTGATTCAATTGAGTCTCCAGCAACAAAACGAGCTGCCCCCATCCTCAATCCATACTTTTTGGCTAATTTGTTCATTGAATGATTTTTGCCAAGCGACTGAAACATCGTTCTCATTAATACTTCCATCAATCCTAAACCTCCTTTTATTTTTTAAAATTAAAAAATAAACTAAATTTTCAGATTAATAATTTTATTTTTCTATACCCTTCTCACATTTCTGTACACTTATTTAAATTAATTTACACATAAGCGTTTAAAAATTTTATCCATAAACATATTTGTATAATTAACTTAATTATACTCGTTCATTAAATGAACCGGAATAATATTGTTATAAGTTCTAACTCACTTTTTACATAAAAAAGCTCTCCACGTTGTGCAGAGAGCTTTTGTGTACAGTTTAATAACAAGCGATTAACTTATCATCAAACCAACAATCTTTATTTTCCAGCTGCTAGCATGCTTTTTGCATATATAAAACCGATGGCTGCTGAAAGTAAATCTATTAAAATAATAAGCGGATAATCTGCGTACCCTTTATATACAGAAACAGCTATCAACAAAAGCGTCAGCGCCGTGGCAACATATAAGTTATATGTTACTCTAGCAAACAGAACAAGCAATATGGCGGGTAGAAAAACTGCGGCAATCGTTTTGACTTCCACAAACATTTCTCCTTTTTATCCGTCTTTTAACCAGCTTGTGAATCCCGTTTTGTATAATTGTGTACAAACAAAATACCTAGTTCATGATGTTCGTTGTCATACAATGCTCGCTGAGTAAAGCGAACTTCTCCATTTTCGTCAATAACTTCTAGCTTACAAAAAGCACGGTTATTAACTTGTAATGCTTCATAAAATTTATGGACTTCAGATACAGCGATTCCATTTACCTTAATAATCACTTCTCCTACTTTCAAACCCATTTTCTCTGCCGGAGAATGAGGGATGATTCCTAACACAACCAAACCTTGTGTACGCTTAGTAAATAGTGCGGGCGCTTTTTCATCGCTTCGACGCTGCTGCAAACGAATCGACTCTCTTCCTATGATCGCTAGAATAACAACAGCTACAGCGGCAAGAGGATAAAAAATGGCAGCAATCGTAATGATCGTTAATCCCACGCCTAATGCTAATACACGCCTACCGGTAAATTCAATAGACTTAAACGGCACCATACTCTGAATTCGCTGATAAAAACCGATAGCAAAAGGAACAAAAAACAGGCTAAATGATGTTCCGTCAATAGATAACACAGGCCACCATGGAAACACAGACGTAATGGCACTGCCTGGAATTAAGACAAAAAGCGGAACCACCCATAATTTTTGAGAGTAATGAGCCCCAATTTCCTGCCCTCTTTTACTTTTCACAATGGCTGGAGACGTACCTTTTGCTCCAAATTTCCAAATTAAATATCCTTCTGCTAATACAAGCAGAGACATTAAAATAGTCAGAGAAGGTAAATCTGCGTTATGAGCTTGCACAGACCACGTTTGAATAAATCCTTCACCGAAACCAGATGCCGGAATAAGCAAAGTTGCAAGCACAGCCAGTCCTACGGTGTAAGAAGGAGAAAGCCATTTAAACGTCCAAGGGCCGCTTATGATAAAAGTTAAAACAGCTACAAGTACAATCATTCCTATAGATACATAGACACCTAGCAACACGGTAACAACGGATAAAATCAACCCAATAATGATACCTGGAAAAAATAAATATTTTGCTTCTAAAATAAAATCAAACACGCGAACATGAAAATTCTGACGCTCTCTCTTGACGCGAGAAAGACCTACAAAAAACGAGACGAGCAGAAATAAATAAGTTAACGGATGTAAAAACAAACGCCCGATACCTTTTAAGAGCTCTAATGCAAAATCCATTTTTTCACCACCTGTATTTTTCACATTTTTATTACAACATTTACGATTGATTGTTATGTATCATAGGCTTCTTTATTTTATCAAAATGCATCACTAACCGACAATGTTGTTTTTACTAAAAAAGTTCCGCGCTTTGGAAAAGCACGGAACTTTTTCTGCTTCTTATTGACTAGCTAGCTTTAAAGCCGTTTGAAGCTGACGATCTTCATCTTTTGATTTAATTTTTTCTAGAAGTTTTGTTTGTAAAAGCGCTGCTGTATCTTCATCGATTTCACCTGTAGCTTTTTGCTTATTGGCTTTTTGGAATGCAGTTACAGCTGTTTCTGTCTCTTTACTAAAATATCCGTCTGTACGTCCAGGTTCAAAGCCAAGGCCTTTTAGCATCACTTGAGCGTTCTTCACTTGGTCACCTGTCATATCACGTGTTAATGGCTTTTTATCAACTTGAATTGGATTTGCATAATAATAATCCGGCTGTTTGACTTCTACCGTTGGTTTTATACCTTTTTCGTTAATCCAGTTTCCATCAGGCGTTAGCCATTTATAGAACGTTAATTTTAAATTACTGCCGTCTTCCATTGGAACAGCTTGTTGAACCGTTCCTTTCCCATAGGACTTTTCACCGACTAGCTTGTATCCTCCTGCTTCTTTTAATGCCCCTGCAAGAATTTCAGAAGCGGATGCACTTCCTCCATCGATCAAGGCCACAATTGGATAATCCTTTTGCTTTTTCATTGAAGAAACCACTTTTTGACGTTCACCGTTACGATCTTCAATTTGGATATATGGCTTTTTATTCGTTACTAATTTATCAAGCATTTTTTCAACGCTCGTTAAATAGCCACCAGGATTTCCCCGAACGTCTAGAACTAAGCCATCAATATTTTTATTTTCAAGTTTTTTCAACTGTTTCGTGAATTCGTCTCCCGTTGATTCAGAGAATGACGTAATTTCCATGTAGCCAATTTTTTTATTGTTTACATTTTTAACAGAAGAATAGACGGTTTCAATTGGAATCTCATCTCTTACAACTTTTACTTTCATCGTTTCTTTCACGCCTGGTCGTTGAACATCTAATGTCACGGTAGAGCCTTTTTTACCGCGAATTTTTAATACCGCTTCATTCAATTCAAGACCTGCGATATTTTTACCATCGATCTTTAAAATCTGATCATTTGGTTTTAATCCTGCTTTTTCCGCAGGAGATTGTTTAAACGGAGCTACGATTGTTACTTTTCCATCTACCATGCTTACTTCAGCGCCAATTCCCTCAAATGATGAATCAAGAGACTGGGTGAATTGCTGTGCCGTTTTCTTATCCATGTAAGATGAGTGAGGGTCTCCTAAGGTTTGTACCATTCCTTGGATTGCGCCATCTAATAATTTTTTGTCATCTACATCTTTGTAATATTTTGAAGATATCAGTTCATAAGCTTGCTTGATTTTGTCTAGCTCTTCCTTTTCCACTTTACTATCATTTGAAGAAGTTGTAAGGGGGGTACTGACTGTTCCAGCATTTGCATACTGAATACCAAAATATGTACCTGCTGCTCCAACAACTAAGGAGAGTGCCATTAATAGTGCAACGATTTTCCGATTCAAGTTCTTTCATCCTCCTCAACCTTAAGCCATCTCTTCTTATTATAATAGATACAACCAAAACTATGTAATAAAAAGGATGCATGTGTTATTTGTAGCAAAAGGCACCACACAAATCAAGTGCGATGCCTTTTTGTTAAACTATATGTTGAGCTTGTACCACGTATGCTAGGAACTTAAAATTTAATATAACTTTCAGGGTTTACAGCAGAACTTTTGCCTTTCCAATCGCCTTTATGCAATTCAAAATGCAGGTGAGCACCAAACGAACGTCCTGTGTTCCCTATATAACCTAATTGTTGACCTTTATTGATAGATTGACCGCTTGAGACGCTGTAGCTCTCTAAATGAGCATAAACTGTAACCCACGTCTGACCTTCTACATTGTGACGAATAAATACAGCATTACCAAAAGAAGACGAATGATAGGCTCTAATTACCTTTCCGCTTGCTGCGGCTACAACTGGCACACTTTCTCCTCGCTTTCCAATGTCAATACCGTAATGTCCTCTTCCAAACGTTTCTCGATATCCAAAATGAGACGTTACCGGGCCCTTTGCTGGCCTCATAAACGACCCGCTTGTAACAGGGGGTGCCTCCTCTGTTGCCCCGGCTTTTTCAACTTCTTGCGGTTGAGCTTGCGCTGCATTTTTTTGATCGTCTAAAATAGAAGCTTGCTCTTCTAATCCAACGGCTTCTTCATTAAATTCTTTTTCCTGATCTTTGAGCGTTTGCATGAGCTGATTCTTTTCCTCGACTTGCTTTTGCAGCTGTGCACGAAGGTTTTTAAGCTCTTCAAGCGCTTGATTTACTTCCGTTAGCTTGTTTTGCACTTTTGTTTCTTTCTCTTCTTTTGCCTTTTTATCGGCTTCGTACTGCATTAACAAATCGCGGTCAGCCCCTACAATTGTCGAAACCGCACTCACTCTGCTAATAAAGTCGCCGAAGCTTTCAGAGCCTAGTAGCACATCTATGTAATCCACAGACCCGCCATTTTCTTGTAAAGCACGAGCACGTTTTTTTAGTAGCTCATTTCGTTTTTCAATTCGTTTTTTTACAACGTCAATTTCGTTTTTCAGCTTTTCGATGTCTTGGTTTGCTTTTCCTACTTCAGCTTCACGGCTGCGGATATCTGTATTCGTTTGTCCGACCTCTGAATCCAAGCGCGCAATCTCAGCTTCTTCGTTTTTTTGCTTTTCTTGAACTTCTTTTAATTTCTCTTTATTTTGATTAATATTTTGGTTCACATCGTTACTTTTTTTCTCTAAATCACTGAGTTTAGTAGTGGTGGCACTTTCTGCATAAGCAATTTTTTCATTACCTATCCAAGCCGCACTTAGTCCAACTAAAACTGCTGCTGTCATTACTAATGTCTTACGCGTCATTTCTTTCTCCCCATCTGCACATATTTCCCCGTATAAACGGGCATTAGCAAGACCCCCATTAGCACTTTTTTCTATTTTTATGTGTAATTACACAACAACCTCACATTTGATAAACATCAAATGTGAGGTTGTTGTAATCTATTATGTTAAAAATCTATTCTTATTTTCGTAAGAACTTACGGATGGATAATGTACTTCCCCACATCCCAATTAGACCGCCGATCACTAGTAATAATAGCGACACTTGAAGCACAAATGGAAAGGCAGGTAAAAGTTCAAAGAATCCATCAAACTTAGGTTGAACTTCATTATATAAAACGCTGTACACGCCGATAATAACTGCAATTGGCACAATAGAACCAAGCACTCCTAAAAACAGACCTTCAATAAAGAACGGCCAGCGAATAAAGGAGTTTGTAGCTCCAACTAAGCGCATAATTTCAATCTCTTCACGGCGAGCTACAATCGTAATTTTAATTGTATTTGAAATTAGGAACATTGCTGTAAATAGAAGCCCTAAAATCAGCACTACTCCGATATTACGAGCTACTTTCAGCACTTTAAATAACTTTTCAACTTGATCTTGTCCGTATTGAACTTTTGCTGCATACGGATATTTCTCAATTTGTTTAGCTACTTTTGCGACATCAGTAGGCTCTTTTGTTTTAACAACAAATACATCATTTAATGGGTTTTGCTGTTCAAACGGTTCAAAAGCTTTTCCTTCATCACCCATACTATTAATCAAATCTTTTAACTCTTTATCTTTAGAAGAAAACGTCACCGTATCAACTTGCTTAATTGCATCTAGCTTTTCCTTCATTGCTTTTCGATCATCTGCTGTCGCTGCAGCATCAACGTGAACGCGAATTTCCACATCGTTTTCAATCAATTTAGCAATGTGGTTTAAATTCATCATCAACATAAAAAATACGCCTACAAGTAAGAGCGTCACTGTAACAGCACTTGCAGATGCGAATGTCATCCAGCCGTTTCTTCCTAAACTTTTAGATCCTTCACGTAAGTGGCGACCGAATGTCCTAGACTTCATATCCGTATTCACCTCTTACTTCATCGCGCACAACATTTCCATTTTCAATCGCAATTACGCGCTTTCGAATTGTATTTACAATTTCACGGTTATGCGTTGCCATTAAAATAGTCGTACCGCGTTTATTAATCTCCTCAAATATATCCATAATTTCCCAAGAAGTCTCCGGATCAAGATTCCCTGTCGGTTCGTCGGCGATGACAACCTTAGGACTATTCACAATTGAACGCGCAATAGACACACGCTGCTGCTCTCCTCCAGATAATTCATCAGGGAAAGAATCCATTTTACCCTTTAACTTAACAAGCTCTAGCACCTCTAGCACTCGTTTTTTAATTTCTTCGGGACTTTGCTCAATTACTTCTAGTGCAAAAGCAATGTTTTCATAGACCGTTAATTTTGGAAGCAGCTTGAAATCTTGAAAGACTACACCAATATGACGTCTAAAGATAGGAACTCTGCTATCTTTTATTTTTGCTACATTTGCACCGTTTACAATGATATTTCCTGAAGAAGGCTTTTCTTCACGATACATCATTTTAATAAAAGTGGATTTTCCTGCTCCACTTGGTCCTACGATATAAGCAAACTCACCTTGATTAATCTTGATGCTAATGCCATTGATTGCTTTTACACCGTTCGGATACGTTTTATATACATTTTGCATTTCAATCATAAGTAATCACCTAATCAAGTGTGTTATTTTAATACTATGTAAAACTTGTCAAAATACGACAAAACTCTACAATTCAAACCAAAAATTCGACTCTTCTCACGCGCTTTCTCATTATAACATCACTCTTCGTGAAAATAAGCCCCAAAAATATTACATTTTTATTTCAAATATGACATAAGTAGGGTATTTTTAGCAGGGTATGAGAATTTATCCTTATTTTTAATTCTGTTGTTTTTTGTTGTTCATTTCTTTACGAATATCGTTAGACAAAGCATATTCATATCTACTTTTTTTACAAACAAGGTATGATAAATAAGAAAAACGATGAGGAGAGATAACATGATCACCATTTATGGAAGTTCACGAGAAAACGGAAATACAGAGGAATTAGCTAAAACAGTCTTAAAAGATATCAATACGGAAGAAATTTACTTGCGTCAGCATACCATTAACCCCATTACTGATATGCGTCACGATGAACTCGGGTTTACCAATCAACAAGATGATTATTATGATATAGCGAAAAAGATGGCAGCGCACGACACTATTTTATTTGTTACGCCTCTTTACTGGTACGGTATGAGCGGATTAATGAAGAACTTTGTGGATCGTTGGTCTGAAAGTCTTAGAGATTCGACAATCAACTTTAAAGAACAAATGAAAAATAAGCGCGTGTATGTATTAGTAGTAGGGGGCACAGGCGCATCTGTAAAAGCTCTTCCTCTTATTATGCAATTTCAATACATTGTCGATTTTATTGGCTCTTCCTTTAGCGGATACATCATTGGAGAAGCCAATGCACCTGGAGACATAGCAAAAGATGTCAAAGCTCAAAAGCAAGCCATTGTCTTAAACCAAGAATTAAAGCAGCTTTAACACAAAAATAAGACGGATATCCGTCTTATTTTTTCTTTGCCAGCCAAGCAGCAACTTTTTTTGCATCTTCTTCATTAATTAGTCCTTTTGGCATACCGCCTTGACCATTGTTAATAATGTTTTCAATTTCAGCTTCTGAGTGCTTGCTGCCTACATGCTGCAAGCTTGGTCCATTCGCTCCTCCTAAATCTACTCCGTGACAGCCTGTACAGTTTTTCTTCACAATGTCTTCTGCACTCGCTGAAGAGTCACCAGCAGATTCATTTTTAGAACTTCCTCCGCCTCCTCCGCCGCACGCGGACAAAACAAGCGCTAGACCGATTGTTAACGTCAGTAATACTTTTTTCAAGCCTTTTCCCCCTTGCTGTAGAGTTTTCACTCTATTATAACCTACTCCAGAATGTTTAAAACACTCTGTTTACAAGGACTTTGTTTCAATTTCATGAATTCTCTCATCACATTTATGTATACGATTAAGCAATTGATTCGTTTCTTAAACGTTTTTTGTATACTACGCGCGAAATTGTCACACTGAGCTCATATAAAAGAAGCAGCGGGACAATGACTAAAATATCCGAAATAAAATCAGGAGGCGTAATAAGGACGGATATCACAATTAAAGCAAAATAAGATAACTTCCTTGCTTTAGCTAACCTCAATGGATTTAGAACCCCTAAACGCGTTAAAAATAAGACAACTAAAGGCATTTCAAATAAAAAACCAAATGGTAAACACAGATTAAGCATAAAACGAAAATAATGCTCAGCTGTAAACATCAGTGAAAACTGATCATTCGACAGGCCCGTTAAAAATGCTAAAACCATTGGAAATAGAACAAAATAACCGAACCCCAATCCACTTACAAACAAGAGAAAAAAGAACGGAATGAAGGTAATCATAACCTTGTATTCTTCCTTTTTTAGCCCCGGTGAAACAAACCGAAATATTTGATAAGCAGCTACTGGAAGCGTAAAAGCAAGCGCAAAAACAAATGCAATCACCATATAAATCCATACAATTTCACTTGGTCCAAGTACAGCAAGCTTGCCGTCCAAATCTTTCACCAGCCACTGATAAATATCTTGCACAAATACAAAACTGAAAATAAGTAATACTACAAATGCACAAAGTGTTTTTATAATACGAATTCGCAATTCTTCAAGGTGCTCCATCAAACTCATTTCCCCCATCATATTCCTCTCCTTTCTGACAAGTAGAAATAGACGAGTTTCCTCGTCTATTTCTTTACTTACAATGTCGATTCATTCTCTTTTTGTTCAGAAACGGTTGCTGCCTGTTTTTCTTTGACACCTTCATCATCCGATACAAGCCCTTTTGCGGCTCCTTTAAATTCAGTTAATGTCCGCCCAAACGCCCGTCCAACTTCCGGCAGCTTAGACGGCCCAAAAATAATTAACGCAATGACCAAAATAATAACTAAACCAGGAATTCCAATATTAGAAAACATACTTAACCTCCTTTCCCTTACTCAGTTTACTGCTGTACTTTTTCTTTCTTTTTCAACTCTTGTTTTTCATGTGCTTTCCCGTGTGCCCGCATACGATCTTCCTCTACTTCCTTAGATATCTTTAGCCCGCGCGGCACGTTATTTACTTCAACTTCCGCCATACCTTTTCCATCTTTTTTATATTGAAAGGAAGCTCGAGTTGAAATTTCCGCACCAGGTTCTGTTACAAAAGGCACAACGCGATAATCGGCTTGCCATATATCAGGAGTTACCGTACACCTTACATATCCTCTGTAATCATTAAAGAATGTGAGGTGTGGGTTTTGACTTAAAATTTTATCCGTATCAGCTCGTTTATCTGCTCCGTTCCCTCCGGAAGTGATGGAGGTGCCGACGAACTCTGCACCAATAATTCTTGAATTAAGATTGGAGAAATCCGTGTGTAAATTAGAAGCCCAGTTAGCGTGCACATCTCCGGTTAGTACAATGACGTTGTCCAACTTTTTCTTTTCAATAAAATCAATAACACGCTGACGATTCGCCGTATACCCATCCCATGCATCCATGCTGTATGTAGGCTTAGCCGCCGTTCCAAATTTTCTTGGCGCAAAGAAAATTTGTTGAGCCAGTACGTTCCAATGGCACGCTGATTTTTCAAGATTAGTAAAAAGCCATTTTTCTTGTTCAATCCCCAATAGCGTACGTTTAGGATCAAGAGATTCTGGCGTTTGCGGCTTTGTTCCGTCTCCATTTGCTTGATCGTCTCTGTATTGACGCGTATCCAACACTTGAAAGGAAGCTAGTTTCCCATATGAAAAGTCACGATATAATCTCATATCCGTTCCATGAGGCAAGGATGTTTGACGCAAAGGCATATGTTCGTAATAAGCTTGATAAGCTGCCGCGCGGCGTTGAATAAATGCCTCTACTGATTGGCCTTTTTCAGGAATTACATTTGCATAATTGTTTTCTACTTCATGATCATCCCACGTCACAATCCACGGAAAAGCAGCATGAGCAGACTTCAAATTAGCATCTGACCTGTACTGAGCATGCCTGTTGCGATAGTCTTGAAGCGTTTGAATTTCTGCGCTGCTGTGAGTACGAACATTTCCGCTTGCAGCCACATACTCGTTTGGTCCATATTCATAGATGTAATCGCCCAAATGAACCACAAAATCCAATTGTTCTTTAACCATATGTTCATAGGCTGTAAAGTAACCATGTTCATACTGTTGACACGAAGCGAATGCAAACGTCATGCTGGCTACTTCTGCATTTGCTGAAGGAAGTGTTTTTGTTTTTCCAATCGGGCTTAACTCATGACCGCTTTTAAATCGATAATAGTAAATACGGCCTGGCTTTAATCCTTTTACATCAACGTGAACAGAGTGAGCAAGTTCAGGTCTAGCTATTTCTGTTCCTCGTTTGACAATTTGATGAAAGTCTTCATCTTGGGCAAGCTCCCATTTTACTGGAACGGGTTGATTAGGCATTTTTCCGCCATTCAATGGGTCTGGTGCTAATCTTGTCCAAAGAACAACGCTATCTGCTAAAGGATCCCCTGATGCGACGCCTAAAGTGAATGGATAACTTGAAAATTTAGGCGCTGCAGCTGAAACTTCTACTGCATTTAAACCGATAGACTGAGCAATTGTTAAGCCAAGTGATACTCCTGCTACTTTTCCAGCTCCTTGTAAAAAACGCCGTCTATCAAATCCTTTACTCGAAGAAAAACTGTTCTGTTTTACTTGCTCTATTAATTCGTTTAACGATTTATTTGCCACTGCACATGCCCCTTCCTCTTGATTTAGCTCAAATTATAAAAGCTGTTTGTAAAAGAGGTATAAAGGATTGTAAAGAAGCATTTACCATAAAATAGGTGTTTTTAACCATTTTATTTCATTGACAAAATAAGCGACCGGACGACAGCAACCTTTAAATTTTTTCATTTTCTTAATTTTCTATCTACAAATAGTTCTTTACGCTCGTTTTTCTTCATTCAAATTTTACAAAGTCCTAACAACTAAAAAAAGCAGCATACCGAGGTACACTGCCTTTTGATTAAATATGAGAACGTAAATACGCATCGATAAACGGATCTAGATCTCCATCCATTACACTTTGCGTGTTTCCGACTTCCGTATTTGTGCGGTGATCTTTTACTAATGAATACGGATGGAATACGTAAGAACGAATTTGACTTCCCCACCCAATATCTTTTTGTTCTCCGCGAATTTCTGCTAGCTGTTCTTGCTGCTTTTCAATTTCTAACTGATACAACTTAGATTTTAACATCTTCATTGCTTGCTCACGGTTTTTAATTTGTGAACGTTCCGTCTGACAAGATACCACTACATTAGTTGGGAGGTGAGTAATACGAACAGCTGAATCTGTTGTATTGATATGCTGACCTCCGGCACCGCTTGCACGATACGTATCAACCTTCAAATCTTCCGTACGAATATCAATTGAAATTTCATCGTTAAATTCCGGCATTATGTCGCACGATACGAATGACGTATGACGACGGCCTGATGAATCAAACGGAGAAATACGAACGAGACGATGAACGCCTTTTTCAGCTTTTAAATACCCGTACGCATTATGACCTTTAATTAAAAGCGTTACACTTTTAATACCAGCTTCATCTCCAGGTAAGTAATCAAGCGTTTCTACTTTGAAACCTTTTTTCTCCGCCCAGCGTGTATACATACGCAGTAACATTGAACCCCAATCCTGTGATTCTGTTCCACCAGCACCTGGGTGCAGTTCTAAAATGGCGTTATTTTTATCATACGGCTCGCTTAAAAGCAGTTGTAATTCAAAGTCGTTCATGCCTGAAATAAGCTCTTTTAGTTCACTAACTAGTTCTTCTGCTAAATCTTCATCGTATTCTTCTTTTACAAGTTCATGAGATATCTGTAAATTTTCGTATGTTTCATCTAAGTGGTTAAATTGATTTACTGCATCTTTTAAACCATTGGCTTCATTAATAACAGTCTGAGCTGCCTGCTGGTCATTCCAAAAATTTGGATCAGCCATAGTCTCATCTAATTCATCGATACGAGCTTGTTTTGTATCGAGGTCAAAGAGACCCCCTAAAGTCCGCTAATCGCTTAGCTGTTTTGTCAAGTTCTTGCTTAATTTCTACTAAATCCATGAGTTAAACACCTCTATTTTATTTTTGACGCACAGGAAGGAAATGAGAAGACTCATTTCCTTCCTGTACTAGTTCATTCTATACTAATTGACTCTTATTTTATGATTCTTTACCGCAGCAGTTTTTATACTTTTTGCCACTTCCGCAGATACAAGGATCATTTCGGCCAACTTCTATCGCATTTACTTTTGGCTTCTTCTTAGCCGGCGCGTCTCCTTCTTTTGGATGAACAGCCGCCTGACCTTGCGCTACTTCTTGACGCTCAAGGTTGTTGTTAATTTCTGCTTTCATGATATACTTCGTCACTTCTTCTTCAATGGTTGCAATCATATTTTCGAACATCGCAAAACCTTCCATTTGGTATTCGCGAAGAGGATCTGTTTGGCCGTACGCACGAAGGTGGATACCTTGGCGAAGCTGATCCATCGTATCGATATGATCCATCCATTTAGAATCAACTGCTCTAAGAACAACAACTTTTTCAAATTCACGCATTTGTTCTTCAGGGAGCTGCTCTTCTTTTTCATTATAACGAGCTTTTGCATGATCTACCAGCAGTTCTACCATTTCTTCAGGCTCTTTACGGCGAAGATCTTCTTCTGTGACTTCACCTTCCTCAAGAACATTAGCATTTACATAATCAATAATCGCTTGTAAATTCCATTCTTCTTCTAATTCTTCACGCGGTGTATTTACCTCAACCACACGCTGTAGCGTTGATTCAATCATACGTTCTACAATCGCACGTAGGTTGTCTGAATCAAGCACTTCAAAGCGCTGTTTGTAAATAACTTCACGCTGCTGACGAAGAACATCATCATATTGAAGCAATTGTTTACGCGCATCAAAGTTATTACCTTCAACACGTTTTTGAGCGGATTCAACAGCTCTTGTTACAATTTTACTTTGAATTGGCTGTGAGTCATCCATACCAAGACGATCCATCATCGCCATCATATTATCAGAACCAAATCGGCGCATTAATTCATCTTCCATGGATAGATAGAATTGAGATACCCCTGGGTCCCCTTGACGTCCAGCACGTCCGCGGAGCTGATTATCAATACGGCGTGATTCATGACGCTCTGTACCAATTACAGCAAGACCTCCAGCTTCAACGACACCTTCACCTAATTTGATATCCGTACCACGACCGGCCATATTTGTCGCGATTGTTACGGCACCTTTGTGACCCGCATTTTCGATAATATCCGCTTCACGCTCATGCTGTTTTGCATTTAAAACGTGATGGCGAATGCCTTTTTTCTTTAATAAAGCTGATAAAATTTCAGACGTTTCAATCGCAACTGTACCAACAAGAACAGGCTGTCCTTTTGCGTGGCGCTCGGCAATGTCTTCTACTACCGCATTAAACTTGCCTTCCATTGACTTATAAATTAAATCAGCTTTATCATCACGTGAAATTGGCTTGTTTGTCGGAATAACAACAACGTGCATATTGTAAATATTACGGAATTCTTCTTCTTCCGTTTTAGCTGTACCCGTCATACCTGATAATTTCTCATACATACGGAAATAGTTTTGGAATGTGATCGTAGCTAACGTCATGCTTTCATTTTGAATCTCGACGTTCTCTTTAGCTTCGATAGCTTGATGCAAGCCGTCGCTAAAACGTCTTCCTTTCATTAAACGACCGGTAAACTGGTCAACGATTACGACTTGATCTTCATCAATTACATAATCCACATCGTTTTGCATCGTTACATGTGCTTTAAGCGCTTGATTGATGTGATGGTTTAGTGCTACGTGTGAAATATCAAATAAGTTTTCAATGCCAAATGCCCGCTCGGCTTTTGACATACCTTCTTCCGTTAACTGAACACTTTTTGTTTTGATATCAAAAGTAAAATCGGTTTCTTTATCAAGCGTGCGAACGAATGCATTAGCTTGAATATAAAGCGCAGTTGATTTCTGTGCGCTGCCGGATATAATAAGCGGCGTACGTGCTTCATCAATTAAGATAGAGTCAACTTCATCGATTACAGCAAAATGAAGTGGACGTTGAACCATTTGTTCTTTATAAAGCACCATGTTATCACGTAAATAGTCAAATCCTAGTTCATTATTTGTACTATACGTAATGTCCGCTGCATATGCTTCTTGTTTTTCTTCACGCGTTAAATGGTTTAAGTTTAATCCTACTTTCAAGCCTAGGAATTCATATAAACGACCCATTTCACTAGCATCACGGCTCGCTAAGTATTCATTGACTGTTACTACATGTACACCTTTGCCTGTAATAGCGTTTAAGTATACAGGCATAGTAGCTGTCAACGTTTTACCTTCACCCGTTTTCATTTCCGAGATATTCCCTTCATGCAGAGAAATACCCCCCATTAGCTGAACTTTGTACGGATACATGCCTAACACACGTTTCGCTGCTTCACGTACAACCGCAAAAGCTTCATCTAATAGGTTATCGAGCGATTCGCCATTTTGGTAGCGCTGTTGAAATTCAGCTGTTTTTTCACGAAGCTGATCGTCCGTTAAAGACGCTATTTCAGGACCTAACGCATCAATTTGGTCCGCCATTTTTTCTAAACGGCCGATTTGGCGCTGATTGCCGTCAAACACTTTTTTAAATAATCCAAGCATATTAAAACGCTCCTCTATTTATAATCAGTACATTTTATACTATTTTCATTCATATCTGTATCTTTCATTATAAAACATTCTGAGTAAAATTGTAACATTGCAGCTAAACAAGTAGCAACTTGTACCCTTTTTCGTCTGTCTCTTTACTAGTACTACTCTATTAACGAATTATTTTCTATTGTGATTTCCCCTGCCTCACTCTTACAATAAAAAAGGGGAATGTAGAATGAACGTTCAAACGATTACGAAAGAACAAGCTTGGGAAGTCCGACATATCGTCATGTGGCCTGATAAAGATTTCAGTTATGTTCAGCTGAGAGATGATCCATCAGGAATGCACTATGGACTGTTTGAAAAAGGAGAGTTAAAATCAGTTGTTTCCTTATTTATAACAGGTGATGAAGCTCAATTCCGGAAATTTGCTACGCTCAAAGAAGAACAAGGAAAAGGGTACGGCAGCCATTTGCTAAAAGAGGTTTTGTTCAAAGTCAAGAATCTTGGGATACGAAGGGTCTGGTGTAACGCACGAGAAAATAAAGTATCTTTTTATCAGGCATTCAAAATGAAAGAAACCACGCGTATATTCACCAAATCTTCTACGCGCTATGTAGTTATGGAACTATTTTTTTAAACAGCTAAAAAAGCAGCGTGCGGAAGCACGCTGCTTTTATTTTACTGCCCTTATTTAAGAAAGAAGGTAACCTTTAGTTTGGTTCAATCAATCCATATCGTCCATCTTTTCTTCGGTACACAACGTTTGTAATGTTTGTCTCAGCATTTGTAAATACAAAGAAACTATGTCCTAACATATTCATTTGTAAAATAGCCTCTTCGCTATCCATTGGTTTTAAATTAAATCGTTTTGTACGAACTAGCTCTAATTCATCTTCTTCAGTTGCAACAGCTACGTTCGCTTCGCTTTCTAATGCTGCAAATAGATACTTCTCAGCACCTTTTTCACGCATTTTTCGATTCACTTTTGTTTTATGTTTACGAATTTGACGCTCTAATTTATCTAGGACAAGATCGACAGCTGCGTATAAATCACTGTGGGTCTCTTCAGCTCTCAATACGAGATCATTCATTGGGATTGTGACTTCTATTTTTTGATCGTTATTGTAGACTTTTAAGTTTACATTTACGTCAGCAGTTGGTGTCTCGTCGAAATAACGCTCTAACTTACCAAGCTTTTTCTCTACGTATTCCCTAATTGCTGGAGTCACCTCAATGTTTTCACCGCGAATGTTATACATCATGTTCGAACTCCTCCTTTAATCCATTGCTATACCTTACAATTCTACAATACCCGACACAATCCCTTCCTAAACTATTAAAATTTTTTGAAAATTTAGTGAAAATTTTTGGAACCTGAGAAAAGTTTATGAAAAAACCAAAAAAATAGACCTTCTTCATAAGAAGAAGGGTTGTATTTTTTTACGCAAAATTAATTTTTTTTATCGTAAAACATCCCATCAAACGATTTCATTTCGTAAGGGTTTACATAGCTGTTATTATGCTTTTTTTTAACTTTTAGCAAACGGAGATCCTCCATGATTCGATGCCGAATGAAGATCAGCTTTTGATCAATCGTCTTATTCATTTCGACAATTTTCTTACCCATCCATTCATGATCTCTACTTTTTGGGGGCAGCTTCTCTATGAGGTCACGTCTTTTTAATAGAAGATACTCTAATTTCCGAATGTCTTCTTCTCGATTTTTGTCAGAAAATATTTGAGTAAGCTGGTAAATCTCATCAGTTATCTGATACAGTTCGTTTATCATGTTTATGCTTGGCCGCCGCTTCCATGGACTTGCTGGCGGTGAAGCTGCACAACTTGCTTCCATGTATCGCGGAATTCTGTTACATATTGTTCGGCTTCATCCAAGCTCTCTATGTCATTTTTTGTGTTAGCTTCAATTAAACACTGGTTGATATAGTCATACATAGTCATCATAGACTTAGCAACTTGCACGTTTGTATCAAGGGTAATCATTAATTCTTGAATAATATTTTGTGCTTTTAACAAATTCGTATTTTTTAGCTCAATATTTTTTTCCTGTATGCCTGTTCGTGCAAGTTTGATAAATTTTAAACACCCGTTATACAGCATAAGCGTTAACTCTCCTGGAGAGGCAGTCTGAACAGCTCCTTGCTGATACGCCTGATACGGATTATTTGCTGCCATAAACGTTCACTCCTTCTTAACTAAAATATTGCGATAACTGCGCGCTTTGGGCATTTGCATTTTGAATGGCTTTTTCCATTGCTGTAAACTGGCGATAATACCGGTCCTCTATTTGTGTGAGCCTACTTTCAAAACTCGTGATTTGGCTATTTACGCTTTTTAAATTACGCCCAAGCAAAAATTGTTCGCTTGTCCATGTTGAACGACCAGCGCGCTGCTCGATTTTGGATACGGTTTGAGTAATCGTATCTCGTAAACGTCGTACAATTCCTTTTTCACTTGTTGTACTTCCACTTTTCATAAATAAATCCATAACAGACTGCGGGTCTTTTTCAATTGCTTCTTTTAATTTAGTCCCGTCACCTTCAATCACTAGCTTGCCTCGATCACTATAGTTTGCGCTAGTTGAAATACCGATGTCCGTTAGCTGTGAAAATGCTCCGCTCACTCCTGATACAGAGGCATACCAGTTAGAACGCATTTGATTCAGCCCGCTTGATAAAATTGTGTCTCCTTTTAACAAACCGCTTTTTGCTTTATCATCCCACTGCTCAGCTTGTTTGTCCGTGAGCTTTTCTCTTTCTTGGTCCGTCAAAGGCTGGTAGTTCCGGTCCCTTTCTTCCGTAACCTTTCCATTAATCTTCTCAATCAGTTCATTGTATTTGGTCACAAAATCTTTAATTGTATCAAATACTTTTTGCGTATCATTGCTTACGTTAACGCGCACATCTCCTGTGAAATTATTTTGGAGGTTATAAGTAACACCTGCCGTTGTAAACGTATTGGATTTACGAGTTGTTTCTAGACCGTTTAGCGTAAATTTTGCATCTGTTCCGCCGGTTTCTTTTTGAGTATCTAATTTTAAGAAATTTGTTAAAAACGCTCCTGAAAACACCATCTTTTGACCGCCTGCACCACCGGCTTTTGACAAATCTCCTGTGTCTTTGCGAGTAAAGACAACTTTATCTGTTCCTTCATCGTAAAAGGCTGAAATACCTACTTTTGAATTACTAAGTTGGGTCAAAACAGTATTTAATGACGCTGAGCCATCAAATTCAAATGACATACTGCCGTCTGCATTATCTCCTGTTGCTTTTCCACTGCTGTCATACGTTGTAATAGAAAACTGGAGGACATTTTGCTTATACGTAAATCCTTGAACAGTGCTACCGTTTGTTAATGTGGTACCGAATGTCATTTCGCCCGTATTCATATTAATGAATACATCATTCTCTCCTATTAAAGTAGGATCGCCTGTAGTTTTTATATTAAATTCTTGAGAAGATTCTCCATTTTTCACTTGAATAGAAGAAGGTAGGCTTCCCTCAAAAATAGCTCCTTTGGATAACTTGGCAGCCTTTGTATCATCACTTATTGTAATATCAGGTTGCTTGACCTCTTTTCCACTCCACGCACTGCCAAGCAAGTTTTTTTGCTCCCATAAACTTTTAGCAGGGTCAATAGTGCCTTCTGAAATTTTCTCACTACTGATATTTTGCGCAGCAGTCGCCATTGTCACATTTGAAAGGGTATAAGACGCGTTACCTGCTGAGGAAGTAGCTGCTGCTTTTACTTTCGTTTCATCTGCTGAAGATACCGTTTTAGACGAATAAGAAGACTGCAAGGTCATATTAAAAGCAAGATTATTAAAGTCTGATAACAGCAAGTTCATAGAGCGATAATCATCTCGCTGCCACTCTAACGTTTGCTTTTGTTTTTTCATTTTATCAATAGGCATACGTTCAGCCTTCATTAAATCACTGACGATTTGATCAATATCCATTCCGCTTGCTAAACCACTTACTCTTACCACTTACCATCACCACCGTTTTTTTATTCATCTATTCATCAACTGTTAGCCATAAAATATGAGTACACTTTTCCGAATTTCCTTATTCGTTCATAGGTTCAACACTTCTCTATTTTGTATCGGTAAAACAAATATTTTTTTCATAGGTCAAATGGTGTAAGATAGAAAAAGCTCACTTATTTTTCTATAATAAGTGAGCTTTTTCTTATTGGCCAAACAAGTTTAGTTTCTAGGATAAATTTCTTTGAATATTCTTAGGAATAAGGTATGGTGCTAGATTTATAATATCCCGTAACGAATCAATGGTTACAGAGGCAGATAAATTTATATATTCATCCGTTGTATCTGCTTGCTCAAACGAAATGGAATCTGGCAAATTATTGAGCAGAGTAATTTCATTCATTTCTTTATCGACCGTGACATCAGAAGACTCGTCAATATTTAAGCGATCCCATACTAGGGACATAGGAATCGGCATTCTTCCTAGATGCACGCTGTTCACCTTTAAAACAAGCTTTCCATTTTCGGCATTTGGTGTTACGTCAACTACAAACTGTGATTCCATAAAAGATACTACATGTTTATTAATATAAAATTTTATATGTTCCGGAAGCAACTCGGCTTCTGCTCCCTCAACCGTTTCATCATTTTCATAAAGGTAGCTGCGCAGATAATCGTTAACATCGCTCTCGCTCAATCGGTACCCTAAAATAGGAGAGCCTCCGTTCAGTTCTAGCGACGTCGCATGAGCGGACTTTTCTTGTGCTAGTGAAGATAATGAAGCAGTCTGGTCAAGCTTTTCAACATTTCTAACTGGACTAACGAAAAAATACAACCCAACTAAAAGGATAATAAACAGAAAAATAACAGCTATAAATTTTCTCAAACACACGCACCCTTTCAAACATTCTTCTTGGAATATAATACCGATTTATCTTTTATCATACAAGATAAATAAGATATATGTCGAAAACTTGTATAGGATGTACGTATATAGCGGAAATTCGGAGCAACGAATAAGTCTATAATGAATAAATAAAGTCTTTTTTGACTTAAAATATTTTAAATTCAGTAACTTAAAAGCGATTTTAATAGTAATTTGATAATTGGCACACTTCTTGCTTATTATAAAGGTAAGGGGAGGAATTTCTATTTATATTTTCAGAATTTACTTTATTTTCTAATAGTCTTTCGATAATTTTAAAGGAGTGAATACGATGGGAAACAAAACAGAATCACACGGAAAGTTAAAGCAACGTCACGTTTCCATGATTTCCATTGCAGGTATTATCGGAGCCGGCTTGTTTGTAGGAAGCGGATCCGTTATTAACGCAACAGGCCCAGCAGCAGTAGTTTCATATGCAGCAGCCGGACTGCTAGTCGTTCTATTGATGCGTATGCTCGGTGAAATGGCTATGGTAAACCCAGATAAAGGCTCATTCGCAACATATGCTCAGCAAGGAATTGGCGCGTGGGCAGGTTATGCTGTTGGATGGCTTTACTGGTTTTTCTGGCTAATTGTAATTGCAATTGAAGCCACTGCAGGAGGAGCAATTGTTCATGAATGGCTCCCTTCCGTACCAATTTGGCTTTTAAGCTTAATTTTAACCTTTGCATTAACTTTAACAAACTTGTTCTCTGTCAAATCATTTGGAGAATTTGAATATTGGTTTGCTATGATTAAAATTGTGGCAATCGTTGCCTTTATGGGAATCGGTTTAGCTATTATTTTCGGATTAATCCCAGGTACATCTTCACCTGGTCTAGCTAATTTAACGGGCCACGGAGGCTTTATGCCAAAAGGTACGAACTCTATCTTCTTAGGAGTTATTACCGTTATTTTCTCTTATTTTGGAGCTGAAATTGCGGCTATTGCAGCTAGTGAATCAGAAAATCCAGCAAAAGCTATCACAACTGCTATTCGCAGTGTTGTATGGCGAATTTTAATTTTCTATATTGGTTCAGTTGCTATTTTAGTAACTCTTTTACCTTGGAACTCAGCTGATTTACTAAAAAGTCCATATGTAACAATGTTAGAAATGGTCAACATTCCAGCAGCTGCACAAATTATGAATTTAGTCGTATTAGTATCCGTTTTGTCTTGCTTGAACTCTGCTTTGTATACGAACTCACGAATGATTTTATCATTAGCTCAAAAAGGACAAGCTCCTCGCGCTTTAGCAAAAGTAAGCAAATCAGGCGTGCCGGCAAGAGCTGTATGGATTAGCACAGCTGCCGCATATGTATGTGCTATCTTTAGCTTCGTTTCGCCGGATAAACTCTTTTTATTCTTAGTTAATGCATCAGGAGCCATTGCTCTTATTGTGTACTTAGCTATCGCTATTTCTCATTTACGCCTGCGTAAGAAAATGAATCGAGCAAACCAGCCAATTAAAGGGATGAAAATGTGGTTGTTCCCGTATTTAACATACATAACAATTGCTATTATTACCGTAATCTTCTTATCAATGGCATTTATTGATTCGATGCGCTCACAGTTTTTCTTAACTCTTGGATTAACCGTTGTAGTTCTTCTTTCATACTCGTTCATCAAAAAAACAAACAACAAGCGACCTGACGATCAATTTTCCGAGTCAGAAAATATTGCAAAATAAAAAAGCCGCATCTGCGGCTTTTTTATTTTGCTTTTGATTATTTCTCAACCGATATGTCACGATGAAGATTTCGAAGCGGCTGAGGAGGGCAAATACGTCGCGTCGCGTAAGAAACGACAAAAATAGTTAACAACCCGCCTACCATCGCAAATGTACGAAATGGAAACATGACCACCCCGTCTTCTATCATCGGATACGGAAGCAGCGCTTTTAAATGAAGCAGTGGTTCCCCTCCACCGATTCGAAGAACAAGAGACACAATGAACCCAGCCAAAGATCCGTACCAGTTCGCTCCTTTAAAGAACAAAGCGCAAACCAACTGTGGAAAAAGAATACAATACACTAGGTCCCCTGATAAATACCATAAGGAGTAGACACTCTCAGAGTTTAAAGCAATTAAAGTTGCTCCGGTTCCAATAATAATGATAGAACGTTTGATAACTTTATCTAACTGTGCCTGTGTCGCATTTGGTTTTACAATCGGACGATACACGTTCCAAGCTGCCATTCCCGAAGCTGAAAGTAACGAAGCCGCTACTGCAGCCATGACGGCAGCAGCTAGTCCTCCAAGTGCAATCGCTCCTACTAAATCGGGCGTTAGGTATTTAAATACATACGTTAAAATCATGGACGCGCTCTCAGGACTTGACGCTCCAAATGAAGACCAGTCTGCACTATAACCTATCATTCCTATTAAAGTTGGAGGCAAGGCCGCTAGAGCGCAAAAGATGCCGGCTGTAATAGATAGCCACATTGCTGCTTTTTCATTTTTAGCAGATAACACGCGCTGAAAATAAATCTGCCATGGAATACCACCAAAAATAAGTAAAAATGTGCTATCCCACCATTGCCAATATGTATTTCCCCATTTCGGATCTTCCCAGCCTTTTATTGGAGGAAATAAATGAAGAGAACCAGTCAGGCCTTCTGAATAAGTAGAAAAAACGGCTCCCACCCCTCCCGTATTCGAAAATGCAAAGGGAAGCACCAGAAATAGTCCTAAAAACATAATAGAAAGCTGTAAGATATCGGTATGTGCTACTGCCCACAAGCCGCCAATCACGGTGTATGCAATGGCAATAAGTGCGGAAAGAATGATGGAAATTGAAAAACTGAGGCCTAAAATCACACCGAATGTTGTTCCTAAAGCAGTTAAGATAGCTGCGCTCCAAAACAGCTCTCCCAGTATAGCTGGAAAGTAAAGAACCGTAGCCATTTTCTTACCGAAACGAGATTCTAGAGGATCGAGCATTGTCATAAACTCAAACCTTCTCATCTTTCTAGCAAAAAAGATACCGCCTAAAATCAAGCTGATTGAATAACACCATGGCGCTTGCGTCCATGTCAGCCCTGAGGAATAAACGGTTTCGGCCGTTCCAGCAATATACCCTCCACCTACCCAAGTGGCGGTCATTGTGAACATTGAAATCCATAGCGGCATAGATCTTCCCGCAACAAGCATATCATCTGATTTTCCTTTTTTACTTGCAGCGGCTCGAGCACCAATAAAATAAATAACACCATACATAATGAACATTAAAATGAGGCCTGGCCAATAGAGATCTGGATTATAGAGAGAATAGATAAATGCGACAACCATAAAGATGGAAAATCCTATAATAGTTGTCCATAAGGGGGTTAGTAGACGGTTGTTCCTGTTTGATTTCCCTGAAAAGTCAGAAGTCTCATTCGACTTTTCAGGCCTGGCTTGTTGTGTGTCTGAACGAAATGGCTTTTTAGCATTTTGCATCGTCTCACATCCTTTAAATTGATAAAGAAATCTAAAGACATAATTGTCCTCTATTCCTTTTTCCTACCATCATACAATTAAACCCAAAAATAGTTTTTTTAGAATAAAATATAAATAGTTGGATTATAAATACCAATGCGAAGGGGAGAAATTACGTTTATATAATTATATTAAAATAATTTAAATTGACTTTTTTTATTATTTTGCTAAGAACTCATAATTATTTTCATCTTCCATCTAAACTCCTTTCTTAATTTCCACATTCAAAATCCTTTGTTTCTCAGGGTTTGTATGCAAGCAGATATCGTACTATGGTTAATATATCTGAATGTTTAGTATATTGTCAAAAAAGTTTGAGTGTTTTCATATAAAAAAAGAATAATATTCTCATAGCTCGTACATAAAAAAACCTTTTGTATCAAGGGACATAGCAATCAGTGATTTTTTATTACTTTTTGTTAAATTTTTTCTTAATATCCGAATGATTAGTCTCTTCCAGAGAAGATAATCTAATAAATTCTGAACATTTTGAGTTTTTCGATTTGACTAAATTAAATGTCCGATGCTATAATTCAAATTGTTAAGAACGTTAAATATAAATTTAACAAATTCTATTATTTGGAGGTCGATGCTATTGGAACAAACACTTACGCTTGAAAAAATGCACATAAACGGTGAATGGGTTGAAGCACGCAGCGGCGAGAAAAGAGAGATTATAAATCCTTTTAATCAAGAGGTTATCGCTGTCGTTACAGAAGGAAATCGTGCTGATGCCATAGAAGCCATTGAATCAGCTAGAAAAGCTTTTGATGCAGGTGAATGGTCTAAATTCACAGCGGCCCAAAGAGGTTCTTTACTATTTAAAGTAGCGGAAGAAATTCGTAATGATCATGAAGAACTCGCCAAACTTGAAACCTTGAATACTGGAAAAACCCTCGTTGAAAGCCTGGCAGACATGGATGGAATTGCTGATGTCTTTCAATACTATGCTGGATTAGCAGATAAAGATGGTGGACAGATGATTGAGTCACCTAATCCCGATTCTGTTAGCCGCGTTGTCCGCGAACCTCTAGGTGTATGCAGCCAAATTACTCCTTGGAATTACCCTTTATTGCAAGCCTCTTGGAAATTGGCTCCCGCACTTGCTGCTGGGAACACAATTGTTATTAAACCAAGCGAAATTACCCCTTTAACAACTATTCATATGATGAAAATTTTTGAAAGAGTTGGCTTTCCAGCGGGCGTCATTAACATTGTACTCGGCCCGGGTGCGACCGTTGGACAAGAAATGGCAGAAAGTCACTTAGTAGATTTAGTTTCCTTTACAGGTGGCGGTGTATCTGGACGTAAAGTCATGCAGGCTGCTGCAGGCAACTTTAAAAAAATCGCTCTTGAACTCGGTGGAAAAAATCCGAATATCGTCTTTGCTGACGCTGACTTTGACACTGCGGTTGACTATGCATTAAATGCGGTCTTCTTTCATGCTGGTCAAGTTTGTTCAGCTGGTGCGAGATTACTCGTTCAAGATGATATTCACGATAAATTTGTTTCAGCAGTTATTGAACAAGCCCAAAAAATTAAGCTAGGGGACGGCATGCACGAAGCCACTCAAATGGGACCCGTTATCTCAAAAGAACATCTAGCTAAAGTGGAACATTATATTGAGCTTGGGAAACAAGAAGGTGCTTCTCTTGTTTTAGGAGGCAAGCGTCCAACTCAGGACTCGTTACAAAAAGGCTTATTTATCGAACCAACTATTTTCACAAACTGTCATGGAGATATGAAAGTTGTCCAAGAAGAGTCATTTGGTCCAATTATGACCATTGAGCGCTTCAACACTGAAGAAGAAGCAGTCGCACTTGCTAACGATACGATTTATGGATTAGCTGGAGCCGTTTGGACAAGTGATATGAACCGAGCTGAACGTGTAGTAAAAGCACTCCGTATGGGAACGACTTGGATTAACGATTATCATCCCTACTTCCCGCAGGCTCCTTGGGGAGGATATAAGCAATCTGGGATTGGAAGAGAGCTTAGCCATATCGGTCTAGAAGAATATACGGAAATTAAACATATTTATACGAATACAAATCCACAGCCAATGCGCTGGTTTCAATAAAAATTAAGGGGGAATTTAAAGATGTTTATGCGATTTGAAAGAATGGAACGTTTAAAAAGTTTTGAGATGCCAACGGTTGTAAAACATGGAATTGGTGCTGTCAAGCATACTGGAGAAGAAGTAAAAAACCTAGGTGTATCTAAGGTTTTACTAGTAACAGATCCTGGCGTAAAAAAAGTAGGCTTAGCAGATCCCGTAATCGCTAGTTTAAAAGAAGCGGACGTAGACGTTATTCTATTTGACCAAGTAGAAGCCAATCCTTCTATTCACGTAGTAGCAGACGGCACAAAAATGTACAAAGAAAATGGATGCAACGGACTCGTGGCTGTTGGAGGCGGAAGCTCAATGGATACGGCAAAAGCTATTGGTGTAGAAGTAGCTCATAATGCTCCCGTCTTAGATTATGAAGCAGCTGAAGGAAAAAAACCTTTAACAAAACGTATCCCTCCTTTAACAACAATCCCTACAACTGCCGGTACAGGAAGCGAAGTCACACAATGGGCCGTCATTACCGATCCTGTTCGTGAGTTTAAATTTAATACAGGTGGACCTTTAATTGCTGCTCACTTAACAATTATTGATCCAGAACTGCACGTATCTATGCCTTCACATATTACGGCCGGTACAGGAATTGACGCATTAGCTCATGCAATTGAGTGTTATACATGCCACTTTGCACAACCAATGACAGACTCTGTTGCTTTATTGGCTATTGAGTACGTTGGAAAATACTTACGACGTGCAGTTGCAAATGGACAGGATATCGAAGCACGCTATGGAATGGCGCATGCAGCTATGCTTGCTGGCCTTTCATATGGAAGTGAATCTGCAGGAGCAGCTCATGCGATGGCTCAAACATTAGGAGGCATTTATCCAATTGCCCATGGCCCTTGCGTAGCAGCAATGCTAGGTCCTGTAATGGAATATAACTGGATGGGCGAGCCTGAAAAATTTGCGCGCATAGCTCAAGCTTTAGGAGTTAATACGCATGAATTAACGCTTGAAGAAGCAGCTCAAGCAGCTGTTCGTGAAGTATATCAATTAGTTAAAGATGTACAAATCCCTTCTTTAGAAGAACAAGGTGTTCCAAAAGAAGCGGTTTCTCGCTTAGCTCAAGAAGCATTTAATGATCCACAAACAGTTGGTAACCCTCGTGATTTAACTGTAAAAAGTTACGAATGGATTTATAACCGCTGTTTTGAAGCTACACCATTAACCGTATAAAAATGATAAAAAGGCTGTTGATTTTTCAACAGCCTTTTTTATTTACTCTTTCGCTAATTCTTCATTTAAAATATCGATGATTCTCCGGTCGTCAAAAACTTTCACTACTTTTTTCAAGAAATGATAATAATGTTTTGACTCTATAATCTGCGCTAAATTACGCTTTGCCTTTACTGCGATCTCCTCAGGCAAATCTTCATCATTTAAAAGAATCTGCAGCTTGTTTTCCGCTTCTTCGATTGCCTCTAAATTAACTGAAATTTCTCTTTGCCACTTCTTACAGAAAAATGAAAAAAAGGACTTAGAAAAATCTTTTTCTGCTTCATATAAGTCTTTTCGAACACCTTTTTTCCACACTTTGTGGACCATATCAATATTTTGCAGTGAACGAATAGATGTACTCATTGTTGGTTTACTCATACCCAATTCTTCACTCATTTGATCTAATGTAACAGGTTCATCCATAAAATAAAGCATGCCATACAGCCTTCCTACTGAAGGTGTGACACCATATAAATCCATCGTATCAGCTAAGGCGCTGACAACCACGTCTTCTGCTTCTTTTAATAAATTATGATACTCTTGAACATCACTCATTTACTCTTCTCCTCTTTTGTTAAATTTATTTGAATTATACTTAATAAATTTAATGATACACGATAAAAAGGAAAAAAACAGAAATTCAGTTCAATTTTTTGATAAAAAAGAAGCCTTTCTCTTTAAGAGAAAGGCTTAAGACATAGTGGGGAATACTATATGTTTATCTTTCCCGATTTAGATATTATTTATACCGTATATTTTTGATTATTTTCAACCTGATCGTTTTATTTCTTTTTCGGTAATTGTTTCAGCATATCAATAGCATGTAATGTAATTTGAGAAGCACTTTTATTTTCATTACGTATTTCTTCATAAATCTCTTGTCTATGAATATCTACAGACTTTGGAGCTTGAATTCCTAACTTTACTTGATCACCATTAACTGCAAGGACGGTCACTTCAATTTCATCACCTATTTTGATTGTTTCATGTAACTTTCGTGTTAAAACAAGCATGGACTCACTCCTTATCTATTCCTCTTACTCAAATATCCTGTGCTTCGTTTCGTAAGCTGTATTCATTAAAATCACTTGCTTAGCAAGCTGTTGCTTTGTATTAATAATAACAGGAGCCTGCAAATTAGCCGTTATCTTTTCCACAGAATCTGACATCGTAAGCAATACGTAAACCGCTGCATCTTCCGCTTGTTGTAATTGAAGCTTTTCGATTTCCTGAGGTTCTAGTTGAAAATCATAATCTAAAAAAAACTGAAATGGATCCGTGATAATAAAAGCTACTTCTTTGGTTTGAATAGACTGCAGAACTTGGAAAGCTTCGACTTCTGGAAGTGGTAAAATAACAAATTCAGTTTCTTCCAAAAAACCTGGAATCCCTTGATTAAATGTCAGTGTTTGCTGATTATCTATTTCTATATCTCCATGATAGCTTGTGGAAATTTTCATCTCATCACACCTTTGCTAATTAATTTTTTATTGTTATCTTTTTTCATTATAAAAAAGCTCCTTCTGTTTAGAAGGAGCTTTTTAACGCAAGAAATCTAGTAGCGTAGGCTGAATAATTTGAGCCCCTACTCCCAAAGCAGCACGATGCACGCTTTCTTGTACGGTTAAATCCGTAATGACTTTTTCAATATCAGCATCTTCATTATTTGAAAGCATCTTAGTAGCCGTAATTTCCTGTGAATCAAGGCGGTTTTCGATCAGCTCAAGCCGATTGCTCCTTGCTCCCAATTCAGATCGCTCCGCTAATAGCGTAGACAGCTGCGTGTCTACCTGTGTAGAAAGATCTTTTAGTGAGTTTACATCGTTTTGTTCAAAAGCTGTTTGAACATTGTTCATTAATTCGAATGCATCTTGTCCAAAGATGTTTTCAGGATGAATATTGACTCTCAGCTGGATACCTTTTGATACCTCAACCGAAAAAGGATCCAGGTTAATATTCGACTCTATCATACCGCTTGCATTCCCACTAATAGGCGGTGCTCCCACATTTACACCGTTAAAGATATAGTTTCCTGCCACCTGCGTATTGCCTACTTGCATATAATCCAGCTTTAACTGTTCAATTTCACGTGCAATCGCTTGGCGGTCATCACTTTCATTCGTACCGTTTAACCCTTGCACGACCAGCTCTTTAGTGCGCTGAAGAATGGAATTGACTTGTTCAAGTCCTGATTCTGAACTATCAAACCAAGACTGGGCTTCTGTTAAATTACGTTTATATTGATTTACTTCAGAAAGATTAGAACGATACGCCATTCCTTTAGTAGCCACTACCGGGTCATCCGAAGGACGAGTAATTTTCTTTCCCGTTGATAATTGGTTTTGAAGGGTTTCCAGCTTATTATAGCTATTGCTAATCTGTTTTAACGAATTAGCCGCTAACATTCCTTGTGTGACACGCATCTTTACCTTCCTCCAGTTCCAAGACCGTTTACAATTTTATCAAGCATTTCATCAATCATCGTCACCATACGGGCACTAGCGTTATATGCATGCTGAAACTGAATCATATTGGTCATCTCTTCATCTAATGAAACTGCACTGGTAGACTGGCGCCTTTGCTCTACAGCTCCCTGGAGAGTTTCTGAATTACTTTTTAAGCGGTTGGCTTGTTGGGCATCTACTGACATTTGGCCAATAACAGATTGATAAAAGCCATCTAGGGAAACAGCTTGATTTCCCGAATTAATAAGCACCTTTTGACGAAATTGAGACAACAGCTGAGCATTTTGTCCATCTCCTTGGCGATCAGTTCCAGCAGCACCAGAAGCAGCAGCAATATTGTTCGTGTTTTGTTTAATTTTATCAGCAATAACAATTCCAGTTGCAGCCCCTTCTTTCTGAGAAATCTCATTAAAAAAGGGCACACCATTATCACCATCTAGCGTGACACCTTGTTGGTGCTTATCATTAAACCAGTTCACAAATTCATATGCCATTTCATCTAAATCATCAATCATTGAAGCGTAAACACCTGTTTTATTACCACTATTATCTATATATCCAGAAGCCTCAATTAACCCTTTAAGTTTTCCTTGAGGAAATGACTCAGGATTCCGTATCTCATCCCCTATATGAATTTCCGTCACATAGGAATCTTGATTTGTTGTCACACTGATGGCGTTTACTTGATGAGTTTTCCCATCTAAAAGAGTAGTAGGCCCTTGAGACGTTTGAAGCTGAACCGTTACCACTCCTTCTGACGTTGCAGAAGCGTTCCCGCTGCTTTTTGTATACTCTAAAGAAACCGGCATAAATTTAGAAATCTCATCTAGCAGCCGATCTCTTTCATCATACAAATCATTAGGCAAATAGCCATTCGGTTCTACGTTTTGTATTTGTTGGTTCACATTATTTATTTGCTCTAGCAAAGAATTCACTTGTGTTACGGCTACGTCACGCTCGTTTTGTAAATCACCTTGAATCGTTTTTAAAGAAGTAGATAAATAAGAGAAAGTATCGCCTACTGCTTCAGCCCGTTCAATCATAACAGACCTGGCTCCTGCTTCTGAAGGGTGTGAAGCTACATCTTGAATGGATTCAAAGAATTGATTAAAAACAGCTGAAAGTCCATCTTCAGTAGGTTCATTCATAATTTCCTCCATTTTTTCAAGAGCACCAGCGCGTGCATCCCAATACCCTACTTTAATTGTTTCATCTCGATACTGGGTATCTAAAAATGTATCACGTATTCGCTCTACCGTGCTGGCTTCTACTCCCATTCCTATTTGACCCGCAGTTCCAGTCTGATTCATCCCTGGGGCTGGATAGGCTGGGAACGTTTCTAAACTTACTCGCTGACGCGTATAGCCCGACGTATTTGCATTAGATACGTTATGGCCAATTGTGTAAAGGGCCGCTTGTTGGGCATCCATTCCTCGTTTAGCCACCTGCAAACCATGAAATGTTGAACTCATTCTGCTTTCCTCCGTTCTTTATGCCTTGGAATTGAAAATAGAGTTGGACTGAAACGATCTATTATTTGTTTTTGTATAATTGAACGAATCCTCTCGTTTCGATGGAACAAGAAGGTCTAGTTCGGTATGAATCAGCTGCAAAGACTGTGTGAGCAGCTGATTGTTCAAGTCATTTGCATACTTTATATCTTGAATTATATCTATTAGCTGTTTTTGAAAGGGTATCAAGATGGAGTATTCAGAGAATGAGCCTGCTATTTCTTCAATGGAGCGAGCAGCATGTCCGCTTTTTTCCATCGCTTTTATACGTTTTGTTTCCAGTGCAGAAATAGCAGCTATATGAGATTGCTCTTTTTGCAAAGAAGCCGTCAATGCCTTTACATCTTGTTTAATAATAAAATTCGTTTTCTCTTTAACAATGACAGACAAACTTTTGTGAAGCGTTACTTGTTTTTCTAGTACCGTTTGAATTTCTCGCACGTTCAATCAATGTCAGTCCTTTTACTTTTTATAAAAATCTACAATGCTTTTAGCAATTTCTTTTCCATTAATTTCGTATGTTCCGCTGTTAATTTGCTGTTTTAGTTTCTCCAATTTTTCAAGTCTTTCTGGAGATGATTCATTTCCCTGAAGTTTCTTCGCCTCAGATGAAATATGAATCTGATCTTGTGGATTCTTTTTAGAGACCTGTTCTGTTTTTTCTGATTGTTTTTTGTACGGATTTATTCCAAATAAGTTCGATGGATTAATCTTCATCTCTCTCACCTCTTTTTATATTTGTATCCGTTATCTCTATTCATTATATCGGAATTTCCACCTAAACCTTTAGCATCGACAAGGAAGTTGAGACCATTTTCACAGTCCACCTTAAACATAGGTCTATAGATAGAGAACCTGCAAACACTCAGCACACTTTTACTCTTTTTTCCTTTCGTTAGAACGATAGGTAGGACGCGTCGGCTCTTCATTGGAACGAATTATCTCACGATTATGCTTTTCTAACCCATGTTTAATTTCTTGAGAGCATGAATTGCAAAGTTTCCCTTCTCGAATCTGAGCGTTGCATTGCATGCATGGATAGCTTATATTTGGAAAATTAGTTAGCACTAAGCGACCTTGTCGAATAAATTGATGAATTAACGAATCTGAAACGCCCGTTTCTTTCATCACTTCGTAAGTCGTTGCGGTACGATTTGCTCTTTTCTTCAAGAATGAAGAAACACGTTGAAACAGAGCTTCTTCTTTGTCAAAACATGATTTACATATATTTATTGATCCATTTTTTACAAATAAATGACCGCATTCCCTGCAATTATCTAACGTTCCCATATTCGAAACTCCTCATTTGTTTTTTATTTTACTATCGGTCAAAGCTTTAAATTATACATCTTCATGCACGAATTAAAGTGATCGAACGAACTGAACGTGCCCCAGCTTCCTGCAAACAATTTGCCGCTTGGCGCACGGTTGCTCCTGTTGTATAAATATCATCAATCAAGAGAAATTCTTGATTCGTAACCATTGAGGAATTGACTACTTTAAATTCCAGTCTTTCTGCCAGCCGACTTCGCCTATTTTTCTTTGATTGCTTTGTTCCTGAACAGCGAACAAGAGGCATTTCTATGTTGTCACTGATCAGTTCAGCTAGCGCTAAAGATTGGTTAAACCCTCTCTCATATAATCTCTTGTCCGTTAAAGGTATAGGAACTAGTATAGCTTTTGGATTACATTCTTTTTTATAGAACTTATACCACTGCTCCTTGAATGCTTGGATAATTTCATAGTCTCCTTGAAATTTAAAACGTTCTATTATACTTTGCATAAAATCATTGTACGTATAAAGAGAGCGGTTAAAAAAAGAAGCATCGTTCCATTTCTGACAGTCCTTACATGTGTCTAACTCATAATGAGAAGGAGCCAGGTCTGTAAGAGAGCGGCCGCATCCCCTGCAAATGCTGCTGGTGATGATGGGACATCTTTGCAAGCAAACATTACAAATCCTATCCGTTGAAGAAGGTTTTAACAATGACCTCCAATCGAAAGAAGAAACAAGAGGTTCAAAACAAATCAGACATATTGTCATCGATCAATCAGCCCTTCCTTATAAGCTAGAGCATTCATATATTCAATATGTTCTTTTGCTTTTCGCATAGACAGAGATTGTCCATAATGAAAAAAGACCACGTCTCCCGTTGGAAATTGTGCACTCCTCCCTACTCTTCCTGAAATCTGCACAAGAGCACTTTCAGTAAAAATCGTTTCTTCTGCTCCCAATACTGCAACATCTATGTTGGGAACCGTTACGCCTCGCTCTAATATTGTTGTCGTTACTAAAATAACTAGCTGTCCTTCTCTAAATTTCATTACTTTTTCTTTTCGCTGGGAATCTTCAGCATGGACACCGTCTACCTTTTCGGTCAGCTTTCGAATCATGTCTGTGATCGGAGCAATCCACTTAATTTGCGGGACGAAGACAAAGCATTGTTTCCCTTCGTCTATTCTTTTTTTCAGCCATTTCTCAACATTAGCAGGCAAGGTATCTGTTTTTATTTTTTTCTTCCAATTGCCACACCATTCAAAACGAGGAACAGGAATAAGCATGCGGTGATAGCGGGCTGGAATTTTAACTACTTGTTTTTTTCCTTGCTCAACGTCTTTTTTTAATGATTCACTTGGAGTCGCTGTTAAATAAATCTTTGACGCAGCGTGTTTAGCTGCTTTTGCAACAGCATAGTGCAGCATAGGCTCCGTTGAATACGGGAATGCATCTACTTCGTCAATAATCAGCACATCGAATGCTTGATAATAATGCAGAAGTTGATGAGTGGTGGAAATAATAAGAGAGGATTCATGAAAGCGGTCTTCGCTGCCTCCATACATAGCCAGCACGGACATATCCGGAAATGCTGATTGAATTCTTGGCTTTAACTCAATAACCACGTCTGTTCTTGGAGTAGCAATACAGACTTTCTTTCCGCTGTTCAACGCTGATTCAATACCTTTAAATAAAATTTCCGTTTTTCCTGCTCCGCAAACCGCCCAAATTAAAAGCTCTTCATCCTTTTTTATAGCTTGAATGAGTTCATTTGAAGCACGTTCTTGAGCTGTAGACAGCGTTCCTTTCCAATTCATTACGCTGCTTTTTGGCAGGACATTACTTGCTGGTCCTTCCCAGTTTATAAAGGGCGTGCACTCACTTACTTTGCCCATTACAATACATGCTCGGCAATAGTAGCAGTCCTGGTGACATCTACTGCATGGAAATGAAGCAAAATAAAAGGGGCTGTCACTTCCACACCGGCTGCATTTATATCCGTTTTCTTTCTGGATAAGTGCTTTTTGATAGGAAATATATCCGTTTAGATAATGTTCATGAATAAGAGATAAAGGAT
Source organism: Priestia sp. SIMBA_032 (assembly GCF_046535215.1). NCBI lineage: Bacteria > Bacillati > Bacillota > Bacilli > Caryophanales > Bacillaceae > Priestia > Priestia sp. SIMBA_032. The sequence goes on along the minus strand of NZ_JAWRXD010000006.1, from coordinate 130,288 downwards.
AGGGAGTCTGAGTTAGCAGAAGCTGCTTTCCGCTTAAAGAGCGCTGAAGATCTAAAGAGTAGGAGTATGAAGGATTTAAAGGTGGAGTTCTCCATGTATCGATTTGCGAGAGTGGAAAAGCATAGGGGCTAGGTACTTGAACGGGATCTAGCAATTCTTGTTTAACAGTAAAAAGCATATCTTCATTCCTTTCCATGTTTATCGTACACATCTATATACGCAAAAAAAGGTGTTTTTTCCTGCAAAAAAACCAAATCAAATGATTTGGTTTTCGATTACTTTTTATACCAGCCTATACCGATGGCACCTTCACCTAAATGCGTGCCAATGACAGCGCCAAAATAAGAAAGGCTCCATTCAATATGAGGATATTCTTGTTCTAACTCTTGCTGAATTTCTTTTGCTTCATTTTCACGATTAGAATGAATAACTACAGCTTTCATAGGTACATTTTCTTTTGCATCCTCATCAAGAAGCTCGGTGATTCGTTTCAATGCTCGCTTACGCGTACGAATTTTTTCAAACGGAACGATTTTTTTAGATTCAAAATGCAGCACTGGCTTTACTTGAAGCAGGCTGCCGATAATAGCCTGAGCAGCATTTAGGCGACCTCCGCGCTGTAAGTGAGATAAATCATCTACCATAAAATACGCACGCATTGATAGTTTCATCTCTTCGAAACGCGCAATGATTTCGTCAGGATGTTTATTTAATCGGACCATCTCGGCTCCTTCAATCGCATAAAAGCCTTGAACCATACAGCTGATTTCTGAATCAAATACGTGCACATCAAAGTCTTCTACCATGCTACCTGCCGTCAAAGCACCCTGATAAGTTCCGCTAATTCCACTAGATAATGTAATAACGATAGCTGCATCGAATTGATCTCGTTTTAACTGCTCAAACAACTCTACAAATTCTCCTATAGCGGGCTGAGAAGTGGTTGGAAGATTTTTTGCTTCTTTAATTTTTTCAAAATATTGATCTGCAGTCATATCTACTTCTTCACGATATGTTTCTTCACCAAAAATAACGCTTAGCGGTACCATATGTATATGATAGTTTGATCGAATTTCCTCTGATATATAGGCGGTACTATCTGTAATAATTGCTGTTTTCATAAGATAGGGATCCATCCTTTGTTATATAAAATAATTTCACTCTATTCTACAACATTTAGGATTAAAATGCATGTAACGAGAGGTTTACCTATTAGTAAAAGCTCCTTCACGTATACATATTAATTAACAAACCTTGAATCTCTCCAACCCGCTTGAGTAAATTTAAACTGTCTTTTTCTTTTTGAAGGATATCATTTGTCAAGTCAACTAGTTTCGTATCTACTTCTTTCACTAATTTATATACCTTAGTCGTTCCTCTATGATTAAACCCTCTTTCTTCATTCAATTCAAAACCATTTTTAACAACTTCGTTCATAAACTGCTTCACAAGCGTCTTGTATTTTCGCAAGGAATCAATAGTGTGACTTTTTACTAACTGCTTTCCCTGTTCTTCAATTTTATTTATTACTTGAGTTAAATGTTCATAGGTCAGTTCTTTTTGTTTCTTTACCATTACTCCTGTAAATGAAGCCGAACTACTTACTTCTTTTTCTCTAATGAGATTCACGGAAGAAGAAAGACCGTTAATTCGCTGTAACTCCACTATGTATCTCTCCTTTCTCTGTTAGTATACACTCCATTCCGTTTAGACTTTTAGATGTGCTAGCTTGACTAGCTGAAAAGTTTTGAGAGGCATCTGATGCGTGGATGTGATAATTATCCTTTAGCTAAGAGTGATGCTTATGTGCTGTTCATAAGAAGACAGCTTGTTTTTTCGGAACGAAGAGGTATTAGGCGTTGCTTTTAACACTTCATTCCAAGCGTTAGAAAGCTTCTTCATCATTTGTTGAACCTCACATAAAATAATCGTATCTTTTTTAAAGTTAGCCATAATTAATTGCTCAGACATATAGCTGTAAAGGGTATCTAACTGCTCTGCAATAATACCTGCTTGATATGTTAAGCCAATTCCTAGCCGATATAAAATATCGTTGCACTGTTTAATTTTTTCATTCGCTGTAAAATAATCGCTGTGTTGAATTGCTATAATAGCTTCACCAATATTTTGAATAAGTTTTTCATACATCATAGCTGTTAGCTCTTGCGGAGATTTATGATAGATTAATTCTTCCGTTATAAAATTCAGCTTCATCACCTTCTTGCCTTCTTTAAATCAGTTTTCTATTTGTTTCACTATAACTCTTAAATTTCCAAAGGGTATCAGCTGAGGTTTGAATAAATCCTTCTACAACCTCATATGTATCTGAATGTATCGAAGACCTTCCTTTACAAGAGCTTGCATCAAATTGATGGACATTGTTTTGAGGTATGGATGCTTTCGTCGAAAGTTGTAAGATTCTTAAGATTTCCTTTATCCTTAAGTGAAGTTGAAAGACGAGTAAAGGCGCAAAGGTGTCATCCATCGCCTTCCTAAAAGATATCTTCTTCCCTTAACTTATCGGTTGTTTTCCTCTCTCATTACACATGACTTTTTACCCGCAATTTCAAAAAAAGTTATAAAAAGAAAAAAAAAGTCCGATATACCTAGTGGTATATCGGACTTTTGAACTTATCTCACTTCTACCCAGCCGTTTTTGATTGCCACAACAACAGCTTGAGTACGATCATTTACATTCATTTTTTGCAAAATATTACTCACATGGTTTTTAACGGTTTTTTCACTGATATATAATGCTTCTCCGATTCCTCGGTTACTTTTACCATCAGCCAACAGTTGTAGCACTTCGCACTCACGACGTGTTAACAAATGTAGCGGACGGCGAATCTCAATTGGTTCGTGCGGATAAGAAGATGATTGTCCTTGAGCTGCCAGTCGGCGGTACTCTTTTACTAAACTATGCGTTACTTTCGGGTGTAAATATGAACCACCTTCTACAACTACTTTTACTGCCTCAATTAACGCATCCGCATCCATTTCTTTTAGCAGATAGCCTCGTGCACCTGTTTGTAAGGCATGAGTTACATATGTCTCATCATCATGGATAGATAAGATAATAACTTTAGCGTCCGGATTTACTTCTACAAGCTTTTTCGTAGCTTCTACACCATTCACAGCCGGCATGTTAATATCCATGATTACAACATCGGGTTGATGTTCTTCTACAAGGTCAATAACTTCGCTACCGTCGTCACCTTCTGCAACTACTTCAAAATCTTTTTCGAAATCTAAAATTCTTTTTACTCCTTCACGGAATAATTGGTGATCGTCGATTATGATAATTCTTGTCTGCATGTTTGATTCCTCCCCAAATCGAACAACAAATGTTTTACTCTATATTGACCCCTATTTATATACATATCTCTGCCTTTTTAAGCGGCTATAATCGGTACTTTAATCATAACAAGCGTGCCTTGATTAATTTTCGAATGAACAGAAATAGTCCCATCTAACAAATCAACACGCTCTTTCATTCCTATTAAGCCGAACGAATTCTCTTTTTTCTCTTCTTGATTAAAACCACAGCCGTCATCTTTGACCAGCAAAATAGCGTGTTCATTGTTGAACTCTATCTTCACTTGGATTTCCGTTGCGTCTGCATGTTTTAATGCGTTCGTTACAGCTTCTTGCACTAGACGAAACAGTGCTACTTCTAATTTTGAAGCAGTTCGCTTCTCTTGTCCAATGGAAATAAACGTAATCCGAGGCTTGCCTTCATTATAATCTTCAATTGTATCAAGGTATTTACGCAGCGTCGGAATTAGACCTAAGTCGTCAAGTGCCATCGGTCTTAAATCATATATAATTCGACGCACTTCGTATAGGGCAGAACGAACCATTTTTCGTAAATCTCGAATTTCTTCCATTGCTTCTTTTGCACTACGTTCCCGGTAAATTCGGTCAATTAATTCCGATCTCATCATAACATTTGCAAGCATTTGAGCTGGGCCGTCATGAATCTCTCTGGACAAACGTTTCCGTTCCTCTTCCTGAGCTTCAATAATCCGAAAGCCAAAATACTCTTTTTGAATAGCATCTTCTACTATTTCCCCTACTTGTTTTAAATCACTTGTTAAATAATTTAACACAACGGAAATTTGACCTACTAGGTGATCGGCACGTTTAATCGTTTCTTCCAATGTAAGCAAGCGTCTTTCTAGTTCATCTCGACGATTACGCAGCTGATATTCGCTTTGCTGATTCATCAGCAGCTTGGTTTGTAATTCGTGTGCTTTTTCATAAGCGTCTTTTACTTCAGGCTCTGAATAAATTTGAAAATGTCGGCTCACATCAGACAAACGCTTTCGAGCCAACCTTGCCTGAGTTTCCAATTTATCGCCTTGCTCTATCGTCTCAAGAACTTTTCCTTTTAACACTTCTAACTCTTCTTTAATTTGCTGATATTCTTGTCTGGCATCTTCAGAAAGGCGATAGACTTCATTTTTACTATCTCCTACTGTGCCAATAATCTTCTCAAAAATTTCATCAAGTGCCTTGCTTGTTAATTTATGTTTCGACATTTACTCACCCCAAACTATACTCACATTCGGAGAAATGTCTATACGTTCATGCTATATATAGTATTCGTATGACCTATCTGAATTGTGAGGATAAGATCCATATTTTCTCCCTATCTGACTTTTTATATCCAAAAAGTAACGGTTGTTTTTAGTACCCTCAAACTCGACATCAATCGACGCTTGACTCGCGTTATTTGAATAGATTACCATTTACGCTCACTCTTCAACAGTGACTAACTGCCTGTTTCAATCATTTCATTATTTAGCTATACAAGCCTGCACACTACTTTATTATAACGTATATTCTATATGGCTTGTTTAAGTGATGTTGAATTTGATTAATTGATGTCTTTTCATAAACATTTTATACTAATAGCAAGTAAACAGTACGTAAATACCCGTTTTTCTTCTATTTATAACGCTAAGGAGGATTTTTTGATTGTTATCACAATATTATACCGTAAAACAAGAAGGTTCACATGAAATCACTATTCAAAAATCTAGATTCATTTGTCATATGAAACGTGTAACAACTGAGGAAGAAGCTCAGCAATTTATTCAAGACATTAAAAAACAGCACTGGAATGCTACTCATAACTGTTCAGCTTACCTAATTGGAGAACGAGATCAATTTCAAAAAGCAAACGATGATGGAGAACCAAGTGGAACAGCAGGCGTACCGATGTTAGAAGTGCTTAAAAAGAGAGGCTTAAAAGATACGGTGGTCGTCGTTACGCGCTATTTCGGAGGCATTAAATTGGGCGCAGGTGGCTTGGTGCGCGCGTATGGAAAATCCGTTTCCGAAGCGTTAAATGAATTAGGTACAGTCAAACGAACTCTCATGGCGGTTATGCATACAACCGTTGACTATACATGGCTTGGAAAATTAGAAAATGAGCTTCGCAGTTCCGTTTATCTATTAAAAGAAATCCACTACGCAGACATGGTAGAGATTGAAACATTTGTAAAAGAAGCTCAAACAGAAGCATTTACTGAATGGATGACTGAGCTAACAAACGGTCAAGCAGATATTCGAGCAGGTGAGACGACCTATTTAGAAGAAGATGCAGAATGAATTATTTACTCTTCTTAAAAAACATTGTACAATTGATAAATAGCGCAACTATTCTGATGGTTGCGCTACTTGTCAATGAGTAAAAACCTCGTAAAGACACATAGCTTTGACGAGTTTGATTCATACATTCCAATTTATAACACATACTAAGTGTCACAATAAATGTTCGAATATACGAATAAAAGGAGAAACCGTATGGCTCAATATAGACGTTTTCAAAAAAGAGTAAACAAACGGAAAAGAAAACGAAGGCTTTTTACATTTTTTCTGTTACCTATCCTTATTTTAGGGCTTTCTGCAACCGCTTATGGATCTTATTTATTTGTTAAAGCTAAAACAGTAGCTTCTGATTCTTATGAAGGACTCGGAGATCGCGATAACTCTCCTATGCGTGATCGTAAAATCGATCCCAAAAAAGATGATATATCCATTTTATTTATGGGCGTAGATGATAGTGAAACCAGGAAGTTCGGAAAATCAGCCCGTACAGATGCTTTGATTTTGGCGACCTTTAACGAAACAAATAAAACCGTAAAGCTTGTAAGCATACCTCGAGATTCGCGGGTTTATATACCTGAAGTGAATAAAAAAGATAAAATTACTCATGCGCATGCGTACGGAGGTCCAAAAGCAACTGTAGAAACGGTAGAACAGCTGTTTAATGTCCCTGTTGATTACTATGTTAAAGTGAATTTTAAAGCTTTCACAGACATTGTAGACTCACTTGGGGGAATCGATTTTGATGTACCTTATGCGATGAGTGAAAAGGACTCAAAAGATCGTCATAATGCTATTGTCTTAAAACCAGGAAACCAACATTTAAATGGCGAAGAAGCGTTAGCTGTTGCTCGAACACGAAAACAAGACAACGATATTGAGCGAGGAAAAAGACAACAGCAGTTGATCGAAGCCATGATTAAAAAAGCTGCTTCTATTGGATCACTAAATAAATATGGCAACCTTATCGAAGCTGTTGGCGATAATATGAAAACGAATTTAATGTTCGGTGAAATGCTTTCGTTTTATGATTATGCTTCGAAAAAAGTAGACATCGAAACCATTAACTTAGACGGCAGCGATGAAAAAATTAACGGCGTTTACTACTTCAAACTAGACAATGATTCAGTGGAAAAAGTAAGTGAAAAGCTCCGCAAGCATTTAGGCATTGAATCAACTTCAGATACAACAGAATAATTAAAAAGACCTCTTGCATATCCAAGAGGTCTTTTTAATTAATTTTTTAAACGAAGCCCACGAACCATGTTGAGAATCGGCCTATACGTCTTATCAACTAATCCTATCTTTTCAACGATAATTTCAATCGCCACAAGGAGGATAGCTAGTACAAGAAAAGAACCCCACATTGTTTGTACCTTTGAGAAGATAACTGCCGCTAAACCAAATATCGCACTCATTCCATAAATAATTAAAACCGTTTGTCTATGGCTGTAACCTAAGCGCAACAAGCAATGATGCAAATGAGATTTATCAGGAGCCGATAGCGGTTGATTTTTTACGATTCGGCGAATAATAGCAAAGAACGTATCTGAAATTGGTACCCCTAAAATAATAACTGGAACAATGAAGGAAATAACCGCTACATTTTTAAATCCTAACAGAGACAATACAGAAATCATATAGCCTAAAAATAGTGCTCCTGTATCCCCCATAAAAATCTTAGCGGGGTGAAAGTTGTAAAACAAAAATCCGAGCGTACTTCCCAATACAATGAAACCCATGCTTGTCACAAACACATTGCCCATCATAATAGCCATACCCGAGATGGTAATCAATACAATAGAGGAAACGCCGGCAGCTAATCCATCCAATCCATCAATTAAATTAATAGCATTGGTAATTCCTACAATCCATAATACCGTAATTGGAATACTTAACATTCCGAATTCTAATTTTCCGCCAAACGGCAAGTTAATGAAGTCAATTTGGACTCCACCGTATACAACAACAATTAATGTCGCTACTAGCTGACCGCCTAATTTGATTTTAGCGGAGAGCTCAATCATATCATCTAAGACACCGGTAATGATGATAATAATGCTTCCGATTAAAATCGGCAGCGCATATTTACTGTCAGGCTGTAAAACGAGGTATCCAATAAGAAAACTAAAAAATATCGCCAAACCTCCAAGGCGAGGCATAATTTTTTGATGAACTTTTCGTTGATTTGGTTTATCCGTTGCACCTATTTTAAACGCCAGCTTCTTAACCAGCGGAGTGATCAGAATAGATGTAATAAAACAAATAAACAAGGTCAAATATAGCATGGAGACCCTCCTCAGGTTTATGTTAACCAAAACCATAAAAAATGTATCCAACTTTATATAATTGGATAGTATTTCAAATTGCGTATAACAATAATTACTTACTTATTCCCAAAATGGATTATATCACAATGATTCTACTACTTAAATAGAAATTTATTCTCAAAAATTAGCACATTTACAAACTATTAATAGAAAACAACTGTATTTTTTGGTGTATAAACAGCTGATTTACTGTATTTTTATGTGGTTATTTTATGTAGAACATTTTCTTTACTATATTTTATTAAAATATAAGCGAACTCCCCCCTTTTCGTCTAATTTATTCGTCATCTTTAACTCTTTTTCCTTTTTATTAAGCATATTTAAACCTTTATTTTTATTTCACATAGCCCCACTCATTATATGAACAAACTTTTGACCTATGCATGTCTACTACTTCAAACCGCATTTACTGAATCGTTGTCCTTATCTTATATCATTTAAAAGTTAAAATATAGTGAAATGGACAGAGATAAAATTAAACAAAAAAGGAATTTAATCAAAAAAATGAAACTTTTTTCAATACGGTTCGTAATACATAGTAGAAACAGCATCAATCATCTTACATAAAGGAGGTGTTGAATGAACTATGCTCGGTCTATCTGTTCAAACAGTGTATTTGTATGGATTAATTATCTGCGGAAGTCTAACCTTCTTATACATTTTATTTAGCGATTTGTTAGATGGATTATCTGAAGCGATACCTTTTTTTAACCCCTCTCTTCTTTTTTCTTTTTTAACATTCTTTAGTGCCAGTGGATATTTGTTCACCTATACGTCATTGCAAAATTATTGGATTATTTCGATTTCCGCTCTTATTGCCCTTCTACTCGTTATTTTGCTCAACGTTTTCGTATTGATTCCTTTATCATCGGCTGAAGAGTCTCTTGCTTTTACTGAAGATTCGTTAAAAGGAAGACTTGGTACCATTATTACTTCCGTTCCTGCAGATGGTTATGGAGAAGTATTTATCGAAGGGGTTAGCGGCACGATCTCCAAACCCGCTGCCAGCTTTAAAAAAACTGCTATACCTTTAGGCAGCAAAGTGCTTGTGGTAGATATACAAAGAGGCAACGCACTCGTTGTGATTTATGAAGAAGTTATGACCAATCAATCATTATAAATAGCATTAGGGGGAGTTTTATGTTTTCAACACCTATATTAGTTGTCCTTGGAATTGTTGTTTTTTTATTAATTGCGCTGATTGCCGTATTTATTACAAAATACCGTACAGCAGGTCCAGATGAAGCGTTAATTGTAACAGGGAGCTATCTCGGAAATAAAAACGTACACGTCGATGAATCCGGAAACCGGATTAAAATTGTTCGCGGCGGCGGTACGTTTGTGCTGCCAGTTTTTCAACAGGCTGAGCCTCTGAGCTTGCTATCAAGCAAACTGGAAGTGTCTACACCTGAAGTATATACAGAACAAGGCGTTCCTGTTATGGCTGATGGGGTATCAATTATCAAAATTGGAGGTTCTATTTCAGAAATTGCAACGGCCGCTGAGCAGTTTTTGGGCAAAGCAAAAGAAGATCGTGAAACCGAAGCTAGAGAAGTCTTAGAAGGTCACCTTCGCTCGATTCTTGGTTCTATGACGGTAGAAGAAATTTATAAAAACCGTGAAAAATTCTCTCAAGAAGTACAGCGCGTAGCTTCACAAGATCTAGCTAAAATGGGATTAATTATTGTATCGTTTACAATTAAAGACGTTCGGGATAAGAACGGCTATCTAGAATCGCTAGGGAAACCTCGTATTGCTCAAGTTAAGAGAGATGCTGACATTGCAACAGCGGAAGCTGAAAAAGAAACAAGAATCAAGCGTGCTGAGGCTCATAAAGATGCCCAAAAAGCGGAGCTTGAGCGAAATACAGAAATCGCGGAAGCTGAAAAAATGAATCAGTTAAAAACCGCTGAATACCGCCGCGAACAAGATATTGCCAAAGCTCGTGCTGACCAAGCATATGATCTAGAAACAGCTCGCGCTAAACAAGATGTAACAGAACAAGAAATGCAAATCCGCATTATTGAACGTCAGAAACAAATTGAATTGGAAGAAAAAGAAATTCTTCGTCGTGAGCGTCAATACGATTCTGAAGTAAAAAAGAAAGCAGATGCAGATCGTTACTCTGTTGAACAATCCGCAGAAGCTGAAAAAGCAAAACAGCTTGCTGAAGCTGACGCCAACAAATATCGAATTGAAGCAATGGCTAAAGCTGAAGCTGAACGCGTTCGAATTGATGGGTTAGCAAAAGCTGATGCTCAGCGTGCCCAAGGTGAATCTGAAGCTGAGATTATCCGCTTAAAAGGTTTAGCTGAAGCAGAAGCTAAACAAAAGGTAGCTGAAGCATTCGAGCAGTTCGGTCAAGCGGCTATTTTAGATATGATTATCAAGATGCTTCCTGAATATGCAAAACAAGTCGCAAGTCCTTTAGCAAATATTGACAAAATTACGGTTGTGGATACAGGAAGCAACGGTGAAAACAGCGGAGCTAATAAAGTGACTGGCTATGCAACAAACTTAATGTCTTCTCTTCAAGAATCTCTGAAAGCATCATCAGGTATAGATGTGAAGGAATTAATTGAGAACTTTTCTGGAAAAGGAAATGTGCGACAAAGCTTGCATGAACTAACGGATGAAATCAAGCAACAAAACCAAAAAGAAGATATCTAAAAATAAAAAGCATGCGGATATAATCCGCATGCTTTTTTAACCTCTTAACACTCGAAGAAGAAACCTAGGTAATTCTAACTGACGCTTCCATCTCCATGGTTCTTTTAACAATCGATAAAGCCACTCTAAACCAAACTTTTGAAAAACAGCAGGCGCTCGGTTCAATCGTCCTGAAATAACATCGAACGAGCCTCCTACGCCCTGATAAACAGAAGGATTAAGTTTCTCTTTATGAGCAATAATCCAATTTTCTTGGGCTGGGCTGCCTAAAGCCACAAAAACAATTTCTGCTCCTGAATCATTAATCGTACGTTCAATCACTTCTTCATTTTTTTCGTAGCCATTTAATGTTCCAACAATTGAAATCCCTGGAAACATCTCTTCCAACTTAGCTTTGGCTTCATCTGCAATTCCAGGCTTGGCTCCGTATAAAAAAATTCTTTTACCATTATTCGTTGCTTCTTTACACAGCTTCAGCATCATATCAATACCCGTTACACGCTCACGAATACGCCCCTTTTTGAGCTTTGAAGCTAAAATCACACCGATTCCATCTGGAATTTGATAAGTCGCCTGATTTAATAGTGACTTCAATTCCCTGTCTTCTTGTGCTTTCATAATCTTTTCAGGGTTGATTGCTACAATAAATGATTTTCGGCCTTTATCTATATCCTGAAGTAACTTTACCGCTAGCTCATCGTACGTGTCGCTACAAACGTCTATTCCTAAGATGTTTTCCTTCATTAAATCACCCGTATGTTGATTTTTTAGTTTTTTACAAACGAAAGACAGGCTGTTCAGCCCGTCTTTTTATAAAGTAGAAACTTTTGAATCACCAAGTAACACTACGTCAAAGCCTGCTGCTTTCCATTGATCACGCTGAATGCAGTTTTTCGTATCAAAAATAATCTTTGTACGCATATGATTTTCAACAGCTGATGGAAGAAGCTCTTTAAACTCATTATGATCTGTTAAAATAAGAATCACATCTGCATGTGCAACAGCTTCATCCAAACTTTGCGTTTGACGTTCGATTTTATTCTCTTTGATATGAGGATCAAATGCTGTGTAATCAACACCTAGCTTTTCTAAGTGATGAAGCACATCCGTTGATGGACTTTCACGCATATCGTCAATATTTCCTTTAAAAGCTAAACCTAGAACAGCGACACGTCCATGTTGAATGCCCTTTTCATCTAGTAGGCTTTTCGTTTTTAATGCTGTATATTCAGGCATTGAATCATTTGTCTGACGAGAAAGAGAAATAATTTTCGCCAGTTCTGGCTGAAGCTCCGTTAAGAACCAAGGGTCAACAGCAATACAGTGGCCGCCTACACCAGGACCTGGTAAGTGAATGTTTACACGTGGATGATAGTTCGCTAACTTAATCGCTTCCCACGCATTTACACCAATTTTCTCACTAATTTTCGCCAGTTCATTGGCAAACGCAATGTTCACATCACGATATGTGTTTTCAATTACTTTCACCATTTCAGCTGTTGTAGCGTCCGTTACGTGAATATTTCCTTTTACAAATGTTTTATAAAGTTCAACAGTCAAACGACTAGACTCTTCGTTAATACCACCGACAATACGGTCATTATTTACTAGTTCCTCAAATACTTTTCCTGGAATAACGCGTTCAGGTGAATGAGAAACAAATAGCTCACTGCCTAATTCTAAACCAGTTTCTTTTAGCACAGGTAGCATAACATCTTCTACTGTACGCGGAGGAACTGTGGATTCTAAAATAACTAAATTTCCTTTACGAACGTAAGGAACAATCGATTTTGTCGCTTCTCGAACATAGTTCAAGTTTGCCGTTTTATCTTCATTAATTGGTGATGGCACAGCAATAATAAAAATATCCGCCTCTTCAGCTGTTGTGCCTACCGTAAAGTGGCCGTTGTCAACTGCTGATTCTAAACGTTCTTGTAAGCCGTTTTCTTCTATATGAAGTTGCTTATTTTTAATTAATTCTACTGCTTTTTCATTTACATCGACACCATGTACATATAAGCCGTGATTAGCAAACATAACAGCTGTCGGTAAACCTATATATCCTAAACCAACTACACACAATTTCTTTGTCATTGCAGAAAATCTCCTTTATATGACATGCTTAATAAATAAAACCTATCTGATATTATATCGAAAAATGTCATTTCATGATAGCATTTATATAAAAACATGAAATAATTTCTTTTACTTATTATTATGTAACATTTTATGAGAATTCATCAATAAACGATATAACCATCTTTTGTACAACGGGCTCTAACCCAAAAGAACTATTGAAAATCTCCATGATTCCCAATAGTTCCCCTAGTAAATATATTTTTACATATGCCCTTCTTTTTCGACAATTTCTCTAAAATAGCTCACTAACTCTTCTCGCAGCGGTTCTCTTTGTAAGGCTAAATCAATTGTTGCTTTAATGAACCCAAATTTATCTCCGACATCATAACGTTTTCCTTCGAAATAATAAGCAAGTACACGTTGAAATTCATTCAGACGTAAAATAGCATCTGTTAATTGAATTTCTCCTCCTGCACCAATCTCTTCTCTGCTTAAGATATCAAAAATTTCCGGTGTTAAAATATAGCGCCCCATAATTGCATAGCCTGAAGGGGCATCTTCTGGATTCGGTTTTTCAACGAGCGTTTCTACGTCTAATAATCCTTTTTCAAGAGGCTCTCCTTTAGGACCTACAATTCCGTACTTTGAAGTTTCTTTCCTAGGCACCTCCTGTACACCAACTACAGCGCATTCATATTTTTCGTATACGTCCATTAACTGTTTCAAACAAGGTGTTTCTGATTGAACTACATCATCGCCTAGCATAACAGCAAACGGTTCATCTCCGATAAAACTTCTTGCACAGTGAATAGCATGACCTAACCCTTTAGGTTCCTTTTGACGAATGTAGTGAACATTGGCCAAATTCGAAATCCCCTGCACTTCTTCAAGCATGTCCCACTTTTCCTTTGCGGCTAATGTTTCTTCTAACTCATATGATTTATCAAAATGGTCCTCAATTGCTCGTTTTCCGCGACCGCTTACAATTAAAATATCTTCAATACCTGATGCTACTGCTTCTTCCACAATGTATTGAATCGTTGGTTTATCTACAATTGGCAGCATTTCTTTAGGCTGTGCTTTTGTAGCCGGCAAAAAGCGTGTTCCTAATCCAGCTGCTGGAATAATAGCTTTACGAATTTTCACTTACTTTTCCTCCTGTCAATGCCAATCGTGCTTATTGGTTATAGTATAGTAAGTCTTCGATTGAGTATGTACACAAAGTCATGTTGAATCCATTTCTTTTTATAAAGAGTCATGTTGGATTCTGCTTTATCATAACAAAAGATTTTGTATAATTCTATTTTTATCATTTATAATGAAAAGAAAATTAATCACTTATAAATATAATTTTATGTTCCACTTATGTATAGAAAGGAATGGGATTATGAGTTCGTTTTCAGATCACTTACAGCACCAATTTATACATCATTTCCCGTACAGTGATGCACGCTATCGTACAAATGCCCAAGCAGGACTAGACCTTTACCGCACCCATTCATTCTTCATTTTGCACAATGATGAACAGATATTAAACGTTAAAATTGATTCGTTTTATGTTGAACTAAACAAGCAGCTGCTTCCTGAAAGTACCTGTTCTTGCCAGCATCGCGGATTTTGTGAACACTGCTTTGCAGCGTTTTTTTATATGTATTCATTAATAGAACCGCTTTCGCCCCTATTCAAAGAATGGCGAAACCATGAAAAGGCAGCTTTGAGTATGCTATCTGCCAAACAAGTGTTAAAAAAGCCGAAGGCAACTTTTCAAGAGTGGAGACAAACTTTTGAAGAGCAGTATACGCTTTTTATGCAGGGGCGAAACGAAAAAGACCGTTCCATTTATCATGAATACTATCAATATTATTACCGTGCCTTAGTGAAAAAGGCTCCTGAGCATCCATTGCTTTATGCTTTATTTTGTATGTATGGAGCGGTTCATTCATTCAATAAACTATCAGCTCAATTACAGACTCAGCAGCTTTCTACCAACATCGAAGAATCTTTTGTATATAGTCACGTATACAAAATAACAAATGAAATTTATGCTACCGCTGATTCATTAAAGCAAACGAAATACGATCGGGATGCATTATCTATTATAGAGGACAGCATTCCATACATCCGAGAATTATTGCATAAAGATATGCCTTTACAATATGAGCGTATTGAAATTTATCGCGTTATTTGGCAAAAAGTCTTCACGTTGGAAAGATGGCGAAAAAACGAGGAACGCGAATTAAAAGCCAAGCATGGTTCTTTTATAAATAATACAGCTCTTTCCTATCTTTTATTTCTTCAAGAAAAAGATAGAGAAGCAAAAGAACGTTTGAGCGATGAAACATTACAAATGATTCCTTATCTTATCCCTTGGTTAAATGATTTATTGCACGAAAAAGAAACTGACCGCTTTGCTCAGTGGGGCTCTTATATAATGGCTTATATAGGAGATTACGTGCGCAC
Source organism: Priestia sp. SIMBA_032 (assembly GCF_046535215.1). NCBI lineage: Bacteria > Bacillati > Bacillota > Bacilli > Caryophanales > Bacillaceae > Priestia > Priestia sp. SIMBA_032. The sequence continues at coordinate 115,136 of NZ_JAWRXD010000006.1, read as the reverse complement.
CGTTCCGACTACTTATCAAGGAAGCCGAAACATGGTATCCATGATTGCAAATTTATTTCAGCACTATAAAGACTTAACGAACGATCAAACTTTGTATACCGAAGCATTACAAACGTTACTTCCCTATAGTTTTATTGAGTATAGTGATTTTTTATATGCTTCTGACCAATTGAAAAAGTGGGTTGAATTACAGGTGCTTCTTCAATATGACAGCATCAAATATGACGAGCAAACGATAGAAGCCTTAAAACAAAAAGATGAAAAGCTGATTATCCCTCTTTATCATCAAATGATTTCAAAGCTGATTTATGAAAAAAAGAAAAGCAGTTATCACGAAGCCTATATCTACTTACAAGAATTAAAGAGACTTTATCTACAAATGAATCGCTCTCTACTATGGGAACATTATATAGAAGAATTAACGATAAAAACAAAGAAACAGCGCGCATTTCAACAACTATTAGAAAAAGGAGATTTACTGAATGTTTGATTTGTTTCACTTAACACTTGAAGTCGAACCTGTACACGATGACTTTTTTCTCTACTGTGTATCACCTAGCGGCCAAATTTTGCTCCCTGATACATGGAAAGATGCGCTGTTTCTATGGCATGAACAGACCTATTATGGAAGCGAAGCTACACAGGTTGAGATTAATGGAAAAAAAGGAATTCTTCTTTCTGCATGGCAAATGTTCACTTTCATACAATTATCTATTCAACAGCATGTGTTGAAACCGGCTTTGTCCGCTTCAGCAGAAGCTTATCAGCAAATTGCAGTCGATATGACAAAGAGGATTATCCAAGGGAAATTTCATTCTCTTCCTTTAAAAAAGCAAATGACTGGATCGCTTTCACAAGCTGATGAGCAAGAGTGGCGAGCACAAATTAAAGAGAGCCTATTAAAAAAAGAAGGAAAAGACTTTTTAATAAGCATAGAAGGCGAGAGCTATAATCCTCCCTTTGACCTTTCATTGCGTATTGTAGAGCCAACGACCGATGGAGATGTATGGACGGCTGAAACATTCGTGATTCCCCACGATGAAGCCAAAGAACCTTTTATACTGGAAAGAACGCTTCCTAAAGAGTGGAATCACTACGAATCATATATCGCTTACGAACACGAGCGATGGAAAGCATTGGCTCCTACTTTATACCAAAAAGGAGCGTTTATTCAGTCTGTCCTAACAGATGAAGAAGTATGGGAATTTCTAACTCAAGATAGTGCAGCATTGATTAAACAAGGTGTCTCTATCCATTTGCCAAGCTGGTGGGAATCATTAAAAAAAGCCACCATAAAAGTATCTGGTACTATAGAAAATACTTCATCTGCATTATTTGGTAAACAAGCTATCAGCAGCTTCCGCTGGTCATTTTCTATTGGCAATCAAACTTTCTCAGAAGAAGAGTTTCGAAAATTAGTCGAACAAAAACGCCGATTACTATCTATTAACGGACAGTGGATTCAACTGGATTCTAGATTAATTAAACAAGCGCAGAAAATTGTTAAAGAAGCTAGTAAAAAAGGCGTCTCAATTCATGAAATTTTAAAAACGAAGCTAACCTACATGGCAGACAGTAAAACCGATGAAGAAGAGGTAAAAGTTGAGTTCCAACTCCCCGCTTCCTTTCAATCATTTATTACATCTTTAACGAATTTAGAACGGCTGCCAGAAGTTCTGCCACCTTTGACATTTAAAGGTGCGCTAAGACCTTATCAGCAGCAAGGCGTAAATTGGCTCATGTTTCTGAGAAAGTTTAACTTAGGAGGATGTCTAGCAGATGATATGGGACTAGGCAAAACCATTCAATTAATTAGTTATTTAACAAACATTCATAAGTCACATAGCTTTCCTTCTCTTATCATCTGTCCAACTTCTTTAATCGGAAACTGGGAAAAAGAATTCCAGAAGTTCGCCCCTTCTCTTCGCGTTCATGTTCATTATGGGACAAAAAGAGCCAGCGGAGATGCATTTGAGAAGACATGTGAAAGCACCGACGTTGTGATTACAACGTATCAAGTTGCCCTTTTAGATCTCGAATTGTTGAAAGGGTTTATGTGGAACAGCATTTCCTTAGACGAAGCACAACATGTTAAGAACCCGCAGACTAAACAGGCAAGAGCCATCCGGCAGCTGCAAGGAAGACACAAAATTGCGCTAACTGGAACTCCCATTGAAAACCGCCTGCTGGAACTATGGTCATTATTTGAGTTCATAAATCCCGGTTACTTAGGCACAATCAATTCATTTAAAAACCGATTTGTAGCCGGCATTGAAAAAGGAGAGAAACCTGAACGAACGGTGGAGCTTAAAGCCCTCATTCAGCCTTTCTTATTGAGAAGAACAAAACAAGATAAAAACATCGCCCGCTCACTGCCTGATAAACAAGAACAAAAAGAATATATCCCGCTGACAGCGGAACAGGCTTCACTTTACCAGGAGCTAGTTCAAGAAATGCTTCAAGAAACAGAGGGAAAAACAGGATTTGAACGAAAAGGCCTGATTTTGCAAACACTAAATAAGCTAAAATTATTATGCAATCATCCCGCTCTGTACTTAAAGGAAAGTGCAGCTAAACAAACGGTACGGCGATCTCATAAAAGTGAAAAAATTATTGAACTCGTAGAAAGCATTCGCACACAGCAAGAAAGCTGTTTAATCTTTACTCAGTATATTGAAACAGGACTCATGCTGCAAAGAACCTTAGAAAAAGAAATCAACGAGCCGGTTTTATTCCTTCACGGAAGTTTGTCAAAAGAACAAAGAGATGAAATGGTTGCTCAATTTCAGGCAAGGAAAAAAGCCATCTTTATCCTTTCTCTTCGCGCAGGGGGAACTGGATTGAATTTAACAGCTGCAAATCACGTTATTCATTTTGACCGATGGTGGAACCCGGCTGTTGAAAACCAAGCAACCGATCGGGCCCATCGAATTGGTCAGAAAAAATTTGTTCATGTTCATAAATTTATTACAAGAGGAACGATTGAAGAAAAAATTGATGAAGTGATCAATCAAAAACAACATTTAAACAATGAACTCATCCAAGGAGATCAATGGGTAACAGAACTTTCGAATAAAGAGCTACAAGAGCTTCTTGCTTACAGAAATGAATAAGAAAAATTATAAAATAGGTTACATCGTTACCAAAAAGAGGACTTTTTTACTTGTCCTCTTTTTTTATTAGATCATTCGACACAAAAAAATAAGTGTAAATCGTTCTTCAACTACTGATAAAGATACAAAAAACGCGATAAATATCGTTTTTTTTATAAAAAGGTATTTTTATAGCGAAAAAGACCCTTTACTTTCTCTTTAAATTCCAGCATATTTATACATATAATATTTTTGTAATTTAATAGACATACTGGAAAAATAAACACGAAACATTTACATAATTAGGGGGATTTATTAATGAAAAAAAGGCAGCTCGCTTTATCTCTAGGGGCCATTATTGGCGGAACATTCTTATATCAAGCTTCAGCTGAAGCATCTGCTTCAACTGTTCAAGTGAAAGCTGGAGATACACTTTGGTCATTATCTACCAAATATCATACAACGGTAGAAGCTTTAAAAAACGTAAATAAGTTATCTTCAAATACAATTCACATAGGACAAACGTTATCGATTCCTTCTGCTTCAACCTCTCAAACATCTAATAAGGAAGAAAAGCCTTCAGCTCCCGCTACTGGTTCAACCTATAAAGTTCAAAGCGGCGATACCCTTTGGAAAGTGGCTACTCGTTTTAATATGAGCGTAGAAGAATTAAAACGTTTGAACGCTCTTTCTTCCAATATCATTTATATTAACCAAACGTTAAAAGTAAATGGAAGCAACAGCGCATCCACTCCAACTACGGGTAAACCAGCAGAAACTACTTCTAAGGATCCAAACGGAACTTACAAGGTTCAGCGTGGAGATAGCCTGTCTAAAATAGCTTCGGCATTCCACATGAGCGTCAGCGAATTAAAACAAATAAACGGATTAACGTCTAATACGATTTATGTAAATCAACAATTAAAGGTATCAAAAAGCAGTCAAACAACTACGCCAACTACAAAACCAAGTACATCAACACCTGCAACTTCTAGCGGAACATTAAATGTATCGCAAATGATTTCAGATGCAAAACGTTATATGGGTGTTCCTTACAAATGGGGTGGCACAACTCCTTCTGGTTTTGACTGCAGCGGATTCATTTATTACGTAATGAAACAACAAATTTCTACAACACGCTATACGACGGCTGGTTATTGGAGTGTATCAACACCTGTAAGTAATCCACAGCCTGGAGACTTAGTATTTTTTAATACATATTCTAGTGGTCCTACACATATGGGCATTTATCTTGGTAATCGCCAATTTATTCATGCTGGATCTTCTACGGGTGTAACCATTGCGAGCTTAGATAACAGCTACTGGAGCAAGCGCTACTTAGGTGCAAAAAGATTTGCTAAATAACTAATAGAAGCTGAGACAAAAGTATTTTAGTTGAAGGAAAATCCGAACGAGTTTGATGCTTGATGGAGAATCAAACTCGTTCGGATTTTTTCATTGGTAGGATGGACTCAGATTTCATATATGTAGATGCTTCTAGCTGTTGATTGGAGGGTAAGGCTCATCGGCCGCCCCGGGAAAGCGAAGACTTGCATGGAAATCAACAGCGGTGTAACAAGTCATCCATACCAGCTCATTTATCCCGTTTTGTTTGTCTTTAGATTGCATTGATTCAGTTATGCCTCAACCTCTTATATACAGCAAAAAAACCGGTAAATGATTTAACGGCTGAAATAGAGGAATAGTTCGGGGATAGTGAATACTTTAATTTTCTCTCTTGAGAACATAGAAAGAGCGTTGCTCTTAAAGAGGATCTATCTTCTATTATGATAGACAAGGGGAATTAAAACCTTAGCTGAACTAACCACCCCCTTTCATACTAGATAACTTTATTCTTCTTGGTGATTTGAACTAAATGAAGAAGAATCGGTTGGCTTTCCACTTAAAAATTTAACAGCATCAGCCACGACGTCGGTCATATATACTCGTTGCTGAAGATTATTTTCAAATGTACGCGTTTGTACACGCCCTACCACACCTACAACCGCTCCTTTATCACAGTAAGCAGCTGTATTTTCTGCATTTTTTCTCCACAGAGTAATGTTGACAAAATCAGCATCATATTCACCTTCAACATTTCGAAACGTTCGATTAATTGCTAAAGTAATAGTAGATACTGCAATCCCTTCATGGGTATATCGAAGCTCCGGTTTTTTTGTCAGTCTTCCTACAAGAACAATATGGTTAATCATAGTCTACCACTCCAACTGATTGAATAATGGGAATCTTTAAGCTCATTCATGTTATAATATGGATAACCTACTATTTACGTAAAGGAGGAAACATCAATGAAAACATTTAAACTTGTGTCATTTCAATTGGTTGATGATCAAGAAAAGCGCCAGTCTGTCTCACTAACTAACGGCCTTATTATTAATAAAGAAGACGGCGAAAATAACTGGATTTTAGAAGCAGTTATCGATAAGAAATGGTACGATGAATTTCATGTTTTGTTGAAAAATAAACAAAAAGTGACGGTAGAAGCTAAAATTACGAAAGAAACAAATGATCCCGCTACCTTTATGGCTACCGTGGCTTCCATTACTTCAATTGGTGAAAATCGTATTAGTTTGTTAATGAAAGGTGTTTTAAAAGAACGGAGACTTCATTATGCTGAAATGCTCTTAGAGGATTTAATTAACCAAGGGTTGTCAGGTGAAGATTTGCTTCAACAGTTCAAACTGCAGCTTCGAAACAGACCGGTAAAAAGTACATCTAAAAAATAAGCCAATTCATCTCAAGGTGTCTGTATTTAAAAGAGGGGATTATTGTTTGCTGTCTTTTTCGTTGGTCCATGAGAAGGGTAAAGAAAAGAGAACTCACTGGAGAGGTACCTTTCTTTTTTTCCTAAAAATAAATGAGCACAACTAGAACGTTTGAAGCGATTATCTCTTATACGAGCGCCTTGCCTTTTCAAATAAAAATTTGTCATTTTTTCACTCCTTTTTCTTTGTAATTCGTATATTAATGCATTTTTCTCCATTATTCAACCATTTTTTTCAATATACCGAACAAAAAATAGGATTTTTTTACTATAAAAACCTCTATTTTTGTTCTTTTTTTATATTCATGCAGAAAAAATAAGTCTTTTTAAAGAAAAAAAAGAAATAAAAACAGGTTTTATTCCCTTTATTGCAGAAAGTAAAGTATATGTGTTCCATATTGTGCGATTTCGGCATATTAGAAAGAATATGAACTAGATTCGAACAATAAGACATATACTTATCTTTACGAAATTAGGTGATGCATATGAAGGGTTTTGGAGAAAGAATTAAGCATTTCAGACTAAAAGGAGGGTTTTCACAAGAAGAATTAGCAAATCAATTAAATGTTTCGCGTACAACTATTTCGAAATGGGAATGTTCGAAGCAAACGCCTTCCATTTTTGACTTTCTATCTCTATGTAGTTGTTTTCAAGTTACGCTAGACCAACTTATTGACCCTTCCTCTTATAAACAAGATCATTTACATGATTTCCAACTTCTTTACTTAACAAGAAAACGTGAATCTGATTCACGCGACGACGCGATTTTAAAACTCATAGATAAACAGCCCTCATTGAAAAATTTGCTCTTACAATTTTCATCTCTGTCACCAACTCTTCAAAAAGAATTGCTAACGGATATTATACCTTTATTAAAGAAACTTTTTTCTGCTTTGCAGCGCCAATAAAAAAAGCTGCATCAGCAGCTCTTATGTACTATTCTTTTTTATCGCCTAAAGCGAACATAATATCTGTTTCGCAGACTAACTCTCCGTCTACAGTTGCGATACCTTTTCCCTTGCCAATAGATCCACGCGCACGTACAATTTCCACCTCTAAACGCAGTTGATCGCCAGGTCTTACTTGCTTTTTAAAGCGGCAGTTGTCAATGCCTGCAAAAAATGCTAAACGTCCTTGATTTTCTTCTTTTTTCAGCATAGCTACTGCTCCTACCTGAGCCAAAGCTTCTACAATTAAAACCCCTGGCATCACAGGATAGTCAGGGAAATGCCCGTTAAAAAATTCTTCATTGGCAGATACGTTTTTTAAACCAACTGCTTTTTTTCCCTCTTCCACTTCTAAAATACGATCGACCAATAAAAATGGATATCGGTGTGGAATAATTTCTTTAATTTGTTCAATATCAAGCATAAATAAGTCTCCTTTCAAACCGCATGTAACATACGATACTATTATCAATATACAGAATGCTCAATTGAGAAGCAACTACTTGCTTAAGCTCTGATTCCATTCACCAAGCCCATCATTTGGTCTGCAATTGAAATAGAGCGGGAATTAAACTGATATGCACGTTGAGCAATGGACATATCAGTGAGCTCTTTGCTCAAATCTACATTTGACTGTTCCAATTTCCCTTGCTCTACGCCTGCTGTGTCACGAGCTTTTCCAATCAAATCTGTAAACATATTCGGTTGGTTCATCCCTGCTGAAAAGGCAAATAAATTTTCTCCTTTAGCTTCTAGCATCTGCGGCTTTTGAACATTTGTTAACCCAAGGGTAAACTGTTCAACACCAGTGTTCGTAGTAACCGTTATCGTTCCACTTCCATCAATTTGTATATCTTTGAACGCGTTACTAAAAATAATAGCTTGGCCATTTTCCCCCAGCACATCCTGTCCAGACCCGTTTACTAATTTAACATTGTTCGGGCCTTCAGGTCTAAGGTGAAATGAACCATCTCGCGTATATTGTACAGGCTGTTGGGAATCGTTTACGGCAACTTGAAAATAAACGTTTGTGTTCGATGCAGCTACATCTAATAGTTTATCTGTATTCTCGAAAGCACCTTGCGTCATATTCAAACTCGTTTGATCTAAATAAGCACCTGTGCCTTGCCGAATTCCGGCTGGTGTAAGCCGCTTTTCTGTTCCCTTATCTTCTTGATTGTTTACTTGTTGATACAGCATATCATTAAATGAAGTAGCTCTCGATTTATATCCTGTCGTATTTGTATTAGATAGATTATGACTAATGACATCAAGCTGCTGCTGCAGCTGTCCCATCGTATTAGCCGCTGTTATCATTGTACGGTTCATTCTACTCATCTCCCCTGTTGCTTTTAACGCACGCGTCCAATTTCATTTGCCGCTTTATCCATGCTTCTATCGTAAGCTTGCATTATTTTTTGATTTGCCTCAAAAGCTCTGTAAGCCGTTAGTAAATCAGTCATACTTTGAGCAGCATCTACATTGGAACGTTCAACAAATCCTTGCTTTAACTGATAAGAAATGCCTGGGCTATTCCTTGCTGAAGGTAATGGCTGATTGTTCAACGTTTCATACAATCCATTCCCTGCCTTTTTAATCGTTTGTAAATCACTAGCATAAGCAATACCGATTTGTGCAATCTGCTGATTATTTTCCGTTACATTACCTTGTGAATCTACTATAAAGTTTTCACTTTTTAGTTGAATTGGCTGATTATTTGTATTTAATACATGAGCTCCGGTAGATGTAGTTAAAAACCCTTCTTGATCTAATGTAAAATTACTGTTTCTTGTATATTGAGGTGTATTATTAGGGCTTTTTACCGCAAAAAATAGTCCGCCCTCTTTTGTAGGCATATTTTGCTCCATCAATGCAATATCAGTTGATTGAGACGTTTGCTGAAGATCACCTTGTGTAAAATTTGGAACTGTTTCTTGCATATACACACCCGTATTAATCGTACCTATGTCTTTTTTGTTCTGAACAGAGACGTTACGGTCAGTGGGTAAATCTTCAGATTCCATTCGCTGCAGTAACATATCAGGAAATGCCTTTAACGTACCTTGATCTGCTTTAAATCCTGGCGTATTAGCATTCGCTATGTTATTCGTTAATAAGTCCGTTTGACGCTGCTGAGACAGCATACCCGCTGCTGCCGTGTAAAACCCTTTAAACATAATTCATCCTCCTTACAAGTAAACGTTGTTCGTTATAGCCGGCTGACAGAGTATAATAGATAAAAGAAGAGACTCCTCTGTATGAAACGAGCCAATAGAGGAGTCTTCATTTATTTAAACAATATTGCGACGAGATAGTTTATCAATATTATCGAGCATAATACCTGTTCCAACAGCTACACAACCCATTGGATTTTCTGCAATTAGCACAGGCACCTTTAATTCTTCCGCTAACAGCTGATCCATACCGTGAAGCAGTGCTCCACCGCCAGTTAAAATAACGCCTCTGTCTATAATATCGGCAGAAAGTTCGGGAGGTGTACGCTCTAATACACTTTTCGAAGCTTGTACGATGACGCTGACAGACTCTCTAAGCGCCTCCTCTACTTCTTCAGAATAAACAGTAACCGTACGAGGTAGGCCTGAAACCATGTCTCGCCCTCGAATGTCCAATTCTTCATTACGAGCTTTAGGAAACACCGTACCAATTTTCACTTTAATTTCTTCTGCTGTACGCTCTCCAATTAAGAGCTTGTATTTTTGCTTAATGTACTGCAAAATTTCGGCATCAAAATGATCACCAGCCATCTTAATAGAAGCTGCTGTTACGATATCGCCCATTGAAAGGACAGCCACATCAGTTGTACCTCCACCAATATCTACGACCATGTTTCCGCTCGGCTGAAAGATATCCATTCCAGCGCCAATAGCCGCGACTTTTGGTTCTTCTTCCAAATAAATGGTTTTTCCACCGCTCTTTTCAGCGGCTTCGCGAATTGCTTTTTGTTCAACAGAGGTAATATTCGTTGGACAACAAATTAAAATGCGAGGCTTGGATAAAAAACCTTTTACATTTAATTTGTTAATAAAGTGTTTGAGCATAGACTCTGTAATTTCGAAGTCAGCGATAACACCATCTTTTAAGGGACGAATGGCAATAATATTACTGGGCGTTCTTCCTACCATACGCCTCGCTTCTTCTCCTACTGCTAGCACTCTATTTGTATTTTTATCAATCGCCACAACAGACGGTTCATTTAACACAATTCCTTTGCCTTTAACGTGAATTAAGACGTTAGCTGTACCTAAATCGATACCAATGTCTTTTGCTAACATACCTTAAATCCTCCTTCTATTTACATATCTTTGCATGATAACCATTCTTTTTTCCTAATTTACTATTTTATCACAATTTGTATATGTATGTTGTTATTAGCAAAAATATTTATTATATACCTATTTTATCCAAAAAAAAACAAAATGCCCTATACTACCTCTATAAAAAAGGCAATATTGGGCATTTTTTTACTTTACAGTTTCTTCTTCCTTTTTGTACTTTAATTTTGTTGCTTCTCCTCCACGCAAATGCCGAATAGATTTATGGTAATCAAGAATTTCTTTTACTTCATTTGCTAACTCAGGATTTATTTCTGGTAGACGCTCTGTTAAATCTTTATGGACAGTACTTTTCGAAACGCCAAATTCTTTCGCAATTACACGAACTGTTTTCTTTGTTTCTACAATATACTTTCCAATCTTGATGGTTCTCTCTTTGATGTAATCGTGCACACTACTCGCCCTCCCCAAATTGGATATGAGAAGTATCCAAGGGAATGTATATATTATCCCTTTTCTAACATTCTCTTTATAGGTTTGTAACAGTTTATTAGCTTGTGTGCAGATATATGCTAGAAAAGTCAGTAAGGACAAGTGATTTCTTATATTTTTTTGAAATTTTAGTGTTTTTTATTTACTTTTTTAACATAATGCATCTCATTTTAGAAAAATTCATAAAAAAAGAAGCTTGGTTTTATCCAGCTTCTTTTCGTATTTATAGCCTTGCCTTATGCATTTGGTTTAGACGTATCTGTTGAAGGTTGTTTTGAATCTTTATCTTCTTTAGTCTTTTCATCAGATGATTTTTCGCTATCCTTTGATTCTTCAGAAGAAGAATCGTCTTTTGGTTCTGTCACTTCAGCTGCTTTGACTTCTTTGATAGAACTAACAGATTTTCCAAAATAACTGCTTGGATTAATTGCTACACCATCTTTACGAACTTCAAAGTGCACATGTGTTTTTGCTTCTTGATTATATAAGCTTTTTCCAGCTTTTGCGATCGTTTGGCCTTGTTTAACAATATCTCCTACTTCTACATCAGCTTTCTCAAGAGATTGATACTGTGTTACTAAACCATCTTTGTGATCAATTTCTACTACATAACCTAGTAAAGGATCTTTTGTTGCTTTTGTTACTGTACCGCTAGCTGCTGCTACAACATCAAATGATTTATCTCCCTTAACAGCTAAGTCAACACCTGTGTTTGGATGATACGTATTGTTGTAGAAAACTAGTGCTTCTTCTTGTTGTTTTTCAGATGCTTGATCGTCGTAGAAAGGCTTTTTCACGATAGCTGATGCTTCACTAGCAACTGGCATTTTTAAATTTTCAAGCGAAGCATTTACCTCTACAGCGTCGTCTCGATAAGCCGTACCGTCTTGGCTATAGCCGCTTTTGTCTTCTTTGCTAATATCATTTCCATTAGCTTGAAACCAAAGGACTGCTGTAAGAATAATTGCTGCACTCGCTAAATAGATAGCCGGGAACACCCAACGCTTTCTAACTAATTTTTGAACTTTCGATTTTGGAGAAGTACGTTTCTTTTCTTCCTCTCTCATATATCATCACCTCAGCAATCAGTCTGAACACAATTGAATGAATATATACACAGCGATAAAAAATTTTTTTCGATTATTTTTCAACAGATGAATCTAAAATATACATTTTATTTAAAAAAAGTGAAAAACATAAAAAAAGACCCTGCTATAAGGGTCTTTGAATTAGCGTTTAGCTGTTAATTGTGCAACAAACTGATCGTTAGGGGTAATCGCAACACCTGTATAATAATGAGTAACAATATCTTTATACGTTTTTCCTTCTAGTGCCATACCATTTGCTCCGTACTGACTCATCCCAATACCATGTCCATATCCTTTTGTGTTGATGACAATTTCATTACCTTTTTTTGTCCAATGAAAGTCAGCTGACGATAAACCCAGTTTTTCCCGAACATCTTTTCCCGACAGTTCTTTACCGTTTATCTTTACGTAATCTACGCGCTGCCCCGGCGTTCTAGAGACAATTTCACCTACTGATCCACTGTTTGTTAATTTCACTCCAAGCCTCTGTTCAAAGCTAGCGACAGACATTACTTTCTGGTTTGTAAATTCAGGAGACTTTTTATCCCATGGACTAGCTACACTTTTTAGATAAGGAATGGAATTCTTCCAATACGCTTCTGAATTTTCAGTGTAACCATTGCTGGTAGAAAAGAACGTAGCATTAATTGGCTTATTTTTATACGTAAGAATTTGACCTTGGGTGTCCTTCACTGCTTCTTGAATTTTTTTGATTTTCCAATCATAGTCTTTGTTCCATCTGCTTCTTAGCTCATCTTTATTTAAATAGACTTGGTACTCTACGGTATCAGTCACATCCGCTCCTTGGGGAAGATGACTATTTCCATTCATCATAGTTTGCACAATATAGGTTCTGGCTGCCAAACTTTGAGCCTTAAGTGCTTCAAGTTCAAAAGTAGCGGGCATTTCAGCTGCTACTACCCCTACAAGATAGTCTTCGAGCGGCAGTTTTTCTACTTTTTTCGTTTCCGTACGATAAACACTGACGTCAAGAGGAGATGCTGTCACTTTTTGTAGTTTTTCGTTTTTTGGGGTCTGTTTGACATTTTCATGTAGCTTTCCATCTGTCTTTTCAGTAAAAGGAACAACGAGAAGGGTTGGGATGAGTAACACAACGAAAAAAAAGATGACTCCTAGTACGACGATTGGCTTTGCTTGTTTCATGAACGCCTAGCCTCCATATCTATTATTTTGACAAGGAAAACCTATATCCCTATATTCCATATGTATGGAGCTGGACAACCTTTTATGACAGCAAACCGGCCATAAGGGTCGTCCAACGACAAAAAAAGCATCTCGCTACGAGATGCTTTTTTATGACATATTTACTTGACGTCTGAAGCCTGTTGAGTTTGTTCTACTTGCTTTGTTTCGTCATTTACACGTTCAATATCAGCGCCTAAAGCGGCTAATTTATTGTGGAAATTCACATAACCACGATCAAGGTGTTTTAATTCCGTTACACGCGTATAGCCGTCTGCTACAAGTCCTGCTAATGTTAACGCTGCTGCTGCACGAAGATCTGTTGCTGCTACTTCAGCGCCTTGTAGTTGAGAAGGTCCGTTAATAATAACAGAGCGTCCTTCAATTTTAATATCAGCGTTCATGCGGCGAAACTCTTCTACGTGCATAAAGCGGTTTTCAAAAACTGTTTCTGTAATCATACTTGTGCCTTCTGCTGCTAATAATAATGCCATCATTTGAGATTGCATATCCGTAGGGAACCCTGGATGAGGCATTGTTTTAATATCTACTGATTTTAGCTTTTCAGGTCCTACAACACGTAAGCCGTCGCCTTCTTCAGTAATTTCAACACCCATTTCTTCCATTTTAGCAACAAGTGAACTGATGTGCTCTGCTACTGCACCGCGTACAAGTACGTTTCCACCTGTAATAGCTGCTGCTACCATGAATGTTCCAGCTTCGATGCGATCTGGAATAATTGCATGTTCTGCACCATATAATTTATTAACACCTTCAATACGGATCGTACCAGTTCCTGCACCGCGAACTTTAGCGCCCATTGCGTTTAAGAAGTTTGCTAAGTCGACAATCTCAGGTTCCTTTGCTACGTTTTCCATAATTGTAGTGCCTTCCGCTAATGCTGCTGCCATCATAATATTTTCTGTGGCACCTACACTTGGGAAGTCTAAATAAATTTTAGCACCTTTTAGTCGTCCTTCAACTTTTGCATCAATAAAACCATTTCCTACTTGAACCTTAGCACCCATTGCTTCAAAGCCTTTAAGATGCTGATCAATTGGTCTTGATCCAATCGCACATCCACCAGGTAAAGCTACACGAGCCTCACCCATACGCGCTAATAAAGGACCCATTACAAGTACTGAAGCGCGCATTTTTCTTACATATTCAAAAGGTGCATCTGTTTTTAACTCTCTTGATGCATCTACAACTACACGATTTGTTTCAAAATCTACTTCTGCATTCAGATGTCTTAAAACTTCGCCAATCGTAAATACATCGGAGAGAGCTGGTACATCATTTAGAATTGTTTTTCCTTCACTAGCTAATAAGGTTGCAGTGATAATAGGTAAAACGGCGTTTTTTGCTCCTTCAACTTTAACTGTACCGCTTAATCTATTTCCACCGCGGACGATGATTTTTTCCAAGGTATTCCCCTCCGCGTCCATTTTCTCTATATTAATATTCAGACGTAATGATAGGTGTGCCAACAACTATGGTTGTTTGACCGCCCATTCTTGTCTTGCGTAATGCAATTTGTAAGTTCATTTCCTGCTTTTTCGTTTGAAGAGCTTCTTTCCACAGTCCAGTATATGCTGAAACAGAGGTAAATGACTCTTCCACTAGAGATTCCACTGGTTTAGCATTGAAAGCTCGTAATAGGTCTTGAATTTCAACAGACAAAACACTTTCCATCTTATCATTGATTTCCCCTGTTGCACAAGAGAAAATTATGGGTTCTGATAGGAAAATTTTTTCATAATTTGTCTGAAATACATTTTGAAAATGGGTCATATTTTTTTCTTTTAAACCTTGTCCCGTTACATGATACGATATGTACGCATTGCTGTGTTCATCGATCGCATAAGTTAACAGAATGACTTCGTTCACATCTTCACTTTTGCGTGTACCTATTGCTTTCCATAGGTCTCTTTCCCTCTTCACTTCCCATTTAAAACCTCTAAAATTACTTTTAATACTTTTAGCTTGCAAATAAAAGGTTTTTTGGTCAGTAACAGCTTTTACTTCTTCTCTTGCATACAACGATACTTCAGTTAACGAAACATGCTGCTTATTTAAGGTGTGAACAATCTTCTCAATAGTAGTTTCATTGTTTTGGGCATTGCTCACATAACTTCCATGATATACGAATAAGCCAGTAATGAAAATAGCCAAAAAGACACTAATTTTTTTAAACATTTCGCCACTCCCTCTCCGTACTCATCAGTCTTTCCAGAAGGCGATGATGCATACATGAAAAGGGTCGTCATATTTAGACATAGCGACATACATTAGCGTATAAATTCGTATATCTTCAATGAATGAACATCTATTTTATCATAGACTCATAGCTTGCCAATCATTGAAAAAATGAGGGAATGCGCTGTGACCAAAATAAATAATCCAAAAAGAAATTACTTACTGTTGATGAAATCGTAATGGTCAATAAAATAAGCATTAATTTTGCTTGAAACACATGATTAGGTTTCATCAGCTTTTCAATTTGAAAGCCTTGCAAAGCATACCAAGTAATCACAATAAAAATCAAATGTGAAATCATGGTTAGTAACGTTTGCTGCTCAATTCCTCCAAACAATAAAAGCACTCCTTTTAAACACCATATGAAAAGAAGAGACGATCATCGTCTCTTCTTTTCATATTAAAGCACACTTATGCAAATTCGTAAACGGTAACACGAAAAACATTTATTTTATTCCCTATTTTAAGATCCTTTTCCATTATTAAGAAAAACAAAGAAGACGGAGGCGCTTAGTTAAATGGAATATATAATTATAGACGAATGCTATTTGCTCTTCCTCTTTTATATAATAGAGCAAAAAAGCCCTCTCATTCGTTTGAGAGGGCTTTTTTTAGAACTTACGTTGACTAATATCTAAACGATTGACTGCCCGTTTTAAGGCAATTTCAGCACGCTTAACATCAACATCGTCTTGTTTGCTATCAAGGCGCATTTCAGCGCGTTTTTTCGCTTCTTCTGCACGAGCTACGTCAATCTCCTTAGCTGTTTCAGCAGCCTGTGCAAGAATTGTTACTTTGTCAGGTCTTACTTCAAGAAATCCTCCGCTAACAGCCACAAGTTCTGTACTGCTTGCTTTCTTCAAGCGGACGGCTCCAATTTGTAAAGGAGCAACCATCGGAATATGGCCATGTAAAATACCAAGCTCACCGCTCTGTGCTCGGGTACTTACCATTTCCACTTCTGATTCGTAAACTGGGCCATCAGGAGTCACTACACTGACATGGATTGTCTTCATTTAAAAAACCTCCTATGTCCCTTAAATTAAACTTCTACTCCCATACGTTTCGCATTTTCAATAACTTCTTCAATGCGACCAACTAAACGGAACGCATCTTCAGGTAAATGATCGTATTTACCTTCTAAGATCTCTTTA
The DNA here is from genome assembly GCF_046535215.1 of Priestia sp. SIMBA_032. NCBI lineage: Bacteria > Bacillati > Bacillota > Bacilli > Caryophanales > Bacillaceae > Priestia > Priestia sp. SIMBA_032. The sequence goes on along the minus strand of NZ_JAWRXD010000006.1, from coordinate 98,823 downwards.
AATCCTTTAACAGTTTCTTTTACAGGAACATAAGAACCTTTTTGACCTGTAAATTGCTCTGCTACGTGGAAGTTTTGAGACAAGAAGAATTGAACGCGACGAGCACGTTGTACAACAAGTTTATCTTCATCAGATAACTCATCCATACCTAGGATTGCAATGATATCTTGTAACTCTTTATAACGCTGTAACGTTTGTTGAACTTGACGCGCAATTGCATAGTGCTCTTCTCCAACAATTTCAGGAGATAAAGCGCGAGATGTAGATGCTAATGGATCTACCGCCGGGTAAATACCCATCTCTGATAATTTACGCTCTAAGTTTGTTGTTGCATCTAAGTGAGCAAATGTTGTCGCTGGAGCTGGATCCGTATAGTCATCGGCTGGTACGTAAATCGCTTGAATCGATGTTACAGAACCTACGCTTGTCGATGTGATACGCTCTTGAAGCTGACCCATTTCTGTCGCTAATGTTGGCTGATAACCTACTGCTGATGGCATACGGCCAAGTAATGCTGATACTTCTGAACCCGCTTGTGTGAAACGGAAAATATTATCGATAAAGAATAATACGTCTTGACCTTGTTCGTCACGGAAGTATTCTGCCATTGTTAATCCTGTTAATGCAACACGCTGACGTGCACCAGGCGGCTCATTCATTTGTCCAAATACCATAGCCGTCTTCTTAATAACGCCAGAATCTGTCATTTCATGGTATAAGTCATTACCTTCACGCGTACGCTCACCTACACCAGCGAATACCGAAATACCGCCGTGCTCTTGAGCAATGTTATTGATTAACTCTTGAATTAATACTGTTTTACCTACACCGGCACCACCGAATAGACCGATTTTTCCACCTTTAATGTAAGGAGCTAATAAGTCTACTACTTTAATACCTGTTTCAAGAATTTCAGCTTGTGTAGATAGATTTTCAAACTTTGGTGCTTGACGGTGGATTGGATCACGACGTGCACCTGCATCGATTGGGGCGTCTAAGTCAATTTTTTCACCTAATACGTTAAATACACGACCTAACGTAACGTCACCAACTGGTACTGAGATTGCTGCACCTGTATCTTCTACTTCTAATCCACGAACTAAGCCGTCAGTGGATGACATTGCTACTGTACGAACTGTGTTATCACCTAAGTGAATCGCAACTTCTAATGTTAATTCGATTGCAACTTCACTTGCACTGCTCGGTTTATGTGAAATTTTAAGGGCGTTATAAATTGCCGGAAGGTGTCCGTTGTCAAACTTTACGTCTACAACTGGACCCATGATTTGAGTAACGCGTCCTTTTGCCATCGTGTTCCCTCCTAACTTGCTTTTCCATTAAACTTTCTATTCTAACGCTGCCGCTCCGCCAACAATTTCCGTAATTTCCTGGGTAATTGCCGCTTGACGTGCACGGTTATATGACAATGTAAGATTATTGATAAGATCTTTTGCGTTGTCTGTTGCACTTTTCATCGCTGTCATACGAGCAGCATGCTCACTTGCTTTTCCATCAAGTAGGCCGCCGTAAATTAAACTCTCTGCGTACTGAGGAAGTAATACTTCTAAAATCTCCTCTTGTGATGGTTCAAATTCATAACCAACAAGTTTACCAGAAGGTTGAAGATCTGTTAGAGGCAATAGCTTCTTCTCCGTCACTTCTTGTGAAATCGTATTGATAAAGTGATTGTAGTATAAGTAAAGTTCATCAAACGTACCGTCTGCAAACATTTGAACTGTTTGTGAAGCAATCCCTTGAATGTCAGCAAAAGCTGGCTGATCTGCTAAGCCTGTGATTTCAAGCAAAACCGGAATACCGCGTTTTACGAAGAAATCTCTCCCTACTCGTCCAATTGCAATCACACCGTATTCATCAGGTGATTGATGGCGTTCTTCAATAGCTTGAGATACTTTTCGCAAAATATTACTGTTATATGCTCCTGCTAGACCGCGATCTGAAGTGATTACGATATAACCAGTCTTCTTCACGCTGCGCGCAGTTAACATTGGATGTGAAGCGCCTCTGCTGCCTAGGGCTACGCTTGAGACTACCTCTTGAATTTTTTCCATATATGGAACAAACGATTTTGCATTTTGTTCCGCTCTATTCAGCTTTGCAGCTGAAACCATTTCCATTGCTTTCGTAATCTGGCTCGTTTTTTTCGTCGATGTGATTCGAGTTTGTATATCACGTAATGATGCCAAAGGTTTCACCACCTTGTTTTAGAAGATCACGTGGTATGAAAGGTGAACAAATGTTCACCTTCACCTTATTGAAAGATTGTCTTAACATACCATGCTGACAATATATTATTCAGATGCAATAAATGTTTTCTTGAATTCTTCAAGTGCTGATTCGAATACGCCAGCTTCAGGAAGGCCGCCAGTTGTACGGATTGATTCAAGTACTTCTTTACGGTTTGATTCTAACCATGTTAAGTACTCGTCTTCAAAGCGTGTAATATCTGATACTGGAACATCATCTAAGAAGCCTTTTGTTAATGCGTAAAGCACAGCTACTTGTTTTTCTACACGAAGCGGTTTGTGTAAACCTTGTTTTAAGATTTCAACTGTACGCGCTCCTCGATTTAATTTTGCTTGAGTTGCTTGGTCAAGATCAGAACCGAACTGAGCAAACGATTCAAGCTCACGATAAGATGCAAGGTCTAGACGCAGTGTACCTGCTACCTTTTTCATCGCTTTAATTTGTGCAGATCCCCCTACACGTGATACAGAAAGACCAGCATTAATCGCAGGACGTACGCCTGAGAAGAATAGATCTGACTGTAAGAAAATTTGTCCGTCTGTAATCGAAATTACGTTCGTTGGGATATAAGCAGATACGTCTCCTGCTTGCGTTTCAATAAATGGAAGAGCTGTTAATGAACCTCCACCTTTTGCGTCCGATAACTTTGCCGCACGCTCTAATAAACGAGAGTGCAGATAGAATACATCCCCTGGATACGCTTCACGACCTGGAGGACGGCGTAATAGTAATGAAAGTTCACGATAAGCTGATGCTTGTTTTGTTAAATCATCGTAAATAACGAGTACGTGCTTACCGTTATACATAAACTCTTCACCCATTGTTACTCCAGCGTATGGTGCTAAGAATAATAGCGGAGCTGGTTGTGAAGCTGATGCTGTTACAACGATTGTGTAATCTAGAGCACCGTGTTTACGTAATGTCTCTACTACGTTACGAACTGTTGATTCTTTTTGGCCAATCGCTACATAGATACATACCATATCTTGATCTTTTTGGTTTAAGATTGTATCGATTGCTACCGATGTTTTACCCGTTTGACGGTCACCGATAATTAACTCACGCTGTCCACGACCGATTGGCACAAGTGCGTCAATCGCCTTGATACCTGTTTGAAGCGGCTCATGTACTGATTTACGATCCATAACGCCAGGTGCAGCACCTTCAATTGGACGTGTTTTTGTTGTTTCTACTGGGCCTAAGCCGTCTACTGGCTGACCTAATGAGTTAACAACACGACCGATTAACTGCTCCCCTACTGGAACTTCCATGATGCGTCCTGTACGGCGAACTTCGTCACCTTCACGAATTTCCGTATATGGTCCTAAAATAATGATACCTACATTGTTTTCTTCTAAGTTTTGTGCCATTCCCATGACACCATTTGAAAATTCAACCAGTTCTCCAGCCATGACATTGTCGAGGCCATGAGCACGTGCGATACCATCCCCAACTTGGATAACAGTACCTACATCACTCACTTTAATCTCAGACTGATAGTTTTCAATTTGCTGCTTGATCAGCGCACTAATTTCTTCAGCTTTGATGCTCATGAATTTCACCCCTATCTACGATCTGTGTGCAAGAAGTCCTCGGTGGATCGTTTCTAATTTGCTGCTAATGCTGCCATCATAGATACGATTACCAATGCGAAGCTTCACGCCGCCGATTAGGCTTTTATCTACTACATTTGAAATATTTAACGTATGTTTTCCAACTTTTGAAGCAAATGATTGCGAGATTGCTCTTTTCTCATCTGCGCTTAAAGGTTTGACAGAATAAACAGTTGCATCTGCCACGCCACGTACTTCGTTCGCTAGGAAACGATACTCTTGTACCATTTGGCTAACAATTTGAATGCGGTGACGCTCTAATAATAGAAGAACCGTATGTTGAACAGTTGGTGAAAGTTCAGCAAATGCCTCACTTACAAACTGTTTTTTTCGCTCAATTGTAATTTTTGGATGAGTTAATACATCCATTAATTCAGGTGTTTTAGCAAACACCTCTTCAACGATTTGTAGCTGGTCTTGCATTTCATCGATCATCTGTTTTTCTGTTGCTAATTGAAAAAGAGCTAGTGCATAGCGCTTGGCTACAGCTGGTTGACTCATCGTACATCCCCTACTTCTTGGATATATTCATGAATTAACTTCTCTTGATCTTGTTCAGAAAGTTCTTTTTCAATAACTTTCGACGCAATTAAAACAGATAATGAAGCAACTTGCTCACGTAAAGCAGCAACTGCTTGATCTTTTTGCTGTTCGATTTCTTGTTTTGCTGCAGCTTTTAGACGCTCAGACTCTTCGCGTGCTGCCGCAATGATTTCTTCTTTTTTATCTTCTGCAGACTTTCTAGCGTTTTCCATCATTACTTGCACTTCTTGACGAGATTGCTTTAAGATTTCACGCTGCTCTTCAACAAGCTTCTTCGCTTCCTCATTTTGCTTTTCTGCTTCATCAATCTCACCGGCAATATGCTCTTCACGTTTTTTCATGATTCCCATTACAGGACCAAACGCGAATTTTTGAAGTAACGCAAGTAGGATAAGGAACATCACTAATTGGAAAAGAATATCTCCACCATTAATGCCTGCTGCTCCTAACACAAACATGTTCGACACGGCCATGTTCACTCCCTTCAGAGACTCCACATATATAATTTACTTCTTAAAGACATAAAGTAATGGCGAAGGTTCTTTTGAATGATCTTCGCCACATGTAACACATTATTATTTACCTTGTACCATGAATGCAATAACTACGGCGATAATTGGAAGCGCCTCAACTAAGGCAACCCCAACGAACATCATTGAAGTTAATGTACCACGTGCTTCTGGTTGGCGAGCTGTGCCTTCAATCGTCTTAGAAACGATAAGACCGTTACCAATACCAGCACCTAGTGCCGCTAAACCAATCGCAATTGCAGATGCTATTAAACCCATTTTATAAAGTCCTCCCTTAATATATATGATTTTGTTTAACTAAGTTTTGTTTTGTCCAAATTGGGTATTACTTGAACAAAGCTTTATAAATTAATGGTCGCTACTCACTTTGTGAGATAAATAAACCATCGTTAACATTGTGAAAATGAAGGCCTGAATTGCGCCTACAAAAATACTGAATCCTTGCCATAAAAGCATTGGGATAGCAGCTCCAATTGTACCTAGGAAGCCTGTTGTTGCTAAACCAGCTAGCAAGCTTAACAAAATTTCCCCAGCATAAATATTACCGTAAAGACGAAGGCCAAGCGTTAACGTATTGGCAAACTCCTCGATAATCTTAAGCGGGAATAAAAATGCCATTGGCTTGAAGTAATCTTTCGTGTATGCAGAGAAACCTCGCATTTTAATACCATAATAATGTGATAGTACAACTACCATAACGGCTAACGTCAGCGTAATTGCTGGATCAGCGGTTGGCGATTTCCACCATAAGTTATGGTCAATCACGATGGCAAATGGAAGACCCAACATATTTGACACAAAAATGTACATAAGTAAAGTTACACCTAGCGTCAAAAAGCGGCCACCTGTTTTCCAATCCATATTGCTATTAACGAGCCCTTTAACAAAATCTAAGACCCATTCAATAAAGTTTTGTGCACCGCTTGGCTTCATAGCAAGAGTACGAGTACATAAAACTGCAATTAAGAATACAATAACAGAAGCTACGGTAACCATAAGCAAGTTACTTTGACTAAAAGTAAGGCCTAGAAACTCTATAGTTGGTGATTCATGACCCAACTGTGTTCACCTCTCTTTCTATCTTCTACGCATATTTTGAACAACTAAATCTATGATAATGACAACATAATACGTCATTAATCCCACAACTACACTAATAATATGAAAGGTTTTTGGATAAGAGATGGTAATCACAACTGCGAGAGCAGCTGTTGCAAATCTTACAACAGTCCCAATTGAACGGGGCTTTTTCCCCTCATCCAACGCCTGTCCAAACTGCTCAAACTTTCTTACTAAGTTCCACAAATTATACAAACTCAGGGCGGTTCCTAAAATTAAACCTGCAAAAACAGCCTTATAACTTGTAAATCCCCAGCCGAGAACGTATAATGCTAACAAATACAATATGTATGAACGAAGTCTTGGAAAAACGTGCTGCAAATCCTGCATGAATTATTAATCTCCTGAAAAAAAATGGTGGACTGTCCGCAGCATCATAAAAACACCTGCTGCTAGCCCTGAAAGAAGGCCTAAAATCAAAAATAGTGGTTCGGTGTCAAGCCATTGATCAGCCCATCTTCCAGAGAATAAGCCAATTAAGACTGAACCTGCTAACTGTGATAGAATGATTGACACTAATGCCATCGCTTGCAAAGGATGACGGTTGCGATCTTTCATAAGCTCATACCCCTTTTGCAAAATTTTCTTTTTTCCGAATTCTCTATCGTTTTCATAGCTCAATATATGATAGAAAGGCAAAAAAAATTGCTAAAAAAGGTAAAAACAGCTAATAAAATACGCAGAAATATCAACGGTTTTCACAGGTTGAAAACCTTATCATTTATATTCCCTGTAAGCATACAATAGCGTATATTTAATGTCAATGTGTTTAAGCTAAAAACTTCACAATCTCTTCTTATTGTTCACATTTCTGCCACACATAAAACCTCTTCAAATGAAAACATTTAAAGAGGTTCATTTAATCGTTATTGTACTGTGTACAACCTGCTCTTGTCTATGCTTTTTCACAAATGCAAATATTTGGTACACTCCCGGTACAAGCGATTCATCAATCGTTATTTTTCGTTTTCTCACGCCTCTTTCTACATCCACGTCAACATCTAAATACGATACAAACTGCAAAGACTGCTTATCAAAAAGAGCGACGCCTAACTGATCTGCTCCTTCAGGCAAAAACAGTTCATAGCTATACGTATTTTTCTCTTTTTCTGCTGCTACTTGCAATCCCATGACACGAGGATAATCTGGAATGCTAATCATGTACATATAAGGAAGCAAAAATGTTTCACGTGAATCATTTATTTCCAAATATCCGTCATATATACCTTTATTTTTAAAACGGGGCTGCACCGATAAAGTGACAGCTATCTCTTTTGTCTGATGGGGTAGCACCGTGACGGGTAATGGAACATCCCAGTTTACTCCTTCATCCCTTTTCGGAACGTTTAAACGGTACGTTTTTGCTTTATCAGACTGGTTATCAATTTTAAAAGATAAAACTTTCTTTGATGGACGCGTAAAAATACCAAAAGATAAAGAAGATGGGTAAAATAAAGAGTCTGCTGTGACAGCTTTTGCTATTTGAATTCTTCCCGCTCCTTGTTCATATACGCGATACGTTTGACCGTTTAGCTGCTGCATTACTTTACTGGTGTTCATCAATGAAGCTTTGACTTGTTCAGGAGACCAGTTAGGGTGAGCTTGTAAAATAAGAGCGCACGCTCCAGCTACATGGGGCGCAGCCATACTTGTGCCATGCATGCGTTCATATCCGCCGGGAACTGTACTATTAATGAAGTAACCAGGTGCGACGACGTCCGGCTTGATTCCCCAAGTAGTCGTTACAGGCCCTCTTGAACTGAAAGATGTAAGCAAGTCTTGCACTACTTGCTTGCCAGTGCGTAAATATGGCTGTTGAGACTGAATGTGTTGATTAATTGTATCACCGTTTTTTTTACTTACCCATATCACTGGAATATTTACTGACTCTTTTAGTTTACCGATTATGCTTTTTTCAGTCGGACTATATAAAATAACGGCTTTTGCACCTGCCTGTTCAGCTTGTTTAATCTTTTTTTCAACGGCATTTCCTTCTGCTTTTAGCAAAATGACGTTACCCAACGCATGCTTTTGCTCTTTGGAGTATTGTTCATTTATTACACGCAGCGTTTGATTAAATGTCCACGGGTGCGACCCTTCTACTGGCGCCATCATAATTTTGTCTTTATTAAATCCGATTGTTAGAAATTGAACTGTTGTCGGGGAAACAGAAGCGCCAACCGAAATAGCTTTTCCCGCTGTACCTGGAGAGCCCACGGTCCATAAGCCTGGACCTGAATTGCCGCTGGATGTAACCGTTACAATTCCTTTTTCAACAGCTCGATCTAACGCTAAGCTTGTTGGTAAATCAGGGCCATTCACATCATTTCCTAATGATAAATTAATAATATCTACATCATCTTGAATTGCTTTTTCGATAGCTAGAATAACACTTTCAGACGTTCCAGCTCCTCCAGGTCCAAGAGCTCGGTATGCGTAGATTTCCGCTTGAGGTGCTACACCTTTAATATTTCCATTTGCTGCAATAATACCCGCTACATGAGTGCCATGCAGAGTAGGCTCTCCTTGCTCCCGAGTGGTTTCCATCGGTTCATAATCTTTATCTATTACATCATACCCTCCCCTGTAGGTTTGTTTTAAATCGGGATGAGAATAATCAACACCCGTATCGATGACGCCTACTTTGATTCCTTTTCCTGTTAAGCGCTGATTATGAGTATCAAATAAGCCTCTTACCTGTTCTGAGCCAATGAAGGTTACACTATTTTCTTCTGCAACCTGGTAGTTTTTAATAGAATGTGAACCAATAATAGAAGGATTATGAGATAGTTTTTCCAAATCCGAGATGGAGCCGTTTAATGAAAGTCCTGTAAATACCGTGTGAAATTCGCTCTTAATCTTTATATTAGGATAATTTTTTTGTAGCTGACTTTTAAATTCCGCGAATTTTTCTTTTTCAACCATGACAATTATTGATTTTTCCTGATGATTCATTTCTTGTTTTATAGAAGGAAATGTCGGATTGAGCGACATTTGCCCTCCCCCGCTCCCTAATATAAAGCTAATCATTAACCATTTAATCCACATAAAAAAACACCTCTCACACTATCGTGTCTCAAAGAGACACTTTTCATGTGAAAGGTGTTTAGAAATCTTACGAAAGCGGACTAAAAGCTTCCGGTCTGTTTTCACGGCGGTTGAAATAGTAGCTAATAGCATCACAAATGCGTTTAGAAGCTAAACCGTCTCCGTAAGGATTTGATGCTTGTGACATTTGCTTATATACGTCTTCATCTATTAACAGCTCTTTTGCTAGCGTATAAATTGTTTCTTCTTCCGTGCCTGCTAGTTTGAGCGTTCCTGCTTCAATTCCTTCCGGTCGCTCTGTTGTATCGCGAAGTACCAATACAGGTACACCTAATGAAGGCGCTTCTTCTTGAACACCGCCCGAATCTGTCAAAATAATATGAGCGCGCTCAGCGAAGTTATGGAAGTCAATTACATCTAACGGTTCAATTAAATGAATGCGCGGGTCATTTCCTAAGATGTCATTTGCTGTTTCTCTAACTACTGGATTCAAATGAACAGGATACACAACTTGCACATCTTCATGTTCATCCACAATACGTTTAACAGCACGGAACATATTTTTCATTGGTTCGCCTAAATTTTCGCGGCGATGTGCCGTTAACAAAATAAGACGATCATCTCCCAAATTCGTTAACACTTCATGCTCATATGTCTCTTTTACTGTTGTTTTCAACGCATCGATAGCTGTGTTTCCAGTGACAAAGATTCGCTCTTCTTTTTTGTTTTCCGCTTGCAAATTAGCTGCAGACTTATCTGTTGGAGCAAAGTGCAAATCCGCGAGAACACCTGTAAGCTGACGGTTCATTTCTTCCGGATATGGAGAATATTTATTCCATGTGCGCAAACCTGCTTCAACATGCCCGACCTGAATTTGATTATAAAAAGCTGCTAGCCCAGCAATAAACGTCGTAGTTGTATCACCGTGTACAAGTACGATGTCCGGCTTTACTTTTTTCATTACGTCGTCCAAGCCTTCTAATCCTCTGGTCGTTACGTCCATAAGGGTTTGGCGATCCTTCATAATGTTCAGGTCATAGTCAGGCTGAATGTCAAAGATGCTCAATACTTGGTCTAACATTTCACGGTGCTGAGCCGTTACTGTAACAATTGCTTCGAACTCTTCTGGTCGCTTTTTAAGCTCTAATACTAGAGGAGCCATTTTAATTGCTTCTGGTCTTGTCCCGAATATCGTCATTACTTTAATTGGCTGCTTCATGTTCATCACCCAAATCTACAAATTATTTTGTACCGAATAAACGATCCCCTGCATCACCTAAACCTGGAACAATATATCCATGGTCATTTAATTTTTCATCTAATGCTGCAATGTAAATATCTACGTCAGGGTGTGCTTCTTTTACAATTTCCACGCCTTCAGGAGCAGCAATTAAACACATAAATTTAATGTTTTTAGCGCCTCTTTTTTTCAGAGAGTTGATTGCTTCTACAGCTGACCCTCCTGTTGCAAGCATAGGATCTACTACAATAAAGTCACGCTCTTCTACATCATTAGGTAGCTTTACATAATATTCAACAGGCTGTAATGTTTCTGGATCACGATATAAGCCAACGTGTCCAACTTTAGCAGCTGGCATTAGTTTTAAAAATCCATCTACCATGCCGATACCAGCACGAAGAATTGGAACGATACCAAGCTTTTTCCCTGCAATAACTTTTGACTTTGTCTTGCAAACCGGTGTTTCAATTTCAACATCTTCTAGCGGTAAATCACGTGTCGCTTCAAAAGCCATTAAGCTTGCCACTTCATCAACTAATTCACGAAACTCTTTCGTTCCCGTTTTTACATCGCGTATGTAAGTTAATTTGTGTTGAATAAGCGGGTGATCAAATACGTATACTTTGCCCATTGATATCTCTCCTTATATATAAAGATGTACACATTAAAATACCATTCAACGAATTGAATGGTACGTACTAGTAAAAACATATCTCTTGCTAATTAAATTTATACATTGCATTCATTTTACAGAAAAAAGTTTTTGAGTTCAAGCATTATTCAAAAAATGATTGAATTGCTACCACTTTCTCCATAAAAAAAACAGGCACAAAGGCCTGTCTCTCTTAAAGTGATTTATACATTTCAAACTTGCTTGTTAAAGCTTCAACGCGCGTTTTAGCTTCAGCTAGCTTTTTTTCATCTTCAATATTTTTAAGCGTTAATCCGATGATAGAAGCAATTTCATCCATCTCTTCTAAGCCAAATCCGCGAGTTGTAACCGCAGCTGTACCAATACGGATACCACTTGTTACAAATGGGCTTTGCTCATCATAAGGAATTGTATTTTTGTTTGTTGTAATACCTACATCATCAAGCGCTTTTTCAGCCACTTTACCTGTCAAATTCATTGAGCTTACGTCGATTAACACAAGGTGATTGTCTGTTCCTTCAGATACAAGAGCAAATCCTTCTTTCTTTAATCCTTCTGCTAAACGATTAGCATTGTCGATGATATTTTGAGCATAGTGCTTAAACTCATCTTGTAATGCTTCACCAAATGCTACTGCTTTTGCAGCGATAACGTGCATCAATGGACCACCTTGAATACCAGGGAAGATTGACTTATCAATCTTTTTCGCAAATTCTTCTTTACATAAAATCATACCGCCGCGTGGTCCGCGTAGTGTTTTATGCGTTGTAGTTGTAACGAAATGAGCATGTGGCACAGGATTTTGATGAAGTCCTGCAGCTACTAGACCAGCAATGTGAGCCATGTCTACCATTAGATAAGCGCCTACTTCATCAGCGATTTCACGGAAACGCTTGAAGTCAATTGCGCGTGGATATGCGCTTGCACCAGCCACAATTAATTTTGGTTTGTGCGTACGAGCTTTTTCTAATACGTCGTCGTAGTTAATACGATGTGTTTCACGATCTACACCATATTCGATGAAATTGTACTGAACACCACTAAAGTTAACAGGACTTCCGTGCGTTAAGTGACCGCCGTGCGATAAATTCATACCTAGTACTGTGTCTCCAGCTTCTAAAACAGTGAAGTATACTGCCATGTTTGCTTGTGCACCTGAGTGAGGCTGAACGTTCACATGCTCTGCTCCGAAAATTTCTTTTGCACGATCACGAGCTAAGTCTTCTACTACGTCCACGTGTTCACAACCGCCGTAGTAACGTTTAGCTGGATAGCCTTCAGCATATTTATTTGTTAAAACTGAACCTTGTGCTTCCATTACCGCTGTTGTTACAAAGTTTTCTGAAGCAATTAGCTCAATCTTAGTACGTTGTCTTTGTAATTCATCCTTGATCGCATTATAAACTGCTGGATCTTGTTGCATTAGTTGTTTCTCCATCAAAATCCTCTCCTCGTTTCGTATTCGCAATGTTCGTTATTTGTTAATTCAACTACATTGTAACATGATTTATTTAGAATAAAAAAGAAAAAATGTGTATTATTTTAATATATTTAATTACGAAAGTTCGTAAAACGCTCTCATTCCACCAATTAGTTTCGGACGCGTCTTTGCTAAAGTAACATGAGCGTGTCCAACTGCGTTCAACGTACAACGAACGGGTACTGCGACATGCTTTAAATGCATACCAATGAATGTATCTCCAATATCAATCCCAGCATCAGCTTTAATAAACTCTACTAAAACAGGATCTTTAAGCTTGCCATAGGCCTGTGTAGCCATCGCTCCACCTGCCTTATGAATAGGGACAACACTAACGATTTCTAACCGCTCTTTACGAGCTAATTCTCTTTCTACTACCAGTGCTCGATTAAGATGTTCACAGCATTGAAATGCTAAGTGGACACCCGTTTTCTTTCGAAAATCTGCTAGTGTATCAAAGATCATTTCTGCGACTTCCATTGCACCGGCGGTTCCTATTTTTTCACCAATTACCTCGCTTGTACTGCATCCAATGACAAGTGTATGTTCTGAAGATAACTGCACTTGTGCTGAAAAATCAGATAAAACTGTTTCCAACTGCTCTTTCCATTTCGTAAGTTCAGACACGTTTTTCTTCCTTTCTTTCATTGAATACGTTCACATTATACCGTTACTATTGCACCGTTTTGCTGCTCATACTGTTTAATTTTATTGACGCGATTTTCATGTCGTCCGCCTTCAAATTCTGTCGTTAACCAAATTTTCGCAATTTCACGTGCAAGTCCCGGCCCAATGACGCGTTCGCCCATTGCTAAAATGTTGCTATCATTATGTTCTCTTGTGGCTTTTGCACTGAACGTATCATGCACGAGAGCGCAGCGAATTCCCTTTACTTTATTAGCTGCTATGCTCATACCGATGCCTGTTCCACAAATAAGAATGCCACGACTTACTTCTTGGCTCGCCACTTTTTGAGCAACAGGAAGTGCATAATCCGGATAGTCTACAGACGCTGAGCATTCACACCCTAAATCCACATATTCAATATTTAATTCTTTCATTAAAGAGATAATTTCCTGTCGTAAATTTATACCACCGTGGTCAGATGCAATAGCTACTTTCATCTTTGTTTCCTCCTCATACATACCTTCGTCTTCTATTAAATTTTTGTTCATTTTAAGTCTGCAAAAATTTATGGGACCTTTTATAATTTGTCGACTATTTTGTTAATCATACGCTCTAACTCTTCTAAAGTCTGTTCGTACGTCTGTAATGATCCGCCAAAGGGATCAGATACTTCACCTTGTTCGTCGGCAAATTCTTTTAGCGTAAATAATTTATCACTTACGTATGGAGCTTGGTTCAAAATCAGCATTTTATGCTGCTCCGTCATCGTAAAAATATAAGTAGCCCACATCAATTGTTCTTCCGTTAATGCTGCCGAAGCATGAGAACAAGCTATGCCTTTCTGTTGAAGGGCAACTTGTGCATGGACAGAAGCTTCACTTCCATTTGAAGCGAATACGCCTGCAGACTTCACGTTCATTCCATCTATTTTTTTAGCTTTCAGCAACGCTTCTGCCATAGGGCTGCGGCACGTGTTTCCTGTACATACAAATAAGATGTTTTTCAAGATACATCCTCCCTTGCTTTCACTATGTGCGACTATGTTGATATTCCACCCTATTGTATCTCTATTGCTTGCATAAATCCAGTTAGCTTTTTTGGGTATTTTTTGTCCATATTCTCTTTATTTATCTCGAAAAAACACCTTCACTTTCCTTCTTTTATCACTGTAATCTAAAAGAAGCAAAAAAAGACCATAACCTGCATGGTCATGATCCTTTACCTATTTATATATAGTTAAAAAGGTAATAACAATTTGATTCCAAAAGCTAATAAAATGCTCCCTCCTAGGGCCTCACTATATGAACCAAGCCAGCCTTGTACTCTTCTGCCTAGCAGCAGTCCTAACCAAGTTAATAGCATACTCACTACTCCAAAAACAATAATGGTCAAAAACGTTCTTGCTCCAAAAATACCTAAGCTAAGTCCAACAGAAAAACTATCTAGACTCACGCTGAGCGCAAAAAATAACAGTCCAAAGCCAACTGGTTTGATAAACGGCGTATCGTCATGCTTAAAGGAGGAATAGATCATCTGTGCCCCAAGAATCAGCAATAAAATTCCACCGCCATAGGTAGCAAACATTCCAAGTTTATCAGACAAAAGTCGTCCAATAAACATGCCTAACAGCGGCATCCAAATATGAAATATACCGATAACAACACCAATGTAGAAAATTTGGCGAAAGCGTAAACGAATTAATCCCATTCCCAAACCAACTGAGAAAGCATCCATTCCTAAGGCAAACGCCATAATGACTAACGTGATCATTTCACTAATTAACTGAGATACATTCATCTTTACCCTCCTCGGACGTGCTCCTATTTCAAAATATGCACATTCGAAAAGGTTTAGAAGATGAATTTTATTGCTTAATCACGTGATGTCCTGCAGCTTTCATTAATCGATTCATAACGGCATGACCGACTCCTTCTTCAGAAAAACTTTCACTAACGATAATATCTACATCGCACTCATTAAATGAACGAAGAGACTCATATAAGTGGCTAGCCACCGTCTCTAAATTTGAGCGAGATCCACATGTAATGACGGCATCCGCTTTATACACATTTTCATGTTCAGATGTCGTTAATACCCCTACTCGCTTACCCTGATCTTTATAGTGATCAATAATAGATTGGAAAAAACCAGAACTGCCGTCAACAATGACAAGTGGTGCATCGGGTGCGTAATGTGTATATTTCATCCCTGGAGATTTTGGCGCTTCTTTATCACTTATTAACGCTCGATCTACTTTTACGGGACCAATTACATTTTCCAACTCTTTCTGAGTAATGCCGCCTGGACGTAAAATAATAGGAATCTCTTCGGTACAATCAAGGACAGTCGACTCTACTCCTACCCCTGTCGCTCCTCCGTCTACAACTCCGCTAATACGCCCTTCTAAATCATTCATCACATGATGAGCTAAAGTGGGGCTTGGCTTGCCAGAAAGGTTTGCGCTCGGAGCTGCGATAGGCAAAGCCACTTTTTTCAATAATGCAAGAGCTACCGGATGTGATGGCATTCTCACTGCAATGCTGTTTAAACCAGCCGTAACCTTATCTGAAACTTGATCTTTTTTAGGTAATATCACTGTAAGAGGACCTGGCCAAAAAGCATCAATCACTTTCTCTGCTTTTGAAGGAATTGACTCTACAAATGTATGCAGTTGCTCTTTATCTCCAATATGAACAATAAGAGGGTTATCACTAGGACGTCCTTTCGCTGCAAAAATTTTATCCACAGCTTTATCCGATGTTGCATCTCCTCCTAATCCATACACCGTCTCTGTAGGAAAAGCAACCACTTCGTGATTGCGCAGCAAATCTGCCGCTTCTTCTATCTGTGGATAAATATCTTTTTCGCTCGTAAAATTATCCACAAGCCATAACTTAGTTTCCATCTTCTTCAACTCCTTTTTCTTTCTATATCTAGGTTTTTTTTTACTTTAAAAGTACAATATGTATCAAAAACAGTAAAATACATGCATTCATTATATCAGCAAACAAGCTTTATCCACAAAATGTGGATAAAGCTCAGGTTTTTGTGAATAACATTGTGGATACCCCTTTAAAATGATTTATCCACATTTTCTTTTAACTAGCTGCATAAAACATCACGTAGACATCCTTAGGATTTGGTAACTGTTTTAAATAAGAATGTTCTTTTAACATATCAGGTAGAGCACTATAAGATGTTTGCTGAAAATTCATCATTTGAAAAAAATGCAGAGAGGATGCCTTATTTGTTAGTAAATATAGTTGCTTCACACCATGCTTTTGAGCCAGCTGAACGATACTTTTAAATAGCAGCAGAATATCAGATTGCATCAAAGAAGGTGACACGACAAGGGAGCGAAGAATTCCATCCATACCTTCTTTTTCAAACCCAACTGTTGCTAGCAGCTCGCCTTCTTCACTTTCCATGATGACAAATTGATGAATATGCTCTTCTACACCTGCTGTGCTAATACCCGCTTTTTGTAAAAACTTCTGAATTCGAATATAATCATTTTCACTGGCAATTTTTAATTGTTCTCTCATTTTAATCACCTCAACTTGTTTTCTAGTAACAAATCTATGAGATGTTTAAAAAAAGTAGAACTGAATTTTATTTTTAATGATTCTATTAATTAAATACTGAAGATACCCATTCTACTACAAAAAACTTAACTTCTACAGAATCTTCTTTTGATTTAGAACCAGCTTTTTTCTTAGATGAAACAGACTTTTCAGCTTCCTTACTTTCCTTTTTTTCAGCCTTAGCGCTTGTTTCTTCCTTTATTGTGCCGCTTGTAGTATGCTTTGCAGGAGATGCTGTTGGTTGAGAAGGTTCCTCAGCTTTCTGCTCAATAGAATCCGATGTAATAGTTGCAGATTGAATTTCTGTTTTCACTGCGGGTTCTTTACTTTCAGCCGACGTGTCCTCTGTTTTGTCTCCAGATTTTGATTCAGAAGCTGCTGGTTTTTCTTTTTCTGCCTTTGGTTCTTCTTTAGATGGCTCTGGTGCTTTTACTGCTTCACCGTTTGAAAAATCTAAGAAGCATAAGGGAGGAAATAGTACACACCACCAGTTTGCTCCTTCTCCTTTGCCAAGAGTAATAAGCACGGCTTCATACTCACCTGCTGGATATAAAAACTGACCGTACAACTTAGTAGGAAACTCTACTTTTCCAAATTTAACGTGAACAGATTCATTTACGCCTTCTTCTTTTAGCACTTCTTTCGCAATTGTCTCAAGCGCCGGCAAATTTTCTTTAATGGTTTTTCGAGCTACAGTTACAGATGTTAAATCTTTTACCCATTCTGTAATTTGTTCGTTCACACGGTCACGAATCAGACGTTTTACGTACTGATCTTTTTCACCGTCGCTGTTCGCTAAAATACGCAGTCGAATTGCCTCGTCTGGAATGACTGCAGGCTGATCTGCCTGCACTTGGTTATGTGTATATATAAGTTGAGCATTTGCTCCAATAATTAATAAAATAAAATAAATGATAGCATATTTCTTCATTTCGGCCACCGCCCTTTCATAGGAACAGTATGGCCGAAAGCAAGATATCTTAAACTAGTAATTTAGTAAAAAAATGCATGATTTTCAAAAATCAAAGGGAAAATCATTCCCTTTGATTTTTTTAGTTCTCACGAAGTTGTGCAAAAACCATTCGATCTTTTCCATTAATATCATATACACATTCTACAAAAGCTGTCGGAAACGTTTTTTGCAGCATCTCAGCTACATCTTTTGTCTGTCCGGCCCCGACTTCAAATCCAATAATACTATTTGACTTCGTCACATATGGCAACTCTTCCATGAAACGTCGATAAAAATCCAGGCCGTCTTTTCCACCAAAAAGGGCTCGGTTTGGCTCATGATCTTTTACCACTGTGGACAATTCATCATCTGCTGGAATATAAGGCGGATTAGACACAATCACATCAAATTTCTGCTTCGATGATAGAAATGGTTGTAATAGATCTCCCTGTATAAACGTGACAGCAGCGTCCAGGTTTTGAGCATTTTCCTTGGCTACATTTAAAGATTCTATAGCTATATCTGTTGCTGTAACATTGACGCTGCCAAGCTCCAACGCTAAAGTGATAGCAATTGCCCCACTTCCCGTTCCAATATCGACAAGCTCAATATGCTGGTGTTGAAACTCTTTTTTTATTCGAGAAATCATTCCGTATACGAGCTCTTCTGTTTCGGGTCTTGGAATTAATACATGTTCGTTTACAATAAATGAACGTCCGTAAAATTCTTCTGTCCCGATTAGATATTGTACAGGCATCCCTGCTTTATGAGCATGGACATCTTGTTCAAATCTTTTTAGCGTTTCTTCTTCTAGTTCTTCCTGCAGAGCACCTAGCAAATGAGTTCTCGTCATCTGTAAGTGATGGCGAAGCAAGAGTTCTCCCGCGTTTTCATCTCGCTTTGCCTCTTTCAAAAAAGAAGAAGCCCACTTAAGGGCTTCAAATACTTTCATTAGTTCGAATCTTCCATTCGGCGCGCTTGGTCTTCCATTACTAATGCATCGATAATTTCATCAAGCTTGCCTTCTAAGATTTGATCTAACTTTTGAATCGTCAGACCAATACGGTGGTCCGTTACACGATTTTGCGGGAAGTTATACGTACGGATACGCTCAGAGCGATCTCCTGATCCAACTGCTTGTTTGCGCGTTGCATCGTACTCTGCTTGTGCTTCTCGCTGGAATTTGTCGTACACGCGAGCACGCAATACTTTCATTGCTTTTTCTTTATTTTTAATCTGAGACTTTTCATCTTGACATGATACCACTGTATTTGTAGGTAAATGTGTTAAACGAACTGCCGACATCGTCGTATTAACACTTTGGCCACCAGGTCCACTTGAAGCAAATGTATCTACACGGATGTCTTTTTCATGAATATCCACTTCAACTTCTTCCGCTTCAGGAAGACATGCTACCGTTGCTGTAGATGTATGAATACGACCGCCTGATTCTGTTTCAGGAACTCGTTGAACACGGTGTGCACCGTTTTCAAATTTCATCTTTGAGTACGCACCTTTACCGTTAATCATAAAGATAATTTCTTTATAACCGCCTACTCCAGTAGTCGTTGCTTCCATTACTTCTGTTTTCCAGCCTTGTGATTCAGCAAAACGCGAATACATGCGGTACAAATTAGCTGCGAATAATGCTGCTTCATCTCCACCAGCTGCTCCACGAACCTCCATGATTACGTTTTTATCATCATTTGGATCTTTTGGAATTAATAAAATACGTAGCTTTTCAACTAGCTCCTCTTGCTGCGTTTCTAACTCGGCAATTTCTTCTTTTACCATGTCACGCATATCTGCATCAAGCTTATCTTCAAGCATCGTTTTCGCTTCTGATAACTGCTCTTTTACATCTTTGTATTCCTGATAAGCGGCTACCGTTTGTTGTATATCTGATTGTTCCTTCGAATATTCTCTCAACTTAGAGGGGTTGTTTACGATCTCAGGGTCACTCAGAAGTTCGTTTAACTTCTCATAGCGCGCCTCTACCGCTTCTAAACGATCAAACACGTCATTCACCTCATTCTTTATCCATAACATTGTAATTATAGTATAGCTTTAAAATAGAGTCAAAACCTTGTTAATACCGGTATATGAACAAAAAAACAGAACTGCGCGTTCTGTTTTTATCACCATAAAATTCTTGCTTTATTTTTCGACCATTTCGCTTGATTCCACAGATGCAGCTTGTCCTTTGGACTTTTGCACAACGTGGCAATGACGGCATCTTGGTTCGTACGATTCAGACGCACCGACTAAAATAATAGGATCGTCATAAGAAGCAGGCTCACCGTTAATCAAACGCTGCGTACGACTCGCAGGAGAGCCACATGAAGCGCACACGGCCTGTAGCTTTGTTACCGATTCTGCAATAGCCATTAACTGCGGCATTTGTCCAAAAGGTTCGCCTTTGAAGTCTTGGTCTAACCCTGCTACAATCACACGAAAGCCTTGATCTGCTAAAGATTGAACAATTTCTAAAATATCTGTGTCAAAAAACTGTACTTCGTCTATCGCTACTACGTCTGTCTCTTCATTTACTCGCTTTAAAATATCGCGCGATGCCGAGATTGAATAAGCCATAACAGATGTACCATTATGTGAAACGACAGCTTCTTCACTATATCGATTATCAATTGCAGGCTTGAACACTTGTGCTTTTTGTTTAGCAAACTGCGTACGGCGCACACGTCGAATCAACTCTTCTGATTTCCCTGAAAACATACTGCCACAAATTACTTCTATCCAACCGCTTTGTTTCATTACGTACACCACTGCGGGACTCTCCCTTCTTCTCGTTCCGTTTCTGAGCGAACCGCTACTAACTTAATCTACGTCTTCTATGTAGATCTTATTCCTATGATAAAGTACCCACTTTTTTATCAAGCAGACACTGTTTTTCTACTTTTATAAGCAAAAAAACAGGCAAGAAGTTAAGCTACTTGCCTGTTTGTTTCGACAATGTGATTATTTAAGACCGTATTTTTTGTTGAAGCGGTCAACACGGCCACCAGCTTCAGCGAATTTTTGACGACCAGTGTAGAATGGGTGACATTCAGAACAAGTCTCAACGCGGATCTCTTCTTTTACAGAACCACTTTCAAATTCGTTTCCGCAAGTACATTTAACCATAACTGTTTTATAGTTTGGATGAATTCCTGTTTTCATTCGTTTCATCTCCTTCCGCCCTGAATCATTCTGAAACAGAGTTTATTGATAAAGATAGTGATGAAATAATAACTATTTCACTGTGTACTTTATCAACACACATGATGAAATTATAACAAGGGTTGTATGCTTTTGCAACCACATGTTTTATAACTTATCGTTTATTTGCTAGAAGCGTTTTTTTCTCTTCCGTTAACATCGAGAAGAACTCTTCATTTGTCTTTGTTTGACGTAAACGTTTTAAGAATTTTTCTGCAAAATCAGGAGCATCTGCCATTGATTTACGAATTGCCCATAAGTGGTCTAAATGCTCTTTTGGAATTAACAGCTCTTCTTTACGTGTGCCCGAACGACGAATGTCAATCGCAGGGAAGATACGTTTTTCAGCTAGTGAACGATCTAGATGCAGTTCCATGTTACCTGTACCTTTAAATTCTTCATAAATAACATCATCCATACGAGAGCCTGTATCAATTAAAGCTGTTGCTAGAATGGTTAAGCTGCCTCCATCTTCAATGTTACGCGCAGCTCCAAAGAATCGTTTTGGACGATGAAAAGCAGCTGGATCAATACCCCCTGATAGTGTACGGCCGCTCGGTGGAATAACTAAGTTATAAGCACGAGCAAGTCTTGTAATGCTATCCATCAAAATGACAACATCTTTTTTATGTTCGACAAGTCTCATCGCACGTTCAAGGACAAGTTCAGCTACTTTAATATGGTTTTCTGGCACTTCGTCAAATGTAGAACTTACAACATCACCGTCAACCGAACGCTCAATGTCCGTTACTTCCTCAGGACGCTCATCAATAAGAAGAACAATCAATTCGGCATCAGGATGATTCGTTGTGATGCTATTGGCAATTTCTTTTAACAGCATCGTTTTACCTGCTTTTGGCGGCGCAACGATTAGTCCCCTTTGCCCAAATCCAATTGGTGAAATCAAGTCAATAATACGCGTAGAGAAACTTCTTGGCTGAGTTTCCAGCAGCATTTGCTCATTTGGATAAATCGGCGTTAGCGCTGGAAAATGCACGCGATCTTTTGCCGTTTCTGGATCTTCTCCATTTACTGCTTCTACATGTAATAATCCGTAGTAGCGCTCATTTTCTTTTGGAGGACGAACTTTCCCCGATACCTTGTCTCCATTACGCAGATCGAAGCGACGAATTTGTGAAGCTGAGATATAAATATCTTCTGAACTCGGTGAATAGTTAATTGGTCGTAAGAAACCGAATCCTTCTGACTGAATAATTTCAAGAACGCCTTCCATAAATAAAAGCCCATCTTGTTCAGCTTGAGCCTTTAAAATAGCAAAGACAAGTTCTTTTTTCGTTAATTTACTATAGTACGAAACTTTATACTCACGAGCATGTTCATATAGCTCTTTTAATTTCATATTTTCTAAACTGGATAATGTTAAGTTCATTAGGACACCACGCTTTATAATGAATAATTTTTAACCGTTCCTCCCATATTAAATTCAAATATAAAATTGAGAGATGATATGGATGGAATAAATCTGTGAAAATGGAGAATATAACCTTTGAAGTATAATAAGTAGAATCAATTGATTAACTATACACTTTTAGAAGAGTAATTCCGACATAAAACCATTTATATTATCTTGATAAATTTAACGTAGCAATTTATATTCTAACCTTTTTCTATCTTTTTAATCAATCTTTTTTTATTTTAGAAGATGAATAAAAAAAAGGAAATTTAATAGCTTACGAGAAGCCAGGAAAACCTTTTCATAATTTCACATTAAAGGAAATAAACTGGACGTTAAAGTAAGAAGTGAAATTTATCTTTTAGCTTTCCTTTTTATCTATTTACCCTATTCATAAATATATAAGCTACACAGACATAGAAGAACGTTCCTACACCTGTGTAGCTTATTAAACGGCTTATTTCTAGAATTTGCTTTCATGACTGTTGTGCAATTTGTCTCTATGAATTTTGAAATTGTTCAATTTCTTCTTGAGTCATCTCTTCACGCCAAATCATTGCCCCTAAATCCGATAGCTTGTCTACTAAATGGCTGTAACCTCGGTCAATGTGCTCTAAACCCGTTACTTCTGTAATCCCTTTAGCCATTAAGCCAGCGGTTACAAGGGCTGCGCCTGCTCGTAAGTCTGATGCTTTCACACGGGCACCTTGTAAGTGAATAGGACCATTAATAATAGCTGAACGTCCTTCTACCTTAACAGATGCATTCATTCGTCTCAGCTCGTCAATATGCTTAAACCTTGCACCGTAAATTGTATCTGTCACAACGCTTGTACCTGATGCTCTTGTTAGAAGCGTCGTAAATGGCTGCTGTAAATCAGTTGGAAAACCTGGATATACTAACGTTTTAATATCTACAGGCTTCAGCAGCTGACGAGTCGCTACAAGAATCTGATCTGAGCTTGTTTCGATATGAATACCCATTTCACGCATTTTAGCCGTTAATGACTCTAGGTGCTGAGGGATAACGTTGTCAACAACAACTTCTTTTCCCATACTCGCTCCCATAATCATATACGTGCCTGCTTCAATTCGGTCTGGAATGATGGAATGACGGCATCCTTTTAATTGATCTACTCCATCAATTCGAATAACGTCCGTCCCTGCACCTTTAATACGGGCACCCATACTTGTCAGTAACGTAGCTACATCGATAATTTCAGGCTCTTTCGCAGCATTCTCGATAACGGTACGCCCTTTTGCTCTCACAGCAGCTAGCATGATATTGATTGTTGCTCCTACGCTCACAACGTCTAAATAAATTCGAGCGCCAATCAGTTCCTCAGCTCGAATGTAAATAGCTCCTTGCTCATTTGTTACTTTCGCACCAAGAGCTTCAAAGCCTTTAATATGCTGATCGATTGGTCTTGGACCAAGGTAACAGCCTCCTGGAAGACCAACTACCGCTTTTTTAAAGCGTCCCAACATCGCCCCCATCAAATAATAAGAAGCGCGTAATTTTTTTACTTTTCCGTTCGGTAAAGGCATTGCAACCATTCCGGATGGATCTACTGTTAATTCGTCGTTATCAATGGTTACTTTCCCACCAATTTCTTCAACTAAATCCCCTAATAACTGCACGTCTGAAATATCAGGCAGACCTTCAATTGTGACAGGTGACTCGGCTAAAATTGTTGCTGGAATAAGCGCAACGGCACTATTTTTAGCACCACTGACGCGGACGGATCCACTTAAGGTAAAGCCACCTTGTATTTTTAACTTTTCCATTTATAGCTCCCTTCTAGTGAAAGAAAGTTTCTCACCTAGTAATTGAGGAAAATTTTGGTACAAAGAATACCTAAAAGAATGGTTATTTTTCCTATTACCTACTAGTGTACACGAAAATGAAAAAATCATGTATAGTTTCGACAAGATAAAAGAAAAATATGGCATTCACCTGTCAGGATGGTAAATGCCACACAATTTTATACATGTTTAGACATTTCGTTTTTCCCAATCTGCTAAAAATTGGTCAATTCCTGCATTTGTTAACGGATGTTTGAACAATTGCATTAAAACTTTGTAAGGAATTGTCGCAATATGTGCTCCATTTTTTGCAGCTTCTGTTACGTGCATCGGATGACGAATAGATGCTGCAATGATTTCTGATGGAATGTCATGAATCGCAAAAATATCTGCAATATCTGAGATTAAATCGAGGCCATTAAAACCAATATCGTCTAACCTTCCCAAGAAAGGCGATACGTAAGTAGCACCTGCTCTTGCTGCCATTAACGCTTGGTTAGCTGAGAAAATAAGCGTAACGTTTGTCTTAATACCTAAACTAGTAAATTCTTTTACTGCTTTTAAGCCATCTGGAGTCATCGGTACCTTGATTGTAATATTCGGCGCAATCGCAGCAAGCTCTTTCCCTTCGCGAATCATGCCTTCTGCATCAAGCGCAATTACTTCTGCACTTACAGACCCTCCAACGAACTCTGTAATTTCACGAAGACGATCTTCAAACGTGATGTTCTCTTTAGCTACTAAACTAGGATTTGTTGTAACTCCCGCTAACAAACCTAATGAATGCGCTTCCTTAATTTCGTCTAAATTAGCTGTATCAATAAAAAACTTCATGAATGCCATCCCCCCGTGTTATGTATTCAGAATGATAAGAAAATTATAATAAAAATAAAACCGCCTTACAATAAAAATAAGACGGTTTTATTTTTCAGACTCAACTAACTGCAAACAGGCCATCCGAAGATGTCAAATTATGCTTTGTTAGAAGAACCGAATTCACGCATTTTACCTTGAACCGTTTCTTTGATTGCTTCGCGAGCAGGTCCTAAGTATTTACGTGGATCATATTGTTCAGGTTGCGCAGCTAATACTTCACGAACAGCTTTAGCTGAAGCAATTTGGTTTTCAGTGTTTACGTTGATTTTAGCAGTACCTAAAGAAACTGATTTTTGGATATCTTTTGTTGGAATACCAGTTCCACCGTGTAGAACTAATGGTAAGCCTGTACGATCTCCGATTTCTTTCATTTCAGCAAAACCTAGGTTTGGTTCACCTTTGTATGGTCCGTGAACTGATCCTAATGCTGGAGCTAAGCAATCGATACCTGTACGGTTAACAAGTTCTTCACACTCGTTAGCATCTGCATAGATAACGCCCTCAGCAATAACGTCGTCTTCTTGTCCACCAACAGTTCCTAGTTCTGCTTCTACAGATACTCCGTGGAAGTGAGCTAGTTCAACTACTTTAGAAGTAATTGCAATGTTTTCTTCAAATGGGTGGTGAGAAGCATCGATCATTACAGAAGTGAATCCAGCGTGGATTGCTTTTGCACATGATTCAAAGCTTGAACCGTGGTCTAAGTGAATTGCAACTGGTACTTGAACGTCGTAATCTTCGATTAGAGCTTCAACCATTGCTACAACAGTTTTGAAACCGCCCATGTAGCGTGCTGCACCTTCAGATACACCAAGAATAACTGGAGAGTTTTCTTCTTTTGCTGCTTGAAGAATAGCTTGAGTAAACTCTAAGTTATTTAAGTTAAATTGACCTACTGCATAGCCTTGTTCTTTTGCTGTAATAAGCATTTCTTTCATTGATACTAAAGGCATATCGAAATCCTCCTTAAAATCAACCTTAGATTTAGATGCTAACCAAAAGGCACACTCAAATAGTATGCTCTTGAATTGAGTGTTTCATGTAGAAACAACGCGCATCTTTACATAATAGATTGTCGAATTATGAATACAGTAATTAGGATACCAACTAACAATGAAAACAGCAACATTTTTAGGCTGATATTCAAAATTTGTTAGGATGAAAACCCTACCAAAACCTTAATTCGACTTTACTGGTATATATTCCCTAACAACTTTGCGGATTTCATCAATATCAAACGGTTTTGCAAAGTGAGTTAATGCTCCTAAATCTTTTGCTTCTTGAATCATATCCAATTCACCATAAGCGGTCATAATGATAACTTTAATCGTTTCGTCGTGCTGCTTTAACCTTTTTAAAATTTCGATTCCATCCATTCCTGGAATTTTCATATCTAATAAGACAAGATCCGGTGCTTGCTCTTTTGTAATATCAATCGCCTGGAAACCGTTCGCCGCTTGAAATGTCGTATAGCCTTCTTTTTGCAGCACTTCCGTTAATAAAATACGTATACCATACTGATCATCAACAATTAAAATTTTCTCTGCCAATATAATCCCACCTTTTATATTCCTCTTATACAGACAAAACTAACATATGTATTTCGCCTTTAAAACAAAAATCCCTGCTAATTAGAGAAATTGTTACAAAACATAGCTTTTTTTGTCGTCCATCTAACTTCATTGCACTTTACTTTCATTGTAGCTCATTTCAAGATAGAATACAGATAGCTTTTTTCGTTATAATGTGTAGATAGCCGGCTTTAGCCGCTTAAATAGAAGGGAGATTCTATGCTTAAAATTTTCACAACTCAACTTTCAGGTTTTTTTAAACGAATTGAAGAACAAGAAGAATTCCAATTTGAAGATGCTGCGCGTATTTTAGCGCAGGCCTCTGTCGGAGAAGGATTTATTTATATTTATGGTGTAGAAGAAATGCACGCTATTACACTTGAAGCACTAAGCAGCGCAGAACCTTTAAGTCAGACAAAAGCTTTGCCTTTACATGAATTGGACCAGCTGACTAGCGTCGATCGCGTACTGATTGTTTCTCGATTTTCAACAGATCACAAAGCAGTAGAAATAGCTGAACGTTTAAAGAAACTAGATATTCCATTTATCAGCATTGCTGCTGTCCCTAAAGAAATAGCCGAGCCTTCTTTAACAGCACTCGCAGATGCTCATATTGATACAAAATTGTTAAAGCCGCTTATTCCTGGAGAAGACGGCTCAAGATTTGGTTTTCCAGCAATGATGGTCGCTTTATATGCGTACTACGGTTTAATTTTCACATTAAAAGAAATCGTAGAAGAATATGAATAAAAAACACGCTGTCTAAAGACAGCGTGTTTTTATTTCACTTATTTGTTTTGGCTTGACACCATTGATGCGCGAATAAATTCTTTGAACAATGGTTGCGGTCTTGTTGGACGAGACGTGAATTCTGGGTGGAATTGTGAAGCCAAGAACCATGGGTGGTCTTTAAGCTCTACAATTTCAATTAAACGGCCATCAGGGCTTGTACCAGAGAAGATAAAGCCTTTCTCTTCCATCTGTTGACGGTATTCGTTGTTAAATTCATAACGGTGACGATGACGCTCATACACCACTTCATCTTGATATGCTTCATATGCAAGCGTATCTTCAGACAACTTACATGGATATAATCCTAAGCGTAATGTACCGCCTAAGTCTTCTACGTCTTTTTGTTCTGGTAATAAGTCGATAATTGGATAATTTGTTTCAGGTGCAATTTCTGCTGAATGTGCGCCTTCTAATCCTAATACATTACGTGCAAACTCAACTGATGCCAGCTGCATACCTAAACAAATACCTAAGAATGGAACTTTTTGCTCACGTGCATATTGTGTTGCCACAATTTTACCTTCGATTCCACGATCACCAAATCCACCTGGAACTAAGATACCATCTACATCACCAAGTAAATCTTGAACATTTTCTTTTGTTACAAATTCAGAGTTTACCCACTTGATATTTACATCTGCATCGAATGCATATCCAGCATGTTTCATTGCTTCTACAACAGAAATATAAGCATCTTGAAGCTCTACATACTTACCAACCAATGCAATTTTTGTTGTGTTTGAAAGTCCTTTTACTTTCTCAACAAGTGCTTTCCACTCAGTCATTTCTGCTTCTTGGCAATCTAATTTCAAGTGATCGCATGTGATTTGATCTAAGTGCTGCTCTTGTAGAGATAGTGGAATTTCATATAATGTTTCAGCATCTGCACACTCAATAACTGCTTTTGGATCAATGTCGCAGAATAAAGCTAGCTTATCTTTCATATCTTCAGAAATTGGCATTTCTGTACGAACAACGATCACGTTTGGCTGAATACCTAAGCTACGTAATTCTTTTACACTATGCTGTGTTGGTTTTGTTTTCATTTCACCAGCCGCTTTTAAATATGGCACAAGTGTACAGTGAATATACATAACGTTGTCACGGCCAATATCGCTTTTGATTTGACGAATAGCCTCTAGGAAAGGAAGTGATTCAATATCTCCTACCGTTCCGCCGATTTCAGTAATAACAACATCTGCGTTTGTTTCTTTGCCTGCACGGAAAACGCGTTCTTTAATTTCATTTGTGATGTGCGGAATAACCTGAACTGTTCCGCCTAAATAATCACCGCGACGCTCTTTTTTCAATACTGTTGAATATACTTTACCTGTTGTTACATTGCTGTAGCGATTTAAGTTGATATCGATAAAACGCTCATAGTGACCTAAGTCTAAGTCTGTTTCCGCGCCGTCATCCGTTACGAATACCTCACCGTGTTGGTATGGACTCATTGTTCCTGGGTCTACGTTAATGTATGGATCAAACTTTTGAATCGTTACGTTCAACCCACGGTTTTTTAATAAACGGCCTAAAGAAGCTGCTGTAATCCCTTTTCCTAGAGATGATACAACACCACCTGTTACGAAAATATACTTTGTCATCTATACTTCCCCCTCTAAATAATTTGAACTGTACAATATTAAAAGTTTTCACATAAACAATCACAATTCATTCATTGTGCATGCGAAATTATAAGAAACCTTTTGAATGTGAAACGTTCAAGAACCAAAAGAAAGTTTCTATCAAGGATTTATAAGAACATATCGGGGTGTAAAACATTGATAAATAAAATAAAAAAATTGCTCCCAATACCAAAACTGGATTGGGAGCAATAGTCTATTTTAAATAAAAACTTTTTAAATGCTTGTTTAAAGAGCCCAAAAAAGATTCTACCTACTTCGCTTGAAAAAGTCAAGAAGGATTATTTTTCTTTTTCGCCCTCATAATCTTCTTCTTCGTCTTCTTCATCATCGTCTAGATCATCTTCTAAATCGTCAAAGTCGTCTTCTGCAAGATCATCTTCATCTTCTTCTAGCTCGTCAATGTCCTCAAAATCTTCTTCTTCGTCTAGATCATCAACATCTTCATAATCCAAATCTTCTTCTAGATCATCAAAATCTTCAACTTCTTCAACAACAGCTTTTTTCGCTTTTTTCTTTTTAGGTTTTGCAACCGGAATAACTTCTTCTTCAGCTTGGTCAAAAGGATACCATCCACGAAGACCCCAATGGTTGTCCCCTACTGTTAAAAAGCGACCATCAATATTAATATCTGTATAAAACTGAGCTAATCTCGTTTTTAATTCTTGATCTGACATTTCAGCTGCTGCTTTAATTTCAGCAATAATTTCTTGGAATGACATTGCTTGACGATCTGTTTTTTCTTCTAGAAGCGCATAAGCAATCTCAATCATCGACATTTCTTTTAAATCCGTTTTTGAGTACTGTGCTAAACTCAAATCTGGCACATCCTTTCTATGGCTATGTATATCGAAAATCTATTAAATCAATTCATCATATGTGTAAATGATGGAAACGAATAAATACATACCATTCATTATAAACAAATTCAATACATTTATGCTAGCCTCGTTTCTAAAATTCTCGAGAATTTCGCATAAAACAACGAAAAAATAGACATTTTATCACTATAATACATTCTACTTAATACACCAACAGCATCCTTTGATCAAAAGGAATTCACCATCAGTTATTCTGACTTCGCTAGGGTTAGGTCTATAAAAGCCGAGACGACCAACAAACGGTCATCTCGGCTTTTAATATATCACTATATACTAACGATACATTATTACATATTTCGACGATATTGCCCACCGCATTCATATAAAGCTCGCGTAATTTCTCCTAAGCTGGCTACTTTAACGGTCTCCATTAACTCTTTGAAAATGTTCTCTCCTTCTGTTGCAGCTTTCTTTAACCTTTTCAGCGCATCTTCTCTTTTTTCTTCATGCCGCTGTTGAAACTTCTGAAGCTGATTAATTTGGTGATTTTTTTCTTCTTTTGATGCGCGGGCTAATTGCATGTCATCAACTGAGGAACTTTCCTCTTCATTTGGATTAATATACGTATTTACTCCTATAATAGGTAAAGCTCCCGTATGTTTTTGCATCTCGTATTCCATCGATTCATCTTGAATCTTACCTCGCTGATACTGCATTTCCATCGCACCTAAAACGCCGCCTCGATCATTTAAGCGTTGGAACTCAGCCAATACCGCTTCTTCTACCAAGTCTGTTAGTTCATCAATAATAAAAGAGCCCTGTAGTGGATTTTCGTTTTTAGTTAATCCATGCTCTTTTGTAATGATTAGTTGAATGGCCATCGCTCTTCGTACAGATTCCTCTGTCGGTGTTGTAATTGCTTCATCATACGCATTGGTATGAAGGGAGTTGCAGTTGTCATGAAGAGCCATTAAGGCTTGCAGCGTCGTACGTATATCATTAAAATTAATTTCCTGTGCATGAAGCGAGCGGCCGGATGTTTGAATATGATACTTAAGCTTTTGACTGCGTTCATTCGCGCCGTATTTATCACGCATCACAATTGCCCAGATTCTTCTCGCTACACGTCCAATAACCGTGTATTCAGGATCAAGTCCATTACTAAAGAAAAAAGATAAATTAGGAGCAAAATCATCAATATGCATACCTCGGCTCAAGTAATATTCCACGTACGTAAAACCGTTGGCTAATGTAAACGCGAGCTGAGAAATTGGATTCGCGCCTGCTTCAGCAATATGATAGCCTGAAATAGACACAGAATAATAGTTGCGCACTTTCTCATCAATAAAGTACTGCTGAATATCTCCCATCATTTTTAATGCAAATTCTGTGGAAAAAATACACGTATTTTGTCCTTGATCTTCTTTTAAAATATCCGCTTGAACGGTTCCTCTCACTTGTTTCAACGTACCCGATTTTACTTCCTTGTATTCCTCTTCTGTTAAAGGACGCTTCAGCTCCTCTTCCTTCTTTTCCACCTGCTGACTGATAGCTGTATTCATAAACATAGCTAATAATATCGGAGCCGGGCCATTAATCGTCATCGAAACGGAAGTCGAAGGGTGGCAAAGGTCAAATCCCTTATACAAGAGTTTCATATCATCAAGCGTACAGACATTTACGCCGCTTTCGCCAATTTTCCCGAAGATATCCGGCCTTGGATCGGGATTTTCTCCATAAAGCGTTACAGAATCAAATGCTGTACTTAAACGCTTAGCCTCGTCATCTTTTGACAAATAGTGAAAGCGGCGATTGGTTCGTTCCGGTGTCCCTTCGCCTGCGAATTGACGCTTAGGATCTTCTCCTTTTCGTTTGAACGGAAAAACGCCTGCTGTATAAGGAAATGCGCCTGGCACATTTTCTTTATAAAGAAACCGAAGTACTTCCCCGTATTCTTCAATCTTTGGAAGGGCCACGCGCGGAATACGCAGTCCTGATAGCGTATCAACTTGCAAAGAGGTTTTAATTTCTTTATTTCTTATTTTTGTAATAAGTTCTTCTTGCCGATACTGACTTTTTAATTTAGGCCAGTTTTCCAGCTTTTCAACGGATTCAGCCGTTAGCTGTTTTTGGTATTTCTCCTTTAGCTGAGTGAGCTCTTGCTTGGCCGTTTCTGTTTCCACTTCTTCCAGAGCACCCTCTAGCTGATAAAATTTACGCGCCGTTTGCACTTGAACATCCGTATCGCGGTGATAAGAGCGAACGCTGTTTACAATCTCCTGTAAATATTGCTGTTGATCATTAGGAATGATGGTATATTTCTTTTCACTTACGCGCTCTGATGATTTTTCTACGTGCCAAGACGTACGGCATGTTTGCTGCATATGTTTTACAAGATCTTCAAATAAAATATTTGTTCCCCCGTCGTTGAACTGACTCGCAATTGTTCCGTAAATTGGCATAGTAGAGAGATTATTTTCAAACAGCTGATGATTACGCTGATATTGACGCTGCACTTGTTTTTTTGCGTCTTCGGAACCTTTTTTTTCAAATTTATTGATTACAATAAAGTCTGCGTAATCAATCATTTCAATCTTTTCTAACTGCGACGGCGCGCCAAATTCGCTTGTCATTACATAAAGAGAGACGTTTGCAATATCTTTAACTTGAGCATCAGCTTGCCCGATGCCGCTTGTTTCGACAATAATAATGTCGAAACCCGCTTTTTTCACGACGGCAATTCCATCTCGAATGGCCGCCGATAGCTCATGGCCAGATGAACGCGTAGCCAGACTTCTCATATACACACGAGGAGACGCTGCAATGTTCATGCGAATTCGATCCCCAAGAAGCGCTCCTCCAGTTTTTT
Organism: Priestia sp. SIMBA_032; assembly: GCF_046535215.1. NCBI lineage: Bacteria > Bacillati > Bacillota > Bacilli > Caryophanales > Bacillaceae > Priestia > Priestia sp. SIMBA_032. Next base: position 66,163 of record NZ_JAWRXD010000006.1, on the reverse strand, counting down.
GTTTAGTTGGATCGACGGATAAAACAGCTACATGAATATCTGGAATATGTTCAATAAACCTTCTTACTAATTCATCCGTAAGCGAACTTTTCCCCGCTCCTCCTGTTCCTGTGATTCCAATAACCGGTATTTTTTGACCTGTCTCGCTTTCGATTACACTTTCTCGGATTTCTTCAAGAGCGGCTGCATGCTCTTTTGTGTATTCATAGGCCTCATTTTCAGCGCATGTAATAAGCTGGGCAATTAAACGGTCATTAGCCGGCGTTAAGGTTCGATCCTTCGGCAATGCTGGGGGATTTGTGTAATAACAATCATCGATCATGAATTGAATCATGCCTTCTAACCCCATTTTTCGTCCATCTTCCGGAGAAAAGATTTTAGAAATGCCGTAATCATGAAGCTCTTGAATCTCACTTGGAATAATTACCCCTCCTCCTCCGCCATAAATTTTAATATGAGAAGCCTGTTGTTCGTGGAGTAAATCGTACATATACTTAAAATATTCTACATGGCCGCCTTGATAAGAAGAAATGGCAATCCCTTGAACATCCTCTTGTATGGAAGCGTTAACAATTTCTTCGACAGATCGGTTATGTCCCAGGTGAATAACTTCTACCCCCTTGGCTTGAAGAATTCGTCTCATGATATTAATGGACGCGTCGTGGCCGTCAAACAGGCTAGAAGCGGTTAAAAAACGAAGCGGTCTTTTGCTTGTATTCAAACTGTCTCCCCCTCACACAATTGTTGAAATGAAAAATTTTTAAGTAAAAAATCTAACTGCATATTTGTATATTCTTCTAGTGAATAATGCTTTTGCAGCCACCATCTGCGAAATGCCCACATCTGACCTTGAACAAATAAATGATGAGCAAACAGCGAAACTTCTTTATCCGTAAGTGCAAACTGGTTGTTTTCTACGCAGCCTTCGATAATAACCTTAAACATTTCAACCATATCCAGCTCTTTTTTTAATACATATGGAAGCGCATCTTTAGACAGCGATTTCGCTTCTTGGTACATGACTAATACTTCATCTTGAAGCTCATCCACAACTTTAAAATAGTGCTGAATCGCTTGTTGAAGCTCAGCGATTGTATAACGATCCACTACCATCTCTTCTAATCGCTCTCTCACTTCATCATAAATGTTGTCACATACAAGATATAAAACATCTTCTTTAGATTGAATATATTCGTAAAGTGTACCGATACTGAACCCAGCGGCTTTGGCAATTTCCCTTGTTGTTGTTCGGTGAAAACCTTTTTCCTTAAATAGCGTGACGGCCCCTTTAATCATTTGATTACGACGCTCTACAATCAGCTTTTCATCTTTAATGGATGTGAGAACTTCTCTCTTTTTCATTTTTTCACCTCTCCTACAACAAGTGTTTTATTTAGCAAGATACCTAGAAATAACGAGACGCTGAATTTCTTGTGTACCTTCATAAATTTGCGTAATTTTTGCATCTCTCATAAAACGTTCTACTGGATAATCCTTTGTATAACCGTACCCTCCAAATACTTGAACAGCTTCTGTCGTTACTTTCATGGCTGTATCCCCGGCATATAATTTTGACATGGCTGATTCTTTGCCATATGGCAGCCCTTGTGACTCCAGCCAAGCAGCTTGATAGGTTAACAGTCTTGCAGCTTCTATACTCGTGGCCATGTCGGCTAGCTTAAAAGCAATTCCTTGCTGAGAAATAATTGGCTTACCAAATTGCTGACGTTCCTTTGCATAAGCCACCGCGGCATCTAACGCTCCTTGAGCAATTCCTACCGCCTGCGCCGCTATGCCATTTCGGCCGCCATCTAGCGTCATCATCGCTACTTTAAATCCTTCTCCTTCATTTCCCAGCAAATTTTCTTTTGGAACACGGCAGTCCTCGAAAATAATTTCTGTGGTAGGTGAAGAGCGAATGCCCAGTTTCTTTTCTTTTTTACCAACTGAAAATCCCGGCATATCTTTTTCAATAATAAAAGCGCTCGTGCGTTTTTCATTAGGATCGATACGAGCAAATACGACGTAAATATCCGCTTCGCCGCCGTTTGTAATAAAGATTTTAGAACCATTTAAAATATAATCTTCTCCGTCCTTTACAGCGAGCGTTCTCATTCCTCCTGCGTCTGATCCAGCACTCGGTTCGGTTAACCCATAAGCACCTATTTTCTCACCAGTTGCCATAGGTTTCAGGTATTTTTGTTTTTGTTCTTCTGTTCCGAATGTATAGATTGGCCAGCCGGCAAGAGAAGTATGAGCCGACAACGTAACGCCTGTTGATGCACATACTCTAGACAGTTCTTCAACGGCAATGCAATAAGCTAGATAGTCACTGCCAATTCCTCCGTATTGCTCCGGCCATGGAATACCTGTTAATCCTAGATCAGCCATTTGCGTAAAGATTCCTCTGTCAAAACGCTCTTCTTCATCTCGTTGTGCAGCTGTCGGAGCCACTTCGTTTTTGGCAAAGTCCCGCACCATTTTTCGAATCATTTCGTGTTCTTCTGAAAGTTTAAAAAACATGATTATTCCCCCTATAGTTGACTGCTAATGACGATGCGCTGAATTTCGCTTGTACCTTCGTAAATTTCGCACACTTTGGCGTCACGAAAATACCTCTCTACTGGATAATCTTTCATATAACCATAGCCTCCCAAGACTTGAATCGCATCGATGGCTACATTCATAGCCGTTTGGGAAGCAAATAATTTCGCCATTGAGGCCTCTTTTTTGCAAGGAAGTTTTTGATCATATAAAAAAGCGGCTCTGTACATTAAAAGCTTCGCTGATTCAACAGCCGTTTCCATATCAGCCAGCTTAAAGGCAATTCCCTGCTGAGATAAAATCGGTTTTCCAAATTGATATCGTTCATTTGCATAGTTTTTGGCTGCCGTTAACGCACCTTCAGCAATTCCTACCGCCTGAGCAGCAATACCAATTCTTCCGGCATTTAAATTAGCCATAGCAATTCGAAATCCTTCACCTTCTTCTCCGAGACGATTTTCTACAGGCACCTGCATATTTTCAAAGTGCAGTTGAACCGTTCGAGAACCGTGAAGACCCATCTTATGTTCATCTTTTCCTACTGAAAATCCCTCCATCGTCTTTTCAACGATAAAAGCGCTCATCCCTCTCGACCCGCGTTCGGAATCCGTTTTAGCAAATACAATATACGTATCCGCTTCTCCGCCGTTTGTAATGAAAAGCTTTGATCCATTTAAAAGATAGTGGTCTCCTTTTCGTTCTGCTTTTGTTTTTAAGCTTGCGGCATCAGACCCTGCACTAGGTTCTGTTAAACAAAAAGCACCTAAATATTCACCTGTCGCCAGTTTTTTCACATATTTTTGTTTTTGATCTTCCGTCCCAAATACGACAATAGGATTCGTACCTACAGAAGTGTGAACAGACAAAATGACACCGAGAGCTGGACTTACTTTTGATATTTCGTGGATGGCAATCATGTACGACACAAAGTCCAGTCCGCCCCCTCCGTATGTTTGAGGAACGGGAATGCCCATCAGGCCAAGATCAGCCATCTGCTTTAATAAACCTCGAGGGAATTCGCCCTTTTCCATGTTTGGTACAGCCGCAGTGACTTCTTTTTCACTAAAATCAGCTACCATCTTCTTAATCATGTGTTGTTCAGACGTAAAAAAGATCATTTCGCCACTCCTTTATGTTTCGTACGTAAAAAATCCTTTTCCTGTTTTTCGACCAAGCCACCCTGCCTTTACATATTTCCTAAGCAATGGACAAGGACGATATTTGTCATCACCAAACCCTTTATGAAGCGTTTCCATAATAAACAAACATGTATCGAGCCCGATGAAATCTGCTAATGTCAAAGGCCCCATTGGATGGTTCATTCCTAGTTTCATCACTTGATCGATATCCTCTTCGTTTGCTACACCTTCATAGAGCGTAAACACAGCTTCGTTAATCATTGGCATTAAAATTCGATTTGAAACAAACCCTGGAAAATCATGAACTTCCACCGGGGTTTTAGTTAATTTTTTTGTTGTTTCATAGACTGCTTGATACACTTCATCAGCAGTAGCCAGCCCTCTAATAATTTCAACGAGCTTCATCACGGGAACAGGATTCATAAAGTGCATGCCAATTACTTTTTCAGGTCGAGTCGTTACAGCTGCAATTTCAGTAATAGGAAGTGAAGACGTGTTGGTTGCTAAAATAGTATGACTTGGAGCTAACGAATCCAACTCCGCAAAAATAGCTTGTTTGACTTCCATCTTTTCCACAACCGCTTCGACGATTAAATCTGCTTTTTGTGCTGCTGTTATTTCATTTGCCAAGTGAAGACGCTCCATAATTCCTTCATATTCCTCAGCTGAGAGAGAACCTTTTCCCACCTGCTTTTTCAGGCGTTTATCAATACCTTCTATTCCTTTTTGTGTATTTCTTTGATCAACGTCATACAAAGAAACTTGATATCCGCTCGCAGCAAATACTTGCGCAATGCCTGCTCCCATCTGACCTGCTCCAATAACCATAACTGTTTCAATATTCAAGTTGATATCCCCCTTTTACACTTCTACCATGATGGCATCACCTTGGCCGCCGCCGCTGCAAATAGAAGCAATGCCTAGTCCGCCGCCTCGTCGTCTTAATTCATGAATGAGCGTTACAACAATACGGGCGCCGCTTGCTCCAATCGGATGTCCAAGTGCCACTGCCCCGCCGTTCACATTTACTTTTTCAGCCGGAAGCCCTGCAATCTCCATACTCATTAACGCTACTGCTGAAAAAGCTTCATTGATTTCAAACAGCGCAATATCGTCTACTGTCTTATTTGTTTTTTGCAGTAGCTTGTTAATAGCAAACCCAGGCGTTTTCGGAAATTCCCTTGGCTCCATCGCAAGAGAAGTATGGTTTACAATCGTAGCCAACGGCTCATAGCCATTTACTTTTGCCACATCTTCATCCATTAGCATGAGCGCAGCTGCTCCGTCATTCACGCTAGGTGCATTTCCTGCTGTAATAGTTCCACTATGGCCAAATACAGGCCGAAGAGACGAGAGTTTTTCTAACGACGTATCTTTTCTTGGTCCTTCATCTTTTTGAACCGTTATCGTTCCTTTTTTAGACGGAATATCAACTGAGATTCTTTCTGCATCCCATCTCCCTTTCTCTTCTGACTCTACCGCTAACTGATGACTGCGAAGCGCCCATTCATCCTGCTTTTCTCGGGAAATATTCATTTCAGAAGCTATTTCATTTCCATACGTACCCATTTGAACCCCTGTAAAGCTGCATGTCAAACCGTCATGAACCATTAGATCCGTCACCACACTATCTCCCATACGGAATCCCCACCTTGCTTTTGGAAGAAGATACGGTGCGTTACTCATCGATTCCATTCCACCTGCAATGATTGTTTTTGCTTCTCCTAATCGAATCAGCTGATCAGCAGTTGTAATACTGCGCATGCCCGATGCACAAACTTTATTAATGGTTTCGGTCTCTACTTGCCACGGTAAACCTGCATAATGCATGGCTTGCCTAGAAGGCAGCTGTCCTTGGCCCCCTTGCAGCACGCACCCCATAATAACGGAATCAATTTCTGTACGTCCCTTTGATGCTGCTTGAATCGCTGCCCCGCCTAGTTCTGCCGCTTTTAGTCCGCTTACGCTGCCACCTAATTTCCCAAAAGGTGTTCGAACTGCACTCACAATAACTGTTTTCCCCACTATTGTTTCCTCCTCTTTTTCCCGATTGAACGCTTGCTCAGTTTCCTTTCTGTAAAAAGTAGAGATGAATACCATCTCTACTTCTCCTTTATGAAACCTGTTCTTGCACTTCACCATAAATTGACTTTTCAAGCAGTTCTGCTACGTCATACGTATGAACCTTTTCTTCTACTTCTTTTGCTTTTGTTCCGTCACTTAGCATCGTCAAGCAGTACGGACAACCTGAACTGATAACGCTTGGGTTAACGGCTAAGGCTTGTTCCGTGCGCGCTACATTAATACGCTGGCCGGTCGTTTCTTCCGTCCACATTAACCCTCCTCCTGCTCCACAGCACATACCATTTTCACGGTTGCGATCCATTTCAATCAAACTAACACCTGGAATCGCTTTCAAAATTTCTCTCGGTGGACTGTATACTTCGTTATATCTTCCTAAATAACAGGAATCATGGAAGGTGATTTTTTCATTAACCGCATGTTTTGGTGACAACTTACCTTCTTTCACCAACATAGCTAATAATTCTGTGTGATGATACACTTCTCCTTCAAAACCGAAATCTGGATATTCATTTTTAAAGATATTGTAAGCATGTGGATCAATGGTAACAATTTTTTTGATTTCATTTTTTTCGAATTCAGCGATGTTTTTAGAAGCCAATTCTTGAAATAAGAATTCATTGCCTAACCTGCGCGGCGTATCACCAGAATTTTTTTCTTTATTTCCTAAAATCGCAAATGAAACACCAGCTTCATTGAGAAGCTTTGCAAACGATAGAGCGATCTTTTGACTGCGGTTGTCATAAGACCCCATGGAACCTACCCAGAACAAATACTCAAACGTTTCACCGGCTTTACTTACTTCTTTAACAGTCGGAATGTGAACATCTTCTCTTACATGTCGCCATTCTTCACGCTCTTTTCGGTTTAATCCCCAAGGGTTTCCTTGACGCTCAATATTCGTCATGGCACGCTGAGCATCCGCGTCCATCTTTCCTTCGGTTAATACTAAAAAACGTCGTAAATCTATGATCTTATCTACATGCTCGTTCATTACGGGACATTGATCTTCACAGTTTCGGCACGTTGTACATGCCCAGATTTCTTCTTCCGTAATGACATCTCCAATTAAAGCGGGATTATATTCCGCTGTTGCTGCGGCTTCTGCTCCGCCTTGGCCGGCCGCCATCACCGCCAGCTGATTTCCTTTTGTTTTAGAGAATGCATACGTAGGAACCCAAGGAGCCTTAGATGTCACAACCGCTCCTTTTTCTGTTAAGTGATCGCGCATCTTTAAAATTAAATCCATTGGAGATAAAATTTTCCCTGTACCCGTTGCCGGACACATATTCGTACATCGGCCGCATTCCACACAGGCATATAAATCAATAAGCTGATGCTGCGTGAATTCTTCAATCTTTCCAACCCCAAACGTCTCCTGCGTCTCGTCTTCAAAATCAATCTTTTCAAGCTTACCTGGCTTAGAAACACGGTTAAAAAATACATTAGCCGGTCCAGCCAGTAAATGAGCATGTTTTGATTGAGGAACATATACTAAAAACGTCAATAACACGGCTAAGTGAATCCACCATGAAACATAAAAAATGGAGATAGCGGCAGTATCGTTGATTCCCTTAAACAAGATGGCAATCGATGACGCAATCGGTTCTGTCCATGCTGGTTCATGATTATGCCAGATGATTGACATGCCGTTTCCAACAAGCACTGACAGCATAAGTGCTCCAATAAAAATCAGCACTAAACCAGATTTGAACCCTCTTTTTAAACGCACAAGCTTTTCGACATAGCGGCGGTGAAAAGCCCAGACAACTGCTACTAAAATCAAAAACGTTACAATTTCTTGAAAAAATGTAAAGCCTGGATATAAAGGTCCAAGCGGCAAATGCTTACCTGGAAGCAAACCTTTTATAATGAAGTCTAACGCGCCGAACTGAACTAAAATAAACCCATAAAAAAACATGACGTGCATAATTCCGCTTTTTTTATCTTTTAACAGCTTCTTTTGTCCAAACACGTTCACCCAAATTTTTTGCAGCCTTTCTTTTAAGCGCTGATCAAATTCAACTTTTTTTCCTAATTGAATATACTCAATGCGTGTGCGAATTAAATAGACAAACAAAGAAACAGCGTAAGCGGTTACAATAATAAAAAAGAGAAAATTCACCCACAGCAACCCTGTCATCTCGTCCCCTCCTTGAATAATTTGTTACCTTCTTTCCTCCTGACGACTAAATTTTCTGATAATATATCTGTTTTCATTGTATATAATGAATGAGCATTCAGTCAATATCTTTTCGTTCTTTTGTTCATATTCTATTTAAACAAGGTGACACTAAGAACAACATAAAATGTATTTACATCGGGAAAAGAGGTGACATGATGAGCGGCATGGTTGTAATTTTACTTTTTATTATTTTTATTGCTTGGCTTGCAATTGACCTTGGCGTTGGAAAAAAAGTATTTTCTCAGGCTGAAAATACATTTCCAAAGCGCCGTGCTTCTCTTTTTTTGTTCGCAGACGGAAATGTCTTGTATAAAGATTTATTTCACGAAATAGAAAATGCCTCTTCATTTATCCATTTATCGTTTTACATTGTACAAAATGATGAAATTAGCCAAGAATTTTTAGATTTACTAGTCCAAAAAGCACGTCAAAATATTGAAGTCAGATTATTGGTAGACCGTGTAGGAAGCTATAAAATTAAGAAAAACAAAATTGCATTCTTAAAGAAACAAGGTGTTCATTTTGCTTACAGTCGAACGCTGCGGTGGCCTTATTTGTTTTATACACTCAACGCACGCAATCACCGTAAAATGGCCGTTATTGATGGGAAAGTTGGCTACATTGGAGGTTTTAATATTGGAAGAGAATATTTAGGACTCGACGCCAAGCTTGGGGTGTGGAAAGATTACCACCTGCGTATGGAAGGTGAAAGTATACAAGACCTTCAAATGCAGCTATTGAGCGACTGGTATGCTGCTACCGGCTTAGATCTACGTAAAGTGGAAAGATACTTTCCACCAACCTCTGAAGGAGACTATGTTATTCAGCTACAGTCGACTGAAGGTTTTTCACTTGAAGAAAGCTTTTTATCGATTATCAACAAAGCCAATAGGGAATTGTACATAGGTACTCCTTATTTTATTCCAAGCGAACCTTTGATGAATGCTTTACTGCAAGCTCGTGCACGGGGAGTACAAGTTCATATTTTAATTCCAATGCGTGCAGATCAACCGCTTGTTCATCATGCTGCGTTTGCCTATCTTCCCACATTACTTCAAGCAGGCTGTATGATTTATCAATATTATTACGGTTTTTACCATGCCAAAGTATTAATTGCAGACAATGTGATCTGCGATGTAGGAACGGCTAATTTTGATAAAAGAAGCTTGTTCTTAAATGCTGAAATCAACTGTTTAATCTATGATGCAACATACATTGAAGAAGTAAAGAACAGCTTTAAAGCTTGTATGGGAGAATGCCCAATTTTGTCTTTAGAAGATGTCAAAAACCGAAAATGGAGTGAAAAACTAAAGCAAGGATTTGCAACCTTTATTTCTCCGTTACTTTAATGAACGAAAAGAGGAAGATTTATCATGAAAATTAGATTTGGCTATGTATCACATGCCCTGTCGCTTTGGGACTGCTCACCTGCTAAAACTCTCACGTTTACTAGATGGGGAAAAATGAAAAAAGATGAGAGGCTGGATAAGCTTCATCACGTCACAAAACAAAATTTGAATCATACTAAGCGCGTTTTGCATTTTAATATTGCCCACGAAATTATGCTGTATCGATTATCATCTTCTCTTGTCCCTTTAGCTACTCATCCTGAAGTAGATTGGAATTACATTGATGCGTTCCAAGAAGACTGGTCAGAGATAGGAGAATTGATTCGGAATCATCAGCTGCGCGTGAGTTTTCACCCCAATCAGTTCACATTATTTACAAGCGACAAAAAACACATTACAGAAAATGCGGTAAAAGATATGGATTATCACTATAGAATGCTTGAAGCGATGGGAGTAGCCGATCAAGCTCTTATTAATATTCATGTAGGAGGAGCTTATGGCAATAAAGAAAAAGCGATCGGTCGATTTCATGAAAACATTCAAACGCTGCCGCCTGTCATTAAAAAGCGCATGACTCTTGAAAACGATGATAAAACATACACAACTGAAGAAACATTAGCCGTATGCGAAAAAGAGGAAGTCCCTCTCCTCTTTGATTATCACCACCACAAAGCAAATGAAGGAGAAGAACCTCTTGACCTATTGCTCCCTCGTATCTTTGACACGTGGAAACATATCGGGTTAAAACCAAAAGTACATATCTCTTCTCCTAAATCTGAAAAAGAATTTAGAAGTCACTCTGATTATGTCTCAACTGAGTTCATCGCACCTTTTTTGCAAATAGCTAAAGATATCGGACAAGATTTTGACGTAATGATTGAAGCAAAGTTAAAAGATAAAGCGCTGCTAAAATTAGTGGAAGATTTAGCATCAATGAGAGGAGTAAAGCGTACCGGAGGCGCCACCCTTGTTTTTTAAACAAAAAAAGAGCCAAGAGGCTCTTTTTTTATTACATTTTTTCAGGTGCTGAAACACCAATTAGTTTTAAGGAGTTTTGAAGCGTTACTTGAACAGCTTTCACTAGTTCAATACGCGCTTTACTTGTTTCTACATTATCGCTATCTAATACTTTTTCTGCATTATAGAAGCTATGGAACGTAGAAGCAAGATCAAATACATAGTTCGTAATGCGGTGCGGAATACGTTTTATTGCTGCTTCCGCTACGGCCTGAGGGAACTCTCCGATTTTCTTCAGCAGTTCCATTTCTTTCTCTGCACTAATTAATGAAAGGTCAGTGCCAGATGTTGATTGAATCCCCATCTCTTCACCTTGACGAAGAATACTGCAAATACGAGCATGAGCATATTGCGCGTAGTATACAGGATTTTCATTAGATTGAGAAACAGCTAAATCTAAATCAAAGTCTAAATGTGTATCCGCACTTCTCATCGCAAAGAAGTAGCGAGTTGCATCAAGGCCTACCTCTTCTACTAGATCACGCATTGTTACTGCTTTACCTGTACGTTTGCTCATTTTCATTTTTTCGCCATTTTGATACAGTTGAACCATTTGAATAATTTCTACTTCCAGCGTATCTTTTTCATAACCAAGCGCTTGAATCGCCGCTTTCATACGAGGAATATATCCATGGTGATCGGCTCCCCAAATGTTGATTAGCTTGTCAAATCCGCGCTGAATTTTGTCTTGGTGATACGCAATATCTGGCGTTAAGTACGTAAATGAACCGTCATTTTTAATTAACACACGATCTTTATCATCACCAAATGTTGTAGAACGGAACCACGTAGCACCTTCTTCTTCGTATACGTGGCCTTGTTTTTTCAACGTTTCAAGTGCAACTGAAATTTTATCATTTTTATAAAGAGACGTTTCAGAATACCATACGTCAAATTTCACACGGAACTGTTCAAGATCACGCTTTAATTTAGCTAACTCATAATCTAATCCGTATTGACGGAAGAATTCAAAACGTTCTTCTTCAGAGGCGTTTACATACTTGTCTCCGTGCTCTTTTGCTAGCTCTTTTCCGATGTTTATAATATCAGCACCATGATAGCCGTCTGCAGGCATTTCTTTCTCTAAACCAAGAGCCTGCATGTAGCGTGCTTCTACTGAATAAGCCAGGTTATTAATTTGGTTACCGGCATCATTGATATAGTATTCACGTGACACATCGTAACCTGCTTTTTCAAGAACATTACACAGTGAGTCTCCAACTGCAGCACCGCGGGCATGTCCTAAATGTAAATCCCCTGTCGGATTAGCTGAAACAAACTCCACCTGTACTTTTTGTCCGTTTCCTACGTTTGTTTGACCGTACGCTTCACCAGCTTTTACAATCGTTGGGATAAGCTCTGTTAAATAAGAGTTATTCATATAAAAGTTGATGAATCCAGGGCCTGCAATGTCAATTTTTTCGATAGATGCTTTTGATTTATCGAAATTTGCTACAAGCTCTTCAGCGATAGCACGCGGAGCTTTTTTGGCAATACGAGCTAGCTGCATAGCCATATTAGTAGAATAATCACCGTGTGTTTTATCTTTTGGGGTTTCTAATAGAACTTCTGGAAGTTCTGCTTTTTCAGCTAGTCCTGCTTTGACCACAGCATCTTGAATTTCAGCTTTTAATTTTTGCTGTACTTGTTCGACGATGTTCATTTTTTCTCCTCCTTGAATGTAATGGTTAACGCATATTTCCCGGTAGACTGACCCTGTACTTCTAGATCATACGTTAAAAATAATCGACCCTTTTGAGTCATTTGTTTATATTCAATGTTATGAGCGAATGTTAGTAAATCCATACGTCCATAAGGGCTTATATAAGTTCCTTCGATCTGTACCTTTTTACGAAACGATTGCTTCATTTGAACAGCACCGGTTCGATTAATTGATACTTCATCTTCACTAATTTTCACCATTGTTCTAATATCTCCGATTTCCTCTTGGCGCTCCGTGTATGTAAGATAAATTTTCGATCCTTTTTCATAATACATACCTTTTGCATTTACCGATGTTGTCTCTTTTCGGTGACCATCGCGGATATCCGTCACAATTTTAACTTCAATAGGTTTTTTGACTTCTGAAGCGTTACTCACAAAAGACACTTCCTTATTAAAATGAATACGTTATAACTTAAATAGTATAAACATTCTAAAGAAAGAATTCAATAATACTTCAAAGGAAATATGATAGATAAGCCGAGAATTCCTCTTTTCACTGTGTTTGACGTACTCACATATTTCACACAAAAAAGGCGGCCGTAGGCGGCCGCCTTTTTACTTTATTTATTTCTTTTGAACCCAGCCTAAGATCATTTCACGAATAAGCTTGCTTGCTGTATTAGCTGTTTGTTCAGACGGATCATAAATTGGAGCTACTTCTACTAAATCTCCTCCGACAATGCGAAGATCTGATTTAGCAATTGCGTGAATAGAAGCTAAAAGCTCTTTTGATGTGATACCGCCTGCATCTACTGTTCCTGTACCAGGAGCGTGCGCTGGATCTAATACATCGATATCAATTGTTACATAAACAGGGCGACCTGCAAGTGTTGGTAGAATCTCTTTTAACGGCTCTAAAACTTCAAACTTTGAAATATGCATGCCGTTTTCTTTTGCCCATTGAAATTCTTCTTTCATTCCTGAACGAATACCAAATGAATAAACATTCTCCGGTCCGATTAGTTCAGCCACTTTACGAATTGGAGTGGAATGAGAAAGTGGTTCTCCTTCATACTCTTCACGAAGGTCCGTGTGAGCATCCATATGGATAATGGCTAAATCAGGATATTTTTTATACATAGCTTTCATAACAGGCCAAGAAACCAAATGCTCTCCGCCCATGCCTAATGGGAACTTGTCCGCTGCTAAAAGCTGGTCGATATACTCTTCAATCATATTTAAGCTGCGCTGAGGATTTCCAAATGGAAGTGGAATATCTCCTGCATCAAAATATTTTACTTCTTCTAGCTCCCGATCTAAATACGGGCTGTATTCTTCTAATCCAATTGATACTTCACGAATACGAGTTGGGCCAAATCGTGAACCTGGACGATAGCTAACTGTCCAGTCCATTGGCATTCCGTAAAGAACCGCTTCACTTTCTTCAAAAACAGGGTGACTGCCGATAAATACATTACCTGAATAAGCTTCATCAAAACGCATATTTTGTTCCTCCTTCATTACTCATAACTCATAGAAAAGATGCCAGCCTTACACCTCTGGCATCTCACTTGTATGTGATAACTTATTTAATAAGATCTTGCACAAATTTAGGTAAAGCAAATGCCGCTTTGTGCAATTCTTTTGTGTAATACTTTGTATCAATATCAAAGAAACGATCTTCGCTTACTTCTAATGGATCATGTTTCTTTGAGCCCATTGTAAATGTCCATAAACCGCTTGGGTATGTTGGAATATTCGCTACGTATAGACGTGTAATTGGGAAGATTTCTTTTACGTCACGCTGAACATTTGAGATAAGCTCTGGCGTGAACCAAGGGTTGTCCGATTGAGCAACAAAGATACCATCTTCTTTAAGTGCTTTTGAGATACCTGCATAGAACCCTTTTGTAAATAAATTTACAGCTGGGCCTACTGGCTCTGTTGAATCCACTAAAATGACATCGTATTCGTTCTCGCTTTTAGCGATGTGCATAAATCCGTCGTCTACTTGTACATCAACACGAGGATCTTCTAGTTTGCCCGCAATTGAAGGTAAGAATTTTTTTGAGTACTCAATAACTTTTCCATCGATATCAACTAACGTTGCTTTTTTTACGCTTGGGTGTTTTAAGATTTCACGGATTACGCCTCCGTCTCCTCCACCTACAACTAGTACGTTTTCTGGATTTGGATGCGTAAATAACGGTACATGCGCAACCATTTCATGATAAACGAACTCATCTTTTTCTGTTGTCATAACCATACCGTCAAGTAGGAGCATGTTACCAAACTCTTCTGTTTCAACCATATCTAATTTTTGAAACTCCGTTTGCTCTGTATGTAAAGTGCGATTAATTTTAGCTGTAATACCAAAGTTCTTTGTTTGCTTTTCTGTGAACCATAATTCCATTTCAAACTCTTCCCTTCTATTTTGAGAATTAACCTATGCATAGATTACCCTAACATAATTTATACAAACATGAAAAAAGTATAGATGAATTCAGCAAAAAAGCAAGTAAAATTTTTAGCAATGGAGGTTTAAAACCACCTTTTCTATTTCATACTGATGATAGATACAAGCTTTAGAATCTACTTGCACCGCTCTTTTAATAGAATTTTGTTGCGTTATAAGCAGCATATACGGTGCATAGTGACACATATTGGTGGTGAATGGAAATGGAAACGGTATTAACCGAACATTTAAAAAAGGCAAGACGCGTCTTCCGAATTCTTCTCGTCCTTGGTATATTAGCGGGGGCTTTATTGTTGTTTGCCTATATAAGCATCTTTCTCTACGCCAAAATCGCTGGCCCCCCTCCGCTAAACGTTTCTCAAACAGCTGTTTTCTACTCAGCAAACGGTAAAGTTCTTGATGAAGTTCACAATGGACAAAAGCGCTACTGGGTCTCACTTAATCAAATTTCACCTTACGTAAAAGATGCGACTTTAGCCGTGGAAGATAAGCGCTTTTATGAGCATCACGGCTTTGATATGCATCGAATCGCCGGAGCAATTGTAGCTGATATAAAAGCTATGGGAAAAGTACAGGGTGCGAGTACCATTACTCAGCAGTATGCACGGAACTTGTTTCTAGAGCACGATAAAACGTGGACTCGAAAGCTTCAAGAAGCTCTGTATACGATTCGGTTAGAAATGAATTATAGCAAAGACCAAATTTTAGAAGGCTACATGAATACGATTTACTATGGCCATGGAGCTTATGGAATTGAAGCGGCAGCTAGGCTGTATTTTGATAAGCACGCCAAAAATTTGACGTTAAGTGAAGCGAGTATGTTAGCAGGTATTCCAAAAGGCCCTAGCTACTACTCTCCTCTTATTCATCAAGAAAATGCAAAAAAACGACAAAATATCATTTTATCTCTCATGAAAGAGGATGGAATTATTACAGGTAAGCAGGCTACAAAAGCGCTTGTAACCCCTCTAGCATTTGCAAAGCCTGCCGAAAAAGATCCTAATAAAGAAGATGCTTCTTACTTTATGGATGCAGCGCTAGCAGAATTAAAGCAAGATTTAGGCATTGATGAAACCATGATTTATACAAATGGACTTCGCGTTTATACAACGCTGGATGAAAAGATGCAGCGAACGGCAGAAGAAAAAATGAAAGATGTTATCAGCAGCTCTTCAGACGTACAAAGTGCATTTGTTGCCATGAATCCTAAAAATGGACAAGTGAAAGCTCTTATTGGGGGAAGAGATTATGAAAAGAGCCCGTTTAATCGCGCTACTCAAGCAATAAGACAGCCCGGCTCAACCATGAAGCCATTCTTATACTATGCGGCATTAAAAGATGGTTTCACTGAATCCACTCCAATGAAAAGTGAAGAAACGACGTTCAAATTAGAAGATGGTGTTTCGACATACACACCTAGTAACTATCACAATTATTATGCAGATGCTCCTATTACAATGGCTCAAGCCATCGCACTTTCAGACAACATTTATGCGGTAAAAACGCATTTGTTCATTGGGGAAAACCGCTTGATCGAAACCGCTAAAACACTTGGTATATCATCACCTTTAAAGAAAGTTCCATCTTTAGCTCTTGGAACTTCACCTGTCAAAGTCATTGATATGGTTAATGCGTACGGCATCTTTGCTAATGGCGGAAAAGAAATTCGTCCAACATTTATTAAACGAATTGAAACCCATGACGGAGAAGTTGTTTATCAAGCTCCTTCTGAACGGAAACAAGTCATTGATAAACGCTATGCTTTTCTTACTACCCATTTAATGACCGGCATGTTTAATCAAAAGCTAAATGGCTATACAACCGTCACAGGAAAGCCTATTTCTAAATATGTATCTCGTCCTTACGCGGGAAAATCGGGCACAACTTCTACGGATAGCTGGATGATTGGCTACTCTCCTCAGCTCGTTTCAGGAGTTTGGGTTGGATATGATCAAGGAAGGACAATGGATGATGTAGCTGAAAAAGGATACGCAAAAAAAATGTGGGCGCTATTTATGGAAGATGCTTTAAAAGGGAAGAAAAAAGAAAAGTTTAAAGCACCAAATGGATTAATGAGCGTAAACATTAATCCTCAAAATGGAAAGTTAGCATCCAAATCATGCCCTGTTCAATATAAAGCTTATTATTTAACTGGTACACAGCCGAAAACATATTGTACTGACCACATCGATCATGCAGCAAAAACGAAGAAAAAACAGCATGAAGCAGAGAATAAAAAGTTTCATTGGCTACCAAAATGGTTTGATTAAAAAAAGCTTAAGGCCAAGGCCTTAAGCTTTTTTTAGCATTACGATGTTTGAAGCGCTTCTTTTAAGTCATCATTAGATAACGTCCAGATTTCTTCATTATGAGACTTCAAAAACTCGCGAAGCAAAGCCTTAGACTTGTTATCCATTTCTTCTACCATAATGCGTCGTTTTAAGGATTTATCCATTTTGTTCACATGTTCAGGGAGTGACTTATAGCCGCGGCGAATTTCACGATCAACGGTCATTTCACAAGCTGTCATACCTGCGTAGTAAGGTCCTTCTTGCTTGCGATCAATCGTTACCCATACGAGCCAATATAACTTGCCGTTTGGCACCTCGTCTTTATTCGGTAAGAACTTAATTCCTTTTTCTACTACACTTCTTGCATGCATCGCACCGATATCCACAAATACTTCTTCGTCGCTCGGGCAAACAAAAACGGGTGAAATGTTTTCTAAACTTAACGCCCCAACTCCGTAGCCGCCGTGGCCGTCGGTTGAATCGTCTTTTATGATATTAAATCCTATACTTTTCTTTTTTGGCTGAGTCATAGTAAGCCTCCTCTATTCATTAAATCAGTGGTGCTAATATCTGCTGAAAGATATTCATAACAAACGTTGCTGCTCCGTTTAGAAGCGGCCAGATCACAATTCGATCCAGAGGTGTAATCACAAGAATCAGAAATACAAAAATACCCCAAGACTCATACTGCGTCATTTTAGCTCGCGTAGACGGCGGAACGAGATCTTCAATCACGCGGTAGCCGTCTAAAGGCGGAAAAGGCAACAAGTTAAATACACCTAGTGTTAGGTTTATTTGAATAAATAATGTAACAAAACGATAAAGCGCATCGTTGTCCACTGCGGCATTATTCATCAAATAGTAAATAAGCAAGCCGATAAATGCCAACACCAAGTTGCTAAACGGTCCCGCTATCGATACTAGAATACCAGCTAAACGAGGCTTTTTAAAGAAATAGCGATTAACAGGAACCGGCTTCGCCCACCCAAAACCTGCGATAATTAACAAAAGCGTTCCAAATGGATCTAAATGAGCCAGCGGAGAAAGCGTTAGCCTTCCTTGCTTTTTAGCCGTGTGGTCTCCAAATAAATAAGCTACATATGCATGTGCAAACTCATGCAGTGTGAATGCAACAATAAGGGTCATCACCACGTAAGGAAGGTCTTGCAATGAAAAAGCTAAAAAATGTTCCACTCTTTATCTCCTTTATTTTAAAATAATTTCTACACATCATATCTACTAAATAAAACGTTTGCTTACGCTAAAAAGGATACAAGGCTTCTTGAATATGGCCTCAAAGGTCTCAAAAACCATACATGGGCTCCCTTTGGCCACACCTGGTTTTCTGCATCGATGTTATGATAAAAGTATACTACAGATTATGACCTGCATCACTACCTCATACTGTCATTTTATTCAGAAAACGGGTACACTAATCATATACTGACCAAAAAGGAGTGTACACATTATGCCAGTTGTAACTGTTAAGATGCTTGAGGGGCGTACAGATGATCAAAAAAGAGCTCTTGTTGAAAAAGTAACGGATGCTGTTGTAGAAACAACAGGTGCATCACCTGAAAAAGTATCCATTATCATCGAAGAAATGTCTAAAAACCATTATGCTGTAGCAGGCAAGCGCATGAGTGATCAATAACGCCTACATAAAAAAGATGCCATAGGAGTTGACCTATGGCATCTTTTTAATGCACAGACAGAGTTGCCTGAAGTTTTTCAATATATTCGTATGCTTCTGCAATGTCTTCTTCTGTATAATTTTGCTTACGCTTTAACGTAAACACTTTTTCTTTTACTTCTTCTTTAGGTAAATTATCAAAATATAAAATCGTAGAGACGAGCTCCAAAAATTTAGAGCTTTGTTCGTTCATATCCTTCATACATTCCTGCAAGTGAGGAAGCTCCAAGTCATAGTGACTTAAAAATCCTTCCCCCGCTTCTGTTAATACGTAGCGATACTGCATATACCCGCCTTTTTTCTCTTTAATTTCACTTAAAAAGCCTAAGTTACACAGCTCTTCGATTCGAAGCGTTAATTCCTCAGAATAAGGTCCAAAAAAGTGAAAATTATACTTTTCATAAAAAGGAAACTTCAGTTTTTTTCCGATAAATATCATCTTTTGTAACTTTTTTCTGCCAACAACTTCTCCCGCCGCGGAAAATACTTTCACAATCTTTGCGTGATCGTTTAACACAGCCCCTTCAACTCCTATACTATTTAACTCTGATCTCCTTTTAGTAAGTTTATAATCTGATCTTTAACTTTTCGCTTAGACGACAATTGATCAATGAGATCTTGTGGAAAATATAATTTATGATCGGTTCTCTTTTTCCCTGAAATTGCTTCAACAATCTCCGACTGACGTGATAATTCACGCACTTCATTATTTGGCATCAACAGATGAATCGGCAAACGTTCTTCCTCTTCACCCGGTCGATAAAAATCGTATGGTAAGTCGCTTGAAGAATCGACGACTAAATAATAATCTGGGTTAATGCCCGCTTTTTTAAAAAGTGTTGTAAGCTCCATCCACATTTTCATTTGTGAATTTGGATTAAACTCAATATATTTAAAAAGCTGACGATTCATAAACCTTCGGCATAGATCAGATAAAATTTCATCCTCTTCTTCTTCCCATGCTTGAAAATAAAATAAAATAACAGATTCATCTAATTTCAAATACTCTTTTAGCGATATTTCTTCTTCAAAAATCGAATAAAAATGAGTGGGCTCCTGCTTGAACTCATAGTAATGATGATGGAGCTCTTTCGCACGATGTAAAATTTTTGTCAAAATAACTTCAGCACTTCTCGTAACAGGATGAAAATACACTTGCCAGTACATTTGATAGCGGCTCATAATATAATCTTCAACCGCATGCATACCGCTATGTTTAATCACGGCTTGGTCTTCCCGAGGACGCATAACACGAAGAATTCGTTCCATATCAAAGTGACCGTAGCTTACTCCTGTGTAATACGCATCACGCTGCAAATAATCCATGCGATCTGCATCAATTTGACTGGAAATTAAACTAACGACAAGCTTATTTTCATATGTTTTCGCGATTACTTCGGCCACTTTTTTAGGAAAATCCTTTCCTACTTTCGTCAACACTTGATTGACCTCCGTGTCACCTACGATAATGGCTTGTGTAAATTCTTCATGATCTAAGTGGAAAACCTTCTCAAACGAATGTGAAAACGGACCGTGACCTAAATCGTGCAGTAAAGCAGCACACAGACAAAGAAGACGCTCATCTTCATTCCATTCAGGGCGTCCTTGAAAGCCGTCATCAATAATACGGCGCACAATTTCATAAACACCTAAGGAATGACTAAAACGGCTGTGCTCAGCCCCATGAAACGTTAAGTATGTCGTTCCTAGCTGTCTAATACGACGCAGCCTTTGAAATTCGGCTGTCCCAATTAGCTCCCAAATAACACGATCTCTTACATGGATATAGCGGTGAACAGGATCTTTAAATACTTTTTCTTCACTGAGTTTTTCATTAGGATATGTCATTTACATACCTCTCTATCTTCACTTTGTTGTTGCTATAATTTTTCGACACTCACTTCCTATTTTCCTATTCAGAATAAAAAATCACCTTGTCAAGCAACCAAGGTGATTTACCTAACAAACAAGGCGATTCTGTTTGTAAGAAGCTCGTTCGACAAATAAGTAGCAGAAAAGCAGCTATTTATTGTTTCACTATCTATTTTTTTACTTTTTTCTCAATCTTCTCGATTAGTTCATCCTCTGTTGGCGCTGCTACAGGACGGTTGTTTACAAATGCAAATGACTTTTTACGTCCGGGCCCACAGTAAGACTGGCAACCGATTTGTACTTCAGCTTGTTCATCTATTTTTTTAAGTCGAGGTAACAACGTTTTGACGTTTGTTGCCTGACAATCATCACAAATTCTAAATTCATTTGCCATGTTGACACAATCCTTTCAAAATTGGTTCATCATTTTGTCTAAGGGGTATTTTACCCCTATTTGAAGTCCGATGCAAGTTAAAGAAAGAAGCAAAATCTATCATACTCCTAGAAGAAATGGTATAAAGTATGGATTTTTTGTACATGATGATACTACAAAACATGATTACTATGAGTCATGGAAAATAGAGGAGTGAACAAAGTGAAAGATAGACAAGATGCTTGGACAGAAGAAAACGACTTATTATTAGCTGAAACAGTATTGCGCCATGTCCGCGAAGGAAGTACGCAGCTGAATGCGTTTGAAGAAGTTGGAGATGAATTAAATCGAACGTCAGCAGCATGTGGATTCAGATGGAATGCTGTGGTACGCCATCAGTATGAAAAAGCACTGCAGCTAGCTAAAAAACAGCGAAAACAGCGCATGCGTGCACTTGGACAAGAGCAAGGCAAAAAGAAATTATTATATACGCCACCAGCATCTGTAGAGCATGTGGAACAAATGATGTCTGCACCTACAGCAACATATAGCTTATCTGAAACACAAGTAGAAAAAAGCAGCAGTGAAGGGCTTTCAATGGCTGACGTTATTCGCTTTTTGCAAACAATGCCAAATCAAGCGAGCAATTTACAGGCATTGCAAAGCGAAAACAAACGCTTGATGCAAGAAAATGCAGAGTTAGCTAAGAAAAACACAGAGTTGGAAAAACAAATTAAACATCTCGAAGCTAATGCTACTACTATTCAAGAAGACTATGAAACATTAATGCAAATCATGAACCGTGCGCGGAAGTTAGCTCTATTTGATGAAGAAGAACGTTCTTCTACTACGTTTAAAATGGATCGTAACGGAAATCTTGAGAAAATGGCTGAATAAGCTATACGAACGAAGAAAGAGAGATGCCAAACTTGGCTCTTCTTTCTTCTTTTTCTATTTTACAGACAATGATATGACGCCTTTATGCTATAATATGTTCGTTTACTGTTTATAAAGGGGTTTGAGATATGCAGCAGAATAGTTTAAAACTTTTAGCACAGCCCGCTTGGCGTATTATTGATCAATCCAGTCTAGGTCCTCATTTTGATGCCCGTCATTCTTTTGCCATCGATGACACGCTTTGTACAACCGTTGGAAGAGGCGAATCTCCAGCTGTCATGCGCTCATGGGTGCATCACGATACGATTGTATTAGGCATTCAAGATACAAAGCTCCCTCACCTAGCTGAAGGTGCAGCTTATTTAAATGAACAAGGGTATAAAACAATCGTCCGCAATTCAGGCGGCCTCGCTGTCGTACTTGATCAGGATGTTTTAAACATTTCTTTAATTTTTCCAGATGCAGAAAAAGGAATTGATATTGATCGTGGCTATGAAGCCATGTTTGATTTGATTAAGGCCATGTTTGCATCTTACGGCACCGCAATTGAAGCAAAGGAAATCGTAGGCTCCTATTGCCCTGGCAGCTTTGATTTAAGCATTCGTAACCAAAAGTTTGCAGGCATTTCACAGCGACGCGTTCGCGGCGGAGTGGCTGTACAAATTTACTTATGCGTTAACGGAAGCGGCTCTAAACGCGCTTCTCTCATTCAAGAGTTTTACAAAAACGGTCTCCAAAACACAGAAACTAAATTTTCATACCCAGATATCAAGCCTCACACAATGGCTTCTCTATCTGAGCTATTACAAATTGAGTTAACTGTATCTGATGTCATGCTGCTTTTATTGCAAACACTAAATAGCATGGGCTCTTCTCTTGTAAATATGCCTTTAAATGCTACCGAACAAGAGCTGTTTGAGACGCAGCTGCAGCGCATGTATGACCGCAACGAAAAAGCATTGGGTTCATTAGCCCAATAAAAAAACTCCGCCCTAGGACGGAGTTTTTTTTATTAAAGTGCTTGAGCTGCTGTGATTAAAGCAAGCTTGTACACATCTTCTTCGTTACAACCGCGAGATAGATCGTTTACCGGTTTGTTTAGACCTTGTAAGATTGGACCTACTGCTTCGAAGTTTCCTAAGCGCTGTGCAATTTTGTAACCAATGTTACCTGCTTCAAGGCTTGGGAATACAAATACATTTGCATCTCCTTTGATCACTGAACCTGGTGCTTTCTTTTCAGCTACAGAAGGAACAAATGCTGCATCGAATTGGAATTCGCCGTCTAATGTTACGCTTGGTGCTAATTCTTTTGCAATTTCTACTGCGTTTGCTACCTTTTCTGTTTCCGGAGATTTTGCTGATCCTTTTGTTGAGAAGCTTAGCATAGCAACACGAGGATCGATATCGAACATTTCAGCTGTACGAGCACTTTCGATAGCAATTTCAGCTAAATCTTGGCTGTCAGGTGAAATATTAATTGCACAGTCAGCAAATACGTATTTTTGGTCGCCGCGAACCATGATAAATACGCCAGATGTTTTCTTAACACCTTGTCTTGTTTTGATAATTTGTAGAGCAGGTCGCACTGTGTCTGCTGTAGAATGAGCAGCTCCGCTTACAAGACCGTCAGCTTTGTTCATATGAACAAGCATTGTGCCAAAATAATTTTCATCTAATAAAATTTTGCGAGCATCTTCTTCTGTTGCCTTGCCTTTACGACGCTCAACAAATGCTGCAACCATTTCATCAAATTCAGAGTAGCTTTGAGGATCCAAAACCTCAACACCGTCTAATTTTACGTTTAGTTCTGCTGCTTTTGATGCTACAGCGTCTTTATTTCCAACAACGATAGGCTTTAAGATATTGTCGGCAGCTAAACGAGAAACAGCACCTAATACGCGCTCATCTAATCCCTCTGGGAATACGATTGATACATCGCTAGCTGATACTTTTTGTTTTAAACCTGTAAATAAATCACTCAAAGTAAATCCTCCTCGATATGTAAAAAACTTTTCTCATAATAGGATACTCCACTTTTTTTAAAAATCAAAGGCATGTCCTTCAAGAATCCATGATTACGAAAAAGTCTTTTAATTCTTAATTTTCCACTAACACTTAAAATAAAACCTGTTTTTACTTTGTGACAATTGTTTAAAGTTTAGTCACAAAATCACAGGTTTTTCATTCCAGATCTTCGGACAAACTATGATATAGTAGAATTGGAATTTATCATAATCGGACAATAGGAGTGAAACGAAATGGCAGAAGCAGCACAAACATTAGACGGTTGGTATGCACTTCATGATTTCCGTTCAATCGATTGGGGCGCTTGGAAGCAGTTATCAAGCGATGATCGTCAAGCGGCTATCCATGAATTTTTAGGATTGATTGAGAAATGGAAAGGAACTGAAGCTGAGCAGCAAGGCAGTCATGCTTTATATACCATTGTCGGTCAAAAAGCAGATTTTATGCTAATGCTTGTTCGTCCTACTATGGAAGAACTAAATGAAATTGAAACGGAATTTAATAAAACAAAGCTTGCTGAGTTTACCATTCCTACTTATTCATATGTATCAGTAGTTGAATTAAGCAACTACTTACCTGCTGGGGAGGATCCTTATGAAAATCCTCAAATCCAAGCTAGACTATATCCAACTTTACCAAAAGCTAGTCATGTTTGCTTTTATCCAATGGATAAACGTCGTCAAGGAAATGACAATTGGTACATGCTTCCTATGAAAGAACGACGCAGCTTAATGCGCAGTCATGGAATGATTGGACGTCAATACGCTGGAAAAGTAAAGCAAATCATCACGGGTTCTGTTGGTTTTGATGATTACGAGTGGGGCGTTACTCTTTTTGCAGATGACGTACTTCAATTTAAAAAATTAGTATACGAAATGCGTTTTGACGAAGTAAGTGCTCGCTACGGGGAATTTGGCAGCTTCTTTGTCGGAAATTTATTAAAAGAAGAAGCTATTGCACGCTTTTTACACGTTTAAACTAAGCCGCAAAAGCGTTCATCTCTTTTGTAACGCCTAGGGCAATAAATATCAATGAGCTTTATCTAAAAAAAACCTGTTTCCAAGTGGAAACAGGTTTTTTATTTTCTAGCCATGGCATATTCGCACTTGCAGGACCATATATATACAACAGTGTCACAAGTAAGCGAGGTGGGATAATGGCAGTCGTTGCACACAACGAAGAAGATGTTAAGCTCCTAGCCAGACTCATTCGAGCTGAAGCTGAAAGTGAAGGAAAACAAGGGATGTTACTGGTAGGAAATGTAGGCGTGAACCGCGCTAAAGCTCCCTGTTTGGATTTTAGAAATATAAGAACCATTCGTCAGATGGTGTTTCAAAACCCAGGCGGATTTGAAGCAACTCAAAAAGGCTACTTTTACCAGCGTGCCCGCCAGTCTGAAATTACACTTGCACGACGTGTATTAAGAGGGGAACGTTTTAACCCCGCGGAAAACTCACTGTGGTTTTTCAAGCTCAGCGGCGACTGTCCTGCTCAATGGTATAACCAAAATAACACAGGACGATTTAAATCTCACTGTTTCTTTGCACCAACTCAAGCTGATTGTCCAGGAGTTTACTAATTTCTTTTTGTTTGAAGGAGGTTCCTATGAAAAAACCAAAGTCTAATCAACCGCAACAGCAATATATGCAAAATCCGTATATGAGTCCAAACTACCCTTATTATATGCCTCAGCCGCAGCAGCCCCAACCAGGCGGCCAGCAGGTTCAAGGGCAAAGCCAAGGAGGTCCGCCCCCTACCTCTTCTGGAGGCAGTGGTGCCCCGCAAGACCCAAATCAACTGCCCATTGAAGAATCATATATTGAAAATATTTTACGTTTAAATCGAGGAAAAATAGCGACTGTATATATGACGTTTGAAAATAATACGCAGTGGAACGCGAAGGTCTTTAGAGGAGAAATTGAAGCAGCCGGACGCGATCATATCATTTTAAGTGATCCGCAAACTGGCACCCGTTATTTACTCCTTATGGTTTATCTCGATTACATTACTTTTGAGGGTCCAATCAAATATAACTACCCGTTTAGCGGTGGAGGCCAGCAGTTGAGCAATTATTCTCCGCGTTAAAAAAACCCCTTTTCAGGGGTTTTTTTATAGCCATTTTACAGCTGCAACAACAATTAAAATCCAAGCCACAATAAACGCTACTCCACCTAGCGGAGTAATTGCGCCGAGAACTTTAATGCCGGACGTACTTAATACATAAAGACTGCCTGAAAACAGCACAATCCCGGCGAACATAATCCAGCCCGAAGCTGTTAGCAAAGAAGACTGAGGAAATTTGCTTAATAGAAACGCAATGACAAACAGCCCCATTGCATGGAACATCTGGTACTGCACTCCTGTTTTCCATACCTCTAAATACTTCTCTGAGATTTTCCCTTCTAACCCGTGTGCTCCAAAAGCACCAAGAGCAACCGCTAACATCGCATTAATTGCACCGATTATTAAAAATAGTTTCATTTTTTTCTCCTCACTTTAGAAATCAAACAAACTATCGCCGTTTGCATCATCTGATTTCAATTTCGTTCCCTCAAAATTAGGTTTGGATGACTGAATAATCTGTTGCTGCATAATCTCAGGCGATTGCATAATTTCCGGTGAAGACATGACAACAGGTTTTGAAACCGAGCCAGGTTTCGATACTGGAACCTCTTCATTTTGATCTAATGCAAGCTCACACAGTGCTTTTATAGCAACCAATTGATCTCGAACGTTCCCACCATTCGAATGGTGCTTTGCTTTTTGTACTTCTGCACTAATTTTATCAAGGAGCTGCGCCATTTTTATATCCATGTAGACACCTCATCTTACATTCAATATGACTTTATATAGCTATTTTATCAAAAGATGAAATAGGAGGCTATGTCTGAAGCTAATCTTCATGAAATGCTCACTTTTACACATCATCAATTTGCCAATCGATGGATTGACGTCCGTGTTGGAGCAAAAACTCATTTGCTCGTTGAAAATGATTATTGCCAAAAAAGCCTCGATTAGCTGAAAATGGGCTAGGATGCGGGCTTTCCAAAATTAAATGGTGCGAATGATGAATGAGCTCTTTTTTAGCTTGTGCATGTTTGCCCCACAGCAAAAACACGACTGGCTCCTCTTTTTGTGCTACTAATTCAATAATGCGGTCCGTCAGCTGTTCCCATCCTTTTCCTTTGTGAGAATTCGCTTCCCCTCTTCTAACCGTCAAAACAGTGTTAAGCAAAAGAACACCTTGTTCTGCCCATTTGACTAAATAACCGTTATTCGGAATGTGATAATCCATTTCATTTTTCAGCTCTTTGTAAATATTCACTAAAGAAGGCGGTGTTTTTACTCCTGGTTGAACAGAGAAGCTCAGTCCATGCGCTTGATTTGGTCCATGATAAGGATCTTGTCCCAATATGACAACTTTTACATTTTTATAATCCGTATAGTGTAAAGCGTTAAAAATATCATATTTATCAGGGTAAATGGTGTGGTGATTATATTCATCCACTAAAAATTCTCGAAGCTGTATGTAATAGTCTTTTTGAAATTCTTCTTCTAATAAAGGAGCCCAGTCATTTTTTAAAATACTCACTGCTTATCACCTCATAATAATCTTTTTTGTTATTTTATCGTAAACTCTGCCACCTGCTCAAACGTTGCCTGCTTTAAATATGCTGAGAGCCTGGGCATATTTTAATATTGTCATGTTCAATGAAACTTTGTATACACTTATAAAGAGTGTATTTTTATATTAAAGGAGGGATTCCATATGATCATTAGCAATCCCCACCAAATAGACGTAACCTACAGCCTGGGTGTTACACCCGTTGAACCGATGATACCAAGAAAATACACCGTTTTCCCAGGTCAACACACTTCTGTTCCTTCCATTCAAATCGGCATTGAATTTGCCTACGATCATATGCAAAAAGAACGGAATGAATATTTAGCATCCTTCGTGTTCGATAAAGGTTTTTATTCCCTTACTGTGTATTATTACATCGGTGCGCATACATCAACAGATGAAACTATTACACGCTACCTTCACTTTTTAGAACAGCTCCCTGTTATCCTATCGTCCATCTATCATGCTGATGCTTCTTTTTTCGAAAAACATCCACTTTTAATGCACTGTCCTATTTTTATCATCGCCGATAGCCCTGATCTGCCATTTTCAACAAAAAAATCTATCGGTTCCCTGTATCAATATAAATAAATGAGAAAAGCTACTGTTAAAATAACGGTAGCTTTTTCTCCGTATTCGAAACAAAATACTTTTAAACTTGTTAAAAACATGGAATAATAACTACAAATTGTTTTAATCTATTTGCGTTAACCCTTTAAAATCGTTACAATTTATTAGTAGTTCTATACATAAAGGAAAAGGTAAACAAGCAATCATTCGTTTGTTTATAAAGGCCGAGTTTAACGGGCAATGAATCCCCAGATTTCATTTAAGTGTTGTCTGTTAAAGCGGAAAGAAATTGAACGTAACTACGACAAAGTGAGGTCCTAGAAGTAATGACAAATGTACAACCAAAATCCATTATCGTAATTTTTGGCGCTACAGGTGATTTAGCAAAACGTAAGTTATTCCCCTCTATTTTCCGCTTATATAAAGCGAACAAACTATCGGAAGATTTCGCTGTTGTTGGTGTCGCAAGAAGACCTTGGACTAATGACGAATTACGCGAAAATGTAAAAAAATCAGTGAGCAGTTTCAAAAACAGTGACGCTGACATTGAAAAGTTTGCTTCACATTTTTATTACCAACCGTTTGACGTAACAGATGTCGCTTCTTATCAAGAATTAAAAAGCCTAACAGAAAGCCTGGATGAGCAATACAACGTGCCTGGAAATCGTATTTTCTATCTAGCAATGGCACCTGAATTTTTCGGAACAATTGCCTCGAATTTAAAAAATGAAGGTTTAACACAAACAGAAGGTTGGAGTCGCCTAGTCATTGAAAAGCCATTTGGCCATGATTATCCTTCTGCTGAAGAACTAAATGAACAAATTCGCCATGCATTTAAGGAAGATCAAATTTATCGTATCGACCACTACCTCGGTAAAGAAATGGTGCAAAATATCGAAGTTATCCGTTTTGCAAATGCTCTGTTTGAACCGATGTGGAACAACCAATACATTTCAAACATCCAAATTACGTCTAGCGAGACGCTTGGTGTAGAAGACCGTGGCCGTTACTATGAATCTTCAGGTGCCCTTCGAGATATGGTACAAAACCATATGCTTCAAATGGTAGCCCTGCTTGCAATGGAACCGCCGATTAAATTAACACCGGAAGAAATTCGCAGTGAAAAAGTAAAAGTATTACGTGCTCTTCGCTCTTTATCAGTAGATGAAGTAGATGATTATTTTGTACGAGGCCAATACGGCAAAGGTGTACTTGAAGGAGAAGAAGTTATCGGCTATCGCGAAGGAAACTCGGTTGATCCTGAGTCTAATACCGCTACGTTTGTATCTGGTAAGCTTATGATTGATAACTTCAGATGGGCTGGCGTACCGATTTACATCCGTACAGGTAAACGCATGAAAGAAAAAGCAACGACAATTGTTGTACAGTTCAAAGACTTACCAATGAACCTGTATTTCAATAAAGATAAAGAAATTCATCCAAACTTGCTTGTCATTCATATCCAACCGGAAGAAGGCATTACGCTTCACTTAAACGCGCGTAAAACGCCAGGTGCCACATCATCCACACCGATTAACTTGAACTATTGCAATAACTGTGGAGATAAAATGAATACACCGGAAGCTTATGAACGCCTTATTTATGATTGCATGCTTGGAGATGCAACGAACTTTACTCACTGGGATGAAGTAGCCCTTTCTTGGAAATTTGTTGATACTATTTCAGAAGCATGGGAAAGCACAAAAGCACAAAACTTCCCGAACTACGAATCAGGTTCAATGGGACCAAAAGAATCAGACGCATTGCTTGCTGAAGACGGCTTCCACTGGTGGCCAGTTGGAGAAGACAACTTCTCACCTAAAGAGTAAATAAAAAAAGCAGCTGTAGTATACAGCTGCTTTTTTTGTTTTTTATTTTAACCACTCAGTATGGAATACGCCCTCTTTATCAACACGTTGATATGTGTGAGCTCCGAAGTAGTCACGTTGCGCTTGTAAAAGGTTCGCTGGTAGCGTTTCTGTACGGTAGCTGTCATAGTAAGCTAATGCACTTGAGAAACTTGGTACAGGAATACCTTGTTTAACCGCAATTGAAATAACTTCACGAAGAGCCGACTGATAGCCTTCTACGATATCTTTAAAGTATGGGTCTAACAATAAGTTTGTTAGATCTGCATCGCGATCGTAAGCTTCTTTAATTTTTTGTAAGAATTGTGCACGGATGATACAACCACCACGGAAAATCATTGCAATATCACCGTACTGTAAATTCCAGTCATATTCTTCAGAAGCTGCTTTCATTTGAGCAAACCCTTGCGCATATGAACAAATTTTACTCATGTACAATGCTTTACGGATTGCTTCTACTAATTCGGTTTTATCGCCTTCAAATGCAGCTGCATTTGGACCGCTTAATACTTTGCTTGCTTTTACACGTTCTTCTTTCATAGCTGAAATAAAGCGCGCAAATACAGATTCCGTAATGATTGGTAGTGGTACACCTAAGTCAAGCGCACTTTGGCTTGTCCATTTACCTGTACCTTTTTGACCTGCAGTGTCTAAAATAACGTCTACAAGTGCTTTACCTGTTTCTTCATCTTTTTTCGTAAAGATATCTGCTGTAATTTCAATTAAGTAGCTATCTAGCTCGCCTTTATTCCATTCAGCAAATACTTCATGTAGTTCATCTGTTTCTAAACCTAATACGTTTTTCATAATGAAGTATGCTTCACAAATTAACTGCATATCCCCATACTCGATGCCGTTATGAACCATTTTTACGTAGTGACCTGCACCATTTGGTCCAATGTATGTGCAGCAATCATCGCCTTCAACTTTTGCTGAAATAGCTGTTAAGATTGGTTTTACAAGTTCATATGCTTCTTTTTGTCCGCCAGGCATGATTGAAGGTCCTTTTAATGCGCCTTCTTCTCCGCCGGATACGCCTGTACCGATGAAATGGATACCTAATTCTTCTAGCTCTTTGTTACGACGAATTGTATCCTGGAAGAATGTATTTCCGCCATCGATTAAAATGTCGCCTTTTTCTAAGTATGGTTTTAACGAATCAATTGTTGCATCTGTAGCAGCACCAGCTTTAACCATTAATAAAATTTTACGCGGTTTTTCAAGAGAATTAATAAACTCTTCCACACTGTATGTACCTGCAAAATTTTTACCTTCTGCTTCTGTTTTTAGGAACTCTTCTGTCTTTTCAGGAGAGCGGTTATAAACTGAAACAGAATAGCCTCTGCTCTCAATGTTTAGCGCCAAGTTTTTCCCCATAACCGCTAAACCGATAACACCGATTTGTTGTTTTGCCATGTTAAATTCTTCCCTTCATGTGTAATATGAATTGGTCAACCTAATCGTAACTGAACATATCATAAAGAAAGTTACAGATTCAAGTTTGATATAACCATAATCATACGTTTTATTATACACACTTGAAAAGAATCATGCTCACCGAACATTGATTATTTTGAAGAAAATTTCGATAAAATAAGTGAAATGAACGCAGTTACGAATCATCCGTACATTCTTAACTACCTTTAGACGCATTTTAACATTTTCTTAAACAATTACTTTTGTTAAAATATTAAGCAGTTAATCATTTCAATGAATTGATGATCAACACGGTTGTTACCGTTTTACTATATTTACTGCAGCTAAAAAAGCTGCACTAGTACTTATTTTGTTTTATGAAGAGGGATTTTATATATGACGAAACCAATCAAAGATCCGTTCAAGGAAAATTTTGATACGCTTGAAGAATTCGCTGATCGCATTAGCGAAGTATTAAACTGTCCTATTACCATTGAAGATGCTAACCATCGCTTATTAGCTTATAGCACCCACGACGAAAGAACGGACCAGGCGCGTATTGCCACGATTATTGGAAGAAGAGTTCCAGAAAAAGTCATCAACAACTTATGGAAAGAAGGCATTATTCCTAAACTGCTTGAGACAAATGAACCTGTGCGTGTGAAAAATATAAATGAAATTGGGCTTGGAGATCGCATAGCTATTTCCATCTGGAAAAATGAAGAAGTTCTAGGATTCATTTGGGCTGTTGAAATTGAGAAAGCCCTAGGCGACGAAGAAGTAGATCTATTAAAAAAAGCTGCGAATGTATTAAAAAATAAATTGCTGCAGCTTCAAATTCGAAAGTATAAACGAGAGGAACGTTCACAGGAATTTTTCTGGAAATTATTAACTGGTCACATTAAGTCTCGCCAAGAAATTTCAGAAGCGTTTTATGAAGCTCAAATTACGGCTCCATCAACGTTTTCCATTGCTATCTTCCGCTTCCAAGAAGATATTACGCCTGAAGCTGAACGTCAAATCTCGTATATGCTAAAAACGATGCACCGCTTGAAAATCGTGCTTTACACGATTGATTGCAATGATTTAATCTTACTGCTTTCTTTGGACGCAGTTGAAAACCCTCTTGATGAACAGCGAGATTTTGTAGACTATTTTAGAGGCAACATGTATGAACGCTTTGATGTTACTCAAATTAAAGCCAGCTGCAGCAGTATTTATTCATCGCACGATCATATCGAAAAAAGTTATAAAGAAGCCTTGAACGTATTAGATATGAAAAGTAAGTTTCCAGAAGAAACGAAAGAGATTATTAACTATCAGGAATTAGGTATTTATCAATTTCTTGATGTTATTTTAGAAAAGCGCGTGCAAGATCAATTTGAAAACCATTCTTTAAAGAAGCTAACTGATTACGATCTTCGTCATAATAGCAACTTGGTGGAGACTCTCGAAGTATTTTTAAATAATGATAATAATATTAACGAAGCAGCAAAAGAATTAAATGTGCATATGAATACACTTAGCTATCGATTAAAGCGAATTTCAGAGATTGGTGATATTAACTTAAAGGACGTTAATCAAAAAATGACTCTTTATATTGATATTAAGTTAATGAAATATAAAAAATAACAGATAATGTGAGTTTTTTTAACATTTAGCTATTCATTTATTAGAAAATAAATGAATAGCTCTTTTTTTTACTTTTTATTTCCTTATGATGTTAGATAACCTTACATGGAAACCAAAAATTCCGATAAGTAAGCGTTTACATTTGTGTGTTTAAACAAAAATCACTTCTTCAATTCTTCTTTCTAGACAAAGAAATTTCATAAAACTTTCTTTATACTAAAGTTACACAAACGACCAAGGGGGAAATTAATCATGATTATTGGCGTACCAAAAGAAATCAAAAACAACGAAAACCGAGTAGCGATTACACCAGCAGGCGTAGCATCATTTGTTGGTACAGGTCATCGTGTATTAATTGAAAATGAAGCGGGTATTGGAAGTAACTTCACAAACGAAGATTATGTAAAAGCTGGAGCTGAAATTGTTGAGACAGCTGCTGACGTTTGGGCACAAGCTGAAATGGTTATGAAAGTAAAAGAACCACTAGCAAGTGAATACGGCTATTTTAGACCAGGTCTTATCTTATTCACATACCTTCACTTAGCAGCTGAACCAGCACTAGCAAAAGCATTAAAAGATAGCGGCGTAACAGCCATTGCTTATGAAACAGTAGCAGTAAATCGTACATTGCCTCTATTAACACCTATGAGCGAAGTAGCAGGACGTATGGCTGCTCAAATCGGCGCACAATTCCTTCAAAAATCAAACGGTGGAAAAGGAATTTTACTAGCGGGTGTTCCTGGAGTTAGCCGCGGAAAAGTAACGATTATTGGAGGCGGCGGTGTTGGTACAAATGCTGCAAAAATCGCAATCGGCCTAGGTGCTGATGTAACAATTATTGATTTAAGTCCTGAACGCTTACGTCAATTAGACGATATCTTTGGCAACCAAATCAATACGCTAGTGTCAAACCCTTATAACATTGCGGATGCAGTAGCGGAGTCAGATTTAGTGATTGGCGCAGTATTAATCCCAGGTGCAAAAGCTCCAAAACTAGTAACAGAAGAAATGGTGAAATCAATGAAGCCAGGTTCTGTTATTGTTGACGTAGCAATCGACCAAGGTGGTATCGTTGAAACAATCGACCACATTACAACGCACGATCAGCCGACTTATGAAAAGCACGGTGTTGTACACTATGCAGTTGCAAATATGCCGGGAGCGGTTCCTCGCACATCAACGATTGCTCTAACAAATGTAACGGTACCTTACGCACTTCAAATTGCTTCTAAAGGTGTTCACAAAGCAATCGCTCAAAACGAAGCGTTAAAATTAGGAGTGAACGTTGCAAACGGAGCCATTACGTACGAAGCAGTTGCACATGATTTAGGTTATGATTATGTATCAGTAGACGTAGCTCTTGAAAAAGAATTAGCTTCTATCTAATAAATAGTGAAAAACGTCCTTAACCCTCTGTTAAGGGCGTTTTTATTTTGAATGAACAACAATTAGCTGTAAAAAACGCGACTATTTAAAGCTTTGTGTATCTGTTCACCGGTAATCTCCGGTACTATTGGCCAGAATTCAGGAGTAGGAAACATAAGGTTACCAGGCGTTTTATTATGATTTCCATCTAGTTCATGAAAAGGTTCTGGATCATCCGTCTCGTTAAACCGATTCGTAATAAACATAAAATGACCTAATTCATGTGCGAGGAGATACTCATCTGTACTTGCATTTGTCATAATAATAAGCGGAAAAGAGTTATAGGTTACAGCAAGAGTAGATGAATAGTCAAAATTAATAGGCCCAAATCTGTTTCCATTCATATAAAACACATATACATCAGCGTTTTGACAAATTTTTCGGCCAGTTTTAAGCATTGCTTGTACCATTGTAAGATGACTAGCCCCTCCAATTGGAAAGCTTTCCGCATTGCTAACAATGCCACTGATGTTTTCTAAAAAAACAAATGAACGCGTAATGGTAAATGTAACACCTTGGATTAATCGTTTTTTCTCATATTGTTTCCATATCCTATTAGCAGCCGCTATGTCTCTTTTTACACGGTTGGGAACTATAGACTGATCATCTTTGGAATTTCGATCAACTTTAGCTCCTGGTAATACGATTATACAAACATTTAAAGTACCTGTCTTAACAGTTTTGAAGTTATCGCTTATTAAATTCGATTTTATATAACGATCTTTGTGATCTCTCTTTTGAAGCTGTGATTGATTAGAAGAATCCGGACCGTCTTTATAACTGTCATGATTATAATGTTTTTTTATGTGAATCACCCTTTCTTAAGTTTCTATTTATTTTATTCATTAAGAAAAAGAGTGCTTGTACAATACGGTAAAAAGCCTTTTAATAAGAGGTTTTCTAGCATACGATTACTTCTGAAGGTAGTTACTGTTAAGTTTATGTAAAGTAAATGTTCAAGCCACCTTACATTTCATTCGTTAACTTTCATTTAACTCATGCTTCACAGTCAGTCATAATAATTCTAAATTACACTTAGGATTCATACAGTTTTTAGAAATTGAATATCTACATTAAAAGCGATAAAATAGAAGAAAAAGTGAATGGAAGAAATTTATCTAAAACACATTGGGCAACTAAAAGCCGCCCGGTAGAAATTTTACTCGATTTTCTCTATGAACTTAAAATACGGGAGGATTTTTTATGACAATGAATAAAGCATTAACCATTGCCGGTTCTGATAGCAGCGGCGGAGCTGGTATTCAAGCAGATTTAAAAACATTCCAAGAACTTGGTGTTTACGGAATGACAGCTTTAACAACAATTGTAACAATGGATCCTGATAACAGCTGGTCTCATAACGTATTTCCACAAGAAGCTGCAACCGTCGAACAGCAGTTGAAAACAATTGTAAAAGGCGTGGGTGTACAAGCTCTAAAAACGGGTATGCTTGGCTCAGTGGAAATTATTGAACTAGCCGCAAAAACAATCGAAGAATACGATTTAAAAAATGTTGTAGTAGATCCTGTGATGGTATGTAAAGGAGAAGACGAAGCGCTTCACCCGGAAACAACTGTCAGCTTGCGTGATGTACTAGTTCCAAAAGCAACAGTCGTAACGCCTAATTTATTTGAA
This sequence comes from Priestia sp. SIMBA_032, assembly GCF_046535215.1. NCBI lineage: Bacteria > Bacillati > Bacillota > Bacilli > Caryophanales > Bacillaceae > Priestia > Priestia sp. SIMBA_032. Next base: position 30,382 of record NZ_JAWRXD010000006.1, on the reverse strand, counting down.
GCTAGTCAATTAAGCGGACTTGGCCCTATCAAAACGGTTGATCAAATGAAAGAAGCAGCCGTGAAAATTTCTGAACTTGGTGCCAAATATGTGTTGATTAAAGGTGGAAGTAAATTAGCACACGAAAAAGCAATCGATTTGCTTTATGACGGAAAGACGTTTGAGATCTTAGAGTCTGAACGTATTGAAACGACATTTACACACGGTGCTGGATGCACATACTCAGCCGCGATTGCTGCTGAATTGGCAAAAGGCAGTGACGTCAAACAAGCTATTTATACAGCAAAAGAGTTTATTACAGAAGCAATTCGCCATTCATTTGCTTTAAATCAATATGTCGGACCAACAAATCACGGTGCATACCGTCGTAAAAAAGAAAAAGTAACAAACTAAAAAGCATGCCTAAAGGCATGCTTTTCTACTTTGCTTATTGTTTGACTGTTTCAAGCGCATTTAAGATAGCTTGAGCTACGCCGTGCTCGTCATTTGTTCCTGTTACTATATGGGCAAACTCTTTAATTTCTTGAGGGGCATTTCCCATCGCTACGGCACGTCCAACTCGCTGAAACATCGATACATCGTTATAATTGTCTCCAATGGCCATCGTTTCTTCTAAAGAAATATGGCGTTCTTGAACAAATGACGTAACCGCAATTCCTTTTTGAGCATTTTCATCATTTATTTCAATATTTTCTTTACCAGATGCACTGACTGCAATAGAATCTAACTTCACAAGTTCTATTTTTGCCTGTTCTAACTTTTCTTCATCAAAAGAGAAAGCAAGCAGCTTATAAATGTCCTTGTTTGGATCTTGAAACAACGCTTCATACTCTTCAATAAGCTTTACTCTGCCGCTATTGAAACGCTCTTTTGCCGCTTCTAACGATTTTTCATAATTATCTTTTAAGCTAGCACTTAAATAAATATCCATTAATACGGACAAAGCTTTTTCATAGTCATTTGAATACGTACCTTCACTTGTATAGACTTCAAAGTACAGCTGAAACTTCTTAAAAATATCTTCTACTTCGCGAATAGATTCCATCGTCATGCCTACTGAATATTGTTTTTCCCCTTGTGGATTGCGAAGCTCTGCTCCGTTTGCACAAATTAAATATGTATGAAGTCCTGCTTCTTCTAAAACATAACGGGCTTCTTCATAAGAACGTCCCGTAGCAACAACAACTTCCACCCCTGCCTTTTGAGCTGTCTTAATCGCTTGGGCATTTTCTTTACTTACAACTTGTTCACTATTTACTAGCGTTCCATCCATATCGATCGCAATACATTTAATCATGATGTACCCCTTCCTATGTATCTTTGCTCTCTTATTTTATTCTAGCATATGTTTTTTAGCGCTTTGCTACTTGCATGTAAAAGATTTACTAATTTTTTGTATACGCGCTGTTATAATCTGTTCCTTTTCTTGCTTTTTCGAAAACCTCTTTGATCGTCTTTAAATGCAAATCAGCTGTTGAATATACGTAAAAATTTACATCTTCTTCCCTCAGATGCTTACCAACGCCGATAGAAACCATATCTGTTTGATTAATAGCTTTTATACCTGCCTCTCCATCTTCTATTGCCACACATGCATAGGGTTTTACTTTTAATTGATCGGCAGCTGTCAAAAATATTTCTGGATCTGGTTTTCCCTTCTTGATTTTTCTCACATCCACAATACAATCAAAAAAAGAGCGTATTCCTAGCGCATCTATTACAGTATTTGCATTTGAACTAGAAGAAGCAATTCCCATTTTAATGCCTTGTTTTTTACAATCCTCTAACAACAATTGTATTCCTGGAAGTAAATGATTTCTTGTCATTTCCCTTATTAATGCTTGATAATGCTTATTCTTTTCATCAGCAAGCTGTTCTTTTTTTTCCACTGTCAGGTGTACATTGCCTTGTGCAGCAATGAGTTCTACAGTTTTCACTCTGCTGATTCCCTGCAGCTGCTGATTCAGTTCTGGAGAAAACGAAACGTTAAGTTGATCTGCTACTTTTTTATTTGCTCTATAATATAAATGTACCGTATCTGCAATAACACCGTCTAAATCAAAAATAATTGCTTGTAGCTCTTCTTTTTTCATATTATCCTCCTCTGTACTTATCTTTATGCCATTACTTAAATGCTTTTATTACATTCCATCATGTTAAAATACCGTTGGTATTGTTCACTTTATCATAAAAATTTTTTCATCATTTGTAATTCCTGAATAATTTTTTCAAAAAAAGAGAAATTACAGTATTGCATTATGAAAGCCCTTTTATTACAATAAGGTTATGCAAACGGTTGCACTATTTTAAAAATATAGTTTATCAAAAAATAAAATGAAAACCCATACATAGGGGAAGGGGAAAAACTATGAAGAAGTTCTTTTCATTTGATTTTTGGCAGAAATTTGGTAAGGCTTTATTAGTAGTAGTAGCGGTTATGCCCGCAGCTGGTATTATGATTTCACTTGGAAAACTGGTTGCGATGACTGGGGGAGACATCACTGCTGTACAAACAATTGCACGAGTGATGGAAGATATAGGATGGGGCATCATTACAAATCTTCACATCTTGTTCGCTGTTGCCATCGGGGGATCTTGGGCAAAAGAACGTGCTGGCGGTGCATTTGCTGCACTCATTGCATTCGTTCTTATTAATCGAATTACAGGAGCCATTTTTGGAGTTAAAGCAGAAATGCTCTCAGATTCAAAAGCAACGGTTCAATCACTGTTTGGACAAGAATTAGTTGTAAAAGACTACTTCACATCTATTTTAGGATCTCCCGCTCTTAACATGGGAGTATTCGTAGGAATTATCGCTGGTTTCTTAGGCGCAAATTTATTCAACAAATATTACAATTATGATAAATTGCCTGAAGCCCTTTCGTTTTTTAACGGCAAGCGCTTCGTACCATTTGTGGTCATCGGTGGTTCAGTTGTAACGGCACTGCTTTTATCCATTGTATGGCCGTTCATCCAAGGTTCACTAAACAGCTTCGGACAGTGGATTGCAACATCTAGAGATACAGCTCCTATTCTGGCACCATTTATTTTCGGAGCATTAGAGCGTCTCCTTCTTCCGTTTGGTCTACATCATATGCTGACAGTTCCTATGAACTACACGGAGCTAGGCGGTACGTACAAAATTTTAACGGGTTCTGGAGCAGGTTCCACTGTTGCCGGTCAAGATCCTTTGTGGCTTGCGTGGATTGCAGACTTAAACAACTTCCGCGCTGCAGGAGATATGGACAGCTACAAGCAGCTCTTACATGACGTTACACCTGCACGATTTAAAGTAGGACAGATGATTTTATCTTGTGCGTCATTAATTGGAATCGCTTTAGCAATGTATCGCAACGTAGATCCTGACAAACGCTCAAAATATCGTTCAATGTTCTTTTCAGCTGGACTAGCTGTTTTCTTAACAGGCGTAACAGAACCGATTGAATTTATGTTCATGTTCGCGGCGCCTCTTCTATACGTCGTATACGCCATTATGACGGGACTGGCTTTTGCCATTGTTGATATTGTTCATGTTCGCGTACACTCATTTGGCGTAATTGAACTATTAACACGTACACCAATGATTATCAAAGCGGGACTATGGGCTGACTTAATGAATTTTGTCATCGCCTGCCTTGTATTCTTTGGCTTAAACTTTGGAGTGGCAAACTTCTTAATCAAACGTTTTAACTTCCCAACGCCGGGACGCAACGGAAACTATATTGATGAAGAAACAACTGCAACAAGCAGCAAGCAGGTGAAAAATGATTCGCTTGCCCCAGTCATTATTGGACTGCTTGGTGGAGAAAACAATATTGAAGACGTTGATGCTTGTATGACTCGCTTACGTGTAACGGTAAAAGATATACATGCCGTTGCAGGAGAAAGTGAGTGGAAACAAAACGGAGCCCTTGGTTTAATCTTGAAAGATAAAGGGGTACAAGCTATTTATGGACCTAAAGCGGATGTTTTGAAATCCGACATTCAAGATTTGTTAGGAGCTTAACATAATGAAGCTATTAACGTTAAATTGCCACTCTTGGCAAGAGGAAAATCAGCTAGACAAGTTATCTTGTCTAGCTGAAGTAATTAAAAAAGAAGAATATGATGTCATTGCTTTACAGGAAGTAAGCCAAAAAATAGATGCACCTTATGTACATGACTACATTCGTAGCGATAATTACGCTTGGCTTTTAGCAAAAGAACTGGGCAAACAAGGTGAAGACTATCAATTGGTATGGGATTTATCTCATATAGGCTATGAAGTGTATGAAGAAGGAATTGCCGTTTTAACGAAACACCCAATTATTGAAGAGCATTCATTTTTTGTTTCACAAACGTCAAATATTGACTATTGGAAAACGAGAAGAATTGTTGGAGCAACAATCGAATATGAAAAAGAGCTCCTTACGTTTTATTCTTGTCATCTCGGCTGGTGGGATGACGAGGAAGAGCCATTCAAGCAGCAAGTTGATACGTTGCTAGCTCATGTACACAAAGATAACCCGTTTTTCCTACTTGGAGACTTTAATAATGACGCTCATAGACGAAATGAAGGTTACGATTACCTGTTGAGTCAAGGCCTCTATGATACGTATACTCTATCGAACAAGAAAGATAGCGGTATTACAGTTAAAGGGAACATTGCTGGATGGGATGATAATGAACGGGCGCTGCGCCTTGATCTAATTCTATCTAGTCATGCTCAGGATATTCAATCATCGACTGTAGTTTTTAACGGCATACATTATCCCGTTGTTTCTGACCATTTTGGGGTAAGTATTGAAGTGAAATAAGTGACATAAAGCGAACGAATAGCGTTCGCTTTTTTCTTGTGATTGTGATTATGTGAAAATCATCTTCTTTACTGCTTTATCTATCGTTTTAGAAGTGTCCGATAAACTTTCGCATTTTAAAAAGTAGGTGTGCTATAATATTGTGATGTTGACGATATGCAACCCATTTTTGCATGTTTATCAATGAAATCGCTCAACTTAATAGTAAGATGATACATGTAAGCTCTATTTAAATGAACACCCGTTGTCATTATCATAAACTAATAAAGAAAAATAGGTGTGAAACAATCATGAAAATTTTGTTGATTTCAAATATGTATCCTTCTGAACAATTCCCGAGCTATGGTGTATTTGTTCAAAACACTGAAAAAATTTTAGTTCAACATGATATTCAAGTTGATAAAATTGTCATGCAAAAAAAGACAAGCAAATTAAGCAAGCTTTTTAGCTATGCCTCTCATTATGCCAATGTCATTGTGACGGGCTTAACAAAAAACTACGACTATCTTTACGTACACTATGCATCTCATAATGCTCTTCCACTGCTGATTCTCAAAAAGCTAAAGAAGAATGTGAAGATTGTGACAAACGTGCATGGTTCAGATGTTGTACCTGAAGTAGCTTCACAGGAAAAATATCAGCCTAGAGTAAATGACTTATTGCACCATTCCACTAAAATTATTACTCCTTCTCCCTACTATAAAGGGCTCGTTGAAGAGAAATATAAGGTTCATAACCCAATCTATATTTTTCCAAGCGGAGGAGTGAATAAAGATCTGTTTCATCCTTATGCAGATAAAAGCAAAGCTTATCAAGAACTAAACTTGGACCCTACTATCCATTACATTGGATGTGTAAGCCGCATTGATGTGGGTAAAGGATGGGAATACTATCTGCAAGCAATTGCAAAAGCTGAACAACAAACGCCCACTTCTTACAAATACCTATACGTTGGAAGCGGAAAAGACGAAGCTGCATTTAAGGAAATGATCAAGACTCTAGGTCTAGAGGAAAAAGTCATCCATTTCCCTCTGCTTCCTCAGTCCTCTCTTGCTTACGTATATAATGCGATTGAAGCATTCGTGTTTCCGACCGTAAGAAAAGGAGAAAGTTTGGGCTTAGTCGGCCTCGAAGCTATGGCTTGCGGAGCACCCGTGATTGGGAGTCAGATTGGTGGTCTAAAAGATTACATTATAGACGGAAAGAATGGTCTATTTTTTGAGCCTAGAAATGTAGACGAACTAGCTTCACAGCTACAGGCTTTTATTAATCTTCCTGAAGATGTGAAACAGCAAATGTCTCAACAGGCGTTACAAACAGCAAACCGCTACACAGTAGATGTAATTGCTGAACAGCTCCCAACAATTTTTTTTGATGAGGTGGAAAAATGAAAGTCGCAGTTTTAATTCCTTGTTATAACGAGGAAGTAACAATTGGAAAAGTAATTGACGATTTCAAACGCGAACTGCCTAGTGCAGATATTTATGTATACGACAACAATTCAAAAGATCGTACAAGTGAAATTGCACTTGAACACGGCGCAATCGTCAAAAAAGAATTCAAGCAAGGAAAAGGAAACGTTGTACGTTCAATGTTCCAAGAAATTGATGCAGATTGCTATGTCATGGTAGATGGAGATGATACGTACCCTGCAGAGTTTGTTCATCAATTAATTGAGCCTATTAGAAATCGAGAAGCTAACATGGTCATTGGAGATCGTTTATCAAACGGAACGTATCTCGAAGAAAACAAACGTGCTTTCCATAATTTTGGTAACAACTTAGTACGTTCTTTAATTAACGGCCTGTACAAAAGTAATATTAAAGATATCATGACAGGTTATCGTGCGTACGATAAATTATTTGTAAAATCAATTCCTGTGATGAGTCCAGGATTTGAGATTGAAACAGAAATGAGCCTTCACGCGTTAGATAAACGATTCCGCCTAAAAGAAATCGCGATCGATTATCGCGATCGACCTGAAGGCAGCGAATCGAAACTTAATACGTTCTCTGATGGATTTAAAGTGTTACGAATGATTTTTACGTTATTTAAAGAGTACAAGCCGCTTCAGTTCTTCTCCATTTGGACAGTGTTATTTATTGTCGCAGGATTAGCTGTTGGTGCTCCTGTACTTTATGAATTTTTTGATACAGGCTTTATTACGAAAGTGCCTTCATCTATCTTAGCAACTGGATTGATGGTGTTAGGTGTTTTATCTTTCGTCTGTGGATTAATTCTAGATACAATTGCTTCATTAAATCGCAAGCAATATGAATTAGAACTAAATAAAAAAATTGAACAGATTGAACAAGTAGGAGAATAACAATGATGAAGAATAAAAAAAGTATTTTACTGCTGACAGTAACAGCTTTAATTATTCTTATCGGTTTAAGTATTGGTAATCCAGACGGTGTTCACTATCTTTCCCTTTTTGCTGCACTTGTATTTACCAGCATAAGCTCTATTTTTATTTATAAAAATAGAGCTTATGCTTCATTTAAACCGCTAGAATGGCTATTGCTGATTGTTTTTTCGTTTATCGTACAGTTTTCACTTTTAGATAACTTACATATGACGAGCTCAACTATTTTTTCACTCGTTTTGTATGCCATCAGCCGTACTTTATTGGCAATGCTGCTGACGGCCGCTGTACTCAGCGCTATTAAACAGATAAACGATTTTCATTATACATTTGCACACCCAAAGCGGTATCTAGGAATTGTTACGATTCTTATTTTAGCCGTTAGTCTATATTACTGGTTCGCCTTTTTCCCAGCGGCCATGACTCCCGATTCATTAGCACAGTGGAGACAGGCACATAACGGAGAATTTAACGACTGGCACCCTATTATGATTACGTGGCTCATTATGCTGCTGACAAAAATATGGGATAATCCAGGCATTGTAGCGTTCACACAAATTGTTGTTGTAGTTAGCATATACGCCTATACGTTTGACTTTTTCATTAAACGCAAAGCACATCCTGTTATGATTGGACTTTTAACAGCTATTATTGTCATTATTCCAAGCTTTTTAATCTTTTCAATTATTATTTGGAAAGACATTTTATACAGTGCTTTTCTTCTGTTTTTTACGGTTAACATTGCAAAAATTTATCTGTCAAAAGGTGCTTGGGTTAAAAGTAAAGCGAGCTTTTTCTTACTTTTACTTTCCGCATTTGGAGTAGCTTTCTTTAGACATAATGGTTTTCCTGTATTTGTTTTGACGTTCCTTTTAATGATCGTCTTATTCAGAAAAAATTGGAAACCTCTTGTCACGATTTTTTTAGTCGTCTTTATTTTACAAAAGATTGTTACAGGACCTGTGTTCACGTGGCTTGATGTAAAACCTTCAGATCCAAATGAAGCTTTGTCTATTCCAACTCAACAAATTGCAAACATCATTTCAAATGATGGAAAGATGTCAAAAGAAGAGCGCGAATATTTTAATAAAGTGCTCCCTATTGAATTGTGGAAAGAAAAGTATAATCCATACAAAAGTGATCCCATTAAATTCACGTGGAAATACTACGACCGCGAATTTATTTTTAATGATTTAGGTCTTTACTTTAAGAACTATGCTAGCATTGTCATCAAAAATCCTTATCTAGCCACGGAAGGCTTTCTCAAACAAACAGCTTTAGTATGGCAAATCAACCCTTTTAAAGATGGCTACACGGATACGTATGTAACCAACATTTATTACGGCAATGATTTAGGTCTTAAAAATAAAGTAATCGAGCCATTTATTACACATACTGCTAATGCTTACTTAGCTATTTTTAAGCACCCTGTTTTTACATTCTTATGGAAACCAGCTTTTTATCACTGTGTCATTTTATTATTTTCATTAATGCTAGTGATTCGAAGAGGAATTACGTCACTTATTATCGTCATTCCGTGGGCTCTTAACACGCTTTCTGTTCTTGCAGCATTGCCGGCTCAAGATTTTCGATATTTATTAGCAAGCGTATTTGTGTCTTTCTTCTTTATTGGTCTTCCTTTTATCCGATTTGATCAGAAAGAAAAGGATGTGACCTCCTGATGGAGAGCAATTACAACAAAAAGCTAGGAATCACACTCATTATCGTGGCTTCCCTGTTTACAGCTGTTGGACAACTTTTTTGGAAGTTGTCCGAAGCTTCATTTAACTTAAATTTAATTATTGGTTTTTTCCTTTATGGATTAGGAGCGGTGTTTATGATTGCTGCTTTTAAATTTGAAAGAGTTTCCTTGCTTCATCCATTTTTAAGCCTAGGATATGTAATCAGCATCGCTCTTGGTTTCTTTCTATTAAATGAAACCATTAGCCCTATGAAGCTGGTCGGTACTCTTATTATTATCGTAGGTGTAATTTTAGTAGGTGGCCAAGATGAATAGTATCCCACTTTTAATTATTATGACTCTTTTAGGTTCAGTTGGAGCTGTCTTTTTCAAGTATATTTCTACGTATTTAAATGAAAAAAAGATAAAGTTAGCGCTTATTTGTTTTGTGGGTGGTGGCCTTTTTTACGGGGCAGCAGCTCTGCTTAATGTGTATGTTTTAACGCTGTTACCTTATTCTATTGTATTTCCGCTCACGTCTATTACGTATATTTGGACATTAACTTTCGGTTACTTTTTAATTAAAGAAAAAGTTACAACAAAACAAGTTATCGGCTGTATTCTTCTAATTGTCGGATGCTTCTTTATTGCTAATAGTTGATGAGATAACTTGAAAAGGTAGGAGTTTCGCATGAAAAACTTAAAATTCGCGAGCATTTTACTGCTCATATCAACATTATTTTTGAAATTTTCTAGTATGATTCGTGATTTAGTTATTGCTAACTATTTCGGTACAAGTTATATCGTCGATTCATACAATGCAGCAATGATTATTCCAAACGCGTTTATTTTATTTATGTTAACGGGGATGAAGGATGCATTTATCCCTAGTTATTTACGTTATGAAAAAGAAAATAAAGGAAAGGTTCATTTGACTAATATTGTTAAATCAACCTTTCTTATTTGTTTCATTATTTCGGTTCTCGGATCAATTGCCGCTTTCTTTTACTTTCCCGCTTCGTATTCTAATTTTTCCAAAGCAGCAATTGAACTAGGAATTTATACCGGCGTTATGTACTTCTTATCTCTTTCACTAGTTGGAGTGAATGCCGTATACGAAGGTGTATTTGATGCACGAAGTCAATATTCTTTCTCTGTGTTTTCTCAAACGGTTGTTGTACTATTTACTATTTTAAGTACAATCCTATTACATTCAATTATGGGTGGCTACGCAATTGCTCTTGGCTATTTTATAGGAACAATTGCTTCTTTCTTAATTAAAGTTGTCTATTTTAAACCGCAGCACCTGCTGTTATGGAAGCAAAAAATTGACCGTGATGAAGTGGTGGCTTTTTATAAAGTATTCATCCCTGTTGGTGTAACCATTATGGTCGGTCAAATTAATTTAACTGTAAACTTCTTCTTTGCTGGTTCCTTTGGTGAAGGTGTTATTTCATACTTGAATTATGCTTTCAGACTTGTAAGTATTCCCCAGGCAATATTTGGGGTTACGGTCGCAACCATTATTTATCCGCTGATTGCAAGAGCCATTTCTGAAAAAGATGAAGAGCGCTTTAAATCGGGAATTGAAAAAGGGATTACGTTTATGCTGATGCTGCTGATTCCGACGATTGTTATTATGATCTTTTATATGAAAGACATTGTAATGATTGCTTACCAGCGCGGTGCATTTGACGCACATTCGACGTTAAAAACAACGGATGTATCTTATTATTACCTAGGTTCGGTGTTTTTCTATTCGCTGCAAGCTGTTCTTGCAAAAGGATTTTATTCTCTTCAAAAAGGTTATCTTATTATGAGAGCAGGCTTATTATCCATTGTGTTAAATATCATCTTTAACATGATTTTCACTAAATTTATGGGATACCAAGGGTTAGCACTTTCCATGTCAGTGGTTGCCTTTTTCTATACGGCCATCGTATTCGTTATGCTGGCAAAACAAATCAATCACTTCCATTACGGATATCTAGTGAAAGAAACAGGAAAAATTCTTTTAGCTTCCGTACCTGTTGCGATCGTCATGTTCTTCTTAAAGGACATCGCATTTTTGAATTCATTACATGTTATCTTACGATTTGGTATTGTCTGTATTGCAGGTGGTTTAGTATACTTAATGTCGACGCTATTATGCAGAGTAGAAGGTGTTATGCTTTTAGTTAAAAGAAAACGTTAATTCACGTAAAACAGGAGAGTACTATATGAAGAACACATACTGGTTATTTTTTCTGTTCGTTGGTTTTATTTCAATTCAGCCGATTATTGATATGCTAACGACGTACATGGTTTTGAACATGGATAGTGGTCTCTCAATTGGGGTTGTTATTCGCTTTCTATATATGATTTTTGCAGGTGTCCTACTTTTAGTGTTTGCCAAACAATCAAAATGGGCTAGATATTCGATTATCTATCTTATTGTTTTTGCACTCTTTCTCGGACTCAATATCTACTTAAATCATCAATGGAAAGATCCTTATTATATTGGGCAAGAAATTAAATTTTTCAATAAAGTTGTTTATATGAACGTTACACTGCTTGGAATGATTGTGATGTTTTCACATTATCGATCATCTGTGGATGTAAAAAGAATACTGAGCAAAAACTTATTGACTGCTTCACTCATCATCAGTATTGTTTTTATCGGTACAATGCTAACAGGTACAGCACTAGAGAGTTATCAGTATAATAAAATCGGATTTAAAGGCTGGTTTTATGCAGCGAATGAGCTAGGCGCAACCATTGCTATTTTGCTTCCTCTCACACTGCTTTTAGCTTTAGATAAAGTACGTTCGTTTTCAAAAGCTTATTACTGGATTCCTTTTATCTTGTTAGCCGTTTCGTCCATCATGCTTGGAACGAAAGTAGGCTTAGGTGCCGTTATTCTTTCTTTAGTTGTAGCAACAGTTGTCTTATTTGCAAAATTATTTACGAATAAACGCAGCTTAATTAAAGCCAACTTAGTAATATCACTTCTGCTTTTAATTGTAACCGGAGCAACTACTCCGATTTCTCCAGCTTATAAAAACACATATACGCACATTGATATGTTAGAGGCTAAAAAAGAGAAAACAAAGCAAGAAAAGCCGGAAAAGAAAGAAAAAGAAAAGCCGGCTAAAAAGAAAAAACAAAAGGAATCAAATTTAGATGACAAAGATATTCAAAATCTGATTCTAAGCAGCCGTGAGCAATTTTTAGCTCATCATAAGGAAGAGTATGCAAAAGCACCTATTGCGAGAAAAATGATAGGTATGGGCTTTTCTGGTGACTATACCAAACAGCTTCCACCAAAGATGATTGAAATGGATTTTTATGATCTGTTTTTCTCTTTAGGTATCATCGGATTTTTACTATGGGTTCTTCCACTTCTAGTAGTTGGTTTAACCGTGTTGGTTCGATTATTTAAAGACCCGTCACAGCTTCTTGATGAAAGCTTTATGATGTATAGTACAGCAATTGTATTAGCTCTTGGAATTGCTTTTGTAGCTGGGCATGTCTTTACAGCACCGGCCGTTACCATCTATTTTGCAGCTGCTGCTGCTTATCTGTTCGTCATTCATTTTAAACAAAGACAAGCATAAAAAAAACAGGCCATTGAAGGCCTGTTTTTTTATCTTTTTAATGGCTGAAGGCTTAATACCGTATCGCCCGTACTAACGTTTATTTCTTGATCATGAGCAAAAAAACTCAATGCCTTTCCCTGCTTGCTCACTGCTAGTAAAAGAGAATCATCGCTTTTCTCCTCAAGATATGTTTCATACGTATATTCATCCGTAATTTTTGTATTGTAAATCGTATATCCGTGCTCCATTTTATGATGTAGAAACTCCCACGTAATCCCTTTCTTAAAAAGCATGCGTCCTCTTACTGTGTGCATAATTTCATCGACATCTTCTCTTGAATCTTCTTGGTCACGAATACTCAATTGAAAAACATTGTTCCGTCCCATATCTTGAAGAAAAGCAGTACAAACAAGTGCATTATATGCATCCAACTCAGTTGCAGCAATCACGTATTCATAAGGAGTTAAATCCAGATGATATTCCGTTTGCTCAGCTAGAACTTCTCCGTGATACACATCTACTTCCGCTTTGCGCGCAACTCTTAACCGCTCCCACGAAGAATCAGCAACTAACACTGGATAGCCTAGCTGTTTTAACTTTGAAGCAAAGGCAACCGTAAAGTCATTGCTTCCCACAAGCAAAATACCAGGTTCTTCGCCAATCGATAAATCCAGCTTTTTAGCTAGCCATGAAAGGGAAAAACCGTGTGCACAAACCGTAGCAAACACTAAAGCAAATGTCAGAGTTGTTAGGATAGAGGCATCTTTAAATCCTTCATCAATCAGTACTTTGGCAAAGTAACTTGAGACCGTTAACGCCACAATGCCGCGCGGGGCAATCCAGCCAATCAGTATTTTTTCTTTTATAGATAAATCTGTCCCTACCGTTGATAAAAAGATGGAGACAGGTCTGACAATAAACAGCATAAGTAAAACAAATAAAATAATATTCCAATGAAAAATTTCAGTAATGGTCTTCATCGTCAGTCCAGCCGTTAACATGATAAAAATAGTAGAAGTCAATAGAACCGAAATGTTCTCTTTAAAATGTCGCATATCACTAATAGATGAAATATGCATATTAGCAAGGGTAATCCCCATCGCTGTTACTGCTAGAAGACCTGTTTCATGCTTAATTTCATCAGCTACTGTAAAGCAAGCAATAACGACAATAAATACGACCGGAGATTTTAAATACTCTGGAATATGCCCCTTTTGAAACATCCAGCCTATTCCGCGGCCAAGAATCCAGCCTATTAAAACAGCAATAATAGAGGCCACGAAGAAAAAGAGAATTGTTTTTCCACTCACTTCTCTCAGCACTAAAAATTGAACAATTTCAAACGAAAAAACGGCCAGCAATGCACCAAATGGATCGACAATAATACCTTCCCATTTTAAAATCGCTGCTGGTTTTGGTTTTAATTTAGCTTGTCGTAAAAGAGGTAAAATCACGGTTGGACCCGTTACAATAAAAAGCCCTCCGATAACAATTGCCACCGCCCAGGATAAATCCGCTATATAATGAGCAGCTAAAGAGCCTAAAATCCAAGCTAGCATAGCTCCCAGTGTCACAATGCGAAACACGGGCTTTTCGATTCCCCTTACCTCTCTCATCTCTAAGTTCAAGCTGCCTTCAAATAAAATAACAGCTACAGCAATCGATACAAAAGGATCAAAAAGCTGAGCAAATTGTGCTTTAGGATCAATTAAACCTAAAATAGGGCCTGTTAGCAGTCCGATAATCGACATCACGACAATTGCTGGTAGCTTAAATCTCCAAGCCAGCCACTGAGATAGAACTCCTAGTCCCACTACAAGTGTGATATGTATAAGCATAGGTTCCATTGTATCTTCCTTCTCTCGTTCGCATAATGTGTATATATTTTCCCTAAAATAAACCGATGTTATACAGGAAGAAACAAACACTACCTTGTTTTACCACTTTTTCAAAAGTGCTAAACCCAAGCTATTTTCCTTCGTTCGACACGTATCTTACTCGTGTTTGTCGAATTTCACGTTAGTATAAAATAATAAAAAGCCCTTAGCTGCTGCTAAAGGCTTTTTACCGGATGATCCAATTCATATAGCTTTTGATAGTGACTGTTCGTAGCAAGTAATTCCTCATGCGTTCCGCGAATTGCTACCTTTCCATCTTGTAGGAATAAGATTTCATCCATCTTTTCCATCCCCACTAAATTATGCGTAACCCAAATTAAAGTTTTGTCATGAAGAGTTTCAAAAATAGTGGATAACAGACGCTTTTCAGTCACGTTATCCAACCCTGCAGTTGGCTCATCCAGCATAACAATTGGCGTATGCTGAAGCAGAACACGTGCTAACGCAATCCGCTGACGCTCTCCTCCTGAAAAACGCTGACCTGTTTCGAGCATGGACGTTTGATATCCTTGGTGCAAACCTTCTACAAAGGAGTGCATATTGACTTGCTTCATTGCCTCAATTACCTCTTCTTTTGTGGCCTCTTCATTAGCTAGTAATAAATTGTTTGCTACGCTTGTATTAAATAAATAAGGATTTTGATTTAATACAGAGATGAGTTTTGGTACATCTTCACGAACTTCATCAACAGACTGACCGTTTAGTTGAACTATACCTTCTGTAGGTACTAAGGAGCCTTGCAGCAGCTTTAACAGAGTCGATTTTCCAGCTCCGCTCTTGCCAAGAATCGCAATTTTCTTCCCTTGCTCGACTTGAAATGAAAGATCATGAATAACTGACTCTTCCTCATTGCTATAGCGAAAGCTTATATGCTCGACTTTTAAGCTAACCGAGTCCCATGAACCTTTATAAGGTAGGGAAAGAGTATGTTTTTTCTTTTCATTCACATCTTCCCAGTTCTTTTCCATTTTCTGCACTCTATTTAATGACTCTTCAAATTGAGAAGTTTTTTCTACTGCATTAGATACCGGCAGCAGCGCTTCAGATAAAGGAAATACTACTAAAATAAAAGCAGCAATAAACACACCTGCAAGCTCTTTGTCTGCAAAAAGAGAAGCCCCAAACCAAATCATTGTGACAATTAAACCTGCTACAATAAGTTGTCCAAACAATTCTCGGTAATACGTCCATAGTTTAAGCTTACGATCCATGCCGTCTAACTCATCTTCCGTTTTGTTATACGAATGAAAAAATGACTGCTGCTGACCGCTTAACACCCAATCAGCAACTCCTAAAAACCCGTCTGTGACCTTGGCATATAACCGTGCTTTGCTTGATTTATATCGCTGATTGGCCGCTTTCATATGCCAAAGGGAAAAAAGCGGCATCACTACTACTAATAAAAATAAATAGACGGCAATCAAACACGCAAATTTCAGGCTAAAGAATCCTAAAGCTACAATCGAAATAACGTATAAAATAACAGCTGAAATTGTTGGAAGAATGGTACGTAAGAACAAGTCTTGTAAACTTTCAATATCTTCAGCAAGAATCGCTAAAACATCTCCCGTTCGATAGTGAGATGCAGCAACTAACGGTTCAATCAAATGATAAAGACGTGTACGCATTTTAGCTAAAATCCGAAGAATAAAATCGTGACTAACAAGACGCTCCGCATAACGAAAGGCTGCTCGGCTTAAACCAAATGTACGCACAAGTACAATGGGAACGTAGACTAGTAAGATTGTTTCTGGCCGTAAGGAAGAAGCTGAAATCAAGTAACCTGATGTGAACATTAGCGCACAAGCAGAACCAATCGTTAACAAGCTTAATAATAAGATAGAAAAGATACGATATTTATACGTTTTAAAGTAGGGCCAGATCCAACTTTTATATTTCATCATACCTCCTCCTCTTCATGTAAAAATTGATAGTAAGCTCCTTTTTTTTGAATCAGTTCTTGATGATTACCTATTTCTGCAACCTTTCCGTCCTCTATTACCACAATGAGATCCATGTCTTTCATCCAATGCAGACGGTGTGTAGCTAAAATAAAGAACTTGTCTTGAAACATCGTTAAAATATCTTGCTTTAATTCATATTCCGTTTCAATATCGACTTGCGCCGTTGGTTCATCAAGCATAATAATAGGACGATCGCTTAGAAACGCCCTAGCTAGGGCAATCCTTTGAGCTTGGCCGCCGCTAAGCTGCCGTCCTCCATCTCCTATCATTTCATTTTCCTTCTTAGGCATCTGTTGAACCGTTGATAAAAGTCCTGCTTTCGTTAAAGCATCTTCATAATCATATGAGCCGCCTCTGTCCTGATAAAATTCAATATTTTCTTTTACTGTTCCATTAAAAATAAATGGATGCTGAGGGATATACGTAATCTGCTTTTGCCAAGCATCTGAGCGTAAATCAACCGGCATGCCGTTTACTTCAGCAGACCCTTCTGTAAATGGTACAAAGCCACTCAGTATATCAATAAGCGTCGATTTTCCAGCTCCGCTTTTTCCTATAATCCCAATTTTTTTACTTCCTTTAACATGAAGTGACACATCTTCAAGAGAAGGCGGCTGCTCTTTGTCATATTTTACAGTGATATGACGTAATTGAATTTCACTGTTTTCAGTCCAATTAGGAATATCTTCTTCTTTAGCCGACGGTTTTTCAGCCTGCTTTACAATCTTAATTAATGCATCTCCGGATTCTTTTCCATCCAATGTTGCATGATAATCGTTTCCGACTTCCCGTATCGGCAGGAAGTATTCAGGAGCCAGCAATAAAATCATAAGTGCGGGCTCTAACGTCATCGAACCGTTCACCAGCCGCAAACCAAGCATAACAGCTACGATGGCTACAGATAACATCGTAAAGAAATCTAAAGCAAACGTAGATAAAAAAGCAATTCGGAGCGTTCCCATTGTCGCTTTTCGATAACGGTCACTAACTCTTTCAATCGTTTCAGCATGTTCCTTACTTTTCCCGAGAAATGTTAAAGTTTCTAACCCTCGAAGCGAATCTACAAAGTGGTTGGACAACACGTGATATGTCTCCCATTGGCTATCTATTTTTTTTTGTGCAGCCAATCCAAGCAAAATCATAAATAAAATTAAAATTGGCATGGTCACAAGTAAAATAATGCCTGAAAGCCGATCATGGTACCAGACGAAAGCAAGCACTAGCCAAGGTGTAACGCTAATGGCGGCCAGTTTAGGCAAAAACAGCTCGAGATAAGCGCGAAGCTTCTGTAGGCCTGTGGTGATGAGCGTCACCAAGTTTCCTGTTCCTTCATCTTTGGTAAAGCGCGGTCCTAATGAAAAAATGCTTTGCATGACTATCAAACGAAGTTCCTGCGTCGTTTTGACTCCAAATTGATATGCTGTTTTTTTTACTATAAAACCTACGATCTGACGAATCATAAAGGCAGACAAAAACAATCCGATTGCTTTTGTCTGCGAAGTTAAACTTTCACCATGAAAAAGAGCGGTAATTACTTCGGCGAGCCACTTAGCTTGAAAAATAATGGCTACACTTTGAATAGTAATAAGCCCTATTAACATGGCAAGAACCATTTTTATTCCGTTGTAAACCATTAAATTTCTACCCATTAATACTCCATATGCTCCTTATGATCTACACGTTTTCTGAAAACGTAGTAGCTCCAAATTTGATAACCTAACACAAAAGGCAGTAATGCAATAGCAGCGTAAGACATAATTTTTAAGGAATAATTCCCTGATGCTGCATTATGAATCGTTAAACTATAGCTTTCATTGATTGAACTAACCAAAACGGTTGGAAACAACCCTGCAAATATAGAGGAAATTGATAAAATTAAAATTAAGCCAGACATAGCAAATGCCCATCCGTCTTTTTTACGTGTAAGGAAAAATCCTGCTAGTAAATACACGAAAATACCGATGAAAAATGTATATAGCATCAAACGGCTATGATTACTGAATAAATCTGTTTCAAAAAACGTCATGCCTGAAAAGATAAGAAGTAATAAAGCATTTATAGGCAAAAGCTTCATAGCGACCTTCCGTGAACGATCTCTAATATCGTTCATCGTACGGATCGTGGCAAAAATAAGTCCGTGCCATAAGCAAAGCATTGTCAACGTAACGCCGCCTGTGATGGTATATAGATTAACAATATCCGAAAAGCCGGCATTCATTTGCATGTTGCGCTCAACAGGCAGTCCTTTCATTAACGCTGAAAATAAGATACCAAAAATGAGCGGTGGAAAAAGACTTCCAAAGAAGATAACCCAATCCCACGCATTTTTCCACGCTTGTTTCTCAACTTTTCCTCGAAATTCAAATGCTACACCGCGGCCAATCAGCGAAAGCAAAAGAAGAACAAAAAGAACATATGACCCGCTTAATAGCGTTGCATACCAGTTTGGAAAAGCAGCAAACATAGCACCGATTGCTGAAATTAGCCAAACTTCATTCGCATCCCAAAAAGGACCGATTGTATTAATAAAAGCTCGTCGCTCTAAGTCGTTTCTTCCTAAAAAGCGAGAAACCATTCCAATCCCAAAATCAAAGCCTTCTAAAAAGATGAAACCAACAAACAGAATGGATACTAGTAAATACCAGAATTCATTAAGAGAAAACATTGTATCCCTCCTTGGTAAACGGATCAGTTGATACTACTTTTGTATGTGCTTCGTGATCGTGATCTGGACCTTTTTTAATTTCTTTAACGAACAAGAACACCATAATCACAGCTAAAATTAAATAAAAGAACGAAAACGAGATAATAGAAAACAGCAATTCACCTGCTGTTACACCAGGAGACACGGCATCTTCGGTTTTCATATAGCCAAATACAACCCAAGGCTGACGGCCAATCTCTGTCATAATCCAACCTGCTGAGCTTCCAAGGAACGGAAAGGCAATGGCAATCGTCATAATACGTAAAAATAGTTTGCTTTCTTGAAGTTTTTTACGAGAAAGCAAGTACGTGCCCCAAATGCCTAATGCACATAATACGCCACCTAGACCAGCCATAATGCGGAAACTCCAAAATGTTGTCCGAACGGGTGGAATATAATTTCCTGCTCCATATTTCGCCGTATACTGCTCCTGCAGCTCGTTCATCCCAGGAACGGAACCTGAAAATTTCCCGTATGATAAGAAGCTTAATAAATAAGGTATTTTGATTTCTCCCGTATTTTTCTTTTCATCGGGGTGAATATTTGCTGTTACCGTCCAAGCCCCTGGACTTCCGCTGTTTTCCCATAATCCTTCACTTGCGGCCATTTTCATGGGCTGTGTTTTAACTAAGTATCCAGCCTGTTCATGACCAGATAACGCAATTCCTACACCTGAAACTAACCCTACAATAATGGCAACTTGAAATGATTTTTTGGCAAAAGCCAAATGTTTTTTCTTCAAGAGCATAATGGCGCTGACACCCGTGATAAAAAAGGCGCCTGTTGCAAACGAACCTAAAATGGTATGAGGGAATTCAACCCACAGCTGACCGTTTGTTAACAATTTAAAGAAGTCATTCATTTCTAAACGGCCATTATTCAGCTCCATTCCAACCGGATGCTGCATAAAAGAATTAGCCGTTAAAATAAAGAACGCTGAAAAAATAGTACCTAGACTAACAAGCCAAATACATAGACAGTGCAGCCATTTAGGTAAACGATCCCATCCGAAAATCCACAGTCCGAGGAAAGTGGACTCCATAAAAAACGCGAGCAGTGCTTCAATAGCAAGCGGCGCACCGAATACATCTCCTACAAACCTTGAGTACTCCGACCAGTTCATGCCAAACTGAAATTCTTGTAAAATACCTGTTACGACTCCAACAGCAAAGTTAATCAGGAATAAGTGCCCCCAAAACTTTGCCATCTTTTTATACTGTTCATCTTTTTTTACTACGTACATCGTTTCCATGATCGCTACTAAAAAGACAAGGCCGATAGACAGCGGTACAAAGATAAAATGAAACAGCGTCGTTGATGCAAATTGAATACGTGATAGTATGACTGTATCCATCTTTTTTCTCCTTTCATATATAAGAACATTCATCATTTCCATAGATACTTTACTCATTTCTGAGCATCTTTTACTTATATTGTGAAACATTGAGCATAATAATTCGAGAAATATGCTCAATGTTTCACAATCATATGTAATGTCTCTCTTTCTATTTACATAGTATAGTCTATTTTTTTTACTGTGCACGTACATTTTTTGAACGTTTTTAGACTAAAACGTGACTTTCTTGTGACAAAAAGTGAAGGATCTCTTTATTTTTTCATAAAAAAAGCACGCTCTGATTTGAGCTTGCTTCTCTACGGTCGATATTTTGCTTTGGCATTTAATTTAGATTGACGAATGATTTGGTTGATGACTTCAGAAAACACAATACCAATGGCAATTGAACCTGAAATCATAAAGGCTTTCGCTGCAAGACTAATCGCTTCATTATAGTTATTTTCTACAAAGTTACGCATAGCATCGTATGCTGTTCCTCCTGGAACGAGCGGAATAATACCTGCTACGGTGAAAATAATGATCGGCGTTCGGTAAATTTTTGCGTAAATTTGACTAATAATAGCAATAAAGAAGGCCGATGCAACTGTGCTTGGAATTTCATCTACGCCATAGAACGTTAGCAAATAGTAAATGAGCCAGCCAATCATTCCGACAAAGCCACTTTTTAATAATGATTCACGTGGAACATTAAAAATGATCCCAAATGCTGCTGAAGCAATAAAACTTGTAATTATCTGCTCTACGATATGCATATGATGCCTCCCTTCTATAGAAGTGTAAATACAATGGCAATACCTGCACCGATAGCGAATGCCGTCAGAAACGCTTCTGCTCCTTTTGATAATCCAGACAGTAAATGTCCCGCCATTAAATCTCGCACTGCATTGGTAATGGATAAGCCAGGAACGAGTGGCATAACGGATCCAATAATAATTTTATCGATTTGCGTGCCCAGTCCTGAAGCGACTAAAAGAGCTGATAAAAGTCCAATAACTAACGAAGCGGTAAACTCAGCAAAAAAGCGAATCGGAATAAGACGGTGGAAATACACCACGGTTAAAAATCCGAGACCTCCTGAAAACATAGCTGGAATAAAGTCCGTCCATAAACCTTGAAACATGATTAAAAAGCATCCGCTAGAAATGGATGCAGCTGCAAGTTGAACCCATAGTGGAAAAGCTACGTTTGTTGCTTCAATTTCTTGTAGCATTTCATACGCTTCCTCCAAGGAGATGTTTCCTTGACTGATTGTTCTTGAGACGCTATTTACCATGGTTACTTTTTTTAAATCTGTCGTTCGTTCGGAAATACGAATTAACTTCGTTTTCGTCGGTTCTTTCGTTTCAAGTGAAAACATAATCCCTGTTGGCGTCACATAGCTGTGGGATTTTTTTATACCGTAAGACGCTGCAATCCGCATCATTGTGTCTTCTACTCGATACGTTTCTGCTCCGCTTTCTAACATAATTTTACCTGCTAGTAAGCTAACGTCCATAATTTCATATTTATCTAATTTTTGTTGTGTCATCAAATCGCTCCAAACATATTAAAGCTTGGTTTTTTTCCCCTACAGCATACAGTGTATAAGAAAGAGGGAAGTGGACGCAATGGTTAATGCAAAAAAGTGTGGACTTTTTGTCTCACACTTTCAGGAATAGTATATACATTCCTTATCAATTCATACGTTTTGTGGTCTCACGCTCTACTAATACAGGTGCCATTTTATACTGTACTTGATCCATTTCTTGCTGATCCTGAATTTGCTGAAGTAAGAGGTTTACTGCTTTTTCAGCCATTTTCTCCATCGGTTGACGGATGGTTGTTAGCGGAATATGCGCTTCACTAGCTTCTGTAATATCATCAAACCCTATAACAGACAAATCTGCTGGAACGTGAAGTCCGTTTTGCCACGCACAGTGTATCACTTTCAGAGCAATGTAATCCGTAGCACAAATAAGCGCAGTTGGGGGCTCTGGATGATGAGCTAGCTCATTTATAAACTGATATAGTTCATCTGAGTTATTCATATCTTCTTTTACAAACTTTGCGTTTGCTGACGGTACATACTGATGAAAAAGAGATAGACGGTGCTCGACTCCGCTTACAGCTTTTCCAACGAACCCAATATTCTTATGACCAAGGTCCGTTAAGTGAGCAACAGCTAATTGTATTCCCACCGCATCATCTACATGTACAATCGGCCAAAGTGCAGAAGAGCCGTCTCCTGTAAGAGAAACGTAAGGCGTTTGATATTGTTTTAATACGTCTAAAAAAGGATTCTGAGCGGCTACATAATCTAATAAAATGACTCCATCAAACCAATGGTTCATCATAACATTTAATTGACGCTCAGCCGTTGTTTCTTGGTAATCCGTATGTCCAATAAGAACATCCATCCCTCGACTTTGGACTTGTTGCTGTACCTCTTTTAATAGTTCAATTAAAAACGGATCTTTTAAATCTCTAATTAATATCCCGATAATCCCTGTTTTTTGGGCCCGCAGAGCTGCCGCAAATGGATTCGTCTGATACCCTAAATGAGCTGCTGCTTTTAGTACTTTTTGTTTGGTTTTTTCACTGATTTTAATTTCACCGTCTTTATTATTGAAGATTCTTGATACCGTAGCTAATGAAACACCCGCTTCTTTCGCTACTTCTTTAATCGTGACTTTTTTTCTCCCCATTCGTACCGACTCCTATTTCCTTTTAGTCTATCGACCAAGTAAACATTTTTCTTTATTATACTACTAGAAGTCGGAACCACCGAAACCT
Organism: Priestia sp. SIMBA_032; assembly: GCF_046535215.1. Taxonomy (NCBI): domain Bacteria; kingdom Bacillati; phylum Bacillota; class Bacilli; order Caryophanales; family Bacillaceae; genus Priestia; species Priestia sp. SIMBA_032. Next base: position 7,267 of record NZ_JAWRXD010000006.1, on the reverse strand, counting down.
ACCTTCCCTACTTTTCACTAAACAGCCACTTTAACACATCTTGAATTTTTTGATCCCAATATGCCCAGTCGTGACTTCCTTTTCCTTCTTCATATGTAAAACAAATAGGCTCTTGCTTACATCGCTCCGAAAAACGTTTATTTTCCTGATATAAAAAATCTTCCGTTCCACAGCATTGATAAATACGCGGAGTCACTTCTCCATAGCGCCGGCGATTTTCAAGCAGCCAGAAAAGATCATCCTCAGGTCTAATAACAGGCGGTATGCCAAAAATCAAAGGATAATCTAAGAACTGAACTTCTCCTCGCCTTCCAAGCCCTTCAACGTCCATCACTCCTGATAAACTGGCAGCTGCAGAAAATTGATGTGGTTTGCGAAACGCCCATTTTAAAGCGCCATACCCTCCCATAGAAAGGCCAGCTACAAAATTATCCTCTCTTTTTTCCGATAACGGAAAGAATGATCTAGCCAATTGAGGAAGTTCTTCTGTTACAAACGTCCAATACTTCTTTCCATAAGCCATATCTCTATAAAAGCTGCGATCTGCATTTGGCATTACAACTGCAAGCCCTAATTCTGATGCGTAGCGTTCAATCGAAGTTCTTCTCATCCATATCGTATGATCATCAGAAAGACCGTGTAATAAATAGAGCGTAGGGTGTTTCTCACTTCTTGTATTGGTTTGTAAACCAATTTGAGATTTTGTTTGCTGCGGTATCAAAACGTTCATTGAAGTACTTATTTGCAATACTTCTGAAAAAAAATCACATTGCATAAACGCCATATTTCTCTTTCCCCCTATTTTTTCTTCCCTATTGGTTGATAAAAAAACGTACATAATTCATATAAAAGTTGAAAAATAGTTTGATTATTTATAATTTTTAGTTTAACATAAAAACATCTTTTATGAAAACGTTTTACGTATAACGTTTTTTTAAATTAAAATAGTGACCGTGATTCAAAGGAGGAATTTATATGGGGATAGTAAAAGTAACTTCTGACGAGTGTATGGAAATAAAAGAAGCCTGAGCATATATCTCAGGCTTCTTTTTTATCGAATTTGTCCATCTCCGTAAATAATATATTTCAACGTTGTTAATTCCTTTAATCCCATCGGTCCACGCGCATGAAGCTTTTGTGTACTAATTCCGATTTCTGCCCCGAACCCAAACTCTTCTCCGTCCGTAAACCTCGTTGAAGCATTCACATAAACAGCGGCTGAATTAACGCGCTGTAAAAAACGCTGAGCATGAGCATAATTTGTAGTTACAATCGCTTCGGAGTGATGTGAACTATGAACATTAATATGGGAAATCGCTTCATCGATATCATCTACGATTTTAACCGCCATGATGAAATCCAAATATTCTTTCTTCCAATCCTCATCCGCTGCTGGAACAAGATCTGGAACGATTGTTAGCGCACGGTCATCACCGCGTACTTCTACATCTTTCTCTCGTAGCGCTTGAACAATAATCGGCAAAAATTCATGAGCCGCTCGTTCGTGAATAATCAGCTTTTCGGCTGAGTTACACACCGCTGGACGAGATGTTTTTGCATTAATGACAATATTGGCCGCCATGTCACGGTCATATTCTTCATCAACATAAACGTGGCAGTTCCCGGTTCCTGTTTCAATAACAGGAACGGTTGCATTTTTTACCACCGCTTCAATTAAACCAGCACCGCCTCGAGGAATTAATACATCGATATATTCATTTAGTTTCATTAACTCCAGTGCTGTTTCTCTCGACGTATCTTCAATAAGCTGTACGCTATGCTCAGGCAATCCTGCACTTGCTGCAGCTTGAGATAATACAGAAACAATCGCTTGATTTGAATAAAATGCCTCACTGCCTCCGCGCAAAATAACCGCATTTCCTGCTTTTAAGCATAAGCCTGCTGCATCACATGTAACGTTTGGACGCGCTTCATAAATAATTCCTATGACACCGATAGGTACACGCTGCTGCCCAATTTGTAAGCCATTTGGTCGTTTGGCCATAGACAGTACTTCTCCTACTGGATCCGCAAGCGCAGCTACTTGGCGCAGGCCGTCTGCCATTCCATGAATCCGCTCTTCATTTAAAGATAGGCGATCTAACATCGCTTTTGACGTGCCTTTTTGAACAGCTTTTTCTACGTCTAATTCATTTGCTTTTAAAATCGTGCCTTGCTGACTCAATAAAGCAGCCGCCATTTTATAAAGCGCTTGCTGTTTTTGTTCACTCGTTACATTTCCTAAGAAATAAGAGGCTTCTTGTGCCTGCTTTCCTTTAAGCTGCAATTCACTCATTTCATTACTCCTTCAGCTTGTTTTAAGAATAACGTTCCAATTTCTTGACCTTCAATAATATCTCGCAAAATACTTGGCTCTTTACCATTTGCTAAGATTAAGCTCACGCCTGCACTTGTAGCTGTTTTAGCAGCAGTAAGCTTTGTGACCATTCCGCCTGTTCCAACGTCAGTTCCACTATCTCCAGCAAAATTCTCAAGCTCCGGCGTGATGCCATCTATTACTTTCATTAATTTAGAGTTAGGGTTTTTTGTGGGATCTGAATCAAAGAAACCGTCAATATCAGATAAAATAACGAGTAAATCTGCGTGAATCAAAACTGAAACAATGGCGGATAAATTATCGTTATCTCCAAAACGCACGATGTTTTCAATCTCATCGATTGCAACTGTATCGTTTTCATTCACAATAGGAATCACTTTGTCTTCAATTAATTTTTCAAACGTGTTCACAACGTTATTGCGCACATGTTCATCTTCGATTACATCTTTTGTTAACAGTACTTGACCAACAATGTGACTGTACTCACCAAAGAATTTACTGTAGATATGCATAAGCTCACATTGCCCGACAGAGGCTGCTGCTTGTTTTTCTCGAATAGAAGTTGGCTTTTCTTTTAACTTTAGTTTTTTTACTCCCACTTGAACAGCACCTGATGTAACAAGCACAACTTCTTTTCCTGCATTCATTAAATCAGATAAAACACGCGCTAGTTTTTCAATGCGTGCTAAGTTAATATCTCCATTATCATAAGTCAACGTAGAGGTCCCTACTTTGACTACAATACGCTTGCTATTTTGTAACTCTTGACGATGGTTCACTCTTTTCATCTCCCTAACTAAAAACACCTAAATGCGTACTAATTTTTTTAAAAATTATAGCAGAGATTATGCGAAAAGTCTTATAGTTTTTCAAAGGGAATTTGAACTTTCTAATTTTTTAAATAATTAAGGGAAAAATTGGTGATAAAAGCGCTTTCTTCTTTTATAATGAAAGTTGTAAGGGGAACACACAATTACATAACGTTGTGCAGTAGTACAAACATCCGACAACTAAGGGATAGGGGGATTTGTAATGAATGCGGTTACGATTGTTATTGGATCTATCTGTATTTTAATGATTGCGTATCGGCTTTATGGAACATTCATGGCTGTTAAGGTCTTGAAACTAAACGATGCGCAACAAACGCCGGCACATGAGCTTGAAGATGGAAAAGATTATGTGCCAACCAACCGATGGGTAACATTTGGTCATCACTTTGCAGCTATTGCAGCTGCGGGTCCGCTTGTTGGACCTATTTTAGCGGCTCAGTTTGGCTATTTGCCCGGACTGCTCTGGCTTTTAATCGGAGCTGTAATCGGAGGAGCCGTTCACGATGCGGTTGTGTTATTTGCATCTATGCGCCAAAAAGGCCAGTCGCTTTCCGAAGTGGCTAAAAAAGAGCTAGGACCTGTCGCTGGTTTTTGTACAGGTTTAGCTATGCTTTTTATCATTACCATCACAATGGCCGGTTTATCTATGGTCGTGCTACACGCACTTGAGAAAAATCCTTGGGGTACATTCGCTGTTGGAATTACGATTCCGATCGCAATGGGGGTAGGTATTTACCACAAAAAAACCGGTAATTTAAAAGCGGCTTCTACCGTCGGCTTCATTTTAATTTTAATCGCCGTATTTAGCGGTCCTTATATTCAAGGAACAGCTTTAGGAGATTTTTTAACGCTAGATATTAAAACACTTTCAATTATTCTTCCCGTTTATGCATTTTTCGCAGCGGCCTTGCCCGTTTGGCTGCTTTTAGCACCTCGAGATTACTTAAGCAGCTTTATGAAAATTGGTGTCTTTATCGCGCTGATTGTAGGCGTGTTTTTCGTAAATCCAGCAATTCCATTTCCTGCAGTTACTAAATTTATTCACGGAGGCGGCCCTATTTTAGCAGGACCTGTGTGGCCGTTCATTTCCATTACGATCGCCTGCGGTGCTATTTCCGGCTTCCATGCATTTGTTGGTTCAGGAACAACCCCTAAGATGCTTGATCGTTGGAGTGACATTAAAGTTGTAGGCTTCGGCGCGATGTTAGTCGAATGCTTAGTAGGAATTATGGCATTAATTGCAGCAACAGCTTTACATCCTGGAGATTATTTTGCAATTAACTCTACACCTGAAGTGTTCAAAACGCTTGGCATGAACGTAACAGCTCTTCCTCAGCTTAGCCAAGAGATTGGTCTAAACTTAGAAGGCCGCACAGGCGGCGCTGTTACACTGGCCGTAGGAATGACATATATCTTCACGGAAATTCCTTGGTTCAGCCACCTGTCTTCTTACTTTTTCCAATTCGTCATTATGTTTGAAGCAGTGTTTATTTTAACTGCTATCGACGCGGGTACACGCGTTTCCCGCTATTTAATTCAAGACTTTTTCGGTGAATTTTATAAGCCTTTAAAGCGAGTAGACTGGCTTCCGGGTTCCATTTTTGCAAGTGCCCTAGCCTGTTTTATGTGGGGGTACTTATTGTTCTCAGGAGATATTGGCTCCGTTTGGGCGTTGTTCGGCGTATCGAATCAGTTAATGGCCTCTATTGGTTTAATTATTGGAGCAACCGTCATTCTTAGAATTGCAGATAAACGCTCCTATATGCTTACTTGCCTTATTCCACTAGCCTACCTTTACGTAACGGTTAACTATGCGGGTTATTGGATGGTTAAGAATGTATATTTAAACGAAGCTGCGGCAGGTTATAGCATATTAAATGCGACTCTTTCGATCATCATGCTTATACTTGGTCTCATTATTATGATAGCCGCGATTCAAAAATGGACACAGCTTTGGCGCACGCCTCAGGCTGAGCTGGCAGCAAAAGCAAATTTATCACAAAATATATAAAACAAACACGCTTGCTTATATAAGCAAGCGTGTTTTTAATGTAGTAATAGCCGTTCAAAATAATTGCACACCAGGCATTTTTATCATTAAACTAAATATACTATACAGAAAATTTTTAAAATAATTCGTACATTTCACATGCGTATCCCCCACTGATTACATCTCAAAATACACAGGTTAAATTATAATAATTATAAATTAGTATTGATTTTTTATTTAAAAATGTTATTATTATTTCTAACATAATAAAATTCAAATAAGAGGTGGTTCTAAGATGACAACAAACAAGAATAACCTAACGACTAGTTGGGGAGCTCCGGTTGGAGATAATCAAAATTCAATGACCGCTGGTTCACGCGGCCCTACTTTAATTCAAGATGTTCACCTTTTAGAGAAATTAGCCCATTTTAACCGAGAGCGTGTTCCTGAACGCGTCGTGCACGCAAAAGGCGCCGGTGCCCACGGCTATTTTGAAGTGACAAATGATGTTTCAGCCTATACCAAAGCAGCTTTCCTTTCTGAAGTAGGAAAACGAACGCCTCTATTTGTTCGCTTTTCAACAGTAGCTGGTGAAAACGGCTCAGCAGATACCGTTCGCGACCCTCGTGGATTTGCTGTTAAATTTTATACAGAAGAAGGAAACTACGACTTAGTCGGAAATAATACACCTGTATTTTTCATCCGAGATGCAATTAAATTTCCAGATTTTATTCATACACAAAAACGCGATCCACGCACGCATTTAAAAAATCCGACGGCCGTGTGGGATTTCTGGTCCCTCTCTCCTGAATCTTTGCATCAAGTTTCTATTTTGATGTCTGACCGCGGTATCCCGGCAACGTTACGCCATATGCATGGATTTGGCAGCCACACATTTAAGTGGGTTAACGCCGAAGGAGATGGCGTTTGGGTGAAGTATCACTTTAAAACAGAGCAAGGCGTGAAAAATCTGGCTCCAGACGTAGCCGCCAAGATAGCTGGTGAAAATCCAGATTATCATACCGAAGATTTATTTAATGCCATTGAAAAAGGCGATTTGCCTTCATGGAAGCTGTACGTTCAAATTATGCCTTTAGAAGATGCTGATACGTATCGCTTCGACCCGTTCGATGTAACAAAGGTATGGTCACAAAAAGACTATCCACTAATTGAAGTAGGTCGCATGGTATTAGATCGCAATCCGGAAAATTATTTTGCAGAAGTGGAGCAAGCTACATTCTCACCTGGAACGCTTGTGCCGGGAATTGACGTATCACCTGACAAAATGCTGCAAGGTCGACTATTCGCATACAGCGACGCACATCGCTACCGCGTCGGCGCTAATCATCAAGCGCTGCCGATCAACCGTCCCCGCAGCGAAGTAAAGAACTATCAGCGTGACGGTCAAATGCGCTTTGACGATAACGGCGGCCGTTCTGTTTACTATGAGCCAAACAGCTTTAGCGGTCCGACAGAATCTCATGAAAACAAACAAGCGGCGTACCCTGTTTCAGGCGTTGCTGATAGTGTTGCATATGATCACAACGATCATTACACACAAGCAGGTGATTTATACCGCCTTCTAAACGAAGACGAGCGTACACGCTTAGTTGCAAACATCGTTGAAGCTATGAAGCCTGTAGAAAAAGAAGAGATTAAACTGCGCCAAATTCAACACTTCTACAAAGCGGCTCCAGAGTATGGAAAACGCATTGCAGATGGTTTAGGGTTGTCTGTTCCACAGCAAGTAAAATAAATTTATCAGTTTTCTAAATGAAAAAATAAAGAGATTTTTCTCATTATAGATTCTTGTTTATTCTCAATTAGTTTAATATTTTATCACTAAATAAGTATCCGTATTTTATGGATACTTATTTAAATTTCTGTAAAAAGAGGAAGGGATGAAGAAATGATTGGACAAGAAATAAGATGTAATCAGTGTCATAGAGAAATAAAAGTACTAAAGCATAGTACGCTTTGCGGTTGCGGAATAAAATTAAGAACGTTAAAAAAAGAGAAGCAACCAGCATAATGGTATGCTCCCCTTATAGTAGACAAATAAAAGAAAGCAACCTATTCTGTCTACTATGGAGGGGATTTTTTATGGGG
>NZ_JAWRXD010001619.1:0-234 GCF_046535215.1 Priestia sp. SIMBA_032 | reverse complement strand
CTCGCAGAAGTCATACGAAACTAGAGATAAGGCTACTGCATCAGGATCGTTGAGAGATGTATCGCTGCTAACCTCTGCATTCAAAAATGGCAGCAACCTGGTATACCCGGATGATTCCTGATACTCGGCCACAGCTTCGAATTTGTTGATTGCTGTATCCAGCTTCCAATTGACTCCGTTCACCTCAATTTGAAAGTAAATGTAGTCTGAACTACCCGCATACGAAGTTACTCC
>NZ_JAWRXD010001618.1:0-234 GCF_046535215.1 Priestia sp. SIMBA_032 | reverse complement strand
ATTAAACGGTAAGGTATGCGTTAGTTCAATAAGTTTATGAGCCGCAAATGCGGCTTTTTATCTATTGTGTAATTATTACTGGGATGCCTTTTCGAAAAACTGAATGATTTTTTTAGAATTCTCTTCACTTAAATCATAACCTTCACCGTGTGTTTCATCGCTCGCTTTTGCCATTACGATGTCACCATCCGATTCTATCCAAACGAAAAATTCCTGTATAGATTTATCTTGATA
>NZ_JAWRXD010001617.1:0-234 GCF_046535215.1 Priestia sp. SIMBA_032 | reverse complement strand
CATTATTGCCTGTAGGAAATGAAACGATTGAGCAAGTTGGAAAGTGGGCTGCTATTAGTTCTGTTTTAGATGAAACACCAGAAGGTCGATCTGTTATTGAGTATGTGCAGGGAAAATCTATATCATATAATAGAGAACTTGCAGAACAAGGGGAGTTTGTTCTGTTTAAAGCAGAAACGAGAATGAGCGGTGTTGATTTACAAGACGGAACGAAAGTGAGAAAAGGTGCTGTCG
>NZ_JAWRXD010001616.1:0-234 GCF_046535215.1 Priestia sp. SIMBA_032 | reverse complement strand
ATTTTTAATTTTTATAGGTATTCCGTTAACGTCTAGTATTGCAAATGGAATCGCAATTGGATTTTTAGTATATCCAGTCTTGAAAATTGTGAAGGGTAAAGGGATGGAAGTACATCCATTACTATACTTATTTGCATTCTTATTTGGATGTCATTTATTCTTATAATATAAATATAGGAGAGGGCCTTCTTATGGGAGGCTCCCTTTTTGTGTATAATAAAGTGAAACTATAGG
>NZ_JAWRXD010001615.1:0-234 GCF_046535215.1 Priestia sp. SIMBA_032 | reverse complement strand
TCAACTTTCTCTTCGCTTGATGTCAGGATCTCCTGGTATATTGATTCCTTTTCGAAACCAGTACAATCAAATTGTTGGATGGCAGGTTCGTGTGGATGAAGTAAAAAACTCCGTTCATGTGAAATCGGCACCGACTGGAGTTCAAGCGGAATTAATCGAACAGCCTAATGTTGTAAAGATAACTAAAGATGGTGATTGTATCTTTGAAGGCGAACTAGAAGTGAGCAAAAAGGT
>NZ_JAWRXD010001614.1:0-234 GCF_046535215.1 Priestia sp. SIMBA_032 | reverse complement strand
GCGGCTCAACTTCTAGCTTGCAGTGGGTACGGGCAGACTAGAGTGCGGTAGGGGAGATTGGAATTCCTGGTGTAGCGGTGGAATGCGCAGATATCAGGAGGAACACCGATGGCGAAGGCAGATCTCTGGGCCGTAACTGACGCTGAGGAGCGAAAGAGTGGGGAGCAAACAGGCTTAGATACCCTGGTAGTCCACTCCGTAAACGTTGGGAACTAGTTGTGGGGGCCTTTCTAC
>NZ_JAWRXD010001613.1:0-234 GCF_046535215.1 Priestia sp. SIMBA_032 | reverse complement strand
GATGTTGCTCAGCGACTCCTGCACGATGCGGTAGACGGCCAGACCGAGCAGCCGGTCGGCGGCCATCCCGTCGTCCTCGCCGAGGTCGTCGGCGAACGTCACCTCGCCGCGCCGTCGTGCGGCGTCGATGAGCCGGCTCACGTCGCCGATACCCGGCTGAGGAGCGGTCTCCGCCGCCTCGCCGCCCCGGAGCACCCCGAGCAGGCTCCGCATCTCGCCCATCGCCGCCCGCGC
>NZ_JAWRXD010001612.1:0-234 GCF_046535215.1 Priestia sp. SIMBA_032 | reverse complement strand
CCTCGGCGATCTGCGCGAGGCTCGCATTCGGCGGCAACAGCATCGCCGCCGGGTCCGAGTGCAGCAGCCGCAGCGCGCCGAAGATCACCACCGACACCGCGATCAGAATCACGATGCGCCGGGCGATGCGCAGCGCGAACTTCAGCAGCCGGTGCGCCGCTCTCGATGCAAGCTCGTGCGTCGGCGCCGACCAGCGCTATGGGCCAACCCGATTGATGTCGCCGCTCAAACTGA
>NZ_JAWRXD010001611.1:0-234 GCF_046535215.1 Priestia sp. SIMBA_032 | reverse complement strand
CGATGACCACGACACCTCTGAGTTGACGCTGATCGAGCAGGAGCCGCTGCCGGTCTCCCCCGAAAGCGGGATGGCCGAACTCGAACACGTCCTGGCCACCACCAGCTGGCCGTCCGAGGTGGAGGGGTGCGCACTGGTTCAGGAGATCATCGTGCTGCCGCCCGAGGCACAACACGACCTCGATGAAGCCGTCGGGCCGCTGGTGTCGGACCCCGATTCGGCCGACCACGTCGC
>NZ_JAWRXD010001610.1:0-234 GCF_046535215.1 Priestia sp. SIMBA_032 | reverse complement strand
CTAAGTTTGTTAAAAAAACATAAATTTATACAATCAAAAGAGGGAACTGGTGGAGGTTTTATTTTCGCTCGCGATTTAGATGAAATTAATCTTTGGCATATTTATCAGATAACCTCTGAAGGTGCTTTGCAGCCGAAGTGTCCGGAATCAAACAATCAGTGTGTTGTAGGTTCGAACATGCGAAAAGTTCTTTTCGCTATTTTCTTAGGTGCTGAAGAACATCTAGGTGAATAC
>NZ_JAWRXD010001609.1:0-234 GCF_046535215.1 Priestia sp. SIMBA_032 | reverse complement strand
CGGGCGAATTCACTGAACCGCCCGGGCGCGAAGAACGAGCCGGTGACGGGCCAGGTCGCGTTGTCGCCCGTTCGTTCTTCGCACCCGCCGCCCTATTCCCTTCGGACCCGCGCCGATGTACCGTTACGAGCATGTGGACCGTATTGATCATCCTGCTCGTGGCCTGGGCCGTGCTGTCGGTAATCGGGTTCGCGATCAAGGGCCTCGTCTGGCTCGCGATCATCGGCCTCATCC
>NZ_JAWRXD010001608.1:0-234 GCF_046535215.1 Priestia sp. SIMBA_032 | reverse complement strand
AGCAAAACAAGGGCCGACAGCCCAACTGCAATGTTGCGCAGGTGCATGGCGTGATTCTTCGCAAGAGAGTGAGGCGACAGGCTCCGAAATACGGAGCCAAGTGACTGATATTGCGAGGGTTACTGACCAGGCAAAGTCACATTAGTGCCCTGCTGCGAGCGGTTTTCCCGTCGCCCGTGCGCCGGGCTTGAAACCGTGGGCATGAGCGCCCCCGGCAATCGCAAACGACAGCAC
>NZ_JAWRXD010001607.1:0-234 GCF_046535215.1 Priestia sp. SIMBA_032 | reverse complement strand
AGTTCTTTCAGTTTATTAATACGCATTGAATTTGTTACTTTCACCGGAAATGAAAACTTAAGCATATACTTCGAATCGGGATGATACAGTGTCCTTAGTGATGATGTTGCCATATAATACTTACCTACAGGTCCAATATACTCAAGCAATTCTTGAACTATCCAATCTTGTACGTAAGCTTGATGCAAGAGCCATTCTGCCTGAAGCGGATGAATTGGAATTAATGCATATTGA
>NZ_JAWRXD010001606.1:0-234 GCF_046535215.1 Priestia sp. SIMBA_032 | reverse complement strand
AGCCCCATCGACGCCTCGCCGGCCTTGATCGCCTGGCAGACGACCCGCACTGCCGTGGCTCCCGTTGCACACGCATTGAGGACGTTATATGCGGGAATACCCGTCTGACCCACCAGCTTCTGAATCCGCTGCGCGGGGTACTGGCGCGCCTGATTCACGCTGCCGGCGGCAAAGACGTCCATGTCTTCCATGGTCACGCCGGCATCGTCGAGCGCGTCGAGCGCCGCTTGCGCA
>NZ_JAWRXD010001605.1:0-234 GCF_046535215.1 Priestia sp. SIMBA_032 | reverse complement strand
CGACGCCATCTCCAAGTTTCCCCGGTGGCGAAGCCGCCGGTTTTCGCTGCGGCTCGTAGCCCTTGAAGATAGATCCGCTCGGCCAAATCAGGGCTATGCGTGTTGTAATCATCAGGGCCAGAACCGTCTTCGTTGGCACCGGCGATTGGGCCCGCAGGCTGGGGAGGCGGCGAGGAAATCCGCGGCACGAATGGGCGGTCAACCTCCGTAAGGCCCAGTAATGCGCCCTCAACC
>NZ_JAWRXD010001604.1:0-234 GCF_046535215.1 Priestia sp. SIMBA_032 | reverse complement strand
GAAGGTATGGATATGCTTTGGAAAACTGGAACAGCTACCAGAGAACAAATGGAAAGAGAATATAACATCAAAGGAGATCGTCTAAAAAAACTTTGTCATAGCGGATATTTAGAAGAACGCACAGGAAAAATTGTTTTAGGAGAAAAAGGGATAGAAAAGTTTAGGAAAGAGGGAAAAGAATATCAATATAAAACCGGTATAAATAACGCCAAACATGATATTCGTCTCTCTGAA
>NZ_JAWRXD010001603.1:0-234 GCF_046535215.1 Priestia sp. SIMBA_032 | reverse complement strand
CAATTCGGAGCAAACGGACGCAAATGACGATTAATAATCTCGAGTAATTTTTTTGTCTGTTCCATATTTAACGCTGTCGGAGTTCCACCGCCCACAAAAATCGTTTTCATACTATCAAACGGAACTTTTTGAACCGTATTTATTATTTCCTTCTCTAAATAATCTAAATATTGATCAACCGGTTGGCGTTCAATAAACACTTTATTAAAATCACAATAGTGACAAATGTGCTGA
>NZ_JAWRXD010001602.1:0-234 GCF_046535215.1 Priestia sp. SIMBA_032 | reverse complement strand
CTGTCGGGTTCTGTCACGCCGTACGCCGACACTCTCAAGAGCGCCGCGAAGGACATGGTCGACGCGCTCGCGGGCTCCGGCTCGTCCGTCGCACTCTTCACCTTCGCCGAGACCGCCCCTCGTAACACGAGCAACAGCGGGCGCAACTGGGACTCGATGCCCATCGACCAGGGCACCAACCGCCAGACCATCAAGAACCGCATCGACGCCTACACCACGGGCGATGGAACCAAC
>NZ_JAWRXD010001601.1:0-234 GCF_046535215.1 Priestia sp. SIMBA_032 | reverse complement strand
TGTTTAATTACCATTATTATAACGGATTTTACAAATATTTTCAATTAGGTCGGACATCTTATTAACAAGCATACTAGCTGTATTAAAAATCTATTATAAATATATATCTTATATATTAAAAAGAAATAAAGATAAAACTATTATAGGTTATCAAAAATAGGGGAAAGATCTACTCCTACAAGGGAAAATTTGATATTGGAACGTAAAAAATCATAAATAGTAGAAAATGTATCC
>NZ_JAWRXD010000167.1:0-420 GCF_046535215.1 Priestia sp. SIMBA_032 | reverse complement strand
CGCCGTCCACGGTGACGGAATGTCCCCGGCATGGCGAACTGCTTGGAATGGACGACCTCCCCGACATCGAAGGACATCGTGAACGCTGAACCTCTTTCCCTCCAGGCCGCCAGGCGAGGTGGCGATGCTGGCTATGACCCGAGACGCGGACTGATCCTTGCCGACGCCACACCGAACCCGATCCACACCAGGATCGTCACCGGCCGCGCGCACCGTATCCGCGACAGCCTCGCCTACGTCCTCGCCCTGTGGGAGTTGCATCGCCCCGGCGACACGGTGATCGACGGGGAAGATCGCATCTCCCGCGCAGCGCGCGTGCTCGATGAGGTGCTCACGCTACAGGACACCGACCCAGCCAGCGACACATATGGGATTTGGTCGTACTGGGCAGAAGAACCGCTGAGTGAGATGGCGCCGCCC
>NZ_JAWRXD010001600.1:0-234 GCF_046535215.1 Priestia sp. SIMBA_032 | reverse complement strand
ACAATAACTCAGATGGACTTTTTTTTGATTTGACATTAATAATAATTTCGTATTCATGATTATTATTATCTGAGATATTAACTGTAAAATGAGGTGTGCTATCCTTATCGTCAGGAGGGGTATATCCTACTACTTGACCTTTTAAAACCCCATAATTTTTAACCGGCATTACTATCAGCTCCTATAAATTTATTTAAACAGAATATAGTATTATCTGTATTTTATTTTTTATTC
>NZ_JAWRXD010001599.1:0-235 GCF_046535215.1 Priestia sp. SIMBA_032 | reverse complement strand
GTCCAGGATGCCGCTGTCGACCGAGTGCGCGTGGCTCATCACCAGCGCACGGATCGGGCCCAGCTCCGCGCGCACGCGCGCGATCGCCGCGGCGGGAGCCTCCGCATCGGACAGGTCGCGCAGCGCGACGACGCCGGGCGGCAGCGCTCGGGTGCCGCCATCCAGTTCCGGCCCCGGCAACGCCGAGCGGTCGCGCTTGGCGCCCTGCAGCCCGTCGAGGGTCGGGATGTTGGCC
>NZ_JAWRXD010001598.1:0-235 GCF_046535215.1 Priestia sp. SIMBA_032 | reverse complement strand
AGGGTCTGGTCTTCGGCGAGTATCAGTCGAATCATGCCGGTTCCCTCGGTATCCTGGCCAGCAGGCTGCTGGGTTTGTCGGCGCCGACGGTCAGCGAACCGCCGAGCGACTCGATGCGCGCGCGCATCCCCTGGATGCCGTTGCCGTCCATGCGGATGCGACCGCCACCGTCGTCGTCGATGGCCAGGCTTAGTGCCTCCCGGTCACCGTCGAGACGGATTCGGCAGCGGCGGGC
>NZ_JAWRXD010001597.1:0-235 GCF_046535215.1 Priestia sp. SIMBA_032 | reverse complement strand
CAGGACTCCGGAGAAGTTGACTTTGCAGTACCGGGGCATGCCCTTTCTCTGCTGCGAGAGGAAGTGAGCCGAAGCGGCGGTGACTTGCCGACACTGGCAAGGTGACGTAGTCCGTGGGAAACGGGGCTTGCGGCGAAGCGGTTACGCCAAGATGAGCCTCCAGGCTGAGCATGGGACGGTTGAGGAACACGAACCTGTTAAACCGCATCTGAGGGTTGAAGTGTCACCCCTGCCC
>NZ_JAWRXD010001596.1:0-235 GCF_046535215.1 Priestia sp. SIMBA_032 | reverse complement strand
AATAGAGATTCTTTACTGCGGGGTCTGTCACTCCGATCTGCATCAGGCGCGAAATGACTGGGGTTGGTCTAACTATCCGCTTGTGCCGGGTCACGAGATTGTGGGGCGTGTAATCGACGTCGCTCCGCAAGTGAAGCGCTACAAGGTTGGTGACCATGTCGCAGTCGGTTGTATGGTCGATAGCTGCATGGTATGCGACCAATGTCGCAGGGGTCTTGAGCAGTTGTGTCGCGAA
>NZ_JAWRXD010001595.1:0-235 GCF_046535215.1 Priestia sp. SIMBA_032 | reverse complement strand
CGATCGCCCACTTGCCCAGTCCGTCGATGTCGGCGCTGAGCACGTCGTTGAGTTCTTCGTCGTCACCGGGCAGGTACATGCCCAGACGTTGGCGGCAGAAGGCCCGCATCGGGTGCTCGACAAAGGCGATCAGTTCCGACAACTCCACGTCCCCCGACGTCCGCGGCAGCGGTGTCGGCAGGAAACCCGGTTCGCAGACCTGGACGGACTGGGTGGCCACGGCGCCGGCGAGCGC
>NZ_JAWRXD010001594.1:0-235 GCF_046535215.1 Priestia sp. SIMBA_032 | reverse complement strand
CTCGTCGCTCGCCGCATATGCGGCCTGCTCGGTCGCCGCGGGCTCGAGGCTCCGGCGCACCGCGAAGATCTCGAGCACCGAGTCGTCCTACGAGAGGGACGGCCAGCACGGCTACGACGACGAAGACCGCGAGGCTGAGCAGGAGCGAGTAGCCGAAGAGGCGCCAGAACGCCGGACGCACGCGCTGCCAGAGTCGGCCGAAGGGGGCCTTCTCGGCGAGCGCGGCGTGCGCCAC
>NZ_JAWRXD010001593.1:0-235 GCF_046535215.1 Priestia sp. SIMBA_032 | reverse complement strand
GCCGCGACCTGGTCTATCGCACCGACCAGGTCGCCGATGTGCGCGTGCCCGGCGTGGCCGGCGAATACGCCAGCGTGGACGCGCTGAACCGGCTGCTTTCCGGCTCCGACCTGGTGGCCGTGTCCGACACGTCCGGCGCCCTGATGGTGGTGGCCCGTGCCCAGACCGCGGCCCAGTCCCAGCCCGCGGCCCAGCCGCGCCGCCAGCCCGCCGAACCCGCGCCGGTCGACGAACC
>NZ_JAWRXD010001592.1:0-235 GCF_046535215.1 Priestia sp. SIMBA_032 | reverse complement strand
AGCCTGTTCGCGCGTTCGTCGAGCTCGGCGTAGGTGATGACCGCCTCACCGTCGATGAGTGCCCGGTTGCCGGGAGTGCGCACGACCTGTTCGTCGAACAACTGGACCAGGGTCGCGTCGCGTGCCGACCCTTCCCCCGACTCGATGATGACCGAGGCGAGCATGCCGGTGAACTGCTCGGCAAAACCGACCGCTGAGTCGCCCTCGAGCAGTCCGGGGAGCAACGTCGACAATG
>NZ_JAWRXD010001591.1:0-235 GCF_046535215.1 Priestia sp. SIMBA_032 | reverse complement strand
GCGATCAGGTACCGGAAACGAACCGTCTCGGTGCCGCTCTCGTTCCGGAAATGCAGGACGCCGGCATCGGGATCGACATCGGTGACCGTGCCCAGGCGGACCTCGATGTTGCGGTGCTTGCGCAGGATGCCGGCGATGTCGGGAGCGATCTCTTCGCTCGAGAGCACGCCGGTTGCGACCTGGTAGAGCAGTGGCTGGAAAAGGTGTTCGGGAGTGCTGGAGATCAACACGACGC
>NZ_JAWRXD010001590.1:0-235 GCF_046535215.1 Priestia sp. SIMBA_032 | reverse complement strand
GTAGCTGATCCATATAGATAAAAAATGAAGGAATCATATAACTTGGTAGCATATGCGAAATAAAGCTGCGTATTTCTATATTTTGAACACTGTCTTTCAAAACAATGTAAGCAACTAGATGATTTGAATTATCCTCACCTTGCCAATTCACCACTACTACATCTTTAACAGACTTGTGTTGTAACAGTGCATTCTCAACTTCCCCTATTTCAATACGATATCCTTTAACTTTCAC
>NZ_JAWRXD010001589.1:0-235 GCF_046535215.1 Priestia sp. SIMBA_032 | reverse complement strand
ATTGCAGTCACAGCATCGCCAGCGAACCGCCGTTCTGTCAAGTATTGAGTCCCGGTCGACCGTAAACCCGCAGATATGACCGGTGCTCTTGCATTTTCCTAACTACCCGTGGTTAGTCTTGTGTCGTGAACCTTCAGCCAACCGCACCCGCGAGCGGGATCGACCTCGCCCGGCTGGGTCAAGCAGTCCACTCAGCGAACATCCCGACGCTCCTCGCGGTCCTCTACCAATTGAC
>NZ_JAWRXD010001588.1:0-235 GCF_046535215.1 Priestia sp. SIMBA_032 | reverse complement strand
CTGCTGAGCCAGTTCGTGGTCATCCTCAAGGACTCCGCACTGGGTACCTTCATCGGCTACACGGAACTGCTCGAGTATGCCCGCCGTCTGGCTTCCGGCGAGGGCAACATCCTGCCCGCGCTGCTGGTCACGGCGGCCATCTTCATCGTCCTGAACTTCCTGCTGACCTTCGCGGCACAGCGCCTCTCCCGGCGCCTCGGTGCCCGGGCCGGCAAACTGCTCAAGATCGAAGACA
>NZ_JAWRXD010001587.1:0-235 GCF_046535215.1 Priestia sp. SIMBA_032 | reverse complement strand
CTACAGCTTTGGAAGCAATGTAGGATAATATTTCCAATTGAACCATGGTTTCCCCGCCATATGCTCCGCCTACTAAAGGTACGCTAACATGTATATTGCCTTCATCTATACCAAATGCTTCACTCAACTGTTTTCTAATCTCAAATGGTGCCTGAGATGTTGAAGTAACAAGAACAACTCCGTTCGACTTAATCTCGACTTTTGTACATCTCGTTTCCATTGCAGCATGATCAGA
>NZ_JAWRXD010001586.1:0-235 GCF_046535215.1 Priestia sp. SIMBA_032 | reverse complement strand
CTCCAGACCGAGCAGCGAGGTCGCGTGCCCCAGTAGGACCCGCTCGAGGTCGCCCAGTGGGGACGTACTCAGCACGGCGAGGTACCCGAATACGCTGCCGCCGACGCTGATCCGCTGGATCGTGACCGTATACGCCTCGGTCATCGTGACACCGCTGGCCGCATTGGGGTCACGCATGACCTCGCCGCGCACCATCTCGACCTGTTCAGCACTGACAACAGCGGGTCGCGAACTC
>NZ_JAWRXD010001585.1:0-235 GCF_046535215.1 Priestia sp. SIMBA_032 | reverse complement strand
CTTTTTGGATTGGAAATAGGAAAAGAGTGAATGACTAGAAAACTTCATGTAAAATAAGAGGTAGTATAATTAAATTATTTTCACTAGCCTTCGAGTATAATCAATCTCTATATAAATAACTTATGTAGTTGGAGCTGGTTCATCTAAGAGGGTGGGATAAAAGAAGACGGGGTGTTGATATGCAACGAAGAAAATCTTTAGCGCTTTCTATTCCATATCAGTTAGATTTCTTTAA
>NZ_JAWRXD010001584.1:0-235 GCF_046535215.1 Priestia sp. SIMBA_032 | reverse complement strand
AATGCAGGCTTAGTGTCTTTTTTCCATCTTTCTTTAAGCCATCCTCTGCGGGGGTCAACCGGAATTAATTGAACAGGCTGGTCAAGGGCTGCTTTGACAGGCAGGCGGTACTGAACAGCTTTTTTAATAAATAAATTTATGTAATCAATGAGTTCATCTGAAATATCAAAATGGCCATGACCGGCGTCGCATAGAAAGGACACGGCGGCTTCAGGAAATTTTTCTTTAAAATTTA
>NZ_JAWRXD010001583.1:0-235 GCF_046535215.1 Priestia sp. SIMBA_032 | reverse complement strand
GCAAAATTTCGAAATATGCTTAAGGCTGTTAAACAGGTTGTTGGGGTGCATATAAAAGATAATATTCAGATTATTTGGGATGGAGTAGGTTTTGAATGGAGTCAAGATTTATACCCAAGAATTTATCAGGTAGAAAACTATTTACGTAAGCTGATTAGTAAGTTTATGTTGGTTAATTTAGGTATTGGTTGGCATGTTAAAACAGTTCCAAAAGACGTTGTGGAAACCATTAAGA
>NZ_JAWRXD010001582.1:0-235 GCF_046535215.1 Priestia sp. SIMBA_032 | reverse complement strand
CGACCTCGAACGTCCACCGGAAGCGGTCGGGCGCGCCTGGCGCCGCGGTGTCCTCCGCGGCCAGGCGGAGCACTTCGCGCACGATCCTCGCGTGCATCCCGTCGATGATCCGGGGGCTGTTCGTGTAGCCGACGTCGTGGTGGGTGTGTCCGAGCAGCAGTACGCGGCGGATGCGGGGCATCGGTGCCTTCCTCCGGGGTCGATCTCTGGAATCGTTGCCATACGACCCTAGGAC
>NZ_JAWRXD010001581.1:0-235 GCF_046535215.1 Priestia sp. SIMBA_032 | reverse complement strand
GCACGCCCGATCCACACCTGCGCATCGGGTCCGGCGAAGTGGAGCAGCAGCGCGAACAGCACCAGGTTCGCCGCGAAGAAGCGGTAGGCCAGGGGGATGAACTGCCGCCGCGGCAGGTTGCGCACCGCCAGTGCGAACAAGGGGCTCGCCACCAGCATCGCCAGCAGCGTGCCGGTGAACAGCCACGGCAGGTTCTGCACGCCACCGGCCACGCCCAGTTCGTCGCGGATCGGGC
>NZ_JAWRXD010001580.1:0-235 GCF_046535215.1 Priestia sp. SIMBA_032 | reverse complement strand
CTGGGTTCATGGGACGATGGGAGCCGGGAGCACGCGAGCGACTGGTCGGCGCCGCGATCGAGCTGTACGCCGACCCGGGGTTCGAGCAGACCACCGTCGCCGATATCGCCGAGCGGGCCGGGGTCACCGAGCGCACCTTCTTCCGCTACTTCGCCGACAAGCGCGAGGTGCTCTTCGCCGGTTCGGACCTGTTCCAGGAGGCCGTGCTCACCGCCATCGCCGCCGCGCCCTCCGA
>NZ_JAWRXD010001579.1:0-235 GCF_046535215.1 Priestia sp. SIMBA_032 | reverse complement strand
CACACGGACACGTTTTGGGATTGGTGGGGCCGAACGGGGCGGGCAAGACAACACTGGTCGATTGCATCGTCGGCACGCAGTCGTCATCGTCCGGCGTGGTCGCGCTCGAAGGGCAGGCACTCAAGGCCGGATCGACCATCCGGGCGCAAGCCGGGCTTGCCCGAACCTTCCAGCATCCGCAACTCGCACTGGAGCTTTCCCCGATCGAGAACATCGTGCCGGCCCTGGTCGCCCG
>NZ_JAWRXD010001578.1:0-235 GCF_046535215.1 Priestia sp. SIMBA_032 | reverse complement strand
ATTAATATTAAGATGATTAATATAGACTAGAAAAAGAGTATTGGAGAGATGCTTATGTATTATAATCCAAATAACTATAATCCAAATAACTATAGTCCAAATAACTATAGTCCAAATAACTATAATCCAAATAGTTATAGCCCAAATAATTATAATTCAAGTAATTACGATCCGGATTCTTATGAAAATATAGATGTTAGACAAGGTACAGTTCAATTTTTTGAACATATAAATG
>NZ_JAWRXD010001577.1:0-235 GCF_046535215.1 Priestia sp. SIMBA_032 | reverse complement strand
CGGTGCTGTCGTCGGTTTCCTGCAGCTGTACCTCGATCTCGTAGGTGCCCGCGGCATCGGTCACGCTGGTCAGCAATAGCTGGTAGTCCTCGGCTGTGTCGCAGGTATTCGCAATATGATAGGGGAAATCGCCCCAGCCGGCAAAGCGGAAGGCGCGGAGCCTGCGCTTTCGGCGGAGTCCCGGATGGCTGGCCGGGCGGACTGGAACGCGGACCGCAGCGGCCTACATCGAAAG
>NZ_JAWRXD010001576.1:0-235 GCF_046535215.1 Priestia sp. SIMBA_032 | reverse complement strand
GAAACGCGCGGACCATCATCAGCGGAATCGCACCGATCATGCCGACCGCGAAGCCGGTCACCGTATAGGGGCCGAGCCACGCCTGCAACGGCGCGCCGACGTGCAGGCGGCCGTAGAACCAGGTGAAGCAGACGGCCAGTAGCGCAGAGCCGAGCGCCAGCACGAGGCGGGGTCCGATGCGGTCGGACAGCAAGCCTGCAACGACGCAGCCGATCGTCAGCGCGATGGTGGCGAC
>NZ_JAWRXD010001575.1:0-235 GCF_046535215.1 Priestia sp. SIMBA_032 | reverse complement strand
CTATGAACTACGGGCAAAAATACGGTAGTTTAATTAAGATTAAAGTAGAAAATATGCGTGAACAGCATACTGCTTTATTAGATGAACCTGCTATGGTTCCTGAACAACCAGCTCAATCGAAAGAAAAACAACCATATGGTATCGTAACTGTGGCAATGGGGTCTGGTATTAAAACTTTATTTGAGAGCATCGGCGCAACGAAAGTTATCGAAGGTGGTCAAACGATGAATCCAAG
>NZ_JAWRXD010001574.1:0-236 GCF_046535215.1 Priestia sp. SIMBA_032 | reverse complement strand
GTGAAAGAGTTATGAAGAGTTTCCGCGAAGCTAAAATTCAGTACTTAATTGCAACGGATGTAGCAGCTCGTGGACTTGATGTAGATGGTGTAACGCACGTATTTAATTTTGATATCCCTGAAGATGTAGAAAGTTACATTCACCGCATTGGCCGAACAGGACGTGCAGGTGGATCAGGTCTTGCAATTACGTTCGTTGCAGCGAAAGATGAAAAACATTTAGAAGAAATTGAAAAA
>NZ_JAWRXD010001573.1:0-236 GCF_046535215.1 Priestia sp. SIMBA_032 | reverse complement strand
CATATGACTTACAACAACTCTCGAAATCATTTCTACCCCTTTATTTTCCACTTGAATTCGCAGAATAAGTATGTCGTTTACATCGTAGGTCAATTCATACGAAAATTGTTCTGTATACATACTACCAATTTGCAATGTAACGGCTACTTGAGGAAATTTATTTTCCTTTTTCGATCCGTCAATTCACAATACTGGTTGTAGCGGTATTGAATACTTTCCTGTATCCGAAATTCGTC
>NZ_JAWRXD010001572.1:0-236 GCF_046535215.1 Priestia sp. SIMBA_032 | reverse complement strand
ACACTAGATGTTCATCCCAAATTACTGATATCTAAGCCCGATAACCGGCTCATTCGACTAGGTCCGCCGGTCGAAAGCCGCCGCAAAGCCCCGACACCCATGTCTCTCCCCGCCCGCGTCGCCCTGCGACTGGCCATCGTTCTGGCCCTTGTATTGATCGCCGGCGCGCTATTCACGGTGGCCGCCTTCTTCACGGCACGCGCGGTCTATGAACCGCAATTGCCGCCGGTGGAAGC
>NZ_JAWRXD010001571.1:0-236 GCF_046535215.1 Priestia sp. SIMBA_032 | reverse complement strand
GGGCGAGTTCCCGCGTCCTTGAAAAGCTCAGCAAAGCTCCTCGGGTACGGGAACTTGGTCTTCAATACTCGTCTGGCTGGCACGAAACGGCTGACCGCAAGAGAGGTTACTTCGAGGTTGGTTCGGCTGTTCCTGACTCGTGGGACGACGTCATCCTTCAGGGACCGCACTTCACCGTCGCCAACCCCTTCGCCAAGCAGCCCAACCCGACGATGAAGAACAACCTGGACTGGACC
>NZ_JAWRXD010000166.1:0-422 GCF_046535215.1 Priestia sp. SIMBA_032 | reverse complement strand
CAGCAAACCTATCGCTACGACACCGCCGGAAACTTGCTCGAGTTGACCCACGTCGGCGCGCAGAGCCAGGGGCGCGTGCTGACGGCAGCAAAGTACAGCAATCGTTGCTTGCCCGAGCTGGACGGGCGACCGCCCAGCGAGGCAGACATTGCTGCTGGGTTTGATGCCAATGGCAACTTGCTGGAACTGCACAAAGGTCGAACTCTGGCCTGGGATTCACGTAATCAACTGGTACAGGTGCAGCCGGTTGAACGCGATTCCACGCGCAACGACACCGAGCGCTATTGCTACGCCGCTGATGGCACCCGGCTGCGCAAGGTTCGCACCGAGCAGACCAGTTCGCGTGAGCTGACCCGCGAAACGCGCTATCTGCCAGGGCTGGAGGTTCGTCGCGTCGATGCTGAGATTTTGCAGGTCATCAC
>NZ_JAWRXD010001570.1:0-236 GCF_046535215.1 Priestia sp. SIMBA_032 | reverse complement strand
GCTTCCACCTGTTGACCCTGCAAGTGACCGAGCAGGCCCATGAGGTCTACGACGAACACAACACACAGCCCCGGCGCGAAACCTGCCTGCAAGAGCTCGAGACCGTTTACCACGAAACCGGCGCCAGCTTCCAGCTGCAGCCAAGCTACTTCCAGCTGCCCAAGCACCAGCTCAAGCGTTGGAAGATCAAGGAAAATGCCAGCCGGCTGCGTGAAGAAGTGCTCATCACCCATTAC
>NZ_JAWRXD010001569.1:0-236 GCF_046535215.1 Priestia sp. SIMBA_032 | reverse complement strand
GCGGCTTCGAATGGTCGGTCCCGGATGATTACACGATGCCGATGGATTACAGCGCCCTGCCCGTCCCGAAAGACAAACTTCCAGTGACGATGCGGCGGGTGTGATGGCACAGCGTACGACGGGTACAGCGGACCGGACCGGTGGTACCCGTAAGGTCCGCAACACCGAGTCGCCCCAGGAGCAGGAAGACGCGATCCTGGCGGCGGCCCGAAAAGAGTTCGAAGAGAACGGGATCC
>NZ_JAWRXD010001568.1:0-236 GCF_046535215.1 Priestia sp. SIMBA_032 | reverse complement strand
GGGTTTGGAAGATCGAAAGTAGAAAGTGATACTTTTCAAATTACAGTAGAAATGAAATCGGTGAACCACCGTTTTTTAGAGATGAGTATTCGACTTCCTAAGCAAATGATGGTATTTGAGGACAAAATTCGTAAAATAATTGCACAGCAAGTTCGACGTGGACGCATTGAAGTGTCTATTAGTATAGCAGGTGAAGGACTTGTTGAAAGAAAATTAAGTGTGAATTGGTCACTTCT
>NZ_JAWRXD010001567.1:0-236 GCF_046535215.1 Priestia sp. SIMBA_032 | reverse complement strand
GGATGTCTCCTTTGACAAACAACGTTTACGTATCCAACTCAAAGAGAAAGTTTGGCAGATAAACAAGGCATGCCAATTACCTTCAGCGGTGTCTTACGATACTTCCATGGACACCGCGCCACAGCAGTTTTAACCGCCACACTTGCGCACATCTTCCTATTATCATTATCTGGATTGAAGATTTATTGGCACACAAGAACTGTCTTAATATATCCTACATATTTATCATCATCACC
>NZ_JAWRXD010001566.1:0-236 GCF_046535215.1 Priestia sp. SIMBA_032 | reverse complement strand
CGCCCTTGCGCGCGCTGGCCCGGCAGCTCCTGACGGCGCTGCTCCTGCTCCGGATCGCGGTGCTTCGGACGCCCGTCGTGCGCACCGTCCACAACCTCGACCTCCCGGAGGGGATAAACCGCCGGCAGCGCTTCCTCCTGGAGCGGTTCGCACGCCTGACCACTTTGCGGATCACGCTCAACGACAGGACCACGCTGCCGGAGGGTACCGAGGCGGTCACGATCGTGCACGGCCAC
>NZ_JAWRXD010001565.1:0-236 GCF_046535215.1 Priestia sp. SIMBA_032 | reverse complement strand
AGCGACTCCGGCGTGGTCGAGAGGATCTCTGGCGGATTGCGGCGCTGGCGGTCACGCTCGCTGCGCGGCGTGTCGCCGCAGCGCAGGCCGATCGACGGCGCGCGGCCGCTGATGGGAAGCACGGCATCGAGCAACGGCGAAAGATTGTGCGTCATATCGCGTGCCAGGGCCTTCAGGGGCGCGATATGCAGCGCCCGAACCCCGCGGCCGCGACCTTTACGACCGGCCAGCCCCTC
>NZ_JAWRXD010001564.1:0-236 GCF_046535215.1 Priestia sp. SIMBA_032 | reverse complement strand
ACATTAAATAAGGTGAATTAGGGAAAAATGCATACATAATTGCAATTCCAAATACAGCCCCATCTGTAATTCCCATTAACGATGGTGAAGCAAGTGGATTTCGCGTCATGCCTTGCATAATTGCTCCTGATACCGCTAAAAAGGCACCTGCAACTACGCTCCCTATTGCTCTAGGCATGCGAAGCTCTTGAATTACGTTATGATGTGTAATAGATCCATCAAACTGAAATACAGCT
>NZ_JAWRXD010001563.1:0-236 GCF_046535215.1 Priestia sp. SIMBA_032 | reverse complement strand
AGACGGCGAGCCCGATGCTCATCAGCGCCATCTCCTGGCCGTCATAGCCGCCCATCACGACCATCAGCCCGACCAGCAGGGCGATTGCGCCCAGAATCCCGCCGGCGACCTGATAGGTGAAGCGCCGGATGCGGATCATCAACGGCGGTTCGCTCAACCGCTCCGCGCCGACGACCTTGGAGATCTTGCCGATCTGGGTGCCGAGGCCGGTCGCCGTCACCACGCCCCGCCCGCGC
>NZ_JAWRXD010001562.1:0-236 GCF_046535215.1 Priestia sp. SIMBA_032 | reverse complement strand
CCTCCCGCTGCTGATCGGCATCAGTCTCCACGTGGTCGTCTCCCTGCTCTGCGCCGTCGCGCCCGGCATTGGCACCCTGATTGGGCTGCGGGTCCTGCAGGGTTTCTTCAACGCCGCCGCCGGCGTGGTGGCCATCGCCGTTATCCGTGACCGGTTTGTGGGCTCCGACGCCGCGCGCTTGCTGTCCCGGCTGATGCTGATCATCGGCCTTGCCCCGCTGCTGGCCCCGACCATCG
>NZ_JAWRXD010001561.1:0-236 GCF_046535215.1 Priestia sp. SIMBA_032 | reverse complement strand
AATTTAGCTACTCTATTAGCCGGAAGTAGCCCAAACAGATTTCCAATCAACATTGAAACTCCTACTGCAGTTACGCCTAAACTTACTGAAATAACAAGTGGCCATTCTGCGATCATTGCGATAAGCCAGGCAAAGAAAGCGCTGAACATAAATCCAATAAAGCCACCTAATCCTGTTAAAATGTAAGACTCGATTAAAAATCGCATTAATATTTTCCGCGCGTTGCACCAAGTGCT
>NZ_JAWRXD010001560.1:0-236 GCF_046535215.1 Priestia sp. SIMBA_032 | reverse complement strand
GGTGGCGGGGTCGACGGTGAGCACGAGGGCGCGCACCGCGGAGGCGATGCCCACGGCCAGCCTAGCGGCGATCGCCCGGGCTGCCGGGTCGCCGGCGGAGGCCGCTGCGAGGAGCGCGCGCACCGGGTACGGGTCGTCGGTCGGCCACTGCCGCGCGACGCCTGAGCCGCTGGCCAGGGTCTCCAGGCAGCCGCGCTGGCCGCAGGCGCAGACGGCGCCCTGCGGGTCGACCGGCA
>NZ_JAWRXD010001559.1:0-236 GCF_046535215.1 Priestia sp. SIMBA_032 | reverse complement strand
CTGGAGGTCCATGATGACCAGATCGGTCGGGAACGCGTCGCTGTGGACGAGTTCGAGCCAGCTCGCCGCGCGGACGACGAGGTCGAACTCCGGGGCGTTCCGCTCGATCCAGGAGGCCAGGCTGTCGAGCAGGATCTCGTGGTCGTCGAGGATCGCCAGGCGGATGCGCGGCTCGGACGGGGCTGCGGGGGCGCCGGCGGTCGGATCGGAGTGCGGAGGAGTCATCGTCTTCTCCC
>NZ_JAWRXD010001558.1:0-236 GCF_046535215.1 Priestia sp. SIMBA_032 | reverse complement strand
CGAGCAGCCAGCGGGCGAAACCGGCGGCCGCCTGGGCCACCAGCACGCGGTTCATCCGGTTGGGGCCGGCGGCGATCGCGCCGCGCAGGCCGGCCGTGCCGAACGCCAGGCGCTCGTCGAAGCGGGAGTGCAGCTCGGCGAGCGCATCGGCAGACCCGGACTCGGCCTCCACGATCAGGGCGTCCAGCTCGTTGCGGGTCTCGGGATCCGGGTCCTGGGCCAGCCAGGCGCGGGCC
>NZ_JAWRXD010001557.1:0-236 GCF_046535215.1 Priestia sp. SIMBA_032 | reverse complement strand
CTTAGCGGAGGCCTACCGAACGGTGGGAACTGCGGCCCGGTCGCCGGTGCTGGTGCTGCCGTATCCACGAATGTTTGAGGCTCCTGCTGCAGACTGCGGCCGGCTGACCGCCGCGGAACAGGCCTTCGGGCTGAAGGTCACCGACAACCTGAACGCGGTGCTGGAGCAGTCCGTGCAGGCAGCGGGGCTGCCGGGCGTGCGGTACGTTGATGCGCTGGAAGATTCCTTTGCCGGAC
>NZ_JAWRXD010001556.1:0-236 GCF_046535215.1 Priestia sp. SIMBA_032 | reverse complement strand
CGCTACGCAGCGCGGGCGACGCGTTGCTGTTCGAGGCCGAGGGGATCCGCCTGACCCTGCCGGACGCCATGGCGCAGCGCCTCGCCGGGCACGGCAGCCGACTGGTGCGTCTGGGCATCCGCCCGGAAGACGTCGACGAGCGCAGCGAGGCCCGCGAGGGCGAGTGCCTTCAGGGGCGCGTCGACTCCGTGATGCCCGTCGGATCGGACCAGTTCCTGGGCATGAAGGTCGCCGGC
>NZ_JAWRXD010001555.1:0-236 GCF_046535215.1 Priestia sp. SIMBA_032 | reverse complement strand
CTGGAAATCCCTCCCGGCTTCGATGCTGGTCGTCGCGTTGCGGAACTGGTTCTCCAACTGAGTCAAGACCACGTGTCTGCTGCGCAGCTTACCGTCGAGCGTTTGCCATCCTGCAGGATCGAATGCCATCTTGCTTAGCAGTTCAGAATTCTGACGAATTTTTTTGAGCGCTACCAGTGCGAGTGTTCGAAATTCACCACGCTCGCCGCCCAGTTTGCTTGTCGGCGTGCGCAGGC
>NZ_JAWRXD010001554.1:0-236 GCF_046535215.1 Priestia sp. SIMBA_032 | reverse complement strand
CGAAGAGGCTACTACTTTAGTAAGTGAAATGGTCGTGGGGATGGGGAAATTACTTGAAAAAGAAATCTTCACATTACCTACCTTACAAGAAAAGGTTTGCGTGAAAGGCGGCGTTACCGGGGAAGGCATTCGGGTTTTAGAAGAACACGTTGGAGATATGTTCCATAAGTTAATCGAGCGAACACATGAAAAATTTGATGAAGATTTAGAATGCGTTGATCAGCAATTCAATAAAC
>NZ_JAWRXD010001553.1:0-236 GCF_046535215.1 Priestia sp. SIMBA_032 | reverse complement strand
CGCGCAGCGACCAGCGTCTGCCGGGCGATCTCCACCTCTTCGTCGGTGGGGACGACCAGCACGGCGACGCGCGAGGCATCCGTCGAGATCCGGGTGATCTCGCCGCGCCGTGCGTTCTCGTTGCTTTCGGGGTCGAGCTCGACACCCGCGAACTCGAGACCGCGCAACGCGCCGGCGCGGATGTGCGCGACGTTCTCGCCGACGCCCGCCGTGAAGCTGATCACGTCGGCCCCTCC
>NZ_JAWRXD010001552.1:0-236 GCF_046535215.1 Priestia sp. SIMBA_032 | reverse complement strand
CCAGGTAGCCCATGCAGGCCGCCGTGAAGCCCGAACCGGTTCCGATTTCGAGCACGCGCTGGCCGGGCTGGATTTCCAGGGTCTGGAGCATCCGGCCTTCCTCGATCGGCTTGAGCATGACCTGGTCATGCGCCAGCGGAATGCGCAGGTCGGAAAAGGCCATCCGCCGGTAGTCGGCGGGGGCGAAGTCCTCACGCGGGACTTCTCGCAGCGCATCGAGCACGAGCGGGTCGAGC
>NZ_JAWRXD010001551.1:0-236 GCF_046535215.1 Priestia sp. SIMBA_032 | reverse complement strand
CCAGGTTGCCGATTCGCAGCCGGAATACATCGTCCCCGATGTCTACGTAAAAAAGGAAAAGGGGGTCTGGAAAGTCGAACTGAACAGCGAGGCCATTCCGCAGCTGCGCATCAATACCAGCTACGCGCAGATGATCCGCCGCGCCGACAACAGCAGCGACAACACATCACTGAAGACCCATCTGCAGGAAGCACGCTGGTTCATCAAGAGCCTGCAAAGCCGCAGCGAAACCCTGC
>NZ_JAWRXD010001550.1:0-236 GCF_046535215.1 Priestia sp. SIMBA_032 | reverse complement strand
CTGTCGTTCCTCCTACCACGATTGCTGTTGTACCGTTATCAATTAAATAATTTACCAATTTCGTTGTCTTTGCAAAATCGATATTCCCGTTTATATCAAACGGTGTTACCATCGCGGTTGCAATTGTCCCAAAATCTATCATGGTCTCACTCCTTATTGTTCCAGTTGCTTTTCTTTTGAAAGCTCAAACGCACTATGTAATGCATTTACAGCCTCCACTAAATCAGTTTCTTTTA
>NZ_JAWRXD010001549.1:0-236 GCF_046535215.1 Priestia sp. SIMBA_032 | reverse complement strand
GCTGCGTACGCGCGGCACCCCAAGCCGGGACGCCATCGCCATCAGCGAGGACGCCGAATCCCTCGGCGCCAGCCTTTCCTCGGGGGTTTCGCGCGACCACTCGACGATCAGCCTCGGCGCCGTGCGTCCCTTCCTCGACGACAGTCTGGCCCTGTTCGCGGATGTACTGCGCAATCCGACCTTCCCCACCGAGCAGTTCGACCGCCTGCGCAAGCGCCGCGAAGCGGCCATCGCAC
>NZ_JAWRXD010001548.1:0-236 GCF_046535215.1 Priestia sp. SIMBA_032 | reverse complement strand
ATCAATAACGGAAACGGTATTAGAAAAAATATTAGTAACATAAGCACGAGCTCCATTTGGTGAAACTGTTACTTCAAGTGGTGCATTACCTACAGTAATTGTATCAACTACTATATTTGTTCCGGTGTTAATTACAGATACTGTATCATTTGTAGGGTCATCTATGAGTCCTGCATTTGTAGCATATACTAGGAAATTACATGCAGGTCCGGTTGGCCCAGTAGGTCCGGTCGGTC
>NZ_JAWRXD010001547.1:0-236 GCF_046535215.1 Priestia sp. SIMBA_032 | reverse complement strand
GCAAACAAGTGGCGTGAAAATTACGATTAAAGGAGAAGGTTTCACGCCAGGACCACACGGACTACATGTACATGAAATCGGAGAGTGTAAGGCACCTCGTTTTGAATCATCCGGGAATCATTTTAATCCTGATGATAAAAAACATGGTCTTCTTAATCCGAAGGGTGCAGAAAACGGTGATTTACCGAACGTAGTTGCAGATGGTTCTGGGAAGATTAAAGCGGAAATCGATGCAC
>NZ_JAWRXD010001546.1:0-236 GCF_046535215.1 Priestia sp. SIMBA_032 | reverse complement strand
GGCATAGGGTTAGCTAGGGGATACATCAATCGAAAAGAATTAACAGCAGATAAATTTATTGATCATCCGTTTGAACCTGGTGAGAAATTATATAAAACAGGAGATATAGCAAGGTGGCTACCTGATGGTAACATAGAATACTTGGGACGAGTTGATCATCAAGTGAAAATAAGGGGATATCGAATAGAACTAGGTGAGATAGAAGCAAGTTTGTTAAAATATGAGACAATCAAAAC
>NZ_JAWRXD010001545.1:0-236 GCF_046535215.1 Priestia sp. SIMBA_032 | reverse complement strand
CGGCGCGTGAAGGGGAGAACCGCATCAACTGACAGCGTTGGAAAACTCCGGATTCTAGGCGTAATGGATGAATTTACAGCGGCAGCTTTTGAAGCCTCGTGCATTTTACTACGTCCAGCCAAGACTGGCTGGGAGCCTGAAGCTAGTGAATTTAAACCGGATATCCTTCTCGTCGAATCCGCATGGAACGGAAATGATGGTGAATGGCACAAGAAAATCGATCGGGTGAGCCCTGA
>NZ_JAWRXD010001544.1:0-236 GCF_046535215.1 Priestia sp. SIMBA_032 | reverse complement strand
ATCTTTTTCAATAAAAGCCTCTAAACTTTCTTTGCTCGAAAATCCATAAGATAACCAGTCACCATTTTGATTTTGTTTCGGTAGAACTAACGTTATTTTTACGTCTTCCTTTAATGGAGCACTCAATTTGTTAAATGAATCAACAGTCTTTTCATCTACAGTTACATATTCGAAAGAGGAAATCGTATAATCTTTTTCGGTACTAGCTGATACTAATCCCATTCCTCCAGTTAACG
>NZ_JAWRXD010001543.1:0-236 GCF_046535215.1 Priestia sp. SIMBA_032 | reverse complement strand
AGAATTAATTTATTCTCTTTCAAAGATTACAACATATAAATCAAAATGTCTACTTATTTAGAGATATAAATACAAATTTTTAATGTATTGCTTTTTCAAAATAATTTCAAAAAGTACGTGAATGTTACTTTTTTTGTGTTATATAATAAAAAATGTATAAATAACAAGGATTTCTTCGAGTATTTATTTAATTTTCATTCAAATTAAACTATTCGAATATATCTTAACTAATGAAT
>NZ_JAWRXD010001542.1:0-236 GCF_046535215.1 Priestia sp. SIMBA_032 | reverse complement strand
CCGCCCTCGCCGTCGAACGTCTGGGCATGCGAGCGGCGCAGTGTCTCGTCCCACGCCTGCGGATACTCGGGCAGCGACTGCACCCCCTGCACGGCACCGGTAATCAGCGGTTGGACAATACCGGCGATGGCGTCAGGCACCTGCAGGCTGTCCGCCGCCTGGCGTCCAATGGCCTCGGAGAGGTTCTGCTGGAACGCACTGTCGGTACCCAGCGGCTGCCCCAGGGCAGTGAACCC
>NZ_JAWRXD010001541.1:0-236 GCF_046535215.1 Priestia sp. SIMBA_032 | reverse complement strand
CTGAAGTGGAAACCCGCAGCGAAGTAGAGCAGTTCGACGGATCGATGCTGATCCGCCCTTGCAAGCAGTGTCAGTTCCACGGGTTGCGTGTGGCCGAGCCGGGCGGTCAGGCGCACACGCAAGCCTTGGCCAACCTCGCCGCCGAACGTCTAAACACAGCGCTTATCGGCTCTGGAATCACACCACGATTTGCCGGATGCACGTTTGAGACCTACTGCGCCAAAACGCCAGAGATG
>NZ_JAWRXD010001540.1:0-237 GCF_046535215.1 Priestia sp. SIMBA_032 | reverse complement strand
ACACGATCCGGTTGTTCATGGGTTCGGGAATGTCCGCGGGACTGTGGGAGGACGTGAACGAGAAGTTCCCGCGGGCCCGGGTTCTCGAGTTCTTCGCGACCGGTGACGGGTCGGCGAGCCTGGCGAACGTGACCGGTACGAAGGTGGGCTCGTCCGGCCGTCCGGTACCCGGCGTCAACGATGTCGCGATCGCCGCATTTGATCTGTCCGAGGGCCGTCTGATCACCGATGACACCG
>NZ_JAWRXD010001539.1:0-237 GCF_046535215.1 Priestia sp. SIMBA_032 | reverse complement strand
ATATGCTTGGTGTTAATATTGAAACAGATATGAGGCAGAAATTATTTGATCATATTCAAAAGCTATCATTCAGATTTTTTGATAATAATAAAACAGGTCATTTAATTTCGCGCCTTACAAACGATTTAATGGAAATTGGGGAAATTGCTCACCATGGACCAGATGTTTTATGATACGGCGTCAAGCGAGTTCTTCGCTATAGCCTATACTCTTTCATTACCAACCGCTATTCCGATC
>NZ_JAWRXD010001538.1:0-237 GCF_046535215.1 Priestia sp. SIMBA_032 | reverse complement strand
CCAATCGGCGGCCGCCCGGCTCGGATCGTCGACCACGACCACGGCATTGAGGAAGTCCTGTTGTTCCACACCCCCCCAGGGGGCAGTCGAGTAGACCGCCGAGGCGGCCACCACCGCATCGCCGAGCCGGTCGCAGACGGACTGCAGATGCGCCATCCGGTCACCGATGTTGGAACCGATCGAGAGCACCGCACGACTCACCGCGTTCCCCCGCTCACTGCATGCCCTTGCGGGACC
>NZ_JAWRXD010001537.1:0-237 GCF_046535215.1 Priestia sp. SIMBA_032 | reverse complement strand
GATGACCTCGCGGATCGTTCCTGAGACCCAGGTGTACAGGTGACCCTGGCTCGACCAGTACGCAGGAGCGAAGAGCCCGGTGACGGGGTTGGATGACACAACGGTGCCGGTGGTGGTGTCGATGCGCTGGATCCTACTCAAGCCCCCGTACAGCTGACCGTCGACCCAGGCAAGATCCCCGGCGACGCCGGTGGAAAGGTTCAGCGCTTTGATCACTGTGTTCGTCGTGACGTCGAC
>NZ_JAWRXD010001536.1:0-237 GCF_046535215.1 Priestia sp. SIMBA_032 | reverse complement strand
CAGGTGGGTAGCGCGTCCAGTCCGGTGGTGAGTCCCTCGGACAGCTCGCCGGCGCCTGCGGACAGTTTTTCCGTGCCTGCGGACAGTTCGTCGGCGCCGCTGCTCAACTCGACCAGGCCGTTGCTCAATTGATTTGCGCCCGAGTCCAGTTCGCCGACTGCTCCGCGGATCTCGTTGATGTCGCCCGCGAGGTCGCCCGACCGGAGCAGGTTCAGGCCGAGTTGCAGCGGGCTCTGC
>NZ_JAWRXD010001535.1:0-237 GCF_046535215.1 Priestia sp. SIMBA_032 | reverse complement strand
CGTTCACGTAGACGTCGAGGGAGGAGCTGCCGGTGAGGCCCAGATGCGAGACGACCGGCTGCACGATGACGGCGTCGAGCCGGGCGGTGCCGTGGACGGTCGCGGTCAGAGCCGTCGCCTGCGCGGGAACCGGGACGGGCAGCGTCTGGGGGAGCAGGAACACCGGGCTCGGGGCGATGCCCTGCTCTCCCGCGCGGACGTTGTCGCTGTGTCCGAGGGGAAGCGCGAAGCGACCGA
>NZ_JAWRXD010001534.1:0-237 GCF_046535215.1 Priestia sp. SIMBA_032 | reverse complement strand
CGGTGAACGGCCAGGGGTTTTGACGCGGAGGCCGGGATACGTGGTGCGGAATGGTGACTGGAGTTCGGTCGTCGGCTCTACCGAGCTGGTTTACCCGCGAATACGGTAGCGGCGGCAACGGTGAACGGCCAGGGGCATTGGCCAGCAGGCCCGGGCCTTTCGGGGGTGAAGCCGCTGCGACGACGGTCTGCGCGTTGATGGAGCGGGTTGACGCGCGAATACGGTAGCGGCGGCAAC
>NZ_JAWRXD010001533.1:0-237 GCF_046535215.1 Priestia sp. SIMBA_032 | reverse complement strand
CTATCAAGGCGGCGTTGCCAATGCTCCGCGATCGCGAGGAATCGTTCTAGCCATGCGTTCAGAGCGGCGACGTCTAGCGAACGGAGAGGGCGATGATGGGCCAGAAACACGACACGAGTGACGGGGTCCATGCTGAATGTCGCACCGTCGGCGCCCTGCCAGAACACGTTTGCGCCAAGCAGCATCGCACCGATCTCCTCGATCCGGTCTTGATCGATCTCGCAAAGCTTCGTGAAC
>NZ_JAWRXD010001532.1:0-237 GCF_046535215.1 Priestia sp. SIMBA_032 | reverse complement strand
CCCGACACCCTGGTCGCCGGGTGAAGGGATGTAGTGCGCACTGATACACATCCACGGAGGGATTTCCTGCATCGAGCCGTCATGTGTTGTATTTCGGCAGGATGCGCGGCGTGAACGCGCACGACGGAGGCCATACGGGATAAAATCCGCGGCCCTGTCATCCGAGCGCAATGCGCATGAGCCGCATCACGACCACCCTGGACCGGCTGCGCACCGAAGGCCGTAAGGCCCTGGTGC
>NZ_JAWRXD010001531.1:0-237 GCF_046535215.1 Priestia sp. SIMBA_032 | reverse complement strand
GAAAGCCTTTCACAAATAGCATTTCTTAGACGCCCTGAAATAAAAATGAAAACAAAGAAAATCAAAGTCATAAAAAACAACACAGAGACCTATGTTACTTTTAAATATGATTCCAACCACATAAAACTAAAATTTTCCGAAGCAGATAACCTTGCCAAAGTTTACACTGCGGAGGATATGTACAAATGCCTCGCCAAAGTCAGGTCTGACTTCCCACACATTCAATTTCTTTGCAAA
>NZ_JAWRXD010001530.1:0-237 GCF_046535215.1 Priestia sp. SIMBA_032 | reverse complement strand
CGGCATTTTGGAATTTCTATCGCTAACACTTTCTTAATTTTATTTTGTTGGCTAAAGAGATTTTTAGCTAAACGTTCAATTGCTTTAGCTGAAGTACGAGCAGATACTCCAATCGCAATTGTTTCTTCATTTAAAATTAGCTCGTCGCCACCTTCAATTGGAAATTTATAATCACGATCTAACCAGATTGGTACATTATGTTTTGCAAATCTTGGATGATACTTGATGATATACTCC
>NZ_JAWRXD010001529.1:0-237 GCF_046535215.1 Priestia sp. SIMBA_032 | reverse complement strand
CGGTTCCTGATCCTCGCAATACACCGAAGCAACACGAGATGCATGACATCGATTTGACTCAATACATCGATGCACTGAAGCAATTGGACATGAACACGCGCTGCAGTTCGTGTTTTCCGCGACCGGCTATCGACGCGATGGCGACTACGACGATACCGAATAGACACCGAAGTTCCCTGGCGAGAAGCATGAGATGGTCCTTGTATCGCCGACCGGTGACGATCATTATTTCAGCCC
>NZ_JAWRXD010001528.1:0-237 GCF_046535215.1 Priestia sp. SIMBA_032 | reverse complement strand
GACGCCTTCGTAGTCGTTCCAGCCGTATTCCGGCGCGACGACGCCGTAACCGACAAAGACGAGTTCGCTGTCCTCGATCGTGACCTCGTCGGCGGCGCGCTTGGTCCAGAAGACCACGTCCTCATTGGTCACAAGCCCCATGGGCTCCCCGTCATGCACGATGTCGAAGCTGGAGCTTTCCTCGTCCAGCGTGACCTCGAGCAGCGGAACGGGCTGGAAATAACTGCCCTCATAGCC
>NZ_JAWRXD010001527.1:0-237 GCF_046535215.1 Priestia sp. SIMBA_032 | reverse complement strand
AGGTGCGCCACCAGATGGGCGCGGATGCCTGCCACCGTCAGCGGGTCCAACTGCGGCTTCTCGGTAAAATAAGCCACCAGCCGCTCGTCGCGCACCAGTACCACGGCTTCGAGGATGCCGGGCAGTTGGTTCAGTTGGGTCTCGATCTCGCCCAACTCGATGCGCATGCCGCGGATTTTCACCTGGTCGTCATTACGCCCCAGGTACTCGAGGTTGCCGTCGGGCAGCCAACGCACC
>NZ_JAWRXD010001526.1:0-237 GCF_046535215.1 Priestia sp. SIMBA_032 | reverse complement strand
AGTTAGCAAGGACGACATGGCCCGCACGAACCAGTTCGTTTGCGGCCGCCTCCGCCTGATCGCGGCCCTCGGACCTGCGCAACTTCAGACTCAGATCGGCCCACGCCGGATCTTTGAACCGATGGACTGTTAGAAGCTCGACTTGGCGAGTGGCTCTCCGCCAGAACAACGCCATAGCGCCCGAGTGCCCAACTGGGAGAGCCTGGTACTGATCGCCGACAAGGGCAACACTCGCCC
>NZ_JAWRXD010001525.1:0-237 GCF_046535215.1 Priestia sp. SIMBA_032 | reverse complement strand
CTAGCGTTTCTCTTACTTTTCTTGTACAATTTGTTACAATAGCATTATAAAGGAGGTTCCCATATTGAAAAAATGGATAATCCTATTCGTCGCCTTCCTATTAACTGGTTGTGCAGGAAACACAAGTCACTTAACTTATACGGTTAACGATGAATACGAACTCATACGTACTTCTGGAAATGCATTTGAACTTTTCCCCTCGCAAGATGCTGTATATGCCACACAATACATCCCTGC
>NZ_JAWRXD010001524.1:0-237 GCF_046535215.1 Priestia sp. SIMBA_032 | reverse complement strand
CGGCGGCGATCAAAGCTTTTACAGTCGTTAGCGCGTGCGAGAAAACACTGAGGAGCGGCGACACTCTGATGCGCGCACTGTACAGGGCAGGGGATTTTTGGGCCATGATCACGCGAATCTTTCAGGAAACAGTTGTAGATCGTGAACGCATGAGGAAAAGTGCGATGCAATAGCGATGGGAGATTCGTTCGTAACATTCCGAAAAATAGTTGCATATACATTGGTTGGCTAAGCTGC
>NZ_JAWRXD010001523.1:0-237 GCF_046535215.1 Priestia sp. SIMBA_032 | reverse complement strand
GTTTCTTATCACAAGCATTTATATTCTCAGCTATTATGTTAATTTCAAATATTATTGCAACGCATTTACCAATTCCAATGCCTTCATCGGTAATCGGGTTAGTTATTTTATTTAGTCTATTATGTTTAAAAGTAATTAAATTGGAGCAAGTTGAATCACTTGGAACAGCTTTAACCGGTATTATCGGATTCCTTTTCGTCCCATCAGGTATTTCAGTTATTAATTCTCTTGGTGTAA
>NZ_JAWRXD010001522.1:0-237 GCF_046535215.1 Priestia sp. SIMBA_032 | reverse complement strand
CGACACCGCCCGGACGGCCCGCCGGGCTTTTTAGTCGTGCCAGGATATTCAGTACGTGTTCTGCACTTGGCCGGCCCAATTCCAGCGCAAGCTCCACGGCAACCAGTACTGCTTCCAGCCCATGCACGGGTGTCGCAGCGAGTACCTGCACCATCACCCGGTCTCCGCCTTCCTGCTTTAGCAGATGACGCTGCAGACGCTGCATTGGCTCCGGCATCATCTGAAACGGCGCCCCAT
>NZ_JAWRXD010001521.1:0-237 GCF_046535215.1 Priestia sp. SIMBA_032 | reverse complement strand
ACCAACCTTCATCTTCTCCGATTTGAGCATGAAGCATAACTTGTAATAATATATCACCTAATTCTTCTACTAAGTGATCATCATCCTCTTCATCAATTGCTTCCAACACCTCATAAGCTTCCTCAATTAAATATTTCTTTAATGATTGATGCGTTTGCTTTTTATCCCACGGACAACCATTTGGACCACGCAGGTCTGCAATAATTTCTCTAAGAACATCAAACTGTTGATACAAGG
>NZ_JAWRXD010001520.1:0-237 GCF_046535215.1 Priestia sp. SIMBA_032 | reverse complement strand
ATCGGCGGTGTGGATGCCGTCCTCGAGGGTGCGCAGCAGCGCATTGCCCATGCGCCCGGCGATTTCGGCCTGGCCAAGATGGGTCAGCATCAGGCCAGCCGCCTGCATCAACCCGGCCGGGTTGGCTTTGCCCTGGCCCGCGATATCCGGCGCCGAGCCGTGGATGGCCTCGAATATGGCGACCCGGTCGCCGACATTGGCCGACCCGCCCAGCCCCACCGAGCCGGCAATCTCCGC
>NZ_JAWRXD010001519.1:0-237 GCF_046535215.1 Priestia sp. SIMBA_032 | reverse complement strand
CTACAGCAATACCAAGTACGATGAAAATGGTAGCTTTTTGTTTTAAAAAGATAAATGATAAGATTGGGACCATAACAATGCTTAGCCCAGTTAAGAAACCTGCTTTTGAAGATGTTGTATAGAGTAAGCCAAATGTTTGCAATAAATAACCGACAAATAAGAAAAAACCAACGATTATCCCTGCCGTGCTACTATGTTTTATATCTTGTTTTGAAGTTTTTTGTGAGAAAATAATTT
>NZ_JAWRXD010001518.1:0-238 GCF_046535215.1 Priestia sp. SIMBA_032 | reverse complement strand
CGGCCAGGACAGCGGGGTCGATCCTGTCAACGATGTTTAGTTCCTTGTCTCGAACCTCGATTACTAGATCTTCGATCTTCATGGCGTCAAGCTCCTGGTACGTAGGTTGAGGTACGAGCTGGTCTCGGTGCTCAAGATCGCCCCACCAGACACGGCAAGGTTGTAGCCAGTAGCACCCGGGGGCATGATCGGGAACCTGGAAGGCAGCGAGGGGGAGTACGGAAGAACCTCATTGAAC
>NZ_JAWRXD010001517.1:0-238 GCF_046535215.1 Priestia sp. SIMBA_032 | reverse complement strand
CCTCAACGACCTTGGCAACCGCAATGCGCTCCCGGTCCCCAAAGCCGAGTACGAGCGCTTGAGGGGCGAAGCGATGGCTGGATCAATCAAAACTGCCGATGCGCAACATCTCGGAAATCAGGTTCGTTCGTAGCCGTTCCCGGCTTGGTGCAACTGGGCATCACCGAATAGAAACAATGCGCTCGCGGCACTTGCGACTTCACTGACACGCAGACAGGAAATGCACATGCATAACGAA
>NZ_JAWRXD010001516.1:0-238 GCF_046535215.1 Priestia sp. SIMBA_032 | reverse complement strand
AGTAGATCTCCACCCGGGCACCGAGGCCGAGGACGCCGGGGTTGTACTTGCATGCCGAGGCCAATACCGGGGGCGGAATGGTCGCCGCGGACAGCGAACCCGACGCGGATTCGGTGTCGGCCCACGTCGCGTCGGACGTCTCGATGACCGACGGAAACGCGAGGCCCGCACAGGCGAGGACGGCGATTGCGCCGAGACGCAATCGCGCCCAGGCCGAACGACCTCCCGTCGTCTGCTT
>NZ_JAWRXD010000165.1:0-425 GCF_046535215.1 Priestia sp. SIMBA_032 | reverse complement strand
AACGACGTACTGTTACGTCTACTGTGCGCACATCTCCAAAATAGTCATAACCCCAAACTGTTTGTAATAAATGTTCGCGTGTCATAACTTGTCCTAAGTGTTTCGCTAAATAATGTAGCAACTCAAATTCACGATGTGTAAGCTCGATATTTTCCTCGCGCTTCGTTACACTATATGCATTTGGATTAATAACAATTGGTCCAATAACCATTTCTGTATTTTCTTCTTTTTCTGCAGCACCACCTTGTTGGTGACGGCGTAAATTCGCCTTCACACGAGCAAGTAATTCTCTCGTGCTAAATGGCTTCGTTACATAATCATCTGCCCCAAGCTCAAGCCCTAATACTTTATCAATCTCAGAGTCCTTTGCTGTAAGCATAATAATCGGCATTTCTGAACTTTTACGTATTTCACGACAAACCTCT
>NZ_JAWRXD010001515.1:0-238 GCF_046535215.1 Priestia sp. SIMBA_032 | reverse complement strand
GAGGTATTCCGTGCGGCTTTGCGTATCGCCGGTCCTCGCGTTCAGTTGAAGGTTCAAGCGCGAGAATACTATCTATTCCACACTAAAAGGAGCGTTCGCGAATGAGCGCAAGCATGCAGCATCAAGACGGTTTCGACCGGTTACTGGGTCAATTCGGCGCCGCGATCGGCCTTCCGGACCTGGGTTTCGACAATGACGGACTGTGCCATATCCGTATCGACGAGGATCTGCCGATCAC
>NZ_JAWRXD010001514.1:0-238 GCF_046535215.1 Priestia sp. SIMBA_032 | reverse complement strand
CGGTGCTGTAGCTCTGCAGGCGGCCGTTGCACATGGTGATGCGGGTATGCCACCCACCGCCGTCCTGGTACCACAGCGACTCACAACGCCGGTTGCCGTTCACGTACTCCCGGGCGTCGTCGGGCTCGCCCATGATGTGGTCGACGTCATAGCGGTGCATCCGCATCAGCAGCGTGCCGCGGCTGCGGGCGCCGATCAGTTCGTTTTCCGAGATGCCCATGTCGTGGGCGCGGGCCGC
>NZ_JAWRXD010001513.1:0-238 GCF_046535215.1 Priestia sp. SIMBA_032 | reverse complement strand
CCGGCCGCCGCGCTGATCGGCGCCTTCGTCTTCTACGCGCTGGTGATCGCGGTGATGGAGCTCGCGCGCATCCCGGAGACCTATGCCTTCGAGCTCACCACCCAGGGCTTCGTGCTGCTGTTCGGCGCGGCGGTGGTCGCCTATCTGCGCGGGCGGGCGCGACGGCCGGCGGCCTGGGCGGTCGGCGTCGCGGCGCTCACCGGCTGGGCGTTCCTGATGTCGGGGTTTTCCTGGCTGC
>NZ_JAWRXD010001512.1:0-238 GCF_046535215.1 Priestia sp. SIMBA_032 | reverse complement strand
CACATTACAAGGCTGCCTTTTTATTTTACACAAACGCTATTATATCTTTTACCCAGAGTTTCGTCAAGCGAGTACGTTTTTGTTTTATGCATATAAATTTTGGAAATTAATATAAGAAGGAATTTAAAACAATATAAAAGAAGAGATAGAAACACAAATAAAACGCTTACATAAAATGTAGTAAAAACGTTCATCAGTTTTTTACTGGTGAATATGCGGTAATAAAAACATAAAGGGG
>NZ_JAWRXD010001511.1:0-238 GCF_046535215.1 Priestia sp. SIMBA_032 | reverse complement strand
CTTGTACCACGACCATAAATTCAGGTAATACATCTCCTGCTTTTGTGGTTTCGGCTGCAAGTGTTGGAGGAACAATTGCAGGTTCAAGTACAATTTGTAGCGGTGCTAATAGTGCTGCTTTAACATTATCTGGACATACGGGCACAGTCCAAAAATGGCAGTATGCATTAACTCCTTTTACAACATGGGTAGATATTGCAAATACCGCAGGAACAGGTTTTATTTTTGGACCATTAAC
>NZ_JAWRXD010001510.1:0-238 GCF_046535215.1 Priestia sp. SIMBA_032 | reverse complement strand
AACGTATATTTGTAACTTTTTCACCGTTTGTTTTATTTGCATCCCACGTATATTGAATACCTGAAATTTGAAGCATTCTTGTTGTTCCTTTTTGCCATTGCTGATTTAAAATATCGCGAATGTCTTGACCTGTTAAATCTACTTTAATCAATTGATTTCCAAAAGGTTGAATGCCGTATAACTCACCCCACGTAATATCACCAGCATCTAAGTCATTACGAATGCCACCAGGATTCAT
>NZ_JAWRXD010001509.1:0-238 GCF_046535215.1 Priestia sp. SIMBA_032 | reverse complement strand
AATAGAATTTCTTGAAAAGTTAGATTTCGTAGTGGACGTAATGGTCGTTGATAAGTCTAATTTATCTGGTGATGGACTGAAGATTAAAAAAACATTTTACAAATATTTCCAGTCTTTATTTGTTGAAAAATATAATAATATATATGAGAGCTATTCAATTAATGCAGATAAGGTTGGAGAAGAATTTAAAATTGAACTCCAGGATTATGTGAGAAAGAAAAGCATAAGTCGTGATTTA
>NZ_JAWRXD010001508.1:0-238 GCF_046535215.1 Priestia sp. SIMBA_032 | reverse complement strand
AGTTTAAATTTTTAGCTGCGTGAGATATGTTTTTTTCTTTCGTAACTTCGTAAAATACAGTTAAATCTTTTATATCCAAGTATCATCCCTCCAGAAAAGGTATCATTTTTTTTGATGGATCACATGATAAATCTTTATTTTATATGATATCATAACTTTCATACAATGGAAGGGGATGGAGGGATTATTGTGTTAATGGAAGAAAGGGTGAATAGTACTTATAAGTGGGTTATGTTAA
>NZ_JAWRXD010001507.1:0-238 GCF_046535215.1 Priestia sp. SIMBA_032 | reverse complement strand
AGAGGACCGAATTGGACTAACCTCTAGTGTATCTGTTGTCCCGCCAGGGGCACCGCAGAGTAGCTACGTTGGGAAGGGATAAGCGCTGAAAGCATATAAGCGCGAAACCCACCACAAGATGAGATTTCTTTTAAGGATCGTGGAAGATGACCACGTTGATAGGCTATAGATGTAAAGGCAGTAATGTCATAGTCGAGTAGTACTAATAATCCGTAAGCTTATGTACACCCTTTTCTCC
>NZ_JAWRXD010001506.1:0-238 GCF_046535215.1 Priestia sp. SIMBA_032 | reverse complement strand
ATTCATCCGGCGGTGGCGAGCTCGATTTCGCGCTGTGCAACGGGCAGGCCCAGCCGATGGAGCCGGCGCATAGTGGCATGTGGTATCGGCCCGACATGGCCGGGGAAGGCTACAGCTTGATGCAGCTCGAAAGCGGCGACTGGATTCTCTATGCCTTCGAGCCCGGTAGCCAGGCGGGCGGCCAGGTGTGGACCCTGGAGCAGACCGCGCACAGCGAGGTGCCGGTCGAGTTCCGGGG
>NZ_JAWRXD010001505.1:0-238 GCF_046535215.1 Priestia sp. SIMBA_032 | reverse complement strand
ACAAATAAATTATATTGAAGAAAACTATTAAAAAAAGAAACGACCTTTAAGAAATAAGAAAAGATATTATTATGCTATTCAAGAACAAGAACTAACAGATAAAGAGGCTTTCGTGATGTATGGTAATACGTATTTAGATTTAGGAGAAGTTCAAATTGGTCTTTATGGAAATGCTCGATATTCAACATTAAATTTAATAACAGCAGGTAACGAAACATTTGAAGAATATTTTCAAAAC
>NZ_JAWRXD010001504.1:0-238 GCF_046535215.1 Priestia sp. SIMBA_032 | reverse complement strand
GGATTTATATCAAACAATCTAAATTTACGTTTACCATTATCAGAACTAAAACAAAACTGACACACCTATACCCCTCCTATAATAAGTATGTATTATATAGTAAACACATTATACAAAAATGTACTGGGTATTTATCATACCCAGTACATTTTTAATTTATTATGCTCCTCGATCATCACTTACCGCTAAAATGCTACTAATTGCAACACTAATTTGGTTTGGATTTTCAAGAGCCCCA
>NZ_JAWRXD010001503.1:0-238 GCF_046535215.1 Priestia sp. SIMBA_032 | reverse complement strand
CTGCTTGTCGAGCTTCTCGAGAGCACGCGCCAGGGCACCGCTCGATTCGAGCTCGCGCTCGGAGAACCAGCGCTCGAAACGCACACCGAAGACATCCAGGTCTTCGCGGATGTCCTCGACCATGGTCTCCAGGGCCGCCTTGAAGCAGGCCTCGTAGCCGTTCTCTCCGAGCAGCTTCCGGGCACGCGCGATCAGGGCATCGACATGCTTTTCGGAGTCGCCGTCCGGCCCGTCCTCC
>NZ_JAWRXD010001502.1:0-238 GCF_046535215.1 Priestia sp. SIMBA_032 | reverse complement strand
ATTTTTTCGAAACTTTTGCGGGAAAATATTGTATGAGCCTGCGTTTTTATCGTATCATTAGTAAAAGGAAGAACTCGGGACGATTGGTGGCATCTGCAAATAGAGTTGATGTCTTTTTTTCATTCAAGTAACCGATACATAAAAATAGATAACAAAAACAGAAGGAGTGTGCGATGAGATGAACGTAACAATCTATGATGTAGCGCGCGAAGCGAACGTTTCAATGGCTACCGTATCA
>NZ_JAWRXD010001501.1:0-238 GCF_046535215.1 Priestia sp. SIMBA_032 | reverse complement strand
GTGGTTCATCGCCTGGAAAATCGAGCGCCAGGATCAGTGGTTCGGAGACAGCGCTGACTAAATATCACTTCGCCATACCTGTTACTTATAACAGGTTACAAACTGATCCTCCGAGAGTTGAATACATACGGGCTCTGCCTATTCCAACCGCCCAGGGAGAATCAGACATGAACATGAAACAACGCATCGGCATCGCCGCCATGGTGCTAAGCGCTGTTATGTCAACGGCTGACGCTGA
>NZ_JAWRXD010001500.1:0-238 GCF_046535215.1 Priestia sp. SIMBA_032 | reverse complement strand
ATATGAAGCTAGCACTAGAAAATGCCAAGGCTATGAAGGGACAAACGACTCCAAATCCATTGGTTGGATCTGTAATTTTAAATGATAATCGAATTGTAGGGGTCGGAGCACATATGAAGGCCGGAGAACCACATGCCGAAATACATGCGATACGTATGGCTGGAGAACAGGCACGTGGTGCTACAATCTATGTAACTCTTGAACCTTGTTCTCATTATGGTAGAACAGGGCCTTGTGC
>NZ_JAWRXD010001499.1:0-238 GCF_046535215.1 Priestia sp. SIMBA_032 | reverse complement strand
ATGAGTGGTATTGAGGCAATGGCGATGGGACATGATATTACTCAGCCAATTTACGTAGACAGTGAGCAGAAGTTAACAGACGCTTTTGAAAATAAATATGTACCAGCATATTATGTATTTGATAAAGAAGGTTAGCTTCGTCATTTCCAAGCGGGTGGAAATGGAATGCCGATGTTTCGCAAACGTATTAACCGAGTTTTAGGAGAAGAATAATTTCTACATGAAGAAGAAATAAAAA
>NZ_JAWRXD010001498.1:0-238 GCF_046535215.1 Priestia sp. SIMBA_032 | reverse complement strand
CCGAACACGGAAGTTAAGCTCTTTAGCGCCAATGGTAGTTGGGACTTTGTCCCTGTGAGAGTAGGACGTTGCCAGGCTAGAAAAGATCTCTCTTTTCTTTTAAAAAAGTTGTTGACATTACGTTAATAACTTGATAAGATAGTAAAGTCGCTTAAGAGCGACGGTTGAACTTTGAAAACTGAACAAAGCGACAAACGTCAACGTTAATTTTTATTTTTAAATGAGCAAGTCAAACATT
>NZ_JAWRXD010000063.1:0-1448 GCF_046535215.1 Priestia sp. SIMBA_032 | reverse complement strand
ATGTGTCTTGAAAGGGACTCGCACGGTTCTTAGGGGAGGAAGGGGCAGTGATGCCCCTAACTTACCCGACTTAACTAGCTTTGTATAGCGTATACAGTATAAAAAGAGAAAAAAACTCCTGGGCTCAATCAGAAGTTTTTTTCAAAGGTTATTATACATGAGATGATATCCATCATCTTGGGTAGTTTGCTCAATATATAAGAATTTACTCATTTTTCTTTTGCAATTTCTTTTCTGTTAGGAGCAAGTGGCGGTTGTTCTAACCATTTATTTTTCACCATAATGTTAAACCATTTTTTTGTTACTATTAGATTTTTGAGAATGATGCCTTCATAAGTTGTTACAAGATCTGTTCGCATGGCTGATGCTAAACCTGTTCCGTGATAGGCTTGTGCTGTTTGGAATAAGAAACCAATATGATACATCATTAACTTATCAGAAAA
Organism: Priestia sp. SIMBA_032; assembly: GCF_046535215.1. Taxonomy (NCBI): domain Bacteria; kingdom Bacillati; phylum Bacillota; class Bacilli; order Caryophanales; family Bacillaceae; genus Priestia; species Priestia sp. SIMBA_032. The sequence continues at coordinate 1,005 of NZ_JAWRXD010000063.1, read as the reverse complement.
AGGGGAGTCTGTTGAAGTTGTTACTTCTGTCTCCCACGATTTAGGAACTGGTAAATTATCTGCGTGCATTATTGTTGAAAAGGATTGTATTTGACCATCAGCTGTTTTCTCCGAATCCTCTAAAAATTTTCTTACTTCTTTTGATTGAGCGACCTGACTAAATCCAATAGAAAGAGTTTTAGCCATAATACTTTTTTTAAGGTTGAAAGAAATACTTATGATTTCTATTGCAGTTAAACGTCTCCCCTTTCCGAAAAATCCATCCGTGAAATCCTGGCTAGAAATAAATTCAGGGTTCGTAGCAGGATAAAAATAAGGGTCCCTCTGAAAATCCCCTTTTTCAAGTAATAATTCAATCGTTTGATGATACATCCTTTTTGCATCATTATCACATGAATCGTAGAAGTGGCGTAAGTCTTCTCTGACAGAAACACCTAATGAGGTTGTATGTCCTAGCAAGCCATGTAAAGTCATGATATGTAAATAATTCATGCAGAATATATCAGTGAATAATTTTTTGGTACCTTTATTGAGGTCAGACTCAGTAAATCCAATTGGAACTGGAAACCCTTCGTTTTCTATAAAAGCTACGATTTGTTTCTTTTGTTTTGCGAAGGTCTTGATAGCATCTTCAAAAATGGCCTTTATTGACTCATCCTCAATAATAGAGAACATATATCGATTTACTACATCTGTCATTGTTCCGTTTACATACTCTCCCCATAGTGTCCCTATTTCGGAAGATGTGAGTTTTAACTTATTCTTATCCAAATTATCACCTCGTGGATAATATTTACTAATTTATTAATAGATATGAATTTTTCTTAATAAAAAAGGTTTTTAGCATGTAATTTTCGATAACTGTGATTATGTTAACTACTTCTGTATATCGTATACAGCGTAAAAAACAGAAAAACCACCTCTGGGGTGAACTGAACCCCAATTGTTAGACAAAGAAACTCTAATGATTGGGGTGCTTTTATGTCAAGACATACATTTGAAGAT
>NZ_JAWRXD010001497.1:0-239 GCF_046535215.1 Priestia sp. SIMBA_032 | reverse complement strand
AAATATAGAACCTGATGGAAACAACAAATATAAAATGTCGTTTGCAGGTGTTGAAATGCAAAATGCAACAGCACTTACTGTAAGAAAAGATTTAACGCTTTGGATTCTCGGTATTGGAGGGTTTATATTTATGGTTGGTGTCATTCAAGGTATGTATTGGAATCATCGCCGTATTTGGATACAACGTGTTAATGATGAATGGTGGATTGCAGGGCATACGAATAAAAATTGGTTCGGTT
>NZ_JAWRXD010001496.1:0-239 GCF_046535215.1 Priestia sp. SIMBA_032 | reverse complement strand
GGCCCGGGGCCGTGACGCCGATAAATACAGTGCCGGGTTCCTGCCCGTCCTGGGGTTCCGGGCCGCCGGATCCGGTGATGGCCAGGGCCAGGTCGGCGCCCAGCAGTTTGGCCGTGCCCTCGGCCATTTGCGCGGCTGATTCCTCCGACACCACGGCCTCGGCGGTGACGCCCAGGACCGAACGCTTTACTGATGTTGCATAGGCGGTGAGTCCGCCTAGGAACCAGTCCGACGACGAC
>NZ_JAWRXD010001495.1:0-239 GCF_046535215.1 Priestia sp. SIMBA_032 | reverse complement strand
GTTTTTCTCCAAACAATTTAAACTCTGTGATGTCTGTTACCCACTTTTGATTCGGTGCATCTGTATGAAAATTACGCTCTAAAATATTAGGTGCAATTCTACCGACTTTTCCTTTATAGGATTTATATTTCTTCATACGCACAACACACTTTAACCCAAGCTCTTTCATAATGCGCTGAACCTTCTTGTGGTTCACTTTCTGGCCACGATTCGTTAATTCATCACGAATGCGACGGTAA
>NZ_JAWRXD010001494.1:0-239 GCF_046535215.1 Priestia sp. SIMBA_032 | reverse complement strand
CCCTGCTTTTAGCTATCGGAGCTGCCGTTATGCTCTCGGCATGCACTACGCCGCCGGCAGAGCAATGGACATATCCATCATCCTCATCGATCAACAACACCATTGCTCCAGACCCACCCTGCACCAAGGAAGGTTATTTCGCCAGTTCCACGCCGACGTACTATTATCGCTGCCGCTGGGTACATCCCAGCTGGTATAAATATATCTTTCAATGCCCAGGAAATAAAAACTTCAATGAA
>NZ_JAWRXD010001493.1:0-239 GCF_046535215.1 Priestia sp. SIMBA_032 | reverse complement strand
CCCAGAAAAACGAAGAGGCGCCCGCAGCGAGATCGATCAGGGAGTAAGACGCCTGGGGATAGGCGAGGTCGCCCAGCTTCGTCGCATCATCCCGACTTGCCGTCTTGCTGTACCAAAGCTCTGTGCGTTGGGTGTCTCCCGCCCCATCCGGGAAACCCCAGTCGACCTCGATGCCAAACAGCAGCGATTTCGTGCGCAGGAATGTCACAGCCGGCGGCGGCGTCGTTTTCCCCTGCAAC
>NZ_JAWRXD010000164.1:0-427 GCF_046535215.1 Priestia sp. SIMBA_032 | reverse complement strand
CTCACGAGCGCCCGCCCCCCTAAGAACCGCACGTGACAGATTTCCCGTCATACGGCTCAAGCCTTCTTTTTATCCAAGCAACTTATTTATTTAATACAGGGTACATGTACTAATTTAGCAAATTCACCTGTAGAAACCTCTAGGTTTCGCACTGTAACTTTCTCTCCATTTTGTAGAGTCTGCTTACACAACGCACAACGATATCCTTGTTTTCTTGCGAGTTTCATCCTATCTAAAATATTTTCGCTATTAAAGACCTTACGGTCTCGTTTTTCCCAATACTCTCTTAGAGTTGGATCATCTGGGCTGTTTTTATAGGCTACCATGACATGCCGTTCTATCTTAATCCGGGACATCTTTAACAATTGAATGTTAGTAACTGGACATGTGAGAATCCATTTATTATTTCCACCGTGGTGGGGCTTCT
>NZ_JAWRXD010001492.1:0-239 GCF_046535215.1 Priestia sp. SIMBA_032 | reverse complement strand
GCATGTGGTTCCCGGGCTGCGAAGAACGGCACATTGCGGCCACCATTGAAGGGCCCGCCGACTCTCCAGCGAATTGAAATTCGGGGCCGGAAGTCGGGTCCCGCCAGGAAGGTGAAGCAGCTAAACTGCCTCGGGCAACCATAAAGCCTTCCCTGGAGTCCGAAGTGCGCGCAGATCCGCCAGCTCATGATCGGCAAGATCTACAGGACCGGCGAGAACACGCTGCTGGTCGTCATCCC
>NZ_JAWRXD010001491.1:0-239 GCF_046535215.1 Priestia sp. SIMBA_032 | reverse complement strand
CGTGGCAGGCGATGACTCCCGCGCCGGGTACATCGAGTGGGGCAGCGGGGTCGGAGGAGCCCCGAAAAACCCTGCACTGTTCAAGACTGTGCAGATCGTCGGCATCGACTGATGCGCCTGTGGAAGGGGGCCAGCCGGCCCCCTTCCACAGTAGCGGGAGTTCTTCTTGACAAAATCTATCAAGTTGAATTACTCTGTGGTTACCACCGGGAATGTCCGTTGACGACGGTCGGAACTCC
>NZ_JAWRXD010001490.1:0-239 GCF_046535215.1 Priestia sp. SIMBA_032 | reverse complement strand
ACCTGTTGCTGATGCTGTAACTTGTCCATCACCATCTGTACAACTTGGTAATTTATCTTTTATTACATCTAAAACTACCGGCTGTAAAATCTCAATTAAAGCTGGGAATGTTGTTGGACAACCATATTTGTCTTTTACTATAATATCATAAGATTTCGCTTCTTTTACAATAAAGTTCGTTTCTGACTGGAATCCGTTTCCAATACTATACGTAAATGGTCCCATTCCTGTTCCAGGAG
>NZ_JAWRXD010001489.1:0-239 GCF_046535215.1 Priestia sp. SIMBA_032 | reverse complement strand
CCAGCTGGGTGCGCATGCGCTCCACTGCCTGTGCCAGGTTCGCCAGCTCGCCGCCCTTGTAATGGGGAAGCTCCGCACGTTCCCCTTCGCTGACCGCCTGCGCATAACCTGCCAACTTGCGCAGCGAGCGCGCAAGCCACCACGACAGAGCCGCACCGATCAGCAAGCACAGGCCGATCAGCCCTAGCCCCAGGGTGAGCAGGCGCCGCTCGGAGCGGTCGATGTAGGGTTGCAATGAG
>NZ_JAWRXD010001488.1:0-239 GCF_046535215.1 Priestia sp. SIMBA_032 | reverse complement strand
GGGGGCGCAGGCGTGAGATCTGGGTGTGCAGCGCCGATTGCGGCGACCGCGGGAGGTCATCGCCCCAGACACCGTCGATGAGTGCCGACTGCGACCGGTGGTTGCCCGGGGTCAGGGCCAGGACGGCCAACAGCCGACGTGCCCGGATCCCCGGGAACGGCTCGCATCTGCCCGGTCTGGTCCGCGACCGACACCGGTCCGAGCAGTCCGATGATCGGCGCTACTGCGGCAGGTGGCAC
>NZ_JAWRXD010001487.1:0-239 GCF_046535215.1 Priestia sp. SIMBA_032 | reverse complement strand
ACGGCCTCCCGGCGCGCCTGCAGGCTCGCGCCGACGGCGCCGGCGAGGGCGGTCAGTACCAGGATCGCCAGGATGGCGCTGGATTCCGCGGATAGCAGCACGGCCACCAGCGCCAGCACCGCCTGCGCCATCTGCGCGCCCGTCGACCACCAGACGACCGCTCGCGAGTCGCCGGCGCCCTGCAGCCGGCCCTGGGCGCGGGCGAAGAGGAAGTTCGGGATCATCGCGGCAGCCGTGAG
>NZ_JAWRXD010001486.1:0-239 GCF_046535215.1 Priestia sp. SIMBA_032 | reverse complement strand
CTCGATACCATCGCCCGCGAGCGCATCACGCACTTATTCCTGCCGCCGACGATTGTCTACGCGTTGCTGAGCTGTCCGGCGTTGGACCATACGGACACGTCGTCTCTGCGATGCATTGCCGTAGGTGCCGCCCCGATTGCGCCGGAGAAGCTGAAGGAAGCTGTACGTCGCATTGGCCCAGTCATCTACGAGGTTTACGGGCAGAGCGAATGCCTGTTCCCCGTCGTCGCCAAACAACC
>NZ_JAWRXD010001485.1:0-239 GCF_046535215.1 Priestia sp. SIMBA_032 | reverse complement strand
ACAAAAAAGTATTTGTACCAAAATGTTGTATTAACAATCCTCCGATGAAAGGCGCAAAAGCCTGTGCAAGCATCGGCATTCTGCCTAGGCGTCCTATAATAATTGCATAGTTTTCTCTGCCAAAAATACTTAACGGCAGTGTTCCTCTAAGCACAGAACGAAGTCCGTTTCCAATTCCAAATAATATAATTCCAGGAATGATGCTATATCCTCCATAACTAATTAAAAGAATTCCTAAC
>NZ_JAWRXD010001484.1:0-239 GCF_046535215.1 Priestia sp. SIMBA_032 | reverse complement strand
GTCGGTGCGATGTCGTCGGCGATCCGAAAAATATTGCAGAACAGTTCATTTACCGCTGCCGCCCGTCGGGCGGGCGAGAGCAACGGTGATGTCGTCGATCCGGTCGCGTTGTGTACCCGGGCGGCGGGTCGGGAACTGTTTCGCTAGCCTTGACGGCGTGCGACTCACCGAATTCACCGAACTCTTGACCACCGAGTTCGGCGCCGCAACGGCCGATTCGATGCTCGTCGACCACACAC
>NZ_JAWRXD010001483.1:0-239 GCF_046535215.1 Priestia sp. SIMBA_032 | reverse complement strand
ACGGTCTGCGGGGCGCCCTTCACGGTCTCCAGTTGCTTGCGCCCGACCAGGTAGAGGACGAGCGCGACGATGGCCCAGATGACGGCGACGATCACGCCGGACCAGGCGTTGCCCACCAGGTAGCCGAGGGCCCACCACAGGGCGATCGACAGGAAGAAGACCGCCATCAGTCCGGCGTAGCCGGCGCCGCCGAGCAGACCCGCGCCCTTGCCGGCGCGTGTGGCGGTCTGCCGGATCTC
>NZ_JAWRXD010001482.1:0-239 GCF_046535215.1 Priestia sp. SIMBA_032 | reverse complement strand
AGCATGGCGTATTATATAAAAAGCACACAGAATTGAAACAGGAATAGCGCCGAATAAACCAAAAAATAAAGCGCTTACACAAGATGCGACAAATCCTAAAACACCAATTTCTAACTCTTCCATAATAGCTCCTAAAATAACAGGAAATGCTCCACATGTAACTCCAAGTATAAGTGCGATAAGTAAGCTCATGATTATCCCCCTCTGTTTGCGATATTATTTTCCTTCTTAGTTAATTG
>NZ_JAWRXD010001481.1:0-239 GCF_046535215.1 Priestia sp. SIMBA_032 | reverse complement strand
ATATGAACAGTTTGCAACTGTTTTCATTGAACTCTATGTAGATTCTTTATTCTTATGCTTTATTTATTTCTCACAAAGGTAAATCTCATTCTCCACCTCTCCTTGTCCACGCGTATTACAGACATTTTTCATATATTAATAAAAAGCTCTGATTATTTTGGAAAGGAGTAAGAAATTGAAGCAAACAAAATTAACAGGTCGTATCGTTGTTCCCACAGATCCTGACTACGACGTAGCCC
>NZ_JAWRXD010001480.1:0-239 GCF_046535215.1 Priestia sp. SIMBA_032 | reverse complement strand
AGCAGATACGTAAGGCAAGCACAGTGTCCTGCCGGTCGATCAACGCGCAAGCGGCCTTCTGGATCAGGATCGGCATGCTGCGCGAATGAGTCCGACGCTGCGCTTCAATGAAATAGCTACCCGCGAACTGAAAGCCGCAGGTGTCGTGGCGCAAGCCGTCAAAGCGTCGTTGGCAATTGCGGACGCAGGGGCGGCTATCGAGGAATTGGAAGGTGACGAAACAGCGCTCGTATCCAGCC
>NZ_JAWRXD010001479.1:0-239 GCF_046535215.1 Priestia sp. SIMBA_032 | reverse complement strand
ATAATCGCCATTTCCTCCAATAGCTGTTACTGTTGCTTTGCCGGTATTTTCCCCAAAACATTTTACAGAACTATCTTGAGAAATACTGCAAGAAAGTACATTTGGTTGGGTTATGATTACGGTGCAAGTTGTAGTACAACCTTTAGAATCGGTCACGGTTACAGAATGATTTCCTGCGCCTAACGCTACAGCTGTTTGTGTAGTTTCATTATTGTCCCATATGTAAGTATAATTTGCAC
>NZ_JAWRXD010001478.1:0-239 GCF_046535215.1 Priestia sp. SIMBA_032 | reverse complement strand
GAGAAGAGAAATCTCTTCCATAGAAATTTTCATCTTAAGATAGTATGGTTGGACAAGGGTAGTAATATAAGTGTGGAATATTCCACACCAGGAGGCAATATTATGGAACAAGGTACAGTGAAATGGTTTAATGCAGACAAAGGCTTCGGTTTTATCGAAATCGAAGGCGGAGACGATGTATTCGTACATTTCAGCTCTATTCAAAGTGAAGGCTTTAAATCGTTAGACGAAGGTCAAAA
>NZ_JAWRXD010001477.1:0-239 GCF_046535215.1 Priestia sp. SIMBA_032 | reverse complement strand
GGAAGTAGTTCAGTGGTAGAACACCACCTTGCCAAGGTGGGGGTCGCGAGTTCGAACCTCGTCTTCCGCTCCATATATATTGGCGGCATAGCCAAGTGGTAAGGCCAAGGTCTGCAAAACCTTTATCACCGGTTCAAATCCGGTTGCCGCCTCCACGTATAAAAGTCCTGCCGGGGTGGTGGAATTGGCAGACACACAGGACTTAAAATCCTGCGGTAGGTGACTACCGTGCCGGTTCA
>NZ_JAWRXD010001476.1:0-240 GCF_046535215.1 Priestia sp. SIMBA_032 | reverse complement strand
AAAGAAGAAGCAATCGCAAAAATGATTGAATGGCTTGAAGCAACGAGCGCAGGAAATCAAAAAGTAACGTACCGTCTACGTGACTGGTTATTCAGCCGTCAACGTTACTGGGGTGAGCCAATTCCAGTAATTCACTGGGAAGATGGCACAATGACAGCTGTGAAAGAAGAAGAATTGCCATTAGTTCTTCCGAAAACAGAAAACATCCGTCCTTCAGGTACAGGTGAATCACCACTTGCT
>NZ_JAWRXD010001475.1:0-240 GCF_046535215.1 Priestia sp. SIMBA_032 | reverse complement strand
AGATCGTGTTGCGAAAGATCGCGACCGTGTAGCGGCTCTGTACGTTCCGCCTCGCCTTATTTGTCCGGGCCACACCAGTGTGATCGGCGCGGATGGCATGAGAGTAACCGCTTTCGTTGACTACGAAGATCACATCGCGTCCGGCAGCGCCAAGCGGCTTTGTGTAGAAGCGTCCGACTGGTCGAGCGGGGGCAGGATTATCCTCTTCGCTCGGTTTCCAGGGCCTCGGGGGTTTCCGGC
>NZ_JAWRXD010001474.1:0-240 GCF_046535215.1 Priestia sp. SIMBA_032 | reverse complement strand
AAATGGAATAGGAGCAGCATTATAAAAACTATTTTTTTCATTTCTCTGAATTTTATAATTCAAAGGACGAATTAATAGCTGCGATATTATAACGAACTAGAAGTCTGGTCGGATTTTCTATATTTTAAGGGAGATTTTATCGACGGGATTTTGGTAAGTTATCAGTTGTTTCGGTTTAAATTAAAAATGAACTTATCTAAAAGTTTCATTTTGAGTACTCTTTTCAATTTGGAAAAAAGT
>NZ_JAWRXD010001473.1:0-240 GCF_046535215.1 Priestia sp. SIMBA_032 | reverse complement strand
ACGCCGCGGCGATGTCGTCGCTGTGCGCCCGCAGGATCTCGGTCTCCCGGCGGGTGGGGTAGTACTCCGGCAGGCGGGTGATCTCGTCGAACAACTCGCTGCCGCGCTTGTCGTACAGCCACTTGGCAGGCAGAACCGGCGGATCCTGCCACAGGCCGACCACCGCATCGGCCACCAGATCTGGATTCACGGACGCGTTCGACCCCGTCATCGTCATCGGGCCAGCCGTAGGCCGCTGAG
>NZ_JAWRXD010001472.1:0-240 GCF_046535215.1 Priestia sp. SIMBA_032 | reverse complement strand
GAGACGTCCAGCGTCCAGACGATCGTGACGGATCGTGCAGGCGACCCGGTCGTCGGCGACCGCGTCAGCTTCAGCAGCTACGCCGTCTCGGATCAGGGGAGCTGCGGATCCTTCGACCACGACTCCGCCCTCACCGACGCGAACGGCAGCGTCGTGGTGACCTACACCGGCAGCTCCGATTCCGTCACGTGCGCGCTCGTCGCGCTGGATGCCCGGGGCGGTCACTCGGCACTGACGCGC
>NZ_JAWRXD010000062.1:0-1508 GCF_046535215.1 Priestia sp. SIMBA_032 | reverse complement strand
GGAACGGCCGTTTCCACGGTGACGGTGATTGTCACGCCGGTGAATGATGCACCAACGGTGCCAAACTACACGTTCAGTACACAAGAAGACAGCCCAATAATAGGTGCCATAGTAGGAACAGATGCAGATGGAAATCCTCTTAGTTATCAGCTACAAGTCGCGCCAATCAACGGAGTGGCGGCAGTAAATGCGGACGGAACGTTTAGCTACCAGCCAGATCTAAATTTTAATGGAAGCGATCAGTTTACGGTATTGGTATCGGATGGTCAAGGAGGAACGGCCGTTTCGACCGTCACAATCAATGTAATTCCAGTGAACGATCCCCCAATCACTGCTGATTTAGCATTTACAATTAATGAAGATACACCTCTCACAAATCAAATTCCAGCGTTCGATCCAGATGGAGACTTGTTAACATTTACTTTACTGAATCCACCTCCATCAAATGGAAGTGTTGTATTAGGGGCAAATGGAGTGTTTACCTATACACCAAATCTAAATTATAACGGAACTGATACTTTCAGTGTGTTGGTATCAGATGGTCAAGGAGGATCTTCCCTTTCCACTGTAACCTTAACAATTGTTCCAGTAAACGATCCGCCAATAGGAGGAGATAGGGCTGTTACAACGACTATTAACCTTCCTGTTACAAGTAGTATACCCGCTTCAGACCCTGACGATATTACACTAACCTATACTCTGCAGCAAAGTCCAGCCAATGGGAGTGCTATTATAAATCAAGACGGCATCTTCACATATATACCTAACAACAATTTTATAGGTAATGATCAATTCACCATATTAATAACTGATCTAGAAGGGGCTACCGCACTGTCAAATATATTTGTGACGGTACTCCAAACAAATGGATCCACAACCACACAAGATTTACAGATCTCTACTAATGAAGATACGTCAGTAACAAATCAAGTTATTGCTACTAATGTAAATGGGAACCCACTTATTTATACTATTGAAAATTCACCTATTAATGGAGTAGTAACAATTGATCCTAATATAGGAATATTTACGTATACACCGAATACAGACTTTTATGGTTCAGATGCGTTCGTAGTATATATAACTGATAACTTGGGAGGAAACGCTACTTCATCAGTTATAGTTACGGTTGCTCCTATAAACGACTCTCCAATTGTTCCAAATTATCAGTTAACCACCAATGAAGACACATCAGTAACTTCTATGGTAATTGCAACTGATAGTGATAGTAATCAGCTTACTTATTCTCTACAAAATGCTCCAGTGAATGGGACAGTAGACGTAGGAATAGATGGGATGTATACCTATACTCCTAATGCAGATTTTAACGGAATTGACCAATTTACAGTGGTAGTAAGTGATGAGCAAGGAGAAACGGCAGTTTCTACAATCACGATTACAGTTCTGCCAGTAAATGATCCGCCAGTAGGCCCAGTAGTGGTAACCTTGGTCACGAATGAAGATACGCCAGTGTCCAGTCAAATCACAGCGTTTGATCCAGATGGAGA
>NZ_JAWRXD010001471.1:0-240 GCF_046535215.1 Priestia sp. SIMBA_032 | reverse complement strand
CCGCGCGCCTGGCTACGTGATCGGGAATCTGTCATGTCTGACCTTGCGAGCGGGGAGCAGTACGTAAACAATCTGGTGACATGGAGTTCGAATCGTCACCACAGGCGCCTTGCTGTTCGTTTCGGCCTCGGCGAGCGCCATCAAATTCTGCACTACGGTGAATGCATACTTCGAATCGAAGTCCGCGCGCTCGACCCAATACGTGGAAGTGCCGTATCTCATGGCGACATAAGCATCGGC
>NZ_JAWRXD010001470.1:0-240 GCF_046535215.1 Priestia sp. SIMBA_032 | reverse complement strand
CATCGACGTGCTGCGGTCGCTGCAGCTGCTGACCGTGGTCATCCAGGCCGATCACGCCGATGAGGACGAGGTCTTCGCGACGTTCGACTACTCGATCGCCCCGGACGAGTCGGACGCCCTGCTCACCGTGTCCTTCGACGTGCGCGGCGACGTGGTGGCGGTCGAGACGCAGTCCTGACCGACAACCGTACGGACGTGGCCCGCGCGCACGGCCGTCCATCAGTCGGTCCCGGTAGAATG
>NZ_JAWRXD010001469.1:0-240 GCF_046535215.1 Priestia sp. SIMBA_032 | reverse complement strand
GGGCACGTCTTCCTGCAATATGACCAGGTAGTCGTCATCATCGAGATCGAAGACGTCCGGTGCCATGCCCACGCAGACACCATTGGACTCACACAGGTCGAAATCAGCCTTGATCTTCATCGCCACGAGCTCCCTTCCCTTGCCGCCTCAGGCGGCCCCAGTATTGACGGACACCTACCAACACGTTAGAACGTGTTATAGAAGGAATGCGACGCGGAACCCCTCGGCCGCAGCCCCTCA
>NZ_JAWRXD010000163.1:0-429 GCF_046535215.1 Priestia sp. SIMBA_032 | reverse complement strand
GGCCTCATCGCCCTCGACACGATCGACCAGTGGAGCAACAACATCGGCATCGTCGCCTCGGCGATCGTGACGACGATCCTCGTGAACTGGGTCCGGCGCCGCGGCGGGGAGCTCGCGCGACACCTGAGCGCCGTATCGACCTTCAAGGTCGGAGCGCTGTGGGTGATCTTCACGGGCGTCGTCGCGCCGGTCGTGCTGTTCTACATGGTCTTCGAGAAGATTCGCGACCTCGTCACGGGCGGCTACGAGGGCTATGCGACGTGGTACATCGGCGTCGCCGGTTGGGGAAGTATCGTGCTCGCCCTGCTCGGCGCCATCCTCTTGCCGCTCGTCACGTGGCGCAACGATCCGGAGCGTTTCGACGAGTGGCCCTCGAAGAAGCAACTCCGCCTGAAGAAGGGGGCTCTGCTGTGAGCGCCATCGCGATCC
>NZ_JAWRXD010001468.1:0-240 GCF_046535215.1 Priestia sp. SIMBA_032 | reverse complement strand
CGATGTCGGATCCGACGGAACGGCCTGCGTCGCGCACCGCCGACATGGCGCCGAAGGCGACGACATCGCTCGCGCCGAAGACGACGGTGCCGGGGGAGACGCCGTCCTCGAGGGCACGCGTCATGAGCGCGTATCCCGCATCGCGGGTGAGCTCGTCGCGCAACACGCGCGGAGCGGATCCGCCGGCATCGGTGAAGCCCTCGACGAAGCCCTCGACGCGCGAGTCGCTCGTGACGAGGC
>NZ_JAWRXD010001467.1:0-240 GCF_046535215.1 Priestia sp. SIMBA_032 | reverse complement strand
CAAAGCTGTACGTGAAATCACTGGTCTTGGCTTAAAAGAAGCTAAAGAATTAGTTGACAACACTCCAAAAGCAATCAAAGAAGGCGTTTCTAAAGAGGAAGCTGAAGAAATGAAAGCTAAACTTGAAGAAGTTGGCGCTGCTGTAGAAGTTAAGTAATTAACTTTTGATGCTTTAAAAAAAGCTCGCTCTCATGCGAGCTTTTTTTTTAACTGTAAAGAAAAGAGGTGGCCATATGGCAG
>NZ_JAWRXD010001466.1:0-240 GCF_046535215.1 Priestia sp. SIMBA_032 | reverse complement strand
CTTGTTACAGACTGCCGATGAAAGCTTGCGCGCTATTTAATCGACCACCACGTTGTAAAAGATGTAAATCATCAACTACAAAATAGGCGTCCATCGTTTTCTTCATTTCATCAAAACGAGCAATAATCTCTTTTGGACTCTTTCCTTCACTTGCTAACCTTGCACCTTCACGCACATAAAATCCTTGTACTTCACAACTAATTTCAGAGTCATACGTGTATACATCAATACCCTCTACCA
>NZ_JAWRXD010001465.1:0-240 GCF_046535215.1 Priestia sp. SIMBA_032 | reverse complement strand
CATTCGGGGCACAGCCCCGGGCAGTCGTCGCTGCACAACGGTGTGGCCGGCAGATCGAGCGCAACCGCGTCGATGATCGCCTGTTCCAGATCGAGCTTGTCGTCGACGATCCGGTGCATCTCGTCGGCATCGGTGGTCTCGTCGGTGACGCTGTCCGGATAGGCGAACAGTTCGGTGAGGTACACGCTCGCGGTGCCGGTGACGGGCTCCAGGCAGCGGACACACTGACCTTCGGTCTCG
>NZ_JAWRXD010001464.1:0-240 GCF_046535215.1 Priestia sp. SIMBA_032 | reverse complement strand
AATACAAGATTTTGCGTATGCATCTCCTGTAGCCTGGATTCTAACAACATCTTTTATTGTTAATATATCACTGTATGTACACTTGTTACTATCCGTTACTTCAAATTTATATTCACCAAATGGTAATCCTGTAAATACTGCCGGAACTGAACTTCCTGCTGTTGGGATCATAGCATAAGCTGTTGTTGGTGCTCCATTGAATTCTAAAATTCTGAATTCTAATGCTCCTACACCATTTGT
>NZ_JAWRXD010001463.1:0-240 GCF_046535215.1 Priestia sp. SIMBA_032 | reverse complement strand
GAATTTGGCGGCAAATCGTATCATACCGGCGCCTGGCCTCACGAGGGTGTGGACTTCCGTGGTAAGCGGGTTGGCGTCATCGGAACCGGTTCGTCGGGCATCCAATCGATCCCGGAGATCGCCCGTGAGGCCGATCATCTCTACGTTTTCCAGCGCAGTGCGAACTACACGATTCCGGCGGGCAACCGGCCGCTGAGCGAGGAACTGAAGCGGGATATCAAGGAAAATTACGCCGAGCGC
>NZ_JAWRXD010001462.1:0-240 GCF_046535215.1 Priestia sp. SIMBA_032 | reverse complement strand
AAAGGCCATGGCCCTGTTATACGAGGCCCTGGTCACGCCCTTGTACGGGTTAAAGGTGCTGGCCTTCATCATTGGGGTCATACTTTGGTTGATGATGGTGCCGATATTACCGGAGAGGTAAAGTCCTACAAACCCAACGATTTTGGCCTGTATGATATGGCAGGAAATGTAAACGAATGGGTTGCTGATGTGTACCGCCCCATTGTGGACGATGAAATCAGTGATTTCAATTATTACCGT
>NZ_JAWRXD010001461.1:0-240 GCF_046535215.1 Priestia sp. SIMBA_032 | reverse complement strand
CACACCCTCGCCGACGAGGACATCCATGCGAAGAACACGCTCGAGGATCCGGAACGCGTCGCAACCCGCGTAAATGATTCGGCGCGTCTCGAGAATGGTTCCCTCACGGTCACGCTTCCGCCCGTATCCTGGACTGCAATCGCGCTCTCGTAACGAAAGACGGCAATGACGCAAGAACGTAACTGGGCTGAGAACCTGGCCTACTCGGCGGAGCACGTCGCCCGCCCCCGCACGACCGAC
>NZ_JAWRXD010001460.1:0-240 GCF_046535215.1 Priestia sp. SIMBA_032 | reverse complement strand
CCCTGCAACAAGATGGCTACCCCGTCGAATGTAGCGCCCACGGTAAGTCATGGTTTCCGGTCACTGAACCGAAGTTCGACGCCGTGACGTACTACCGCCTGTTGCCCAAACCCGGTATGCCCGAGGCACCTGTAACCGAACCGGACCCGGACGACTTCTGAGCAACCACACACTGGAAAACAGAGGAAACGGCATGGAAACGCGCTCGCTGGCCCACGGATAGGAAAAAAAGAGATGAGG
>NZ_JAWRXD010001459.1:0-240 GCF_046535215.1 Priestia sp. SIMBA_032 | reverse complement strand
CAGTGGATCGCCTACAGCTGGGGCCGCAAGCTGCCCGACGAGTTGCAGGATTGGGTCCGGCACGATCTGACGGGTCGCTGGCGGGTTCCGCGGCACCTCCTGCGCGGAATGATCCCGTTCCTGCCCGTCTTCGCGCTGTTCCTGCTCTTCCCGGGACCGATCTACCTGCGACTGGCGATGATCCTGCTGGGACTCATCCTGGCGTTGTTCTACTGCAGTGCCTACATGCAGATGAACCGG
>NZ_JAWRXD010001458.1:0-240 GCF_046535215.1 Priestia sp. SIMBA_032 | reverse complement strand
ATCATTTTTATTCAATCGTAATAGTTCATAACAGTTCTTTGAATTGTTATTTGTAATGTTGCAACCATGTAGAATTTCTCTAACGATATAGTGAAAGTAAATTAGAATATAAACATGACCAAATCAAAAAAAAAAGAAAAATACTAACCAATAACCAATTGTTTTATGAATAAACCAAAAATCAATCAGTTCAAACTGAAATTTTTATCAAAACCAGCATTGCTGGTGTTGTTATTAGGG
>NZ_JAWRXD010001457.1:0-240 GCF_046535215.1 Priestia sp. SIMBA_032 | reverse complement strand
CCACGACGATCACGATCGAGAGGAAGTGCGGCAGGTACGAGATGGACTGCACCACTCGCTTGAACACGGTCTTGCGCACCTCGTTCAGCAAGAGCGCGAGCACGATCGGCAGCGGGAAGCAGACGATCAGGGTCATCCCGCCGATAATCGCCGTCGTCGCGAACACGTGCCAGAAGGTTGGATCGTTGATGAACATCTGGATGTAGCGCAGGCCCACCCATTCCTCGCCGAAGATGTTCC
>NZ_JAWRXD010001456.1:0-240 GCF_046535215.1 Priestia sp. SIMBA_032 | reverse complement strand
ATCATCGCCGTCATCGTGCTCGCCGCCCTGCTCGTTCCGCTGGTGATCGGTATGCCGTCGCTGTCCACGTGGCTCACCCCGTTCGCCGACGGATGGATCGAGCCGTGGCGCGGTCTGCTGCGCGCCGCCGTGAGCCTTGTCGTCGTCGCCGCCGCCCTGGCTCTCGCGAGCGTGGTCTTCAGCGCGCTGACCCTGACCATCGGCGACCCCTTCTATCAGCGCATCTGGCACGTGGTCGAG
>NZ_JAWRXD010001455.1:0-240 GCF_046535215.1 Priestia sp. SIMBA_032 | reverse complement strand
CGGCACCGATCGGGGCCCAGCCGTACATCTGGCCGCTGTCGAGCCCCGATTCGTCGCCCCAGACACATTGGATCCCACCAGCGATCACGTGCTCGCCGATGCGGAACGGGGCCTCTTGCGCGACCCAACCGAGATCCTTCAGCTGCTCGACGAAGGACGGGCGCATGATCGAATCGCACGTCATGTCCGCCGCGGGTGCCGGCGGCGTCGCGGTCGGCGATGTCGTCGGGGCTGGAGCCG
>NZ_JAWRXD010001454.1:0-240 GCF_046535215.1 Priestia sp. SIMBA_032 | reverse complement strand
GGTTCCCGAACTCGCGCACTGATACGCCTCTGGAGTCCGGAGGGGCTGCGGGTACGGTGACCGTATGAGCGAGCGCCAGGTCCCCGGTCCGAAGACGGATGCGGAGGGGCACGACCTCGCGGGAGCGGCGAAGGTCAGCCGGCGCTGGCCGGTCGTGTCGGCGTCCGTGGCGGTCGGGCTCGTCGTGATCCTCGGGGTCATCATCGCGTTGCGCCCCCGGCTTCCGTTCGAAGTCGACAC
>NZ_JAWRXD010001453.1:0-241 GCF_046535215.1 Priestia sp. SIMBA_032 | reverse complement strand
TTTGATCGAGGCCCAGACAGCCAACGACGCATACCGCGCCGCTGCGCTGTTCCAAGCCTTCAAAGACGCGCAGCCAGCTTCGGCAGCACCGACCCCAGACCGAACCATCCCTCCGGAAAACGTTCAGCCACGCTCAACTCGAACCGACCCAACGCCACCGGCGGCGGGAAAGTGGTGGAGCAATGCTGAAATCAGCGAGTTCTACAAGGATGTGGCGTTGGGCAAGCGGTACACGAAAGCC
>NZ_JAWRXD010001452.1:0-241 GCF_046535215.1 Priestia sp. SIMBA_032 | reverse complement strand
CTTCCAAATGCATCATAGTTATAATAAGAACTTGCACCATTTGCATCTGTCATAACGGTTGGAACACCGAACAGATAATTAGAATCATATTGTGTAGAACTAGACAAATTATATGAGTCTTTAATACTAATCAAATATGTATTATATATCGGATCATATTCGTATCTTTTTGTAAATCTTTGTGTATTAGCAGACGCTGGTTCTGTTACTTTAGTAACATTCCCATACGAATCATATTCCA
>NZ_JAWRXD010001451.1:0-241 GCF_046535215.1 Priestia sp. SIMBA_032 | reverse complement strand
ACAACCAGGTCAGCAACGTGCGCCCGGCCCTTGGTGACCCCAATGAGGTCGCCAAGACGTTGGTCGCCACCGCCCGGGAGGGCCACGATGTGGTCCGTCTGGTCGCCGGTGACCCGCTGACGACCGATTCGGTCCTGGCCGAGGTCAATGCCGTCGCCCGCACGCAGGTGCAGTTCGAGGTCATCCCGGGCTTGCCCGCCACGGTCGCTGTGCCGAGCTATGCGGGTATGCCGCTGGGTTC
>NZ_JAWRXD010001450.1:0-241 GCF_046535215.1 Priestia sp. SIMBA_032 | reverse complement strand
CGTTCCGGTGCCGAGCGAGTGCTCCTTGCGGAGCGCGAGGAGCGAGCGGTACAGCTCAAGCGTCGAACCTTCGACGCCCTCCTGCGCCTCGCGCGAGTACGACGCCCACGATGCCGGCTGGGGCAGCCAGGAGGCGCCCGATTCGCTGAAGCCGTACGATGCCCCCGTGGTGCTCCATGGCAGGGGCACACGGCAGCCGTCGCGACCGTAGCGCTCGCCGTTCGTTCGGAACCAGGTCGGG
>NZ_JAWRXD010001449.1:0-241 GCF_046535215.1 Priestia sp. SIMBA_032 | reverse complement strand
GGCCTCGAAGTTGCGGCTGGCGTCAAGCAACAACTCGAGGCAGACGCAGCTCGAGCGCGGGGCTTGCGTTTGCTCGATAAGCGATTCATGGTGATCCGTCAGGCGATGGGCGTGCCGAAAAGCCGCGGTATCGCCGCAGCAGGTGCATTGCGTGCGTTCGTCGAAGAAGTGAAGGCATCGGGGCTCGTCGACCAAGCACTCGCGCAGCACAAGATTGTCGGCGCGTCAGTTGCGCCGCTCG
>NZ_JAWRXD010001448.1:0-241 GCF_046535215.1 Priestia sp. SIMBA_032 | reverse complement strand
CACCGGCTTGCCCAATCGCCGGGCTTTCATGGAGGAGCTGTCGGCTTCCCTCGCATCCCGACCGGACTGGGAGCCGATGGTCATCCTCGTGCGTCTGCGCGATCTCGAGCAGCTGGTGACCCGCTTCAGCTACCGGGTCGGCCAGGACCTGGTCAAGGCCTTCGCCCGGCGCCTGGAAGGGCAGGACTTCGCATTATGCGGCTACTTCGGCCCCGCCCTCTTCGTGGTGGTGCCCCGCCAC
>NZ_JAWRXD010000061.1:0-1589 GCF_046535215.1 Priestia sp. SIMBA_032 | reverse complement strand
TAAACTTGTTTATTTGTATGTAGGGCTTCAATCAATGTGAAATTGATTTGTTCCATTTTCTCTTCTGTTAAAACAGGTAGCTCATTTAACTTCATTTTCTTTTGAAATGTCAAGTTGATAAAAATCTTAAAACAGTACATTTCACTACTATTTACCTCCATATTGCCCTAACACTCTCTATATAACGTGACTTTTTTCACCTTTATAAGTAAAAAATATTCAATTTTTCTATATTAACAGATGGTTTCATATAGTAAAATTAATTTTGCTATCAAAGAACACTACATATGAAAATACATTTACAAAAGGGGATAAAACAATGAAAAGTCGTGTTATCAAGATTGTTTCTTCGCTAGCTATAGGAATAGGAATTGCTGCAGCTCCAGCTTCATCGTACGCAGCAACACCTAAAACTATGAAGGTACATTATATTGATGTCGGTCAGGGAGATAGTATTTATATTAAAGCGCCTAATGGTGAGGACATTGTTATTGATGGGGGAAACAAAGGTAAAGGAAATGCAGTTGTGAGTTATTTAAAGAAACAAAAGGTCGATGATATAGAAGTATTAATTTCTACTCATCCTGATGCTGATCACATTGGTGGGTTAGATGAAGTTATTAATGCATTCAAAGTAGAAAATGTTTATGCTCCCAAAGTAAGTAATAACACGCAAGCTTACAAAGACTTTTTAAATGCTGTTAAGAAGAAAAAATTAACGATTAAAACAGCACAAGCAGGTGTAAAACTACCTGTTAAAGACGTAAATGCACAAATTGTAGGGCCTACTAAAACATATGCCAACAGTGACTTAAATGACTGGAGCGCTGTTGTCCATATGGCTTACAAGAAGAATACATTTTTATTTACAGGTGATGCTGAAACAAAGGCAGAAGCAGACATGATTAAGGCAAAGAAAACACTACGTGCAGATGTACTTAAAGTTGGCCATCATGGCGCTAAAACTTCTACAAGTAAGAATTTCTTAGATGCTGTAAAACCTAAGTATGCTGTCATTAGTGTAGGTAAAAACAGTTATGGTCATCCTACTTCTCAAGTTGTGAACTTGCTAAAAGGTGCTAAAGTAAATATTTTACGAACAGATCAAAGTGGGACAATCATTATTACGGGCGATGGTACATCTTATTCTGTTAAAAAATCGAGGTAATTATGAAAAAGATAAAAGGTATTATTGATCGGTTTGAAGAGGGATTTGCGGTTGTTGAAATCGATGGGAAAACAAAGGATTACCCAAAAGATATCTTTCCTAAGGATACAGAAGTTGGAGATGTCGTTTACATTACTGGAAATAAAGTAACGATTGATAGGCAAGAAACTAAAAAAAGAGAAAAAGAAATCCAAGACTTAATGAATGAGCTCTGGGAGGACTAAAAACTAGCTACTAATGAAGTATTACGGCTCTGCCATAAAGAACAAGATGACAGTCTCTTACTTTGGGACTGTTTTTTTGTAAATTAATTTTACAACTTTCAAGGGGGAACAACCATGTTTAAAAAAGGTGTTTTTTTATTAATGACGGTAACTTCTTTACTGGTTTCTGGATGTCAACAAGAAGAAAAGGTTGATTC
>NZ_JAWRXD010001447.1:0-241 GCF_046535215.1 Priestia sp. SIMBA_032 | reverse complement strand
CGTTTTCCGGCGCCGGCCTCAAGCGCGGGCATCTGCAAGAGGCAGCTCGGACGTGTCATCCGCCTCGCCGGACGTGGCCGCATCGCCCGTATCAGGGGGCGGATCGCCCTCCAGGTCGGCCGCGAAGGCTTCCAGACGTTCGGCAACATCGATCAGGCAGGACACCATGCGCTGGCGCTCTTCGGCCTGCAGGCTCGCCGCGCCATGGCGCTCATTGCGCAGACGGTCGATATGCGCCTCC
>NZ_JAWRXD010000162.1:0-430 GCF_046535215.1 Priestia sp. SIMBA_032 | reverse complement strand
AAAAGACACCCTCGTAAAAACGAGAATGTCTCATCTATTAACCTTCAATAATCTCCATCTTCTCCATAATTGGAGTACGAGCTTTTCCTTCTGGTGCTTTATCGAAATAGCCGATATGAAGAATTCCAACGATACGTTGGCCTCTTGTTAAACCGATTCCTTCTATAAATAATGGATTGTAGTTTAATCCGCCTGATTTCCAAACGCAACCTAATCCGCGTTCCCAAGCAAGAAGTTGGAAGTTTTGCATGAATGCACATGTTGCAGCATAATCTTCATCACGTTGAATTTGACGCGGATCTTCATTTATATATACAACGATTTGTGCAGGCGTGCTTAAAAAACGATCTAATAAAATTTTACCGCGTTTCGCTCTTTCTTCTTCTGTGAAAGAGTTTAATACTGCATCTACTAATTTCTTGCGGCCTTC
>NZ_JAWRXD010001446.1:0-241 GCF_046535215.1 Priestia sp. SIMBA_032 | reverse complement strand
GAGCCCGCGTCGCTGATCATGGCCGACATCGACAGTTTCAAGCGCATCAACGATACGCTCGGGCACCAGGTCGGAGACGAGGTGCTCGTTCACCTGGCAGAACTGATCAGCAAGCATGTGCGCGGCGTGGACGTGACGGCGCGCTGGGGCGGGGAAGAGTTCCTGATACTCCTGCCGGGCACGCGCGAGGACGGTGCACGCTCCGTATCGGAGAACCTGCGCCGGGCGCTGGAAGAGTCGC
>NZ_JAWRXD010001445.1:0-241 GCF_046535215.1 Priestia sp. SIMBA_032 | reverse complement strand
CCTTAAACTTATAATCGAAGAAAAGTTCTCCGTTGACGATATGGGCATCAAAATATCGATTTTCCACCTCTGGAAGTTCATCGGCAAGGGTGCAGAGGCTTAAATCGTGGGTGGCCACCATGCCCGTAGATCCATTTCGCACCAAACGCTCAACAAATTTTTTAGAACCTTCCGCCTTGTCCACGCTGTTGGTGCCTTTCAGTATTTCATCCAAAATGACGAAACAGTTGTCCTTTTGCAG
>NZ_JAWRXD010001444.1:0-241 GCF_046535215.1 Priestia sp. SIMBA_032 | reverse complement strand
GGATCGTGGAAAACCGGAACAGAGGAACCCGCGGTCGCAGTAGAGTGATCGGCTCGAGAGCAAGGAAATTGCACGACTCGAACCGGGCATTCTTCCGGGCGGTCGGGGATTGGTGGCGTCCGCATCACGCGCATGGCCTCCTGCGTCCGATGGAGCCCGGGATCACGGCGGCCCGCTGGCTGGGCCCGCGCAGGAATACAGCAGGCAATGGATCTCGGGCCGTGACCCGTCGATTGCCGAC
>NZ_JAWRXD010001443.1:0-241 GCF_046535215.1 Priestia sp. SIMBA_032 | reverse complement strand
AGGTGTCGGCCCGTGAGACCAAGCGACGTGCGACCCGCGAACGCCTGCTGGAAGCGGCGGTGGCCGAGTTCAAACGCGACGGGATGGCATCGGCCGACATCGGCGCCATCGTCTCTGCGGCAGGCGTGGCACACGGGACCTTCTTCTTCCATTTCCCGACCAAAGAGCATGTCCTGCTCGAATTGGAGCGCTGCGAGGAAATGCGCATCGCGGAGAGTCTGACAGCGTTTTTCGACACCCC
>NZ_JAWRXD010001442.1:0-241 GCF_046535215.1 Priestia sp. SIMBA_032 | reverse complement strand
CTCTTATTACGGTAATGCCATGGATTTTCCATGCCAAGCGTTGGACGAATTTTCTCTTCCATACTGTTTTTCATGTACTTCTCAAATGCTTGTACAACGATATCACGCTTTTGATTCAATTGTTCTTTATAATCTAAATGTTGCAGCTGACAACCGCCACACTCCTCATATACTGGACACGGTGCTTTCACACGATGCGGTGAAGCTTTACGAACTTTTTTCACTTTCGCTTCAGCGAAGC
>NZ_JAWRXD010000161.1:0-430 GCF_046535215.1 Priestia sp. SIMBA_032 | reverse complement strand
AGCAGGCCATTATCGCCGGCATGGCGGCCCCACGGGTGCGCATGATCGTGCTCCTGTCGTTGAGGACCCGGCTAGGCTGGCGGGGTTGCCTTACTGGTTAGCAGAATGAATCACCGATACGCGAGCGAACGTGAAGCGACTGCTGCTGCAAAACGTCTGCGACCTGAGCAACAACATGAATGGTCTTCGGTTTCCGTGTTTCGTAAAGTCTGGAAACGCGGAAGTCAGCGCCCTGCACCATTATGTTCCGGATCTGCATCGCAGGATGCTGCTGGCTACCCTGTGGAACACCTACATCTGTATTAACGAAGCGCTGGCATTGACCCTGAGTGATTTTTCTCTGGTCCCGCCGCATCCATACCGCCAGTTGTTTACCCTCACAACGTTCCAGTAACCGGGCATGTTCATCATCAGTAACCCGTATCGTGAG
>NZ_JAWRXD010001441.1:0-241 GCF_046535215.1 Priestia sp. SIMBA_032 | reverse complement strand
CGAAACTTCCAGAGAAAATAATGCCAATTCCAACACCGCTATAAATCATGCCACCTAGCATGACTTTATTACTTTGAAATAAATAATCTAAAACAATACTAGAGGCAAGAACAAATACAATTGCACTTGTGAAACCACCGATAAAGCGAAGGGGAAACCATAAAAAGATATAAGAGGTTAAGCCCATACAAAGAGTTGAAAGAACATTGAAGAATAAACAGTGGTGTAATATTTTTTCACG
>NZ_JAWRXD010001440.1:0-241 GCF_046535215.1 Priestia sp. SIMBA_032 | reverse complement strand
CATTCGTTCAATTATATTAAAGTATATTGAAGGCGGAACAATATATTTATCTGATATAGAAATTGATAATTTAGTCATTCATATTGCAATCGCATTAAAGCGTTGTCAAAGTCAACATTATATGAAAGAACTGCATGCGGAGCAATCAGAACTTATAATAAAGAAAGAATATACAATTGCGAAGCAGATTTTAGGAGATTTAGAGAAAGAGTTAAAATTTTTATTTCCAGAAGAAGAAGTA
>NZ_JAWRXD010001439.1:0-241 GCF_046535215.1 Priestia sp. SIMBA_032 | reverse complement strand
AAACTATGTCGAACTCGTAACATTAGCTCCTCTTCATTCTGCTTTTTCAAAATATCCAGAGACGACATGAAATAAACTTCTGCTTGTTCAAATTCATTTAGCTTTACACATGCTAAACCCAGAACATTGTCACATGCTGCCACCTTCCTGCTATACCCGTACAACCCTTCAAATGTATTCCTTGCTCTAGTTGCATATTGAATTACTAAAATAGGCTGGCAAACGTGATAATAATAGCTTG
>NZ_JAWRXD010001438.1:0-241 GCF_046535215.1 Priestia sp. SIMBA_032 | reverse complement strand
TGTCGTTGGAGAACGTGGTGTAAAGCTATCGGGCGGGCAAAGACAACGTGTGGCAATTGCACGAGTGTTTCTAAAGAATCCGTCGGTACTTATATTGGATGAAGCAACTTCGGCATTGGATTTAGAAAATGAAAGGTATATTCAAGAGGCGCTTCAGACGTTAGCTGCTGACAGGACGACGATTATAATCGCACATCGATTAGCGACGATTACGCATGTTGATACGATTATTTACATTGAA
>NZ_JAWRXD010001437.1:0-241 GCF_046535215.1 Priestia sp. SIMBA_032 | reverse complement strand
ATGAGCGACACAGGAAAGGAACACGGCGTCATTGGATCTGCAAACGCAGTAACGATGGCGGGCCGTGCAAACGACCGCAACGTGCCACGGCCACGTGATCTGCCGGGAATAGTGATATTTATCCATGGCGTCAATGATCCTGGCGCGAACTACAAAACCGTGGAGCAGGGCCTTTGCCAAGGTTTGGGGGAACGTCTTAATAGGCCCGACTTCGTTCCCGGGACCTATGGCGCTGCGTACG
>NZ_JAWRXD010001436.1:0-241 GCF_046535215.1 Priestia sp. SIMBA_032 | reverse complement strand
CTCTCCGACGCCACCGAATCGCGGTCGCTGAAGCAGTCCTACAACTCCGAGAGCCTGGTCGAGTACATCGAGAAGGTCACCTCGACCCGCACACCTCGCGAGCCGTTCCCCGCTGCTCCCCTCAATGAGCTCGAGCTGGAGCAATCCGCTCTGATGTCGACGCCGATCAAGGACTCCCTCAACACGGCGACGCTGCAGTTCATACTCGGACAGCGCCCGCTCAGCGAATGGGATGACTTCC
>NZ_JAWRXD010001435.1:0-241 GCF_046535215.1 Priestia sp. SIMBA_032 | reverse complement strand
CAGCTGGTCACGCATCTGCGTGTCGGTATAGGTGGTGAAGCCGCCGCTGCCGTACACGGGCACGCTGTCGCGCGCCTGGCCTAGCACGGTGACGAGAGGCACAGCAAGGCGCTTCGCATGCAGGTCCCAGAGTGCACAGTCCAGCGCCGATATCGCCCTAGCGGCCACGCCGTCGCGCCCAAGATTGCGTGCGCGCCGTTGCATTCTCAACCAGAGGCTTCGAATATGCGAAGCCTCTTCA
>NZ_JAWRXD010001434.1:0-241 GCF_046535215.1 Priestia sp. SIMBA_032 | reverse complement strand
ATCACCTTCCACGTCGCGCAACCGCAGGTGTGAGGCGTCCGAGAACAGCAGCAAAGCAAGGGTCAACTCGGCGACCGTCAGCAACCAATGGCCACCCGGATCGACCCGGACGAGACCGAGACCCGAGGCCCCGATCAGTACCCCGATCGCCACGAACACCATCGGTGCACTGATCCGCGCCCGATCCAGTCGCGCCGAGACGATCGAATAGACGAACACCGAACCGACGAGCACCAGCGGC
>NZ_JAWRXD010001433.1:0-241 GCF_046535215.1 Priestia sp. SIMBA_032 | reverse complement strand
AGCATTAGACCAAATGAAATACGAAATCGCTCAAGAGTTTGGTGTTCAACTTGGAGCGGATGCAACATCTCGCGCTAACGGTTCTGTTGGTGGCGAAATTACAAAACGTCTAGTTTCACTAGCTGAGCAACAATTAGGCGGTTTCCAAAAATAATCCCATATACGATGGCTTAGAAAGAGCGGGTTTTCCCGCTCTTTCTTTTTGTTGTTCATATTAGTATAAATTCATTTCGACAAAAGC
>NZ_JAWRXD010001432.1:0-241 GCF_046535215.1 Priestia sp. SIMBA_032 | reverse complement strand
ATTCAATCATTGCCGGAATTAGCACGGTTTCGGGGACACTCGGAGCAGTGGGCTCTAACTATGTGATACAGGGCGCCTTAAGCAGTCCGGGAGCCAATCATGCTCCGACACCAACGCTTCGTGTTTCGGTGGCCGCGAACACGCCTGTCTATCTTGTCGGCACGTTGGCTTTCACTGGTGGAAGTTGTACGGCCAACTCGACGATCCGCGCAGCTCGTGTCATTTGAGGAAAACGATGAAT
>NZ_JAWRXD010001431.1:0-241 GCF_046535215.1 Priestia sp. SIMBA_032 | reverse complement strand
GACCGCGCGCTCGAGCCAGGTCCTGCGCACACCGGACGCGGTCGTCTCCCAGGCGAAGGGGACGACGATCGTCGTCGGTTCGCCCCCGGCCGGCTCGAATCCCCACTCGCCGTTGAGGGAGAGCCAGCGCTCGGATCGGTCGAAGTCGGGCCGCGGGTACTCGGGCTTCGGGAGGGGCATTGAGGGAGTGCCTTTCGTTGGTTCGGCGCGCATGCGATCAGCCTTTGACGCTGCCGGCGAG
>NZ_JAWRXD010001430.1:0-241 GCF_046535215.1 Priestia sp. SIMBA_032 | reverse complement strand
TTGTAGGAGCACCACCTGATGATAACCCTGGATCATCATTTTTCTTAAAGAATTTCATTGGATCCGTTGGTTGGTCGTTTATACGAATTTGGAAATCTAAATGGACAGCGTATCCAAACATATTAAGAACACCACCAACATAGTTAGAACCACCCATTTCCCCTATAATCTGTCCTTTTGTTACCATAGTTCCTGGTGCAACTAAGATTTTACTTAAATGTAAGTAACGAGATACAACGCC
>NZ_JAWRXD010001429.1:0-241 GCF_046535215.1 Priestia sp. SIMBA_032 | reverse complement strand
GGGCTACGACACGGACCTCACCCTGCGCGGTCTCTACGCCATCGGCAGTGCCGCCTCAGCGGCGAACAAGATGGACGGCATCAGCGTCGAGACCACACAGGTGCTCTCGTCGGGCTCCGTCTCCGTCGCACTGTTCGGCGAGGACGACTCCGCAGACGTGGGCGCCGTCACCTCCGACCTCGTCGACCTCGCCCACTCGGCGGGCCTCGCAGTGTTCTGCTGGACCTTGCGCCCTGAGAAC
>NZ_JAWRXD010001428.1:0-241 GCF_046535215.1 Priestia sp. SIMBA_032 | reverse complement strand
GTCGTGGCAGTTGATCTCGGCATAACCAATGCGCCCACCGTAGCGTCGCTTGATGCAGTCCTTATCGGTGAAGTAATGAAGGTTCAGGGTAACCACGAGACCCCGTTCAAGGCATTGATCGACCTCCTCGAACAACAACGGTGGCGCGGGCGCATCCAGTATCAGCGTGGTGAAAGCCATGCACTTGATCCTCTTGAAGGGAAACCCGGCCTGCCGCTACGCAGGTTACCAGCCCGAACAC
>NZ_JAWRXD010001427.1:0-242 GCF_046535215.1 Priestia sp. SIMBA_032 | reverse complement strand
CGAGGAGGGTGGGCTGACACTGCGGCCGGAGGCGACGGTCGTCCTCGGCTCGGCCGGCCCGCGCCACCTGGCGTTCCACCCCGACGGCGCGCACGCGGTCCTCGTCAACGAGCTCGACTCCAGCATCGACGTGCTCCGGCGGAGACTGTCGGAGCTGCTCGTCGCGCTCGCGGCGGTCGTCGATTCCGAGCCGGACGACGCTGGGCGCCGGACCGCCGCCCTCGCGGCAGTCCGCACTTCCG
>NZ_JAWRXD010001426.1:0-242 GCF_046535215.1 Priestia sp. SIMBA_032 | reverse complement strand
AAATTAGTTCGTGAGTGGGATAAGCATTGTGTGAGAGGGAAAAAAGAGACGGATTTAGTAGCGGGTGAATTAGATCACTTCTATGAGGGGCAAAAATTGCGAAAACAAATGAAGGAAAATCGTAGAATAGTAGCGGAGCAACTATTAGGTGTATCAAAGGTTATGGAAGATTTTGCTAAGGAGATACAACGAGAGCGTGAAAATCATCAAGTGCAGGAAGAGCAGATTATGCAAGCGTTCCG
>NZ_JAWRXD010001425.1:0-242 GCF_046535215.1 Priestia sp. SIMBA_032 | reverse complement strand
GGCACCTCCGGCGGCGGACTGGTGACCATCACCGGAACCGGCACCGGTGAGGTGACCTCGGTGACGATCGATCCCAAGGTTGTCGACGCCGACGACGTGGAGACCCTGCAGGACCTCATCGTGGGCGCGCTCGCCGATCTGGCCGACAAGCGCGATGCGCTGACGCAGCAGAAGATGGGCCCGCTGGCCGGAGGCCTCGGCGGTCTCGGCGGCGGTTTCCCCGGCCTGGGCGGGTAACCACC
>NZ_JAWRXD010001424.1:0-242 GCF_046535215.1 Priestia sp. SIMBA_032 | reverse complement strand
AATTTTTGTAGGGAGAGAATATTTTCTTTTGCTTTTTACAATTCCATTAGCAATGTTGTTTAGCTGGAGTTGTTTTTTGGCAAAATATATTGCCCGGGAAGAAATAATTACGATTAGATCGGGTCTCGTTACAAAACGTATTTTTATACGAGATATAAAACAAATTTCAAATACGAAAAATCCAATAGCAGCCCATGCATTATCATTTGACCGACTTGAAATTGTTTACGATACACATAAAA
>NZ_JAWRXD010000060.1:0-1898 GCF_046535215.1 Priestia sp. SIMBA_032 | reverse complement strand
TATACAAAGTTAGTTTCTATAGAGTTTGCTTAACAGTTATCAAAAAATAGAAACACTACATACTATACGCGTAAGTTTATGGTATAGATAAAATAATTATATTATTACTGCTTTTCCTTACGGGCTAACATTATAATGAAAACGTAGTGAGGACCTAGATTAAAAAGGTTTTAATGCTAAATGTGGCGTATATAAATAGACAATGTATCCTTTATGTTAACGTGGGTGCACTCGTGGAGTAGCAACTTTTAAGTTAGTGTGGGGACATTAATGATTGGAAATAAAGAAGGGCTCTTACCAAAATGGTTAGAGTCCTTTTCGTATAGCAAAGATAAGGCGTGCAGAGCCCCAATTTTTTATTAGAGTTCTAAGATACCTTACGGTATCTAGTCCCATTCCAGTTATGGTCGGAAACACCGTTCAAAGGTCACTGCACATATTTATTATAGCAAAAGTATTAAGAAAGATTGATAAGATCTTTTTACGAGAAGGAATTAGTAAATACCATGCCGAACATTAATTTCTGTGAAGAGCTATAAAAAAGTTTTACAATTCTTTTTATAGCTTTTAGTGGTTGAAACTCTTAATAGGAATGGGGCTAGTTTTTTCACTAGACCTCTTAGATTAATGTGAGACTTTTCATCTGACGCTGTAATCCTGACATACTACATTGGGCTTAAAGCTCTTATAGAAACTTGGATAGTCAGATGTATTATACCACCGGGAGGATTTACATCGTGAAAGAGGAAACGACTTTACCTTTTAGCTTTTTATCAAATCAAGAGACCATACAAGAAAGAAAAATGTATCAATTTTTTATAGGAATCGATATTGGAGCCAGCTTTCACGTGGCCTCTTGTATCCACTTTCAAGCTTTTCTTGATCCAAAAGGCCAGGAATGGAAGCGTTCTAAGACAATGAAATTCAATGGAGATAGTGCCGGCATCACAAGCATTTTAAATGCGTTTAAACAAGTAGAAAGACAATTTGGTGTACAAAGAGATGACTTTTTTATCCTGTTAGAACCAACAGGAGGGCATTATTCTTTCTTGATACAACAAGTTTTATTATATGAGGGATACACGTTATTCCAAGTGGAGAACAAAGCAGTTAAGAACTTCCGTGAAAGTCATTTAGGTATAACAGAGAAATCTGATGCGATGGATGCAAAAGTCATGTCTTATATGGGATGGCACAAAACCCTTCATCCTCATATGCATGGGGTTCGTCTGATAAAGCCAGCTAGTGTATCCCAATCTATTTTTCGAACTATTATGAGAGACCGTTGGCTCCTTAATACACAACTTACACGACGAAAAAATCAAATCCAACAACTACTACAAGTTACTCATCCAGATCTAAAGGCTGCATTTAAGAAACCAAGTTCTCCATCCGTTTTAAGGTTTATATTACGCTATCCCACCGGGATAGATCTACAGGGTGCAACACAAGATGAGTTAAGACAGGCAATGATCGAAGCAGGAGCTAATAGCGTAGCTACAAAAGCTTCTAGAATCCTTTATGAACACTCATTATATACAGTAGCTATTCCTGTTCCTCACTTGATTGGTAGACAGAAGTGGATGATTGAGGAAGCACTTCGAATTGAACAGAGTATAAAGGATTTAGATAAACATATTCAGGAGCTTCTCCATGGTAATGTGCAGCAAGGAATCTCCCCACACCCATATGCCAAATTACTATATTCCTTTCCTTTTATGAGTGATAATTGGGCATGTACATTAATTGGGACGATAGGAGATGTAGATAGATTTAATACATATAAAGAATTTAAAAAATATATGGGGGTATCAGCAGAAAATAAGCAGTCTGGTACTTCTGTAAAAGGAACACGTCAAACGTTTAGTGGTGTCCGAGATACCCGTCGGGTATTGTTT
>NZ_JAWRXD010000160.1:0-432 GCF_046535215.1 Priestia sp. SIMBA_032 | reverse complement strand
TAAACAAAAAAGCAATGAGCCTACGCTCATTGCTTTTCTTAATTTATTAAAGCATAACCCCAACGATAATCGCTGATAATATACTTACTAACGTTGCACCGTATACAAGTTTTAAACCGAATGATGATACAACATTTGATTGATTTTCATCGATACCTTTCGTTGCACCTGCGATAATTCCGATAGATGAGAAGTTCGCAAATGATACAAGGAATACAGAAAGAATACCAACCGTACGAGCCGATAAATCACCAGCTACTTTTCCAAGGTCAAGCATCGCAACAAACTCGTTTGATACTAATTTTGTTGCCATAATTTGTCCCGCTGTTACCATTTCTGCTTGCGGGATGCCCATTACGAATGCTAATGGTGAGAAAATATATCCTAAAATAGCTTGGAATGTAATACCGAACATTGTATCAAACAAGCTAT
>NZ_JAWRXD010001423.1:0-242 GCF_046535215.1 Priestia sp. SIMBA_032 | reverse complement strand
ACTCTTTCTTAAGTTGAGGCAGTAACTTAATGATGTCGTTGCGACTCAATCCCTTCCCCGTCTCCTTGTAAGTTTTTGAGGTTAACTCGAGCGCAAAATTGTAAAACCAACGCACACAACCGAACGACTTAGCCAGCAGAACTTTCTGCTCGGGTGTCGAGTAAATCCGGTATTTGTAGGCTTTCAGCATTGGTTGCTACTGCCACTCAACGCTTTTAATTTTACATGCATCCTGTGGAATG
>NZ_JAWRXD010001422.1:0-242 GCF_046535215.1 Priestia sp. SIMBA_032 | reverse complement strand
ATCAGGTTTGGTTACTACGTTAAGTACTTTTGTAGAATTCTCGGTTTTTGTTTTTTTAGTATTAAATCCGGATTCATCCATATCAATAATCTGGATGCGTTCTATAATGTCTGCCGGTAATTCTTTTATGGCTTCCTTAACTGAACCTGAAAAATATTCGGTGCCGTTAAAAAGGGCTTTTGCTACAATTTCATCGTTATAAAATACACTGCCGTCAGCATCGATTCGGATGCCTTCCATTC
>NZ_JAWRXD010001421.1:0-242 GCF_046535215.1 Priestia sp. SIMBA_032 | reverse complement strand
ACCATCACCACGTGTCGCCCCTTGAATGAAGCGTCCTTTTTCATAATGAAGCGAAACGGCAAGCCCGTCAATTTTTAATTCACATATATATCTTACATTCGCACCATCAATTCCTTGACGTACTCTTCTGTCGAAATCACGCAAATCCCCTTCGTTAAATGCATTCCCTAAACTTAACATTGGTGACTTATGTGTTACTTTTTCAAATATATCAAGAATAGTTCCCCCAACGCGAACGGAGG
>NZ_JAWRXD010001420.1:0-242 GCF_046535215.1 Priestia sp. SIMBA_032 | reverse complement strand
CCACCGTCGTCGCGATCACCCAGGCGGCAGCGAGGAAGGCGAGCACCGTGATCGCGACGGCCGACGGGTAGGACACCGGACGGACGGTGAGGAGGTCGATCAGCAGCCAGACCGCCAGGGCCAGCACCAGGAGAGCTTCGAGCGCCAGGAGGACCGTCAGCGCCACCAGGAAGGCGGGACGCGATGTGGCGGCAGCAGGAGCGACGCCGGAGACGTTCCGGGGGTCGGCGGCGTTCTGGGGG
>NZ_JAWRXD010001419.1:0-242 GCF_046535215.1 Priestia sp. SIMBA_032 | reverse complement strand
AGAAAGGTCGCCTGAAGCAATTTCAAATTAAGCAGCTGATCGGAAATGAAGCGTTGAAGAATGAGTTCTTCCAGCCCTCTGCGATTGATGACTTGATCAACCTGGCCGGGGGCTCCTGGGAGTTGACCGACGCCGGTGAGCTAGTTAGTCGTGATCAGCATGGAAACGTCCTGATGGGCAAATCTGGTCGAGCGCTGACACCAAAAGAATGGATTGAGAGCCTAACGCAAACTCGTCCACAC
>NZ_JAWRXD010001418.1:0-242 GCF_046535215.1 Priestia sp. SIMBA_032 | reverse complement strand
AATTCCGATTTTCATAATAAATCCCTCCAAAGTGTTTTGTTAAATTGTATATCTGAAAGTGAATGAATATATTGTAATTAAGTTTGTTACAACCTGTTGTAATCATTATAGTTAC
Source organism: Priestia sp. SIMBA_032 (assembly GCF_046535215.1). Taxonomy (NCBI): domain Bacteria; kingdom Bacillati; phylum Bacillota; class Bacilli; order Caryophanales; family Bacillaceae; genus Priestia; species Priestia sp. SIMBA_032. Next base: position 127 of record NZ_JAWRXD010001418.1, on the reverse strand, counting down.
AGGTTGGTGTTTTTGTCAATGGGGTAGTTTGTAGATTTATTTTTTGTTTTAGTATGCACAGTTAGAGGGAGGAGAGTCATAAAGATATTGTTACTGCGCGCTTGGCTAATATTTGGAAATTGCAAAT
>NZ_JAWRXD010001417.1:0-242 GCF_046535215.1 Priestia sp. SIMBA_032 | reverse complement strand
GCGCCCTGAACGGTGCGGCGCTCCTGCGCGAAACCGAAGACGGCCTCCTCCAGCGCCTGCTGGACGCTGGGCCCGTTGTCCTGACGCTGCCAGCCGACGAAGGGGCCGCCGTCATACTCGACCGTCAGTTTCCAGCGGGTCATGTCCCGATCAGGGTCGGGTCGAAGGGAGTCATCTGATAGGCCTGATCGATCCAGTTGCCGATGAACAGGTGCCCATGGCTGCGCCAGACGTTCGGCGCC
>NZ_JAWRXD010001416.1:0-242 GCF_046535215.1 Priestia sp. SIMBA_032 | reverse complement strand
ACTACAACACGATCAGCGCCCTGGCGGAATCGCCGGTCGACGAGAACGTGCTGTACGCCGGCACGGATGACGGACTGATCCAGGTCACGACCGATGGTGGTGAGACCTGGTCCGAAACCGAAGCCGGCGCGCTGCGCGGCGTTCCGGATCTGGCCTATATCAATGATTTCGAGCCGTCGCGCTTCGATGCGGATACCGTCTACATGGCGCTCGACAATCACAAGGCGGGCGATTTCGCGCCG
>NZ_JAWRXD010001415.1:0-242 GCF_046535215.1 Priestia sp. SIMBA_032 | reverse complement strand
GCTGCCAACCGGGCGCAAATTGATAGCATATTGCCGTAAAATACCTGTGAATTTAATAGCAAGTTACTATCAAATGAAAATATTTTTCTAGTAATCGCCACCACGCAAAATCTAGAAATCCCTTTGAACCAAAGGGAATCCGGCATCTGATCTATGAAATTTATAGTAAATGGCCATACTCCCGACAAAAAAAGTTATTGCTTTCTCTTGAGCACCACTGCCAGAATTTAAACATCAACTCC
>NZ_JAWRXD010000159.1:0-433 GCF_046535215.1 Priestia sp. SIMBA_032 | reverse complement strand
GTACACAATTGTTTTTACAATCATTATACAATTACAGCAAAAAGAGGAACAACATATGTTATTCCTCTTTCCCTTTTTGTTTTAGAACGTCATGCGCTTCTGTAACAACTTGCTCTATAGAAATCGGAGAATGATTTTCGCCATTCTCACGTTCACCATGCCATTTCAGATGAATTAAAAATTCAATATTACCATCCCCACCCGTAATTGGTGAGAATGTTAAACCTTCCACATCATAGCCCTCTTTTAAAGCAAAATCGACAATCATTTCTACAACAGCTTCATGTACTTTTCTATCACGAACGATACCTTTTTTCCCAACTTGCTCTCTTCCAGCTTCAAACTGCGGTTTAATTAACGCTGCTACATCTCCGTTAGGCATAAGCATTGTTTTTAAAACTGGCAGTATAAGCTTTAATGATATAAATGAAAC
>NZ_JAWRXD010001414.1:0-242 GCF_046535215.1 Priestia sp. SIMBA_032 | reverse complement strand
AATTCATGTATCTTTTTATATGAAATAGATGCGCTATTGAATTTACCATTTTTAGACTCATTTCTTAAATCAGATAAACCATTTGCAGCGCTTACTTCTAATTGTTGTCCATTTCCTAAGTTTCCATAACCATACAGGGTAATTACATCAGGGCCAGAGTATCTTTGTCCCAAAGTTGTAAATAAAGCAGAGCCACCATACATTTTTGCGTCATCCATTTTTTTAGCAACAAATTCAACAGG
>NZ_JAWRXD010001413.1:0-242 GCF_046535215.1 Priestia sp. SIMBA_032 | reverse complement strand
CTCCGAACTGCTCACGCAGCGCAGTGGGCTCGATGCGTTGACCGAGCCGCTCCGGGCCTTTGCCGCCGCCGCTCCGGCCGTACGCCTGCGCCGGGTGGCTGCAGAACTCGAAATCCTTGCCGCCCAGGGCGTGCTGCGCGACGAGATCGAAGATCTGCTGTCGGGGTCGATACTCGCCGCCGCGACGGTGGGGCAAGGGTCGGCAGCGGAGGCCCTCGGATGGACGTGATGCAGATGAGGTC
>NZ_JAWRXD010001412.1:0-242 GCF_046535215.1 Priestia sp. SIMBA_032 | reverse complement strand
CTATGGCAATTACAATTGCAACGCGCTATATCCATTCTCATGCGGCAATGTTACATCGTGATGATTATGAAAATGCAGTGAAGTTAATTGTAGAAGTTATTAAACGTCTTGATAAAGAGGCTGTACATAACATTACATTTAATTAATAGAAAAAGCGAAGGAGATTCTCCTTCGCTTTTTTATGTTTTAAAAAGGCCGTTCTAATCCCGCTGCAGTATGAGCGCCTAAAATAATTAAACGAG
>NZ_JAWRXD010001411.1:0-242 GCF_046535215.1 Priestia sp. SIMBA_032 | reverse complement strand
AATTTTACGACACTCCAGCTATGATCGTCTTTTAAAGCAAACGTACATGTTTCAAATTCTACACTTTCTTTTCTTAAAATAGAGCAAGCACGTGCATGTGTGTACTGTACGTACGGGCCTGTTTCTCCTTCAAATTTCAGCATGTTTTCTAATGAGAATTCAATATTGTGCATACGCTCATTTTTTAAATCGTGGAAGATGATTGCACCAACACCGACTTGCTTTGCTACTACTTCTTTTTG
>NZ_JAWRXD010001410.1:0-242 GCF_046535215.1 Priestia sp. SIMBA_032 | reverse complement strand
ATGTCAAAGTGTTTCTGTAACTTGTTATTTATATATCGTAACCCGTTCTATAAGAAATATTCATAACTCGTTAGTTAATAGTCGTAACTTGTTCTGTTTATAATGTAATCAGTTACGAGATGACATAACAAGATGGCTACCAACTACGAGAAAATTTACGAGGACATAGACGCCAAGCACCCCAACCTATCGCGCCGATCGCTCGCACCGAGAGCAACGGCACTGGCTGAAGGGTTAAAAGG
>NZ_JAWRXD010001409.1:0-242 GCF_046535215.1 Priestia sp. SIMBA_032 | reverse complement strand
TGAAAATAAGTGAAGGTATTGATCTGGCAAAATCAGAAAAGAAATATAATTTTCTTTGTCGTTTTCTGCTGATCTATCAAAGATTACTTTTAGAACTTGATCATCTTCAGGCATCAAAAGATATTTTATATAAAGCTATAGAATACAACGGTTTAGTAGAGTTGACGGAAGATAAAGTAACAAATAATGTTTATATTCTTCTGGCAAAAGCTGATATTCTTGCAATAAATGATGCCAAAAAA
>NZ_JAWRXD010001408.1:0-242 GCF_046535215.1 Priestia sp. SIMBA_032 | reverse complement strand
CTGGATGGCCGCCACCATCTCCTCGAAGAACTGCCAGACCCGGAACGGCAGGAGGCCGCGCTTGTCCGGCTGCGTGTGCCCGAGGCGGGTGTAGTAGTCCTGCCATACGGAGACCGACACGTTGGCCGGATCGGCGACGCAGCGCTCCCGCAGCGTGGTCCCGTCCAGCGGCTCGTCGATGTCGGCGAAGTGAGTGGGATGCTCCGGCCCCGTCCGGAACGCGGTGTCAAGGCCTCCCTTCA
>NZ_JAWRXD010001407.1:0-242 GCF_046535215.1 Priestia sp. SIMBA_032 | reverse complement strand
CGCCGAGCGAATCGTCGCCTACAAGCGCCTCGGGGTCGACCTGGTACTCGGGGGCTTCCTGCACTTCCAGGAAGAAATCGAATACTTCGGCGAGAAGGTGCTCCCCCTGGTTCGCGAAATCGAAGCTGCAGACGAAGCCGCCGGTGTCAGCGCGTCGTGAGCAGCACCGCGATAGCAACCCGTATCGACTCTGCGGCACAGGCACTTTCGCTCGCCCGCACGCTGGCGGGACATTTTGCCAC
>NZ_JAWRXD010001406.1:0-242 GCF_046535215.1 Priestia sp. SIMBA_032 | reverse complement strand
GAGTAATGGTTTCGCTTGATTTATAGAGTGTACAAGAATGATGATCTAATACTAAATCACCCATATGAATTTGCTTCTCCTTACCTTCTACAGCCTTATCATTAAATTCATAGGACCTTCTAAGGTGAGCTTGAACTCTAGCTATAATTTCTAAAGCACTAAATGGCTTTGTAATGAAGTCATCTGCTCCAATCCCTAAACCTATAATTTTATCTACTTCTTGAGATTTGGCTGACAATATA
>NZ_JAWRXD010001405.1:0-242 GCF_046535215.1 Priestia sp. SIMBA_032 | reverse complement strand
CCCGCCCGAGCGCACGCACCGCCTGGAAGCGGCGCTGAAGCGGGTGGCCGACGGGCTGGGGCCGGCGCGCGACCAGGACGTCTTCCTGGCCGAACTGGTCGGCCCGCTGGACACGGCGATGCCGGAGGAGTCCGAGGCGCTGGGCGCCGTGCGCGCGGCGGCGGCCGAGGCGCGGGCCGCCGGCTACGACCGGGTGCGCGCGACGATCGCCGATCCGGACTACACCGCCCTGGTGCTGGAGC
>NZ_JAWRXD010001404.1:0-242 GCF_046535215.1 Priestia sp. SIMBA_032 | reverse complement strand
AATTCTTCTGTTTCATCATGTTTATGCTTATATTCTTCTAAAAGAATTTTTTCATTTTCAGATACTTCTGCTTCGTTAATTTGTATATGATCAGGAACTTCCAACTTGAAATTAGAATAATTTAATCCGCTCGTTCCATGTTCTCCTTCAGCAATATTTAGTTGATCAGTTTGAGATCTGTTTATCTCTTCTGCTGATGCTGATAAAGGTACACTCCCTAAAATCACTAGACTTGTTGATAG
>NZ_JAWRXD010001403.1:0-242 GCF_046535215.1 Priestia sp. SIMBA_032 | reverse complement strand
GGTGGGCCTGGTCGAACGCCGTCTCCGACAACGAGCCCGGAGTCAGCACCGCAACCGTCGGTTCCTCGATGCCCTGCGGGGCGTACTCGAACGTCGCGATCCGGACCGTGGCCGCGAACGCAGACATCGGCCGGGGCACGCACCGCTGCAGGAGCCGCGGGAACGCCCGCGACATGAGATGCCGGTCGGCCAAGGCGTAGCCGGCACCCGACGGCGCCTGGGTCCGGTCGGAGTAGGCCAGG
>NZ_JAWRXD010001402.1:0-242 GCF_046535215.1 Priestia sp. SIMBA_032 | reverse complement strand
AGTCCCTACTGCAAGTTGTGGTGATAAACTGTGTAATCCAATTAATAACGGAACAATAATAATTCCGCCTGCAAGCCCAACTAGGCTGCCGACTGTCCCGGCGATTAGTCCGATGAAAAGTAACATGATGTATTCCAAAATTGCCAACTCCTCTAAATAACTTATCCACCAATTATTATACACGCTTTTTAATGAGAAATAGGCTTGTTCACAAAAAAGTCGTCTTCCTAGAAAAATAAGGA
>NZ_JAWRXD010001401.1:0-242 GCF_046535215.1 Priestia sp. SIMBA_032 | reverse complement strand
GAAAGCGGCAGGCGGGAAAATGCAGCATGTAAAGCCGCACGGTGCCTTATATAATATGGCGGCGTCTAATCCGGAAATTGCAGATGCAATTGCAAAGGCAATTTATCATATAAATCCAAGTCTATTACTTTATGGATTAGCAAATAGCGAGGCGTTTATACAGGCTGCAGAAAAATACAAAGTAACTCTTGTACAAGAGGCTTTTGCGGATCGTACATATAAGCAAGATGGTACATTAACGA
>NZ_JAWRXD010001400.1:0-242 GCF_046535215.1 Priestia sp. SIMBA_032 | reverse complement strand
CTTCATCGACTCCGGCACCAACGGCGCCGCCTCGCCCGAGTACAGCGCGGTGCAGCTGTCGGTGCCGAGCCTCCTCAACGGCGCCGTCGACCAGGCGCAGCCCGCTGCCGGCCAGTGGGGCTACGACCCGAACGGGATGGTGACGAAGTCGTCGACCGACATCACCAACAAATTCTCGACAGGGCTGTACCAGAACACCACCCGGCTGACCTATCACCTGCCGTTGCCGGCCGGGACGTACA
>NZ_JAWRXD010001399.1:0-242 GCF_046535215.1 Priestia sp. SIMBA_032 | reverse complement strand
AGCTCGAATGCTAATTCCATTTTAAATATTCAGATTGGATGTATCTTATATATATGTCAAATGCCCACAAATATTTTAAAAAATAAGAAAAAATGACCTATGCAGAAAATATGACAAAATCCCTCCTTTCATTTACATCCGCAGTTTTTCTACCTTATAATGACGTTATGTGTGTTTCATCTAGTTAATATTTGACACACTAAGAAAAATGAATGAAAGGAGATGAGATTTTTGCACGAAAC
>NZ_JAWRXD010001398.1:0-242 GCF_046535215.1 Priestia sp. SIMBA_032 | reverse complement strand
CACCAACGCCCGAAACAGCGGTACCTCGAGGGCGGCAAGCAGTGTCGCCGCACCCTGCTGGAGGTCCTCGATCGTCTCGAACAGCGGAACGACCCGGACCGACGACCGCGGCGGCGTGTCCGGTGAGCCGGGATCGAACAGGCCCGCCTCCTTGAGCATCACGAGCGCCTCGAACAGGTCACTCACCGAGGTGCACAGGCTGATGATGTAGTTGGGGACCGCTTCGGGGCCGGATGCGGCCA
>NZ_JAWRXD010001397.1:0-242 GCF_046535215.1 Priestia sp. SIMBA_032 | reverse complement strand
GTGTTATTTATTGGTTTGATTAAAGAAAAGTTTCACTTTTCCTCAGCAATTACTGTTATCTAGTTTTCAAAGAACAAAACAACTGACTTCAATCACATCATGATGAACATCACTGTGATATCTACGTGCAGTTTTGCGCCGAGTAATCGCAGGCGCAATTATTAATGAGAGATTGAACTCTCAAAACTGAACAAAGTGTCAAAACGTACGTCATGTAAAAATCCTTAGAAAGGAGGTGATCC
>NZ_JAWRXD010001396.1:0-243 GCF_046535215.1 Priestia sp. SIMBA_032 | reverse complement strand
CAAGCAATTGCCTCTCAGATGCAGCGAATACGTTAAAGCTAGACAGACTGTGGCGCTCGCGCGCCGTCGTTCTTTAACGTCCTACGCCGATGCCTCGGAGGGCCGAAAACCGCGTCTGGGCACAAAATCCTTCTAGCCGAACCGCGTCTAGGCGACGACCGCGAGGCCGTAACCCTGGTGGCACACTGGGCAACGCGAACCATTGGCTGTGCCAGTTTCACCTATCCGGTTGCCGAACAGAAC
>NZ_JAWRXD010001395.1:0-243 GCF_046535215.1 Priestia sp. SIMBA_032 | reverse complement strand
GCCGCGCGCAACGGCAGGCGCAACCCCCACGTGGTCAACATCGTCAATATGTAGGCGAGCGCGAGCACCCCCACCGCACCGATCGGGTCGATGCGACCGGCGCTGTTCTGACTGAAGGCGTGAAAGCAGATGAGAATCGGCCCATGCCAGAGATACATGCCATCAGAGATCGAGTCGAATAGCACCAGCACGGGATTCGAGAGGAATCGCGAGGCCGAGAAGCGTCCGGAACCGCCCGATGAG
>NZ_JAWRXD010001394.1:0-243 GCF_046535215.1 Priestia sp. SIMBA_032 | reverse complement strand
CTACTTCCGCACTAGATACTGAGACGGAACTTGCAATTCAAAAATCACTTGCTGAATTAGCAGCTGGTCGTACAACGTTAGTTATCGCTCACAGACTTGCAACGATTAAAAATGCAGATCGAATCGTCGTTGTAAATAAAGACGGTATTGCAGAACAAGGTTCACATGATGAATTAATTGAGCGTGGCGGAGGATACAGTAGGTTATACGAAGCTCAGTTTAGTTCGTAAATATAATTTGTAC
>NZ_JAWRXD010001393.1:0-243 GCF_046535215.1 Priestia sp. SIMBA_032 | reverse complement strand
AATAATGGCAGATACACACGGAAATGCCATTCATTTAGGAGAGCGTGATTGTACAATTCAGCGCCGTTTGCAAAAACTATTAGAAGAAAGTCCATCACCTGCACTTGATGAAGATATTCGCAAGCAGATGGGTGAAGCGGCAGTTAAAGCGGCGGTAGCGGTTGATTATACAGGTGCTGGTACGGTTGAGTTTATTTATGAATATAAAACGAAAACCTTTTATTTCATGGAGATGAATACGAG
>NZ_JAWRXD010001392.1:0-243 GCF_046535215.1 Priestia sp. SIMBA_032 | reverse complement strand
AGTTGCACGGCATCGTGCCGACGCTGGTGTGTGCAGTGATCGCGCTGGTGGTGGGATCGCTGCTCGATCAGCGGCGAGCGGCCGCGGGTGTGCAACGACCCTCGCAGCCGGCCGAGAAGGTGTACTCGCGCACCGGCGATTGAATGAAGGTGGCCGGTGTCCGGTCGGCTACATCCATCGGTGACGACGTCGGGTCGGCACCAGCACGCTCAGTTCTCCTGCGCCTGCTGGAACGCTGCGGCC
>NZ_JAWRXD010001391.1:0-243 GCF_046535215.1 Priestia sp. SIMBA_032 | reverse complement strand
CGCCATTCTGCGGAACGCGGACATGTCGAGCTTTTGGGAGGCCATCCAGGCGGCCGAACGAGGCTCCGAGCCTGCACGGGCGGCGTTCTCGTCGGCCGCAGAGGCTCTCGGCGCCGTCGTGGCGACGATCGTCAACCTGGTCGATCCCGAACGCGTCGTCGTGACGGGCGAGGGGCTTCCGTCGATGGAGATGTACCCCGAGGTCTTCGAACGAGCCGTTCGAGACCGGCTCGACCCCGCGTC
>NZ_JAWRXD010001390.1:0-243 GCF_046535215.1 Priestia sp. SIMBA_032 | reverse complement strand
CACCAATCGTTGCAAAAGTTTTATCTCCTATTTTAATAGTATTTAAAATAGCACTTTCAATTTTTGTTGTAACGTTGTTAGAAATAATATTTTTTGAAACTGGAGGATTAGCTGGATTAACGATATGTTGAAAGCTAACGCTAGCTTGATTAGTAATTGGATTTATAGGCGGAATTTCATTGGCGATAATGTTAAATGCTACGATGACAGATTCGTTTGGCGCGATATCACCGATTGGAACGC
>NZ_JAWRXD010000059.1:0-2247 GCF_046535215.1 Priestia sp. SIMBA_032 | reverse complement strand
GCCCGTTGGTCAAGCGGTTAAGACACCGCCCTTTCACGGCGGTAACACGGGTTCGAATCCCGTACGGGTCATCAAAAGAGCAGTTTGCATTTGCAAACTGCTCTTTTATTTACGTATATTCATATGTAATACTCCCTGGATGTTATTCTAAAGGAATCCCTCTTTTTATGTCGAAAGTTAGTAAGTGTTAAGGAGGGTTTTAGATGCCTAAAGATTTAGTGAAAGAACTGTTAGATAAAGGCTTTAAAGTAGTGGACTTAACATGTGTGGGCACTATAAATATCATTTCAGCAAAGGAACTGTATTTAGACGAAATGAGTACTGGCACCATAGTTGATATGTTATCACTAGACGAAAACAGTATTAAGTTTTCCCTTGATGAAAAACTTCCTTATTTTGAGGCAAGTACCAAACCATTAGCCGGATATATCAATTCAGAAAGCAAACTGCCCATAGTAGAGGATGCAATTATTGACTACAAAGTGTATGTTAAAGAAGCAATTCTTCAGTTTAAGTAGTTAGTAAAAAAGCAGTTTGCATTTGTAAACTGCTTTTAATTAAATACGATATGAAATTCTAATGCCAAAACTACAAAATACTCGTGGCTAATCTCCTAAGCTTAAATATACTAATACTAGCAATATAAAAATGAAACTAACATCCCATGCTATAATAAATAAAAACTGAATACTAGGGGCAATGAATGATGGAAGAATTAAAACAAGAAGAGCAAAATGCAGGTAAACTGTATGAGAAAGGGTTTAAGTGGATGCGTTTTGTAAGCTTTTTTATGGTAGTAAACCTCATTTTCACCGTAGCTTTAGTAGCAGTTACCTTAGTAGCCCCTCAAATTCAAGAAACTTTTCGATGGGTAGCATTTGGTGTATATGGGCTTACAGTACTTTATCTTATCTTTATGCGTGAGGTAGCCTTCAGAAAGACATTTGGATCTTTGGTAGTTTGGATGCGAACTGTATGGAATTTTAGCTTTATTGCTAGCGCGTTTGGGGCAGTCACTATGTTCGTAGTTAATACTCACTGGACTCTATTTTAAAGGGATACCTGTTTATGTTGAAAGTAAAAATAAAGGAGGAATACATATGAACCCATACGAACAATTTCAATTAAATAAAGAGGTAGAAGAGATGGCTAAACAACGAATTGAAATCCATAAAAAGCGGATACAACTATCTGAAGAGCTGGAAAACAGCTTGGGTAACGAAGAACTTCAAGATAGAATTATCGAATTGGAAGAAGAAAGCCAAAAACTTAAGAAGAAAATTGAAGCTTTACTGGCTAACTTTTGAGCATTGGTACGCTCCCAGTATAGTGGACCAGTAAAAGAAAGAAACCTATTCCCACACAAAGGAATAGGTTCAATGAAGTAAGATGATATAGGTGTATATAACTATTTAACATCAAATGCATTTCTATTATAATCTATATTGGAAAATAAAGCACTTACATTTTATAAAGAGCATAAAAAAATCCGTAACCACGAAGGGTAACGGACTCGTTGGAAGTTGATTTTAAGACCAATATGCATCTATTAGTTTACCATACTACTTATCGAAATGAAAGCGATTTCAAAAAACTAATACACAATACAAAACGGCATATAATAGGCACGGACTTATCCGCATAAGATTTTCAATGGTACATTAATACCCAAAATTGCTTCACATTAAAAAATATCATTGTCTTTTAGTAGATAGTTTAGATGTGATAAAGCTGAATATTCAAAATAAAAGACTATATCATTCTATAATGATGTAGTCTTTTATTTTAAGTATTAGATGAAATTTCTAAAAAATAATCAGTTCCTCTACAAGTATATCACATTCATATGAACGATGAATTAACTTTTTGGGGATGTGTGTATGTACAAACGTACTGTTTTTTATCCATTACGTATCTTTTAGAAAAAGCTCGTTTTTTAGTTATGTTTCGACAAGAGTCTGCACCATTTTTGGCACATAATTTTTTATACTCATGATATAAAGTAAGGTACATAAGGCAATAGATTTGAACATCGTAGGGAATACAAGTTCCACTTAATTTGCATAATTGTTGATATATGTAAGGTTTTGTAGATAATTATGTTGCTCCCACATATTGAATATTTATCCTATATCAAGTACAATAAGTTGAATATAAGTTCAACTTGAAGAATGAGGTGTTTATAAATGAAAATTTCACGCTTTAATAAAGACTGCGGTAACTCTGTCGATATGAACATTATGGATG
>NZ_JAWRXD010000158.1:0-434 GCF_046535215.1 Priestia sp. SIMBA_032 | reverse complement strand
TAACGGGGGATGCCTTTGTTGGGGAATTTCATAAGTTCGTGGGAGGATCTCGGGGTGAGTTGAATCGTGGATTTATGTTAGGATAAGGGGAGGGGGTGGAAAGATATGCTAGTCATAAGCGCGAACGAACAAAGAAACTTAGTAAATATGAATGAAGTTATTGAATACGCGGCGCTTGCTTTAAAAGAATTTTCCGCAGAAAGAACGATTACACCAATAAGGGGCTCATTACCATTTGCGAACGAGCAAAATACGGCATTAATTATGCCTTCAGTAGCGGAAGGGCTTGAGGCGCTTGGAGTAAAAATAGTAACGGTAGTCCCGCAAAATAAACAGATAGGAAAGAAAACGATCAACGGGATTGTGATGCTATCAGACTTTCAAACGGGAGAACCGCTCGCACTTTTAGAAGGATCGTACTTAACGATGATCCG
>NZ_JAWRXD010001389.1:0-243 GCF_046535215.1 Priestia sp. SIMBA_032 | reverse complement strand
GTCGGCGCCGCCGCCGTCCCGCGGGGATACCGATGTAGTGCCGAACACACGATGGATCAGGTGCTCGACGTCGCGGGAATCGGGCCGCGCGTTCGCGACCCTGAATTAGGCTGTCCGCCATGGAACCGGTATTTCGAGCGCTCGAAATCGCCGCGAAGTCGCTGGTCAAAGCGCAAGGGTTGCAGCTCGATTTCGTCGGACTGGACAAGCTGCCCGCGCGCGGTGGGGTGGTGCTGGCGATCA
>NZ_JAWRXD010001388.1:0-243 GCF_046535215.1 Priestia sp. SIMBA_032 | reverse complement strand
AAGATACGGTATGTATAAAGCGAAACTTCAATACTCCCCTTATGATTTTTACAGTTTTCACAAAAAATTCCTTATGAAAAAAAGAGGCAACTAGATCTTACCAATCTAGTTGCTCCAAGAAGTTATATACATCCTCATGTAGCTCGTCACGTTGTTTATCAAGTGTAATGACATGCGTAGAGTCTTCATACCATTTAATGTCTTTTAACGTAGATTCTACACCGTTATAAATAATGTTAGCAC
>NZ_JAWRXD010001387.1:0-243 GCF_046535215.1 Priestia sp. SIMBA_032 | reverse complement strand
CTGAGACCGCACCTCCGCCAAGATATCGAGCACCTGGACATCGGCCATCGGTTCCTCAACAGGCAGGCCCGAACGCGAAGGCTCGGCGAGCGCTCTCAAAGCTTCGCCCGGCTGCAGTGCAGCCAACAGCACCTTGCCTTGGGAGGTTTTCATGGCAGGGAAGCGGGTGCCGATATCCACGCGCAGTGCAATCAATTTGGGCACCGCAACCCGTGCCACGTAGACGATGTCGGATCCGTCCAG
>NZ_JAWRXD010001386.1:0-243 GCF_046535215.1 Priestia sp. SIMBA_032 | reverse complement strand
ACGACTGGCCGGAGATCGACCGCATCGTCACCGACTGCATTGAGGCGCAGCTGATGACGATCCCCCAGGCGCACCGCCACCTCGCGGCCCTGGGCTACCGGCTCTGGCTCGCCACGCTCTACCGCCGCGTCGAGAAGATCGACTCCAGCCTGCGCGCCCGGGCGGAGCAGAACGCCAAGCGACGCAAGGTCGTGGTCGGACGCCGCGTCATGCTCGCCCGCCAGGCCAGCAAGCGCCAGCAAC
>NZ_JAWRXD010001385.1:0-243 GCF_046535215.1 Priestia sp. SIMBA_032 | reverse complement strand
ATTCGATTGATTCTGCTCTTGTTTTAGAAGCACTTCGCATTGGTCAACCGGATTGTTACGTATTTTCTTTTGATTATAAAGGAGCATGCTTCTTAGGAGCGACGCCTGAGAGATTAATTCGCAAAGAAGATGAGAAATTTACATCGATGTGTCTTGCTGGTTCAATCGGTCATGGTCATTCTATAGAAGAAAGTGAACGAAATAGTAATGCGCTTCTTCATGATGAAAAGAATTTAGCTGAAC
>NZ_JAWRXD010001384.1:0-243 GCF_046535215.1 Priestia sp. SIMBA_032 | reverse complement strand
GACCGGTACAGTTGGTCGGCCGTTGCCGCCAAGACCGCACAGAATTATCAGCAGGCGATCGATGAGTTCAACCAGTCAGAAACGTTCGGGCACTAGGGGGCAGCGATGTTAACCGTTGATTTTGATCGACTCGGCGTCGGAGCGGGTTGTAAGGCGATCGACATCGGGGCCGGGCAGGGACGGCACTCGTTCGAGATGTTCCGGCGTGGTGCCGACGTGATCGCCTTCGATCAGTCGGAGAGC
>NZ_JAWRXD010001383.1:0-243 GCF_046535215.1 Priestia sp. SIMBA_032 | reverse complement strand
AAGATAATCCGAGGTATCATGCAAGAGATGTAGCTATCTGGAGAGGGCAATATCATAAATGTCCTATCGTTCTTGGTAGTGCGACACCAACACTTGAATCGTTTGCAAGGGCGAAAAAAGGTGTTTATGAACTACTAACAATGGAAAAACGTATGAATGAACAAGCTTTACCAACGGTAGAGATTGTTGACATGCGAGAAGAACTTCGTGACGGGAATAGATCAATGTTTTCTAAGGCGCTGC
>NZ_JAWRXD010001382.1:0-243 GCF_046535215.1 Priestia sp. SIMBA_032 | reverse complement strand
GGAATAGCAGTTGAAAACAGAACGCCAGCCGTTACAATTCCAGTAACAAAACGGTTTTTCTTTTTCATTTATAGGCCTCCGGTAATATATATTTTTAAAAATTATTTCTCCACACCTGCTGTTTGCTCAGCATGGAATGTCCAGTTTAGCTGCAGGGAATCACCTTGAAATTTATTTTGATCTTGGTCGTTATCTTCAAATGAGAAGAGGACGTGTAAGTAATCTGTTTCACCAGACTTAATA
>NZ_JAWRXD010001381.1:0-243 GCF_046535215.1 Priestia sp. SIMBA_032 | reverse complement strand
ATCTAGGAATACGTCACCTCAGAACTGGTAGGAGAGGATTGATATCATCGTGTTCATATAGTGAGCCCAAGTGGCGATATCCCTGCGTTTGAACTAGTACAACGCAACATAGCCATAAACTCGAAGATCATCTTCGAGCAAGTCGATTAACCAGCTATGCTCATTATAAACTATTGATGTTCGAATGCGACTCAGAACAGCAAGTGCAGATGATGTTGAGTGTGACTGTGCGGAGCTCACTGA
>NZ_JAWRXD010001380.1:0-243 GCF_046535215.1 Priestia sp. SIMBA_032 | reverse complement strand
ACAATGTCCATCCCATTAAATGAGCAACAAACTCACCAATTGTTGCATACGAATATGTGTACACACTACCTGAAACAGGAAGTGTAGATGCAACTTCTGCATAACATAATGCTGCAAATCCACAAACAATTGCTGCAATCATAAATGAAAAAATAACTGCTGGACCAGCATCTCTTGCTGCTACTAATCCAGTTAATACTAGAACTCCTGTACCAATTATCGCACCAATCCCTAGCATTGTTA
>NZ_JAWRXD010001379.1:0-243 GCF_046535215.1 Priestia sp. SIMBA_032 | reverse complement strand
ATCGGCGGCTGCAAAACTCAGGCGTAAGACGTCATGGTGATCGACCATAGTTTGCAGCGCCTGTTCCAGGCTTGCGGCGCTCAAGGGCTGCCGTGGCTCAAGCAGTACCGACTGGTTCCAGTGGTGACGTGCCGGAATCGCCTGGGCAAAGAACAGCTGGTGTACAGGTAGCAGCTCCTGCTCGCCGCTGAGCGGCCCCTGGTCGGCCTGCGCTTCGCATGCACCGACTTGGGCAACGCTGGC
>NZ_JAWRXD010001378.1:0-243 GCF_046535215.1 Priestia sp. SIMBA_032 | reverse complement strand
CGGGCAAGGGCAACACGGGCTTGCTGTACAAGGACCCCGACCTCGCCCTCGGCGTCAGCACGAGCTCCCAGGTGCAGGCGGCCGCGACGACATTCGTCACCTGGCTCGCCGCCTCCGAGGCCGGGCAGACGAAGGTTGCGAATGCCCTCGATCACAACCCGGCACTGCTTTCGGCCTCACCGGATTGGGATCAGATCGAACTGGTGAACCCCGAGGTGCAGCGCCCCGCGCTCGAACAGCTCC
>NZ_JAWRXD010001377.1:0-243 GCF_046535215.1 Priestia sp. SIMBA_032 | reverse complement strand
GGCCTCATCCTAAAAAAATGTTCTAAATCGGCAACTTACTTGCATTTTGCCCTGATTCCTGTATCATTCAGTTCAAATTTGATTTGGGACTAAACCATTACACCCGAAAATATCGATGGGCCCCGGAAGACCGCAAGCCTCCGGGTCCCGACAATCGACGACGGCGCAGCTGTTCACCGCCTGATCAGCGAGTGCCCCCCGCTCGACGAGAACTCCCTCTACTGCAACCTGCTCCAGTGCGAC
>NZ_JAWRXD010001376.1:0-243 GCF_046535215.1 Priestia sp. SIMBA_032 | reverse complement strand
GGACCGTCCCACCCGGCCACCCGCATTGATTCGCGGCCCGATCAGGAAGCCGGCATGATAGACGCTGGCCTCGCCATCCACGCCGGCCGCGTCGGCCAGGGCTTTCAGCCCCGGCTGCTGCCAGCCGCTCATGGCGCGCAGCCCCTGGGCCACGAGGGCGCGATTGAGGCCCTCCAGCGCGACGACGTCGCAGATCGTGCCCAGCGCCGCCAGATCGATCCATTGCAGCAGGTCGGGCTCGCC
>NZ_JAWRXD010001375.1:0-243 GCF_046535215.1 Priestia sp. SIMBA_032 | reverse complement strand
ATGTGAGGGAAGTAGAAGGCCGCCCCGAAGACGAGCCCCACGAGAAGCGCCCCGCCGGGCCGCCGCCCGATCAGCGAGACGAGCGACAGCGCGATCGCCACGAAGGCGAGAGGCCAGATTCCGGGCGCGGGGAATGATGCCATGAAGGCGACACCCCCGGCGAGCGACAGGATCGCTGCGAGCCAGAGCGGCAGGGCGATATGGGGCCGTAAGACGCGCGTCACCCGGCGAGCTTACTCGGAG
>NZ_JAWRXD010001374.1:0-243 GCF_046535215.1 Priestia sp. SIMBA_032 | reverse complement strand
CATATGAGAATAATGCTTTAACTTTTACATCAAATAAAGAAGAGGCATTTGATGATGTAGAGTTTATATTTATTGCAGTTGGAACACCATCTTTATTAGATGGGACGGCGGATTTAACGTATATTCAGAGTGCTTGTAAAGATATTGGATTATATGCGACAAACGATATTATTGTTGTTACGAAAAGTACAGTTCCAGTAGGTACAAATGATGTAATGAAGGGATGGATTGAGGGGAATTTAA
>NZ_JAWRXD010001373.1:0-243 GCF_046535215.1 Priestia sp. SIMBA_032 | reverse complement strand
GCCACCGTCGACAGGCAGACCTTCGAACGCCGCGCAAAGCCGAGCCTAGCGTGGCTAGGCTGCATCGCCCGGACGAACGGCGCAGTACTCACCGAGTCCGTTCGATGATCGTTCCGCCCACCCTTTCTGCGACATCAGAATCAACTGACCCAGATCCATAGCCCAGCGTGCGCAGTCATTCCAGGTGAGCCGCCATGTGATTGTCGGCCACAACGCACTGGCACTATCGAGGGTCAGGTACAA
>NZ_JAWRXD010000157.1:0-435 GCF_046535215.1 Priestia sp. SIMBA_032 | reverse complement strand
CATCGCGTCGTCGAACTCTCGCACGAGGCGTGCAACGCTGGCGACTCGCTCGGGATCCGCCACCCAACCGGGCCACGGACGGCCGGCGACCTCGCCCTCCACGAAGTCGAGGATGTCGCGGTCCTCCTCGTCGACCCCGAGGAAGCGCGGCGCACCCACGAACCCCACGTCGTGCAGGTGCGCGAGCACGCGACGGACGACCGTGGATGTGTCGCTCACCGGCCGCCGCACGGTGCGCCCCACCCGGACGACGCCTTCCGTCACGTCCCCGCCGGCGAGCGGAAGCTCGAGGTGCTCCGGGTCGGTCGTCATGGCGCGAGTCTAGCCAGCGCGATCCACACCTAGTCCGCCTGAATCACTCCGACGCGGTCAGGCGGGCGAAGTCCAGCAGCCGCTGCTGCGAGGCCGCGTAGGAGGTCGCGGAAGGCACATCCC
>NZ_JAWRXD010001372.1:0-243 GCF_046535215.1 Priestia sp. SIMBA_032 | reverse complement strand
CGCCGAGGCCGTCCGCTCCGCTGCGGCACCGGCCGACGGCTCCGAGCCTGCAGCGGTCCTCGTGCTCGCCCAGGCCTCGATGGCCGCTGCCGCGGAGGCGGCCGGCGTCGACCTCCCCATGCTCACCTCCCCGGCCGGCGGCGTCGCCCGCCTGGTGGAGGCCCTGACCCCGTCGGACCCGGGAACGCCGGACGCCAGCGCGGACCGTGCGGCGCGTCCCGGGTCCGGCGGAACCTCTGCGGC
>NZ_JAWRXD010001371.1:0-243 GCF_046535215.1 Priestia sp. SIMBA_032 | reverse complement strand
CCCGTCGGCGTAGCTTTGATCACATGTCAACCCTCAAGGAACAGATCCGCGCTGATCTGACCACCGCCATGAAAGCCAAGGAATCCCTCGTCACCGGGACGCTGCGAATGGTCCTCGCCGCGATCGGTGCCGAAGAGGTCTCCGGCAAGACGGCACGTGAGTTGACCGACGATGACGTCCTCAAAGTGCTTGCCCGCGAGAGCAAGAAGCGGGCCGAGGCGGCGTCGATCTTCGCCGAGAACG
>NZ_JAWRXD010001370.1:0-243 GCF_046535215.1 Priestia sp. SIMBA_032 | reverse complement strand
AGCCAGGCCAGGGAGACCGTCTCCTCCTGCCAGGTCGTGAAGAGGCTGACGCTGTAGGCGGCGGAAGTGACCTCGTCGAACCGGCTGAGCACCGCCTCCCACGGCAGCCCGGCGAAGAGCCGCTGGCGCGCGTCGTAGGTCGGCCGGATGTCCAGGGTCACCTCGGTCACGACACCGAGGGCGCCCAGCCCCACCACGGCCCCGTCGAAGCCGTCGTCTCCGCGTCGCAGGTCGACCAGCTCG
>NZ_JAWRXD010001369.1:0-244 GCF_046535215.1 Priestia sp. SIMBA_032 | reverse complement strand
ACTCTAGTAATGGCAAACTAGAGGTTATTTTTAGGGAGTGGAGTTCTCATGTCTAATGTTTATCGAGCAAATCGCAAGGCCTCAGATGCGGACATTATCCGCCTGAACAGTGTTGGACTGTCGTTGTCCACCATTGCGAAGCAACTGGATTGCCATCCAACCACGATCACCCTTCGGTTGAAGGCACTGAATATTGCCCCAGCCGATACGAGGCGGACTTTCATGGAGGACATCTTCCTCTCAC
>NZ_JAWRXD010001368.1:0-244 GCF_046535215.1 Priestia sp. SIMBA_032 | reverse complement strand
ATAAAAGAAGAAGGTGCAAATGGTAATTCTTTATTTGATTTTTAAGAATTAAATCGTTTGGCTTATATGAAAAAATTGCTTATGATAAAGGTAAAAAAGGGGAATTAAGATGAAAATTTTCTTTTTACTAGGTTGTATTGCAGCGGGGCTATCTGTTGCGTTAGGGGTCTTTGGAGCACACGGTTTAGAAAATAAAATTTCTGCGAAAATGTTAGAAGTTTGGAAAACAGGCGTTACATATCAG
>NZ_JAWRXD010001367.1:0-244 GCF_046535215.1 Priestia sp. SIMBA_032 | reverse complement strand
AAGCGTTATATGAAGCGAAAGAAAATAATAAGCAACTTTATATTGCAGAACACGGTGCACACGCTTGCTCTTATAACGAAAATAAAGAAGAGTACGAAGCAGCCATCGATCAATTTTTAAACACATATGTGAAAGAAACAAAAAACAGGCTTGCATAAGCCTGTTTTTTTATTGCGCTAAAACGTCTGTAACTTGTTCCATATTTTCAGAAATCCATTGCATTGCATCATCTAACGTTGGAAAT
>NZ_JAWRXD010001366.1:0-244 GCF_046535215.1 Priestia sp. SIMBA_032 | reverse complement strand
CGTCGCTCGCATTTTCGCTAGTGTTGACCGCGATCTGGGCGAGCCTGACCTTGTCGTGTTCAATGCCGGTGCTTTCGAGCGGGCCAACGTCCTCGACATTGATCCTGCCGATTTCGAGCGATGCTGGCGAGTTGGTTGTTTGGCGGGGTTGCTCGTTGCGCAGGCGGCCGCACGGCGGATGGTCGCGCGAGGAAATGGGACGATCCTGTTTTCCGGCGCGACTGCGGCGCTGCGCGGTAGCGCC
>NZ_JAWRXD010001365.1:0-244 GCF_046535215.1 Priestia sp. SIMBA_032 | reverse complement strand
ACCACAGCTGCGAGTGACGTTCCACCTCTCCCTCTGAGCCAGAGAACGTGCGGTGACGCTCTCCCCTTCGCGCCGACACCTCACAACGCGACTGCAGGCGCCCGGCTTTACAAGGCAGCCACACTTTACGGGCACCCCGGCAACTGCCGCAACGTTTCACGTGAAACATCCATCGACTGCGGCTCCGAACGTCGGGCTCCGCCCACCCACCCCGTAATGCGGCGGTTTCGAACACGAGTCGATC
>NZ_JAWRXD010001364.1:0-244 GCF_046535215.1 Priestia sp. SIMBA_032 | reverse complement strand
CTTTATATTCAAATGCAGGAAATATACAAGATGAACTAAGAAAAGTACAACATCTTGTTTTGAAAAATAATTTACGCTGGATGGATGTAGAAATGGCACTTGCATCAAATCGTGATCCAGCAGATAACACAATTATTGATGGATTGAAAACTGTAGAGAAAAACGTAACATCATATTCTTCTACAAACTTCGGACCGACCTTTACAAGTGCGCAAAAAAATAAAAAAGGCGGATTTGAAGCGGA
>NZ_JAWRXD010001363.1:0-244 GCF_046535215.1 Priestia sp. SIMBA_032 | reverse complement strand
GCGTTTGGAAGCGGACGTGGACCCCGAGCAGCTGAGCTTTGCGGACATCGAGGCGACCATCAAGAACCTGCATTCCAAAGGTGAGGGCAAAGTAAACATCGACATCGATGCCAAACTGATGGACAACGGGCCATTTACCCTGGATTGGTCCTTTGACCCCCAAAACCAGGCCAATACTTTTTTGGTGCAGGGTGCACTCTCCAATTTTCAGTCGGAAAGTATCAATCCTTTTTTAAAGACCAAC
>NZ_JAWRXD010001362.1:0-244 GCF_046535215.1 Priestia sp. SIMBA_032 | reverse complement strand
AACGATGTAAAAGCTGAAAACATTCACGCTTTTATTCAACGAACATGTGGTGTTCAGATTGAGGGTATAAATTGGTTCTCGACATAGCAGATTCATCACAGAGTAGCAAGTCGTTTCCGACAGGGGCGCATTTGTCTAAGTGGAGATGCAGCCCATATTCATAGTTCTGCGGGCGGACAAGGAATGAACACAGGAATTGGAGATGCAATCTACCTTTCATGGAAATTAGCAGCTGTCCTTCAAC
>NZ_JAWRXD010000005.1:0-411139 GCF_046535215.1 Priestia sp. SIMBA_032 | reverse complement strand
AACTTACGCGTATAGTATGTAGTGTTTCTATTTTTTGATAACTGTTAAGCAAACTCTATAGAAACTAACTTTGTATATCTTATACAGCGTAAAAACAGAAAAACCACTGGGCCTAATCAGTGGTTTTTCTGTTTATTGAAAGGTAGTCGTAAAGTGATGATTCATCCATCTTGGGTAGTTTGCTCAATATGTAAAAAAATTAATCGTTTATATAAAAAGAGAAAAAACAATCCGTGGGAGTTGGATTGTTTTTTCTTAAGGAAAGATCAGACTGATAGTTCCTTATTGTATTTTATGTCTCTTACTTTGGGTTATGACTATCCATAAAATCCATTATGTTGACTAGATATATATGCGGTATTCATGTTATTAAATAAGCTTATAAGGATTACAATGTTTGGGATACAAACGAACAGATCGGTTTGGATTTAAATAATATCAATACAGCATTGAATCTACCGATATTATAAAAAAATCCTTGGAGCATTTTAACACTAACCAAATAAACTGTTTCTATTAAACCATTTTGATGTTATTTGGCAGAAGTAAATAAAGCTAATACTTCTTGCTTACTCGTGTTTGTTTTACACTATATAATGAAAACAATTAATTGACTATTTTTATGATGAAAAGGTTGGAGCAGGAAATTCATCAATTTTGATACGAAGTAAACTATAAGGTTTCTCTCGTAAGTCTTTTCCATAATGAAATCTAGGCTGTCGATGTAATTGGTTCACAATGACATACAAATATTGATCCGGACCGATTGAAAAAGTATCCGGCCACAAAATTCTCGGATCATGTGCGATAGTTTCCATTATACCATTTGGAAATATCTTACGAATACTGTTGTTTTCGTAATCTCCAGCATAAACAGTTCCCTTTGCATCGGTGATCATTCCATCAGAAGCACCTTTTTCTCCCCAATACTCCACATGATAAATTAAATCTTTATCTGGTATAGTTCGGTTCCTTAGAACTTCTGTTGGAATCGAGAAAAGATGACGACTGGTTAGTGGACAAAAAAATAAAACTTTGCCATCGGGAGAAATCGCTATTCCATCAGAAGCCAATCTAAATGGGGAAGTTGAGCCATCTATGTTTCTATTCATCAAAATTTCACCTTCTACCTTCGGTAAAAAATAGGGATCGGGTGAAGTTGATTTTGCTCCATTTAACCGTCTAAACGCGTTTCCATTTGATAAATCTACGACAATAATAGCTCCTAGTCCTTTTGAAGAAGAATCTGTTATATAGGCATAACCTGCTTTTCCAACACGAAAATCAAAACGGACATCATTCAGATAAGTTGTAGGTAGAACAACATCTTCTGTAAAGGTATATACTTTTCTTATTGTATTGGTTTCTAAATCAACAGCGACTAATTTCGCTCCCCCCTTAATAGGTTCAGAAAAATTGGGTGCTGCTGTATCTAATATCCAAAGCGTTCCCCTTCCATCAGCAACTACACTTTGGACACTGATGAAAGTCATTGTGATGTTTTCGGAGTTAACCAAATTGGTTTGTAAATTAGGATAGGACTGCAATTTACCCTGAACAATTTCCGCCACTGTAAATTTAACATCGTCTCCCCATTTCGGAAAGCAAATGAATATACGACCGGTTTCTGAAACAGTAACACCTGTAGGCATAGCCCCATAAAACGCATAAACTAGTTCTAAATTACCGAAATGTTTTTCACTAGGTAACATAGGTTTCATAATATCCTCCTCAAACATTCAAACGGGATATCTCATATATATGATTTATAGTTTTTCTAATGCATGTTTCTTAATAAGTTTTCTATACGAAAAGATGATTGCATTGATTGTTTTCGAAATTTAATAAGTCTGTCAGAAGAAAGGAAACACTTTAATTTAAAGGTCTCCATATGAAGTAGAATTCAATTAGCAGGTAGCGAAGTTTAATATTCTCGAATCAACGTTAAGCAATTATAAATAAGAAATTAGGGAAATTTTCTTTTTTAACTTTATGAAGAAATGTATTTAAGCTAAACTGCCTCTTTAGCAATTTAAGTTCACTACTCTTTTATCATAGCTTTGCTTTTTAAAGAAATTTCGTATAAAGTGATGATTACCTAGAATACTGTATCAGTCAGTGGTTTAATAACATTTCGGAGGGAAAATACCAATGGACACAAAAAAGTTAAGAAATATCCATGCACTCGTAACAGGTGCTTCAAGCGGCCTAGGATTTTCCATGGCGGAGGCTTTGCTTCAAGCTGGAGCCACGGTGGCGTTAGCTTCTAGAGGTGGAACTAAATTGGATCAAGCAGTAGAGAAATTAAAGCGCGAGGGTTATTCTGCTGTTGGAATTCCTTTAGATGTTCGATCAGAACAATCCGTCAATAACGCGGTCAAATGGGTGAAAAGAGAATGGGGGAAACTCGATGTTCTCGTCAATAATGCGGGAATTGGGATGAGGACAGTAAACCCGCGTTTTTTAGTCGAGCCTCAGCCATTTTTCAAAGTAACACCAGAAGGGTTTCGAGATTTAATTGATATCAATCTCACAGGATATTTTTTAGTAGCTCGAGGGTTTGCTCCTTTAATGATGGAACAAGGTCATGGGCGAATGATTAATATTTCTATGAATCATGAGACTATGAAAAGAAAGGGTTTTGTACCTTATGGACCATCGAGGGCAGCCACTGAATCACTCTCATATATAATGGCCGAAGATTTAAAAGAATATGGAATTATGGTGAATATGCTTTTACCGGGTGGTGCCACTACTACCGGGATGATTCCGGACGAAGTTCGAAAAGAGATTGAATCAAAATTCCAGCTATTAGATCCAAGGGTTATGGCCGAGCCGATTGTTTTTTTAGCCTCAGCTGCTGCAGAGGGAATCACAGGTGAAAGAGTAGTTGCCACCGATTTTCAAGACTGGCTTCTCAAAAGAAAATAAGTTTTTAATCACAGGGACGGATCCTTTCCTCTTTGAAAAAGTAGAGCTGTCCCTGTGATTATTCTTTTATATTTTATAGAATGTCCAGCTCCAGCACGGGTATAAGCCAATCCGTCAAGAAAACTAAAGAGCAAACCTTCTCGCCAGCTTGTCTAGAGTCACGGTGACCGTTTGTATTTCAAATAAGTGAGAAAGCGATTGTATATATTAAGCATTTGCTACCCGTTAATTTAAGTGAAAATGTTCATAACCAGGAAACAATTTTATATCAAAATAGAACCTTGCTTATTCACTGTTTACTGATCTAAAATTGGAATTTCCTTAGTATAACCTCCTACATCAAAGATAAACTATCTTTGTGGAGGTGCTAAACATTGGGTCGAAAATTTGAAATAAACCTTATAAAAGTCCTTTATCTCTTTGGTATTAGTTCTTTTATATATTTAATAAAAAAACCACTTGCAAAGGAATGACTCCTTGTTTTCTTTATAAAAAGTTACTATGCATCATTGGTCGATAATCTGATTGTAAAAAGAGGCTATGTTCAATATCCCACCCGATTTCCAAGACAAGTTAAAACAAGCGTGTTGTTTGATTACATACTTTTCCCAATTACTTGTGTCTTTTATAATCAACTAACTAAGGATTCCCGCATCATTCAGTGCCTTTTAAAAGTTCTGTATTTCAGTATACCTATGACTATTGCTGAGCTGTGGCTAGAAAAAAATACACGCCTTATTAAATATAAAAATGGATGGAATTGGACAACCACTTTTTATTCTCTCTCTTTTTCCTTATTATTGGTTAGATTTACAATGTCTATTATAAGACGTATCTTCAATAATAAGTACGATTTATCTTAGATGGAGATTGTTATTCAACAATAAGAGTCAAAAAAATATAGGCACATTTGAAGACTGATTAAATCTGCCTATTTGTTTCAATTATTCACAATTTCTTCTCTCCATTTACTTAAATATCCTACTGATTTTCTGTTAATAGGCACCGAAAACGGTCAGTTAGATGGGAACTTTTTTTAAAATGCATTAAAGGTATCAATAGTTTCATTAGTCACTTCGATAATTTTGTATATAGTTATAATTGGATCGTTTCTTTTATCAGTTGATACAGCAAGTAATTTTGGTACCATAATTAAGGTTACTGTGCCTATTCTAGCTTTAGCTACAATCTTAGAGCGTATTTCTTCTTTCTTTATCATCAAAAGAAGAAACACATCAAAAAAGAGAGCTTTACTCTACAAGAGCAAATAGGTAATTGCTTTATTAAATGTGGAGGAGATCGCTGACTAAGAATTAGAGCAGCAGGGCTAAGAAAGAAGAATTATTTATTAATTTTGCATATGAACAACCTTAATACGATGGATATTTTAGTTCTGCAATTATCTCATTCGATTCATACCCTTTAGGCAGAGGTTCTTTAAATGGAAGTATAAAATACCCCATACATTGCTAATATCTCTAAAAAATTCACCTGTTAACTTGTCCATTAGGAAAATAAAAAAATCCATGAAATTATTTGAATTTCATGGACTTTTTTATTATGTTTGTTATATGACATTTATTCACTTAAGTACTTCGTTAAAACAGTATAAAAGCCTGTCTGCCATATTGATTGTCCTTACTTTCAACCGACTTGTTTCTCAGATGAATAACTGCTCTTGTTTTGTTTTTCTTCACTTGGCAATTTCATAAATACCATCAAAATAGCACTAACAAAATACAAACTAGCAAATATCCACATGACTCCGTGTACACCCATGCTACCAATGAATGTTCCTACAATTGCAGGTGCAATAAAGTAAGACATTCCAGCCCCAAAACTTACAATAGCCATAGCTGAGCCTTTCTTTTCAGGTGCTAATGAACTGACTAGAGCAGAGAGTGGTACATAACCACATAGAACGATTCCAAAAAATATGCCCACCACAGTTAATGCCCAGAAATTATGCCCAAACATTTGAGGAGTATAAAGCATAACTAGAGTCATTACACCGCAACCGAAACTGCCAATCCACATAATTGTCTTTCGCCACCCTAACCATTTGTCACTGATATAGGGAATGACTAAGTTAAAAGAGATATTGGCCACCCACATAGTTCCCCATACTTGTAACCATTCTTCTGTACTGTATCCATATTCAGAGGATAAGTATAGAGGGAAAAAGATTGGAAGAGCACCTACACCGGTCGAGTTTATTATACGAACAACTCCTCCTATTGCAATTTTTGGCTTTTCAATACAAATAGTTAGTCCACTGAGTAAACTTTTCAATTTTTCCTTGCCATTACCCTCACGTTCATGTACTTGGCCTTTTACAACAACAACTCCAATTAGTCCACCGATTAACACCCATACGACCGCACTCCACATTAATCCGATATATCCGATTTTCGGAATCATATAAGCTGGAAAATAACTTCCAACAACATAAAGACCGCCACTCCATGCTGCCCAAAATAGCCCTATTGCCGTAGCTAAAATACGGTCAGGACTGCGATAAGTAACCCAAACTAAAAACGAGTAGCAAAATAAAGGATAACCAAATCCTCGAATAGCATAAGTCGGTAACATAACTGCATAATTATGTGGTTTTAGACCATATTCAATAAAAAGAACTTGACCAACTAACCAGATAACCAAGCCTGCTATCATAACCTTTCTCGGGCCCCATGCTTCTGTAAGGACACCCGAAAAGTAGGAGGCGATTGCTAATATAGCCCCGTATGCTGCAAAGAGAGTAGAAGATTGTTGAACGGTTAAGCCATGTTCAATAAGATACGGTGAAAGCCAACCATGTTCTAGACCATCTCCTACCATAAAAATTAGAGTTGCGATATAGCCCCAAATCATTGCTGATGGAAGACCTTTGGTGTTTTGCTCTCTTTTTGAAATCGCATTCATTTTAATCACCTCAAAATTATATATTTAACATTGCTGACAGTCATATTTACTCATTAGATGGGTCTCTTCAATGTTTAATGATAAATACCCATCTGGGTATTTATCATTAACTATATAGGAAATATACTGTTACGCCCACCACATTTCAGTTAATTGTTCTTTAAATTGTGCGCCTTTTAATAAAGAGATGGCCTTACTTAATCCTTCATCTAACGAAGCTAGCATATCTTCATGTTCAATGGATATCACATAGTCATATCCCACCGCACGAAGCGCACTCACCATATCTTTCCATACTTTTTCGTTTTGACCATATCCTACGGATCTAAATGTCCACGAACGATTCAAAGTATCACTGTAATGTTTTGTATCTAATACTCCATTAACACTAATATTTGCCTGATCCAAATACGTATCTTTTGCATGAAAATGAAAGATAGCCTCTTCTCGACCAAGTTTTTTAATGGCTTCTACTGGATTAATCCCTTGCCAAATCAAATGGCTTGGATCAAAATTAGCTCCAATACTTTGCCCAGCATGCTCTCTTAATTTAAATAGGGTTTCAGGGTTATACACAACAAAACCCGGGTGCATTTCAAGCGCAATTTGATGGATACCGTGTGACTCTGCAAATTTCACTTCCTCTTTCCAGTAAGGAATGACTACTTCATTCCATTGCCAATCTAGGATTTCCGTATATTCCGGCGGCCAAGAACAGGTTACCCAGTTCGGATTTTTGGCACCTGGGTGATCGCCTGGGCACCCAGAAAATCCGTTAATCACCGGCACTTCTAAACGCTCAGCTAATAAAACTGTTTTTCTCCACACATCATGAGCCTTTTTGGCAACCATCTTATTTGGATGCAGTAAATTGCCATGACAACTTAGACCACTTATTGTAAGTCCTCTACTTGTAAGGGCAGCTTGAAATGTTTTTAATTTCTCTGAGTTCTCTAGTAATTCATCCGGATTACAATGACTGTTTCCTGGATAATTGCCTGTGCCCAATTCAACGGCCTCTACACCCATTTCACATAGTTTGTCCAGCATCTCTTCAAAAGGCAAGTTTTGATAAAGAACTGTAAACACCCCTAATTTCATGCACGTACCTCCTGCTTTACCTTCACTTTCATCCATTTTTGTTGTTCATGACTTGCTAAAATGGCGTCGGTAATGCACATGGACATATGTCCATCTTCAAATGTTGCGAAAGTGGCTTTATCACTTAAAGGGTTTTTACCTTCCCGAATAAATGTATAGAAATTCAACAACCCATTTTTTAACGCATCTGGCCAGCCTTCATTATGGCCTCCCGGATGATGAATGGACGATTTTGCTTCAGGATTAAATAAAGTAGGATCTGCAAGAAGAGTTTGATTTGGTTGATCTCGATAGCCAATCCACAGCTTTTCTGGTTCTTCTTGATTCCAAAAAGCAGAATTTTGACTGCAAGCGATTTCGAAGCTTAGCCTATTTTTTCGCCCTGCACTTACTTGAGACACAGTAAATAAGCCTTTTACCCCGTCTTCAAAACGTACAAGAACAGATGCGTAGTCTTCTGTGTTAATCGGAACATCTTCATATGCTTCTTCTTGTCCTTTTTGTCCCCCAAAAGTAGAGCCTTGAGAAGTAGATTTTTTTCTTACTGGTATAACAGTTGCTAGATCAGCAAAAACTTCGACGATTTTTTTACCTGTTACATATTGAACTGTATCACACCAATGAGAACCGATATCCGCTACCGCTCGTGATTTCCCTCCGACTTCAGGAGCTAAACGCCAATTAAAGTCTGTTTCGAACAATAACCAGTCTTGTAAATAACTTCCGTGCACTAAGTTGACTTTCCCTAACTCACCGTTTCTGATCATTGTTTCTAATTGCTTTACAATCGGAAATTGGCGGTAGTTAAAGTTTACACCATGTACGACCTGGTGCTCTTTAGCTAATTTCAATAGCTCAGCAGACTCTTCACTAGACATAGCTAATGGTTTCTCCGATAACACATGTTTGCCTGCTTGAATAATTTCTTTATTAATTTGAAAGTGAAGGTGATTAGGTGTACAGTTATGAACAACTTGAATCTCACTGTCTTTTAACATATCACGATAATCCCCATAAGCTTTCCGAATTCCAAGTTCAACCGCTTTTTGTTCTGCTACTTCCTGCCCATGTTCTGCTAATCCAACTACTTCTACAAAACCGAGTCTTCTGATAGCCTCAATATGAGTAGGCCCAATAAATCCTGTCCCAATAACTCCAACTTTTATTTTTTCCATTTCTTTCTCCACCTTAATAAACTGTATTTTCCATGATTTCTGTTACTTACGTAGTAGCTCAAAAAAGAATTCAAACCTTTATAGCCGCTTGCTGACTTGCCTCTATTGATCCGAATCACAAATCAACAACTCTATTTCTAATAAAGGCTAGTCTACTAGGACTAGCCACTACTAAACTATTATTTAAGCTTTCACTAAATTTTCTGTAAGATTAATCCATACACCTTTTTCAGCTGATTCAAGGATAGCATCTGAAATAACGGCGATTTGATAACCGTCTTCAAAATCTGGTGATACGCTTGTATCTTCAGCGATTGATTTGAGGAAATCATATGTTTCAATAATTTTTGTTTCCCCGTACCCAATTCCTAATGCCGGGATTGGCCATAGACCTTCTCCATATGGATGTGCAGGTCCTGTATAAACCGTTCTGAATCCGCGGCTATCACTTGGATCATCGGAGAAACATACTTGAAGCTCATCACGGCGTTCATAGTTAAAGTATAATGAACCTTTCTCTCCGTGAATTTCAAATGTTAAGAAGTTGTTGCGGCCCCAGGCATTACGAGTCGCTTCAATACTTCCAACTGCGCCGTTATCAAATTTAATTAAAGTTGAAAACTCATCGTCTACATCAACTTTGCCTTTTGGTACATCAGCTTCTGCTTTTACAGTTCCTAGTTTATCTACAGCACCACTTTGAATCGGTCTTTCACCAATCCATGTCTTTGCAACAGCCATTACCTCTGAAATGTCACCCACAAGATATCTTGCATAGTCAATCACATGTGTTCCAATATCACCTAATGCACCTGAACCAGCTCGTTCTTTTTGGAAGCGCCATGATAAAGGCGAGTTAGCATCCGCAGACCAGTCTTGCAGGTACGTACCTCGGAAGTTTAAAATCTTTCCGATTCTTCCTTCCTCAATATATTTTTTTGCTAGAGCAACGGCTGGTGTTCTGCGATAGTTAAATGCGACCATATGTTTAACGCCTGCTTCTTTTACTGCATCAAGCATTGTTTTTGCTTCTGCTGCAGTTCGTGCTAACGGTTTTTCTGAAATGATATGTTTACCTGCTTTGGCAGCTGCAATGGCAATCTCTGCATGAGAGTCATTTGGTGTTACAATATCAATAATATCAATTTCAGGATCTTCTACTACCTTTCTCCAATCAGATGAATAGTTTTCAAATCCTAAACGTTCCGCTGCATCTTTTGCTAACTCTTCGGTCACATCAACGACTGTATGTCGTTGAGGAATTGCTGGCGCTGGCCAAAAAAACATTGGCATACCTGCATAAGCAAGTGCATGCGCCTTCCCCATAAATCCTCCGCCAATCATACCTACGTTTAACTTTTTCATTTTTATTCTCCTCCTATGAAAGTAGTCTATTTATTCCGATCTACTATCTTTTAAATAACATCTGCTATATCGTTATGGTAAATTAGGCTTCAAGTTCCTAATATATTATCTCTGCTACTTTCTTCTTGACCTTAAGACTTATTTGCCGTTTCAAAACTTAATAAGAAGTTAAAGCTGATTTCTGCTCCTTTTTTCGGATCATTATAGCTATCTAATTCTACTGTAAGCCATTCATTATACCCAATTCCATCCAGCACTTGGATCATCTGATCAAACTTTTGATGTCCTTCTCCTAAAGGAAGAAATTCTCCATTATAATAATCTTTGAAATGAATATATTTAATGCGATCTGCATATTTTTTAATTACTTCTACCGGATTCCCTCCACCTGCTTCGATATGCGCTGTATCCGGACATAAATTAATCGTTGTTAGTGCCATTAATTTGTCCAGCTGGTCTGGAGCCTCTACGTTTGTTCCTAAATGCGGGTGATAGCTTGGAATAAGATTATATTTCTCCGCAATTACTACTACTCGATTAAGAGCATTGCCTAAATCAGCGTAATCACTTTCTAAAATACCATTCGCACGGATAGCTCCTCCGCCAATTACTAGATGCTGCGCTCCTAGTTCAGAAGCAAGAGCCGCAACTTCATCAATTTTTAATAATTCCTCTTCCAAAATATCCGGGAAAATAAAATTCCCTCCAGTGTAAACTCCAATAAAGTCTAAAGAGTAACGGTTCAGCAATGCTCTAAATTCTTCTTTTCTATCTTTAAATTCCATTAGATTTCCGTCAAACATTTCAAATCCTTTATATCCAACTTCTGCAATATCTTTTAAAGCTTCTTCTGTTGATCCATTTGCAAGGTAATAAAGGTCTTTTATCGAAGTGACTCCGGCAGGATGCCCTACTACCCCGCCCCACGTATTTGTCTGATATCCTAGTTTCATGGTTTCTCTCCTATCTTTAAAGATTCCTTATGAGTGCATAGTGTATTAATACTGGGATTTCATCACCTCCCTAAATTATTTAGATAAGAAATAATTGAACCAAAATACATGTAATCGATTACAAATCATTGTAGACAAAGACTGTATTTTTAAATTTATTATAAGAAGAAGGTGTTTTTACTACCTGTACTTGTACTTATCAGAAATCTAAACTAAAAATCCCTTTTTAATCGGATATTAAATAATTCTTTTCCAAACCATTTGTAATCGATTACATCTTAATTTTTAAAAAACAAGAAGATTTAAATCATCAGATACATTTTCAAAAGAACTCTTATTCCTTTATGAAATATGTGTTGAGCATGAATCACGTATGATAAGCTGATCTTCCATTAGGTATTGATGTCTTTCAATTTCTTCCTTATTCATCAACTTTATAAGTAATTTCATTGCCATCGTGCCCATCTCATAAGCTGGCTGTGAGATGGTTGTAAGAGTCGGTTTGAAAATAGATGAAAATTTTATATCATCAAATCCTACTACGGAAATATCATGTGGAACACTTAATCCTTTTGAAGAAATAGCATTTATAGCTCCAAATGCCATCTCATCATTTGCTGCAAACACGGCTGTTGGAGGATGATTAAGACCCAAAAATTGATTCATTATATTAAAACCGCTTTCATAAGAAAAATTACCCTCCTGCACTAGAACAGACTCAACTGTCAGGTTGTATCGTGCCATTGTCTGATAAAACCCTTTTAATCGATCCTGGCCTATCACTCCACCTAGAGGACCTGATATAAATCCTATTCTTTTATGTCCCAGCTTAACCAAATATTCTGTTGCTTTTTGAGCTCCGCTGATATTATTAATAGAAACGGTGGGGATGGCTGAACCTTCTATATATTCACATGCCAAAACTACAGGATATTTGAGCGCCATTTCCTCAATGTTCTTCGATTTCATTCTCGCCGTTAGTAAAACCATTCCATCAGCTTTTTTTTGGAGAAGTATGTTTAAATACCCATTTTCTCTTTCCAAATCATTGCCCGTATCCCCAAGCAGAACTTGATATCCGTTTATGACCGCTACAGACTCAATTCCTCTTAATACCTTAGAAAAAAAAGGATTTGTTATATCAGGTACAATGACTAGAATGGTTTTGGTTTCTAATGTTCTTAACTGACGAGCTAATGCATTTGGCTGATAGTTTAATTCTTTAATCACTTGTAACACTTTCTCCGTCGTTTCTTCCGTTACAGTGTTAGGTTTACTTAGCACTCTTGACACCGTAGCAGTTGAAACATTTGCTTTTTTTGCTACATCTATTATTCGCACCATTTTACGACTCTCTTTTCTTGTTTTTCTCTATAACAGAATTGTAATCGCATACAAAAATATTGTCTAATTGGATTCAGACAACATTTTCTGAGGTTCAAACTCTTTAAATTTCCTTTTAAGCGTCGTTTTTATCCATATAAACAAAAAAACAACAAATTAAAAAACTCAGCACTTATTGCTGAGCTCTATGTTTTATAATAATTTGTACCTTTGCAGATTGTCTACTTTATGCTTGGAAATCCTTGCAGTTTCCTTATAATCTTTAAAATAGGCTTTATACATTTGACCCGTTGCTTCGATTCTTGTTAAAAGTTCCACATTTATAATATAAGATCTATGAGATATCATAAACCTAGAATCAACGGCACCTTCCAAGCTAGTTAAAGCTTCATTTGTCTCGAATTTACCATTTTTAGTATGAATGACAGATTTCCGATCAAGTCTTTCAATAAAGATAATTTCTTCTAATGGAATAAAAATTATATTTTTCTGCTGTTTAATCATTAAATCCTTTTTAAATGAATGTTCTTTATCGACTAGTGAAATAGACACTTGGGAGGCTCTCTCTAAAGCACCATATAAACGATTTCTATCAATTGGCTTTAAAATATAGTCTACTGCCTTTACGTTAAATGCCTCAAGTGCATAATTATCATGACCAGTAATAAAAATAACTTGTAAAGTCGGGAAAAGTTCTTTACATGCTTTAACTGCTTCCATCCCATTCAATAAGGGCATTCCGATATCGACTAAAGCAAGATCCGGTTTTTCTTTCGTAACATAGTGTATCAATTCTTCACCGTTGGCGGCCTCTCCAACAATTTTATATTTGGATAAACTCCCAATAAAGTACCTTAACAATTTTCTTGAGGTAACATCATCGTCTGCGATCAATACTTTCATCTTGTTGTTCCCCCTTTTCCCTAGCGTTTCTTGATTTCGCAACACTTTGAATAATATCTGGAGCATCTTCATTATAAACGAGCTGCCAAGCATCAATTACATTTTCTTTCATTACTTTTAGAGACGGAACGGCTACATAGGGTGGCGCTTGTTTTCCAAGTAGGGCATACCCCGCTAGAATCGCTTCGGCGACTCCTTGCTGGTATGGTAGCTGGGCACCTAGTCCTTTAATAGGTCCATCCTGTGCAATTTCCAAGGCGACATTCATACCCAAATCCATTGTCGTAATGACTAAATTGCTTTTTTTTGCCGTACGAGTTGCCCTCAGAGCTCCTTCAGCCGGTACATCCCATACAACAAAAATACCATTTAAATTCTGATGTTCAGCAATCATAGCAGATGCCACTTTTTCTCCATCATTCGAATCAGTAATTCCCTTGCGATCGACAATTTGAATGTTAGGGTACTTTTCCTTTATAGTTTTTTCAAATGCTTCCGTTCTTTGTTTGGTTGCAAAAAAATCAGCATCATGATAGATAATCCCAACCTTACCTTTTCTATCTAATTTCTCAGCCATGATATTGGCCGATTCAATGCCATTTCCATAATTGTCAGCAGAAACAATACTTACATAATCTTTCCCATGCTGCAAACCATTCGGTGTATTGTCCATAAACACCAGCTTTACACCAGCTTGGGCTGCTTTTTGATATACACTTGCAGTCAATTCTGGATCAACTGGAATGCTCACCAGGATATCCGGTTTTTTGGCTAAAATGCTTTCAATATCGGCTACTTGCTTTTTCCATTTAAATTCTGCATTTGTCACCGCTACTACCTCAATGCCCATTTTCTCAAAAGTAGTTTGCATTCCTTCCAATTGAGACCTTGACCAATCACTTCCAGTATAATGCATAGCAATAGCAGCCTTATATTTTTTTTTCTTAATTTTTTTTAGCTCTTTCAGAGATAACCGCAGTGTTTTTGCTGAGGTAGCTTCCTCGCCATGTGGTCCTGTACTTAAAATTTTATGATCTGGAATATTTTGATTAATTGTATTGTTTAGCGTTTCACTTAGGATTGTCAAAAACTCTTGTACATGAATGGGCTTTGTTAAATAGTTATCAAATCCTTTATCCAATGTATATTGAATATCCTTTGGCATTGCATTCGCACTTACAGCGATGACAGCAATATCTTTCGTTTCTTTGCCTGCTTTTAAAATTTCAAATACTTCATATCCATTAATATCTGGGAGGTTAATATCAAGAAGAACCAAATCTATTTTTTCGTTTGCTACAATTTCTATTCCTTCTTTTCCTGTACGAGCTGATAAGAGCGTATAGGAAGGCTGAGATTTAATGATGTTACTTACTAAGTGCAAGTTGGAGTCGTTATCTTCAATATATAGCAAACGATAGTTATCTTCCTTCCTATTATTTGTTGGAGGAAATTCAGTTTGTTCACCCCATTGTATGACAGTCTTTGAATCATTTGGAAGAGGAAGGCTAAAACAAAACTCACTTCCTGTTCCTTTATTGCTTGTTACATTAATCTCCCCACCCATTAGATGCACCAGCTGTTTAACTAAAGATAACCCAATCCCTGTACCTTCTTCTTTTGTATTTTCAATTCGATAAAATGGAACAAACACTTTAGTATATTCCTCTACAGAAAAACCCACACCTGTATCTACGATATGAATGTACTGCTTATTCTCTTGTAAACGACAGAAAACGATGACTTTTCCATTTTCTTGATTGTATTTAATAGCATTATCAAGTAGATTCAGCACTATTTGTTTAAGGCGTATAGGATCAGCAAGAACCATCATATCTTCCCATTGATCCAGTTGGCTATAAATACTAATATTCTTCTTCTTAGCCAATGGTTGTACAATATTGATACATTCCTTGATGACAGTTAAAAGATGAACTTCCTCTACAGAAATCTTTAAATTTCCTGTTTCTATTCTTGACACGTCTAAAATATCATTAATTAAACTTAGTAAATGGCTTCCTCCACTTAAAATCTCCTGTACAAAATCACGCTGTTGTTCATTTAAAGATTCATCCATCTCCAATAACTGAGCAAAACCCAGAATTCCATTCAGCGGCGTACGCAGTTCATGACTCATCTTAGACAAAAAACTTGATTTGGCCATATTCACTTTTTCAGCTTCTTCTTTTGCCTGAACAATAACTCTTTCCATTTTTTTTTGTTCTGTGATATCTTCAAACTCCCATAAGTAGCCTACAAAATCATTTTCCTCATTTAAAGGAAAACAATTGTAGCGTAGTGTCATACCTGTATCTATTTTAATCTCTTTTGTAGTTCTCGTTCGTTTTTCTGTATTTTCGAGCTTAATTTTATTAATTTCTTTATCAAAAAGGTAATGTAAATCCGAAGCGTGCATCCCAATATGGCAATCAATTTCACCCTTCAACTGGAAAAGCTCATAAAATTTCCTATTTAAGAGCCTTATTTTTTTATTGCAATCTGTTACTGCAATCCCACTATCTAACCAATCAATCAAACTACGCTGGAATGCATAGGAATTCATTAATTTTTGTTCTTGTTCTTTTTGAAGAATGTCTTCTTCCATAATCTTTTTGTTAGTAATCTCCACACAAGTTCCGACTACTTCAGCTACTTTATCCTTATGAAATAAAGGTCTTAAATAAATTACATAATAGACACCTCTAAATTTACCTTCATATTCAATGTACTGTCCTGCCCACGCTTTTTTGTAATAACTGTTTAGTAAATTGGCAGTGTCAATATCATCCCAATACAAATCATGAAGCGTCTTTCCGACGATATCCTCTCGATTAACCCCCAATGTATACAGTAATTCTCCCTCGGCAAAAGTATGAATAAACTCGTTACTTTTTTGTACAAACTTAAAAACCATCCCGGTATCAGTAAAGCCTGGTTGTGCAATATATCTGGAATCCTTCATTCGTTTCGCCCCTAGTTAGTTAAAAAAATATAATATGGATTCTATATGATGAATCCTTTACTTTATGTTCTTTACAGTACTTAAAGATTAATTTGAAACCAATTATTCATTTGTAATGATTATTGTAATCGCTTTACAAATTATACTTTTCTTATTATAAGCTTCACTATATTGATTAGTCTAACAATACTTACCCATGGGGCTGCCGCACCTTTATTAAAGAAGGAAAGGATCAAAACAAGGAGTCGTCTTTTTGACATTACTAAAAGGAAAGATATCTATGTGGTTAATCTTTCTATGGAGCTTTATATAAAGACTTCGAATTATGAATGCATTTTTTTCATCTGTTCCTTCTGCTTTTGACGGATCGCCAAAGCCCCAGTAAACTCGTTTCACATGTAGAAAAGTTACAGATCAATGCTCCACTGCGTGTCCGCATAGTGTCACAACTAAAGCAGATTATTAAGAATTTCAGGATTGATTACATCAGATGTTTCGTTTGAGATATTGATTCCTACTTCTTTCATTGTTTTTACGGCATTAGGATTTAAAGTCTGAGCTTCAATGCCAGCACTTTTTATCTCCCACTATTTCCCTTGATACTTTTTAGCCTAGTCTTCTGCCATACCCTATTCAAATCAAAAAGCTTGATGTAGTTAAAAGAGTTCTTGTTCGACTAACCTATCTGTTAGCTAACAAGAAAAAAGACTACCAAAGCGTTTAGCCCTAGCTATTACCAATTAATTTTCCGGATTATATGTACATTATAACTACTTAATATAATTCACCTATAAAAACATTATAGAATGTTTCCTCCAATATTCGGAACACTAACATTGTATTTACGTAAAAAAGGAGGGTAATCAGAAATGGATATTCAAAAATTAGCCGATCATGAGTCATTGGATCTACATGAAGTTATTAATTTTAAAACCCTTTGCTTAGCGAAATCAAAACTAATGCAAGGACTTGTATTTGATGATGATTTGAGAGCATTAATGAAAAAAGATGTTGAACAATCGATACAAGCGCTGGGAGAATTACAGGCAGTTTATCAACGTGCACCTTTTGAAGCCCCTGTTCCTCAAAACCGGCCAACACCAATAATCAATTGAAAAGGAGGTAAATTCAGTGAATCATGACTATTTAGATCCTATAAACTCGCTACACGTACCAGAGCTCGCAGATACCACATTTGCGATGGACTTTCTTCTTCGTGCCAAGGAAGGTGTTCGCAATATCGCAGTCGCATTAACGGAGTCCGCATCACCTGATGTTAGAACCCTCTTACGAGAACAGTTAATGCAAGGGATTGCCATGCACCAAGAAATTACAGAACTAATGATTAGTAAAAAATGGTTCCATCCATACGAATTAAGTGAACAATATCAACTAGACCAACTCTCTGCCAACAATACATTGATGATTGGCAAAATGAATTTATTTCCTGTTGAGACCAATAGAAAAGGTCTGTTTGACCGAACACCTGATGAACACTAACACTGGAGGATATCTATCATGAAGGCAGTAACGTATCAAGGTATTAAAAATGTTGTAGTCAAAGAAGTTCCAGATCCAAAGATTGAAAAACGAGATGACATGATTATTAAAGTAACCAGTACAGCTATATGTGGGTCTGATTTACATTTAATTCATGGCATGATTCCTAACCTGCAAGAAAACTATGTGATTGGCCATGAACCAATGGGAATCGTCGAAGAAGTTGGTCCAGATGTGACGAAGGTAAAAAAGGGAGATCGTGTTATTATTCCTTTTAATATAGCATGCGGTGAATGCCTTTACTGTAAAAACCATTTGGAAAGCCAATGTGATAATTCTAATGATAATGGTGATATGGGTGCCTATTTCGGATATTCTGGTACGACGGGTGGCTATCCAGGTGGGCAAGCTGAATATTTAAGAGTACCGTTTGCTAACTTTACTCATTTCAAAATTCCAGAGACTTGTGAAGAACCAGATGAAAAGTTAGCAGTTATTGCCGATGCAATGACTACTGGTTATTGGAGTGTTGACAATGCAGGCGTAAAGGGTGGAGATACAGTTATTGTTCTTGGCTGTGGTCCGGTTGGCCTTTTTGCTCAAAAATTCTGTTGGCTAAAAGGAGCAAAGCGTGTCATTGCCGTAGATTATGTAGACTATCGTTTGCAACACGCCAAACGTACCAACAAAGTTGAAATTGTAAATTTCGCACATTTTGAAAATGCAGGAATGCATTTGAAAGAAATGACGAAGGGCGGCGCTGATGTTGTCATTGATGCCGTTGGTATGGACGGTAAAATGACTGATATGGAGTTCCTTGCGAGTGGAATGAAACTGCAGGGCGGAGCATTTGGTGCGTTTATCATGGCTTCACAAGCAGTACGTAAAGGCGGGACAATCCAAGTTACAGGCGTTTACGGTGGCAAATATAATGGATTCCCAATGGGAGATATTATGAACCGAAATGTCAATATTCGCTCTGGACAAGCACCTGTGATCCACTATATGCCATATATGTTTGAATTAGTTTCGACCGGAAAAATTGATCCAGGAGATGTCGTGAGTCATGTACTTCCACTTAGTGAAGCAAAGCGTGGCTATGAGATTTTTGACACTAAAATGGATAATTGTATAAAAGTCTTGTTAAAACCTTGAGGAAGGAGGTAGAAAAAATGAATTACGCTTTACATGAAGTTCTTGAGGTCCATGAAATGGCTGCATTTAAGACCAATTGCTTGACTAAGTCCAAAACGATGAGAGGATTAGTTACAGATCAGCAATTAAAAGATATTATGCAGCAAGACATAGATGTATCTACGAGACAATTACAAGAATATACTTCTATCCTTTCCAACGCTAAGCAGTAAAAGAGGAGATGAATGAACATGAATCCAATTATTGAAAATTTAACTGGCATGAATGCCCTATCGGATCAAGTGGTTGCAATGGATTTATTGATTGCAGCTAAAAGTGGAGTTAGAAATTGCGCCATGGCAGTTACGGAGGCCGGAACGCCTGAAATTAAAGAAATGCTCACTCGCCATTTAGTGGAAGCTCTTGATATGCATGAACAAATATCTGCATATATGGTAGAAAAAGGATGGTACCATGCTTGGGATACAAATGAACAAATCACTTTAGATTTAAATAATATCGATACGGCATTGAACTTGCCCACTCTATAAAAATAAAATAGGAGCAGTTCAACATTACCAACCTAAACTGCTCCTAACAATCCATGTATAGCTTAAAAAAGGTCTGAAGGGACTTGTAATGTTTACAGGGTATGAAGAATAAAAACAATATAAAAGGCAAACCTGAGAAAAATAAACTTAGGAGACTATAAATGGGAACAATTAAACCAATTAAGATAGGCTTAAAAAAATCAAATCCTGATAGAAAATTGACGGCTCCAGAAATGGGAAAACTCTGGGCAACCTATATGGGTAATAGCATGTGTAATTGTATTTTAAATTATTTTCTACAACATGTTGAAGATCAAGACATAAAAAAGCTAGTAGAACATGCAAAAAGACTAACTGAAGAATTTCAAAGTAGCGTCAAAGAGATATTTATCAAAGAAAATATACCTATTCCACATGGCTTTACAGAGGAAGACGTTAATCTAGGTGCCCCAAGATTATTTGAAGATGAATTTTATGTATATTATTTAAAGTATGCAGGAAAAGCAGGACTTAGCATTTATAGTATCGCTATACCTTTAATGTATAGAGAAGATGTACGCAATTTCTTAACTTACTGTATGAACTCTACCATGGAATTAATGGAAGAAATTAAAACCATTTTAATGGATAAAAGCCTTATTATTGCCCCACCCATTATTCCAGCTCCAGAACAAGTAAAAATTGCCAGTACTGATTATTTGAGTGGTTTTGTTGGAGATGTTCGTCCTCTACACGCGTTAGAAATTGCTCATTTATACGATAATATTGAAAATAACGTAACAAGCAAAACTTTAATCATGGCTTTTAGTCAAGTTGCCAAAAGCCAAAAAGTTAGAGACATATTTGTAAAAGGAAAAGACCTTACGCATAAAGCAGTTGAACATTACATAGAAAAACTTCATCGTGAGAACTTACCTGCTCCAGAATTTATTGACCATTTAGTCACAACTTCAACTTTCGCACCTTTTTCGGATAAACTAATGCTGTTTCATAAGGTCGATATGTTTTCCATGAAAATAAGAGCATTTGGGAATTCACTAGCTGTAAATGGAAGACATGATTTAGCGTTACTTTATGGGAGATCTTTAATGAATATAGCAAATTTTGTTAAGGATGCATCAAATATTATGATGGAAAATGGATGGATGGAAATTCCACCAGAGGCTGTAGATAGAGAAAATTTAGCTTCAAAATAGTATTAGTGAAAAACTAACAAAAACCCCTTATAGAAGTTTTTTTTGCATGTGATTTCCGATAATACGTTTTATGTTAACTAAAGGTTTTATCGTATTCATCTTAAAAAACAGAAAAACCTATCTCTTCCCAGTCAAAAGAGGTAGGTTTTTTCTGCTACAGAATTTAGTTGTATGAGTCGATGCTCGGAAACATCTCGAGTAGTTTGCTCGACTAACCATTTATTATTCAATTACAATTTTTAAATAAAAAAGAAACAGAACTAAAAAATTACCTGTTTCTTGAAAAATTCCAATCCATTTAATTAGTTACCCTTATTTATTCAATTGAAACATGAAACATGAATTTTTTTAAAAATACATTTTATTGACTAAAAGTGTGTAACCCTAAGGCTTAAAAATAGAAAAAGCTACTGCTCCTTTACAGTAGCTTTCCTAGTCGTTGAAATATAGATGTTATGTTGATAATGCTCTATTGCATCTTGAGTAGTTTGCTCGAGATAGAAAGAATTCATGTAAGAAAAAACAAAAAATTAATGCTTTCTTATATTTACTATTTTAGCAACCTGGTCTAAATGTTTTTCTGATTCATCTAACCGTTTTTGAGTATTTATTAAAGATCTTTGAACATATGAAGATGTAATAGTTGAATTTTTAATACTTTTGGCTTCTGTACATACCAGGTGACCTATCCCATCTTTCCATTGGATCGTACATTTAAAATTCCCAAATAAGTTGTTACGTATCTTTAAAATCAGATGTTTTGTTATAGGATAAGAATTAGCACTCTGTGAGAGCATTAATATGGCTTTATCTCGACCTTCTTGATGAATGATCGTCCATATATTAGATGTAGCAGGAAAATATGAATGAGTCGTGTTTGAAGAATTTAAAATGGTACCTTCTTGATTGATTTGAAAATACGGAACAGGAATCCATTTAGTTATCATAGTATCCATGTTCTTTCTCCTTTGACTTAATCATTTTTATTTTTAAGATGTATATCATATATATCTTTAAAATAGACATACACACCAATGTTGTCAACTCTAAACAGCTGCTTCACAACATCTTTTTTTACTAGGGTTCTAAAAACATGTTTTATGCTAATTGAGTTTGTACATCTCATAAAAGAAGAAGGCCTTCTGGATTTAAGATTATATATAAAGCTTCTGAAGCACTATCTATATCGTCATACGGTGACATATTTCCATCAATAAGTGTAGTCAATTGAAAACTTTGAGTTCCTTTAGAATAAACGAGTTCAATTAATCCAGGTATAACATGGGTAATGATGCTATCTTCATATTGAATAAGAGTACTAAGCATTTTTTTAATTTCAGTTATGCTCATAAATAGATGTACCCCTTCCTATTATGAGGAAACTTCAGGTACAAAGAGACCAAATAATTTATTTGTTCTTCCCCCCACCCTAACATACTAATAGGAAAAAGAATATCCTTATGTCAAAACTATTCTTTCCCTTCCTATATAGAGACTACATTATATTAACCAAGCACATTAGCAAAAGGGTTTTTCCTTTTTAAAGGAGAATAGTCTCTTTTAAAGTCATAAAGGGGTTGATTTGTTGTCTAAA
Source organism: Priestia sp. SIMBA_032 (assembly GCF_046535215.1). Taxonomy (NCBI): domain Bacteria; kingdom Bacillati; phylum Bacillota; class Bacilli; order Caryophanales; family Bacillaceae; genus Priestia; species Priestia sp. SIMBA_032. The sequence continues at coordinate 389,508 of NZ_JAWRXD010000005.1, read as the reverse complement.
CAAATGGAAGATGTACAAGTAATAAGGCTTTTAGATTCTCAAATTCACTTATGTGATGAGATTAGAAAGTTGTTAATAAAAAAAGAAACAAGCCTTTTCACTCTTATTTTCAAATATGAGATTGATGCTAGTGAAATATGAACGAAATAAAAGATATAAAGTATTTATGTTCTCTTTATAAGGTATACTTCTAAAGAGAGGAGCAGTGATTAATATGTATTATAATAAAAGAAATGAAGAACCTCCGATTCAAGAGGAAACAGAAATTTGGGAATGTACAGTAGAAGAGTGTAAAGGCTGGATGAGGAAAGACTTCTCTTACGATAGTCATCAGAAATGTCCTTTGTGTAAAAGTCAGATGGAAGCTAAAAAACGGCTTATTGATAAAATCCCCCGTAATCCGCATAGAAGATAATATAAACCTATGCTTTCTTAAAGATTAAACACTATCTATCCATAAAAAAGTCTTGGTTCATCTTTGCTTTCTATCTCTATTGTATGTTATAACTAGTTAACCTTGTATCAATCGTCTTGACTAAACCCCAAGCTTTTAAAAAGCCTGGGGTTTTTAGTTAACTAATAGTAGGCAAATCACGGTTTTGTGATTATAAAACCATAAAAAAAGACTCCTTTAAAGGAGTCTTTTTTGTGGTCGCTTTTAATTATGCTTTGTGAACGTTAGCAGCTTGTGCTCCACGTTGACCTTGCTCAATATCAAAAGTAACTTTTTGACCTTCTTCTAATGATTTGAAACCTTCACCTTGAATAGCACTGAAATGAACGAATACATCGTCTCCGCCTTCAACTTCGATGAAACCGAAACCTTTGTCTGCATTAAACCATTTTACTGTACCTTGTGTCATAATGTTGCCTCCTGCTGTGGAATACTCCACAAATGTATTACTAATCTTGCCCAAACATACTATTTCAAGATAAAAACTTCTCATTAGGGTTTTTTCTTTTCTCAATATACCGAACAAAAATAAGTTATCTGTAGTGTAACACATAGTAGGATTGATAGCAAATAAGGAAAATAGCCCCTTCAACAAGTTCTAACTATTCATCTTTCCCCTACCAAGACTTATGATAGGCATATGTAGCATAGCTTATGAATGCTCGAGCACATTGAATAAAATGAATATGTATATATCTCCATTTATTATAGCTATTCATGATAATTCACTATTTAATCTTTCTTATAAATAAAGAGTATATGTAATCCAAAAAATACCTGTTAGCTTTACTGAATTATAAATAGGCTATTAGGATATTCTATTTAGGGAAGAAGGAAAACAAGTGATTGATTACAACTAATCATTACAAAGCTTCTTACATTTGGGATGAGGTGTCTACAGCAGGCATATTTCAGAAAACCTTATTGTAAATCGATGTATGTTTGATTCATAAGGGGATGGTAGTCATGAACGTAGTAAGAATATATATAATGGGTAGACAATAATGTTCATTTATCACTATACAAATGAGGTGTTTGTCCCAGACCATGAACGATTTCGTTCACATTGTATATTTTTTTAGCTCAATGCTTAAATGAGGTGTTTGTTAAAGAGAATATACTTTTTCAAGTTACTGTTTCATTAGGCAATGTAATTACGTAAATGAGGTATTCCTTAAAGATCATATGCTGCATTAAAAGCTTCTTTTTCCTTCTTCACATGACGGGATGCATAATCGTTTGCATCTCGTTTTTGTTATACATAATATCTAAGATATACTTGTTTATTTGTATGTAAGGCTTCAATTATGGATGGTGTATGAAGGAATAAAACACCCTACGTATAGTAAGCTAATCATCATTAAATACTTATTTTACCTTACCTATTATAAGTAATGCCAATACATAATAAAGACAGGATTTATTTAGTTTGTTGATTCTCTAGGGGAACTATTTGTCTTCATTGATGATGTATTTGAGTTAAAGAACAAAATGAGGTTAAGCGATTTAATCGATGTTCGCTTTGTATAGTGATCCAAAACAAAAAATAGCCAACGTAGCAAAAAGCCACTTGTATAAAACAAGTGGCCTTTTGCTACGTTAGATATAAGACTTTTATTTTTCTATACAAAGATTGCTCTGAGCTTGTTTAGTCTGTTTTCGTTTAGATAGAACGTTGTCGGCAACAATTACTACGACAGAAACGGCAAGAGCAAAAGCCCCAATCCAAGGAATATAATTCAACAAGCCATTTTTGACAGCAATACCACCGATACCAGCTCCAGCTGCCATTCCCAGTTGTCCAGCAGCACTGTGTAAACTAAGCACAATACTTGCTGCAGCAGGAGCAAGGCTTATAAGCTGAAATTGTATTGGCGCGCCGGAAGACCAAGCTGAAAGCGCCCAGAAAATAAGCAATACATAGAAAAGAAAAGCAAATTGACCGATAAACGGGAATAGCAATAGTGCAATAGCATGGAGTAATATTCCTCCAGTTAATGTACGAAATGCCCCCCACTTATCTGTACTAAAACCTCCTAATTTGGATCCAATAGCGCTAGCAATACCAAATATAAAGAGAGCTGTAGTTACCCCTTGATTGCTCATTCCGAATGTATTTAAGAAATACGGTGAAATGTACGTAAATACAATGGAATATGAACCTAACCATAGAAACGTGATGAGCAAGTATGCTGAGATACGTGGTTTCATAAGAAATTTAAACTGCTCATGCAAAGGTACAGGTTCTTCAGCAACTGTTTTTGGTATAGTAAACGACGTTAAGGCGGTGAAAAGTAATCCTACTAAACCAAGCCCAATGAATATTACATTCCAATCATAATGCGAAGCCACAACTCTTCCTATAGGTACACCTACAACCAAAGCAGTACTTTGCCCCGTAACAACTGTAGCAATCGCACCTCCCTGCTTTCCTGGAGCTGCTAAAACTGCAGCAAGGGTTAGAAGCGTAACTTGAATAACCCCGGCACTAAGGGCAGAGATGATTCTAGCTGCCATTAGCATTTCATAACCTGTTATAATCGCAATAAGAATATTGATGACAGAGAAAACGGTTAAAGCATAGACAAGAAGTTTTTTTCGTTCCAGTCGAGCAGTCATAGCAATTAGAAAAGGTGTCCCTGCTCCAAAAGCTATTGAGAACACAGTAATTAGCTGTCCTGCAGATGAAACTGAAAGTCGTACTCTAAGACAAAAATAAAGTGCAAAAGCCCTTCCATTAATAAAATCAAAGACAGCCATATGTATCTTCCTGGCCACGTCTGATTTAATCGTTTTGACTGCTGATATTTCAGTTCTAAACCAACACCAAACATAATAGCTAAGAGACCAAGTAATTTCCCGTTAATTAAGGATAGAAAAAGGATTCTTAAAAAATTATCTCCTGATAACCACCATTTGTTATGGGTAAAAGTAAATATATAATTTACATCTCCCAGATAGGCAAACAGCCAAATGTTCGTTCCTAACGTTCCCAGAATCGCTAGTCCTCTTAATATATCTAAAGAGCGAATTCGTTTTTTATTCTCCACTTCTCATGCCTCCATCCTTTACTTTTATTTTAGTTACTCCCCTTCTTGATATGTCATAGTTCAACTATATTAGATTACGTCGCGTCACCTTCAACCCTTATTTTTAAATGAATGAATTATTTTTAGTGCGATAAAAAGAGCGTGGATACGTTTTGAGAAGTGCAAAGACTGCCCTCTTCGGAAACAGGTTTAGCTAAAACCCAAAAGATATACTGACGTACGCAGAGTACTAATTACAAAAAAAGAAACCCTAGTATTGTTAAGGTTTCTTTTTTTCTACCATTCCACTCTAAGCGACAATTGAAGATAAATTAAAATACTTTTACTGCGATATAGCATTTTCCAACGTTTTGTAATTCATAAAGTAAATAACGCCGTTGAATATACACTTTGTAAAAGCTGATACCTAGATTTTTTTCTCAGCCTTATTTATTTCTCTTTCAATAAGAGCCACTGAAAGCTCGAATGCTTGTATCCGTCTTTTAGCGAGGGTAATTTGAGATTTATATCTACTTGCATTTTCTTTAGCTTCAAACGTTTTTACCGTCTGTCGGAGTTTATGTAAAGTTGAATCAATTTGACGTTTTGCTTCAACTAATTCAGGTACATCAAATTTCATTTAAGTCTCTCCTTTATATAATTCTTATCGGTAAGATGCCTTCCCTTAAAAAGATGATTTATCAGTAGGGCTACTGTTGTCTATATTTTTTGTGATGTACATGAGTAGCCCTCCAAAAATACTTATTATATTAAATACAGTGAATACAAACTTACCACTTAAAACTTCTCCTAACAATATACCTGATAAACTAGTTTTTGTTTATCTATAGAAATTGAAAGGTTCCTTTAAAAGAATCCGGTTTTTTTGAGGTGTTGAGAGGTAACATTAATTTTTATTGAAATGCTCAGCTGTTTCAAAATAGCCTCTGCGTAGGGGTCACACTAAATAATCCATTCAAAATTCTTCAACGTAATAAAATTTGTCATACAAATTTTGATTTTCATCTTCACAACAAAAATAGTTTGTGATATACTTCACATGTAAGGATGTTCATATGAACTAACAAACTCTTGAATGTAAAGTAGAAAAAGCTATTTCACTCCGATGCCAATACGATTGAAATGGCTTTTTTTATGCTCTTATTTTGAGAACCCCCACCATTTTTGTTGATGTGGTCTTCTATGAAGTTTATTAATCTTGTTAAAAAATCAGCTACATAAAACCTTTAATTGTTAAATTAAAGATTAATTTCTATATATTATGCTATACTCTTAAACATGTATTACGTTGTAAAGGAGTTTTAAATTGAAACAAAAAGAGATTTTTTCGTGGATCAAATCCATCATTATTGCTTGTATCCTGGCTTTTGTGGTGAGAGAGTACATCTTTACCCCTATAGTAGTAGACGGTGAATCAATGATGCCGACTTTAAAAGACAGTGAACACATTATTCTTAATGAAGTAGGTAAAAATAACCCCGATAATATAAAAAGATTTGATATTATCGTTTTTCATGCTACAAAGGAAAAAGACTATATTAAAAGGGTAATTGGTTTACCGGGTGATCATATAGAGTATCGTAATGACACGCTGTATATAAACGGTAAAAAATATGAAGAGCCTTATTTAGACCAATATAAAAAAGAAATAGTAACAGGCCCATTAACTGAGAACTTTAAACTTGAGGATTATACAGGCAGTAAAACCGTTCCAGAGGGTCAATTATTTGTTATGGGAGATAATAGAATGTACAGCTTAGATAGCAGATCACCTAAAGTAGGAACAATCTCCGTAGACAAAATCGTAGGAAAAGCAAAATTAGCTTATTGGCCTTTAAAAGAATTTCAATGGATTAAGTAAAGTCTTCAAAAGCTCCCTTATCAAAGGGAGCTTTTTCTATTTCTTTACCAGTCTGTCACATAAAATGAAGCATTGTTGCTTTAAGTCCCACACTAACTGCAGCCCCTGTTTAAATTCATTTTTCCTTATATTTTCTGCGAAAGTGAGAAATCGCTGCTGCTTCTACACCAGCAATTAAAACTGAAAAAATAGTAGATAGCGTATCATTGGCAACAAACGTCGTCACCAAAAATGTAGAAAGAAAAATAGCTACAAAACCTATTCCTAAATATGAAAGATTAATAATTGATCACTCCAGCTATAGCATTTATGTCTCATTCTCTTTTCATTTTAATACATATAAAGCGTAATCCTCTTCATTGGAAAACCCAAGTTTATTGGCTAGTGCTTTCGAAGCTTTATTGTTATTATCGCAATCCCAAGCAGGCATAACGTTCTTTTCTAAACATTTATTTATAAACGCCTGGCCCACTATCTTTCCTAATCCTTGTCCTCTATAGTTAGGGTTAGTCACAATATCAATTTCAGCTATTGTTCCACTATGAAAGATAGACACACATTCAGCGATAATCTTTTCTTTATGGATAAGACAAACTCCTAATCCGTTTTTCAGAAAATCACTCTCTGATCCCCAGTACTCCACTATATAGGATTCATTGAAATTCTCACTTTTTCTTAAAGAATCAGCGTTAAAGTCTTCTAACTCATAAGGATGGGAGAGGCTGTACGTAGAATGAACTTTTGAAGGAAGAAACCTATACTTAGAACGCGTCATTTTCTTTACATACGTTTTGAAAGTTTTGTCAAAAACAGTTTCCCAGTCAGTGGATGGAGTAAAAACCGTAAACCGTTTCTCCTTACCATACACGTTCTCAACAAAATAACGATAGAGAAAGTTATTAAATACCACGTCATTGCCTTGTCCAAATACATAATAGTCACCTGCACCTATTCTAATAAACCCTGAGGATGGCCTCATCATATCGTTTACGTACACGGCTCCTTGAATAACATGATTAACAACAGAAAAAGCAAATGTAGGAGTCTTAAATGACTCTTTTAACATGTTATTTATCTTGTAATAATCTTTTGGTTCTAAACAATACATTTTATTTCCCCCCTTAATAAATATCACTGTCTTCATTATATAAGTGCATGCACAAATTTAGTTATCATAATGTGCTTTATCGGTACAAAAACAGCCCAGGAATAATTAAAATAAAGGTTAATTACTCTTTTTCAAGAGGGCTAAATCAAAAAAATTCTATATATAAGTTTGTTATAATAAAGATTGTTAAAACAAGGAGGAGTATATAAGTGCACATAAGAAAACTTGAAAGACAGTCATTTTATGCTGGATGTCAATTCGTAGATATAGAAAATCAAACAAATGAACACGCCTTGCCTCTCCTTATTATGTATCCTACATACCAAGAAGAACAAGTTGAAAAGATGGGACCTTACACGATAAGCGCTGCGCAAGATGCTCCGCTTTCAAATGGATCATTTCCTTTAGTCATTCTTTCTCATGGAGATGGTAGCACGCCTCTTGCTTATCGAACCATTGCTCAGTTTTTAGCACGTAATGGGTTTATTGTAGGGATACCGCAACATCCGTTTAATAATCGAGAGGATAATACGCTGTCTGGAACAATAGATAATCTAAAAAATCGACCTACTCATATACGTACTGTAATCGATTGGTTTTTAAAAGAAAGTGCTTTTTCTTCATCCATTCATTCAAATAATATTTCTCTTATTGGCCATTCAATGGGAGGATATACAGCTCTTGCTGTAGCAGGTGGAATCCCTACTTCTTTTCCTTCTGAATCTCCTGATCAAAAGCCTTATTGTTTATCTGTTACTCAGGATAAACGTGTTCAATCACTTATTCTTTTAGCGCCAGCTACCGGATGGTTTAGAGAAAGAGGCGCTCTTGAAGACGTGAATATACCTATTTTAATGATTACGGGCGAAAAGGATACCATTACTCCTTCTTTTCACGGAGAATTTGTGTTAAATGGTGTTTCTGATGCAGAAAAAGTTCAGCATATCGTTGTAGAAAATGGAGGGCATTTTTCATTTCTCAGCCCGTTTCCCGACTTTATGAAATCTCCTACCTTCCTTCCTGCTCAGGATCCGGAAGGCTTTAATCGCAAGGAGTTTCATGAGGACCTGCAAAACACTATATTGGACTTTTTATTACGTTCTTTTTAGCTATCATTATTCTATATATTGTTGAGACTTCTAAAGGTACTAGAAGCATTACTTGCGTCAGTAAAGCTTTCTATCCTCGTCAAAACAAAAAAGAAGTGACCCTTTGGTCACTTCTTTTTTCCGTTCATCATTTGCCGATCCGTTTTTACTTACCAAATAACTACTATATTCAGTCTCGTAAAAATGATAGCAGTGCTTCATTAAATTCGTGTGCATGCGTTGCATTTAAGCCATGTGGACCGCCTTTTATTAAGGCTAACTTGGAACTAGGAATGGCTTCATGCGTTCGCTTTCCGCTATATTCAAATGGAACAATCTCGTCTGCATCACCGTGAATAATAAGAGTCGGTATTGTAAACTTGGCTAGATCGTCTCTGAAATCCGTTTTACTGAAAGCAGCTATGCAGTCTAGCGTCCCTTTAGGCGATGCGGCTGCGGCAATATCCCGGTTGTAAAGTCGAAATGGTTCGCTGACTAAGTCATTTCCGTCTTCAACCCCAAAAAATGTTTTTGTAAAATCATCAAGAAAGGCTAAACGATCATTTTTTATGCCGTTTTCAAATTCTTGGATTCCTGCATCATCTAATGCTCCTTCAGGATGATCCTCTGACTTATAAAGAAATGGTGGTACGGCTCCTGCAAATACAGCTTTTTCTACTCTATCTGTTCCGTACGTTCCTACATAACGAGCTACTTCTCCGCCGCCCATTGAAAACCCGACTAGTGTCACATTTGTTAGATCCAAATGTTCTAGCAGCTGATGTAAATCAGCGGCAAATGTATCATAATCGTAGCCGTCCCATGGCTGAGAAGACTTTCCGAATCCTCGGCGGTCATACGTTATGACTCTGTGTCCAGCCTCAACAAGAGCCGGAACCTGATATTCCCAAGATCGTCCGCTTAGTGGCCAGCCATGAATTAAGACAACGGGCTTCCCTGTGCCGTGATCTTCATAGTATAGTTCAATAGGTGCTTCATTTTCTGTTCCTACATTAATTTTTGCCATTTTGCTACCTCCATTATATAGTCGTTCTTTATTTGGTTAAGTGGTCGTAAATCTAGCGTAGATAATAAAAAAGATGGCTAACTCTCCTATGATGAGGGTGCTCGGGACGACTAAAAGTAAGTTAATAATAAAAAACACAGCTAAAATCCCTAAAAACAAGCCTAAATGATACACTTTCAAACGATGTTCTTCGAATCTATACTGATGAAAAACAAGAGTGGTTGCCATGAAGTAAAGCAGCACGGATCCAAATACAAAATATAAGCTGAATGTGTACTGAACTTCATGTAAAAACATGAGCTTAATCGATGCTGCAATCATGCTTAGAGACATGAGAATAAGTAAGTGTCCGTAAATAATCGTTTGTCCGGCTCTTTGAATGGACTTGTTTACTTTCTTTTCGACGTTCTCAAAGTACTGCCACCACATGGCAATAATCAGGACAAATGAAATAACCGAAAATAAAATGGTATTCCAGTCCCCTTTTTGTGGCTGTATCACAGCAAGAATGCTGACAACGGATTCTCCAAACAGGATTAATGTTAATAAAGCAAAGCGCTCTAATAAATGAGCAGTGTTGGTCGGTAATTTTGCCAGTCGCTTATGTCCTAAAATAGGTAAAATCATATCCACTGCAATTCCTGTATACAACACAGCGTAGCGAATCCATGAATCAAAAAGAAGCGAAAGAAGCGAGATAAAAATCCCAATTCCAAAGCATGTACCTAAAAACACAGCAACTTTTTTTCTCTCACTCTGTTCAAATGTTTGAACAATAAGGTATTGAATCGAAGTTAACGCTCTTAGACCAATATAGCCAATCAGAAAAGAAACGTAATATTGATCAAAATCTACAGACAGGCTTGAGATCATGATAAGGACAAACAGCATTTGAAGAATCATAAAGATGCGCTGATGCAAAAAATCTTGTCCAAATCGATTGATAAACATCGTTTGTCCGGTCCACGCCCACCATATAGGAATAAAAATTAGTACAAACTTTAACAAATACTCTCCATGAATATACCCTTGTTCAACGTGAAGCAAAACATGCGTAGCAGTAGCAACGGCTGCCACAAATAACAAATCATAAAAAAGCTCCAGCCACGTAACTTTTTTTTCTTCCACTACTCCGCATCCTTTCCTACCATTTATCAGGCTGTCGTGAATGTGCTTTATTTTATATACAAGAGACGCCTACTTTATGAAAGGTAGCGTAGTAAAAGATAGGTGAGCCAACGGTTCATTAGCCGGCTCACCTATCTAACAATTACTTTTATGTTGTTACATTTTCTCCGTCACATAAATGATCCATAGATGCCATTCTGCTTTCGTGTCTTATATGTAAAGAGAACGACCGATGCCAAACTTAAGCTCCGCTACGTCAGACACTCTGCTTGCTGAAATCGCGCTGAGCTCCTCTATAGCTGCCCATCAAGTTTTGATAACCAGGAAGATAACTAGAAATTAAATTACCAAAACCTTCAACGTCGTTGCGCCAGTCACGCTGAAGCTCGCACGCTACGCTAAACCAGTTCATGAGCTGCGCGCCCCCGTGGGCCATACGCGTTAATGCTGCATCTGCTACTTGCTTATTAAACGTCCCTGAAGCATCTGTCACAACAAACACTTCGTAGCCTGCTTTAATGGCAGAAAGCGCAGGAAAAGCAACGCAGACGTCTGTAACTACACCCGCGATAATCAGCTGTTTTTTGCCAGTTGCTTTAATGGCTTTAACAAAGTCTTCATTGTCCCATGCGTTAATTTGTCCAGGACGAGCTATTTTTGGCGCCTCAGGAAACAAATCAACGAGTTCTTGCATAAGCGGGCCGTTGGGTCCATTTTCAAAGCTAGTTGTTAAAATAACCGGTAAATCAAAGAATTTAGCCGTATCACCAAGAGCTAAGACGTTGTTTTTAAATTCATCAACACCATAGTCACGTACAAGGCCGGAAATAAGGCCCGTTTGGTGGTCAACTAAAAGCACGGCAGCATCATCTTTTGAAAGGCGAGAGTAAAGATCAGACATTTTATAATCCTCCTTAAATTAAGGCAAGTAAGGATACATGAACCTTTTCCATTCCTTACAAGCGGTCTATAATTTAAACGGTTTTTTTGGTTTCATTTATGATCTGTTAGGTAAAATATGCATAGAAAGAAAAGCTATTTCTGAGATGAAGGTTCGTGAGGTGTGTTCTCTTTCTTAATCTAGAACAGGAACAGGCGCTTGATCAATCCAATGAATGAACTGCTGCAAGTAGCGCTGTAGATAACGTTTTGTTGATTCATCGGTTAGTACTTTTTGTTGCGAGTCAACTTTTTCATGAACTTGCGAAATCAGCATTTTTTGAAATGGTAAAACGTTGACTTGCATAGCTTCCAGTACTTCTCTCGTTTGCATTTGAGCAAAAGCAGTACCAAATCCTCCAGGAGTTGCTCCAATGAGACCAACTGGTTTTCTGTTTAAAACAGAAGAAGTCCGAGGTCTTGATGCCCAGTCCAAGGCATTTTTTAATACCCCTGGAATTCCTGAATTGTACTCTGGACTAACTATAATAACGCCGTCAACATCTTGAATCGCAGCTCTAAAAGATGCGACAGATTCTGGTGATCCGTCAGCTTCTAGGTCTTCATTAAAAAAAGGCAGGCTGCTTATTTCAATCCAGCGATATTGAGCTGAGTCATCTAATGTAGTCAATGACTCAGCGATCATTCGGTTGTACGAATTCTTTCGTAAACTTCCACATATAAGACCAATGGTTTTTGTCATCTATTCACCTCCTTACTTGGAATTAATTTCATATTACCACGGTGTTTCAAATATAGATATTAGTTTTATATATAGATAAATTAATTCCTTCTTTATACCTAATTTAGGGTTGAACTAACTTTTTACTATTACTAAAAGAATTCTTTTAGTAAAGTTCAGTCTAATTCTCTCACTTCAAAAGGAATCAAAGCTCTTTCAATTTGATCTCGATGGGTTTCGTACTGTTCAGGCAGCATGAGCTTTTCTCCCATTGTTTCAAGTGACTCATCATGTGCAAAACCTGGAGGGTCTGTTGCAATTTCAAATAGAATTTCTCCATGCTCCTTAAAATAAATCGCATTAAAGTAATTTCGATCTCGAACAGCCGTCACTCCGTATCCGCTGTCGGCTACGTATTTCTGCCATTCCAACTGATCTTCATCATCTTTTGCTCGCCATGCAATATGGTGAACCGTTCCAACGCCCATTTGCCCGCGCCCAATGGTTGTTAATTTTAAATCGATCACATTTCCAATGTCAGCAGATGATTGAAAACGTATAAAATCTCCTTCTTGCCCTACTTTTTTTAGCCCCATTACATTTTCTAATAACTGAGCTGTTTCATGAGGCTTAACAGATAATAACGTAGCGCCTCCGAATCCTTTAATAGCCACTTCAGGTTTAATTTCACCAGCTTGCCACGTGTTCTTTTCTCCTTCTTCTCTTTCCACAATCTCTAGATGCAAACCATGAGGATCGTCAAACTCTAAATACTGTTCTCCGAATCGCTCCATCTTTGTAGCTGGAACCCCAAACTTAGCTAATCGCTGTTCCCAAAAGCTCATCGCACCTTTTGGAACCACATAGGAAGTTACGCCAACTTGCCCGTCGCCAATCTTTCCTTGTCGTGCATTTGCCCATGGAAAGAATGTGATAATTGTTCCAGGTTTTCCGCCTTCATTCCCAAAGTAAAGGTGATACGTTCCTGGATCATCAAAGTTTACCGTTTGTTTGACCAAACGTAATCCTAACACACCCGCATAAAAATCAACATTTTCCTGAGGGTGACCTACAATCGCTGTGATATGGTGAATACCCGCTGTTTTTTTACTCATTACTACCATCTCCTTCGATATATTTTTCGTCATACGTTTCGTTATCCCTCTTAAAATTACAGCTATTTATCGTAAATATCTTGAATTCGAGATATTAATCAAAAAATAAAAGCATCTTTCTTATTCCAACCGATTTTCTCTTTTAGAAAATAAAAGTATCTAGTGCATAATAACCTGGTCCTGCAATTGCTACACCGATTGCTACAACTAAAAGCGTAAGATTATATTCATAGCCATTTTGTGTTGCCCAGTATCCATTCGGACCGTGTACTTTCACAATTGCCATGACCATTGTTCCGGCAATCAAAAGCGCTCCAAGCGGTGTGAGAAGTCCTGCAGCAAATAAAACTCCGCCTACCAGCTCTGATAATCCAGCCATTAACGCCATTCTAACACCTGGCCTCATTCCAATGGATTCAAACCATCCTCCCGTTCCTTTTAAGCCATGGCCGCCAAACCATCCAAACAACTTCTGAGTTCCATGTGCCATAAAAGACAATCCAATGACTAAACGTATTAACAATAAACCAATGCTCACCATTTTTTATTCCTCCTATTTTTTCATCACTTCAAAATCTCGAATTAAAATATCTTGAATTAAGGATAATTATAAAATCATATGGTTCCACTGTCAACATAATTTTTTATATTTTTTTGTAGCTAGTTGAAACACTTAGCGACGTATTAAAAACATATTCATGATTTTATATAGATATGAGCATAGAAACGGAAAATATAAAAGCTAAATTGTACTATTTATTGAATAAAAAAAAAGAAGTCACCCCTGGTAACTTCTTTTCCTCTTCTACTATGCATGTATAGTTCAACAACCGGATGGTGAAGTTATCACCTTATTTATAAAAAGGATATCTGTGTCACTTGAACTAGTATCATTTTGCTTTTAATTTATCAATTAATTTAAGCGTATCATTATATAGACTTAATTGATATCTGTGGGACTCTAATTCAGGTGGGATACTGATTTGTAAAGGTATCGAAGAAAGATCGAGTAAATCAAAAGATGATTTCTTTATAGAGTAATTTTCCACGTTTTTATTAGCTTGTTCTGTTATGTATTCTCCTAATACCTGTAGTTGAACAGCCCATTTTTGTCCATCAACTGTGCGTAGAGAATTCGTTTCGGACCAGTCATTAAATGTAGGCAGTACACCCGAAATATAGGTGTACCCATGCTTCAGTTGAAAAAGGAAGTGTTCGTTTTGTTTTAACTGCTGCTTTTTATTTCTACCAAATGGGTTCAACCTTAAACTCTTTTCTGCTTTCCTTAATTCCTTTTCGACCTGATGAAGTTCCTGAAGCAAGTTGGTTGTATCATCTATTATAAGTAAACATAAAAGCAATATCACTTATTCATACAAAAATGCATCCTACAAATGTAGCGGGATGCATTTCACTTAGTTTTCTATATCGTTATTATTTTTTTCTGCTGAGAAGTTCTTTCACATACTCAAATAATTAGAAAATATTCAGCAGTCTCTATTGGTCCAATTCCTTCAAGTACATAACTTGAAAATACCTCTAAATTTTAATACTAGGCAACTAACATAAAAAAAGTTGATTTAGCTGAATACTTCTGATGACTCTAAAATAGCCATAACGCTTTGTACGGATTCGATTGAACGTTTTAACCCTTCATTTTCCTTTTCCGTTAAAGGAAGTTCAATGATATGTTCAATTCCGTCTCCCCCTAGGATTGTTGGTACACCTAGGTAAAGATTATTACAGCCATATTCACCTTCTAGATAAGCTACGGAAGGGAGAATTCGCTTCTTATCCTTTAGAATCGCTTCTGCCATTTGAACCATAGAAGCAGCAGGAGCGTAATAGGCACTTCCATTTCCAAGCAGGTTAACGATTTCTCCTCCACCTTTGCGCGTTCGCTCTACAATAGCTTCTATACGTTCAGGTGAAATAATTTTATCAAGTGGAATTCCTCCAGCATACGAATAACGAACTAATGGCACCATATCATCTCCGTGGCCGCCCAAAACAAATCCTGATACATCTTCAACAGAGATATTTAATTCTTGAGCCACAAATGTATTAAAGCGGGCTGTATCTAATACACCAGATTGGCCTATTACTCTATTCTTAGGGAACCCCGTAGTTTTATAACAAACGTATGTCATTGCATCAACTGGATTACTCAATACAATAATATAACTGTTTGGTGCATGCCTTTTTACATTTTCCGATACTTCTTTCATAATTTTTGCGTTTGTGGAGACTAGGTCATCACGGCTCATTCCCGGTTTTCTTGGAAGCCCTGCAGTAATTAATACTAAATCTGCATCCTGAATGTCTTCATAGCTAGATGTTCCCTTGATATTAGCATCAAACCCTTGAACTGGGCTTGCCTCTAACATATCAAGTGCTTTTCCTTTAGTCGGGTTAGTCTGGGAAGGAATATCAACTAATACTACGTCTCCAAGTTCTTTTTGCGCCATCATTAATGCTGCTGTGGATCCTGTAAACCCCGCTCCAATTACAGCTATTTTTTTACGCTTAAATGCCATGATTTATCCCCCATTCCTCGTCGTTTATATGCAGGTTATTCTACTTTTTGATCTTCTTCTACAGCAGCAGAATCTGCTTTTGCTTTATATTGAATACTGGATTTTGTTTTAGCAGCAGATGTTTTTTTAGCCGTTTTATTGTCTTTAGGTGCTGCCTTTGACTGCGATTCTTGATTTTCATCTTTTAATAGGCTATTTCCAACCTCTTCATCAGGATGGGGAATTACGTGTGCTGACACTAATTCTCCAACGCGAGCCGCTTCTTCTTTTCCCATATCTACAGCTGCCTGTACTGCACTAACATCACCTTCAACTAACACGGTTACAAGAGCTGCATCTACTTTTTCTTGCTTCACTAAGCGAACATCAGCTGATTTTAGCATCGCATCCGCTGCGACAATCGAACCTATTAAGCCTCTTGTTTCAATCATTCCAAGAGCTTTAGCCATTCTCTCCACCTCTTTCTATATCAACAGAATCTATAATTCCGATAATAATCGCATCAATAGGTAATGGGGCGTCAGATGCCATATGTGCTGCGGCACTTCCTTGAGTAACCATTACCTTATCACCAATCCCGGCTCCAATACGGTCAACTGCAATAAAAGAAGAGTCGTTATTCGATTTATTTGAAAGTTCCGGTTGAACAACTAAAAACTTTAAACCGCGTAAATTATCTTCTTTTCTTGTTGCCCAGACGTTGCCAATTACCGTCCCTATTTTCATAAAACATCCGCTCCCTCTACGTCTATCACGCAAATTTCTTTTCCTAATTCTCTTGCTGTATCGCGTGCTAAAGGAGTGATAATCGTTTTAGGTGAAACAGTAATTTTTTCTTCTTCTACCAATTTCACATGTCTTTGGGTTAGCACTCGTTCTGTAAATGATAAAGAATGTCTATTTAAGCCTGATTGCAAAAATCTCTCAAACGATTGGATTTTCACCCCAAAGCCTTCTAATGTATTTTTATAAGCGATTAAATGGGCTGCATATTTGTTGTTTACTAGCTTTTTTTGATTACTGGACAGTAAGACGTTTCCTAAAGTTACAGAAGGAATGAGTGAAACAGAAATTCCTTCTAGCAAAGCCTCAGCTAAAAGAAAACTTTCTAGTGTATCTGTAATACCAAGCGCTCCTTTTACAAGCAGGTCTTGCTTTGCTTCTGCAAATAAAATACCTTGTATATCTTTTGGAAGGTTTTCTTTTTGGTCATCGCTGTAAACCAATGTCCAGCTTGTTTCTAACTTTTCGATTTGAATTGGATCAATGGCTGCCGACTCTTTCACAATCAGCAGCTTTGGCTTTACGTCTAGGTGCTGCTTGTCTGATTTATCTAATCGTTTTAAAACTTCTACTACAATTTGTTCAATCAGAGCATGATGGTTCATAAAGCTTCCTCGTATAGAGAAAGAATCCCTGTATCTCCGGTAGAAATTAGCCCCGCATTCGCTTCATCTGTATCAATATGCATTTCAAGCTTGAACTTTGGTGAAACTCGAATTAATACACGTTCAAGCGTCGTAGGCCTTTCTCCTTGAGAGGTAATTCGAACACACTGACCATTTTTTACACCATAAGCTTGGGCATCACCTGGCGTCATATGAATATGAGCTCGTGCAATGATTAATCCTTCTTTCTTGTAAATGCTCCCCTTTGGTCCAACTAATGTAATCGCTTCTGAATTCTTTATATCTCCAGACTCACGTAATGGAGGAACAGCACCAAGTTTAATTGAATCTGTTTTACTGACCTCCACTTGAGTTATACTTCTTGCTGGGCCAAGGACTCGCACCTTTTCGATGCTTCCTTTAGGCCCCACAATAGTAACTGTTTCATTAGCTGCAAATTGACCAGGCTGAGACAGGTCTGATTTTTTTGTTAGTTCATACCCTGCTCCAAAAAGAGCTTCTACATCTTCTATACTTAAGTGACAGTGTCTAGCAGATACAGCCATCGGGACTGTATTGCTTTGCTTGGTTGTTTGACTTAACTGCTGAACAACCTCTGCTACAATCGATTGAATGGCCTGCTTATTCATGCGCTATGCTCCTAACTTTTTAAGCTTATAGTTCACTATCGATTTTCGGTAAAATACTTTCTAGTTCATTGTGTGGGCGTGGGATAACATGAACGGAAATAAGTTCTCCAACACGCTGTGCAGCTGCAGCACCAGAATCTGTCGCTGCTTTTACCGCGCCTACGTCACCGCGTACTAAAACCGTTACAATTCCTCCACCTACGTGAACTTTACCAACTAAATGTACGTTTGCTGCTTTTACCATTGCGTCTGCTGCCTCTACTGATGCTACTAATCCTTTTGTTTCAATCATTCCTAATGCTGTTAGTTCTCTTGCCATTTTTAATTCCCCCTAATTAGTTTGTTTGATATTTTTGAAGTGCTTGATTAACCATTTCAGAAATTGCTGCCGAATCAATCGGTCCTTGTGGCTTTAATTGATTCATAACTTCGTTGACAATTTCCTGTACGTCTTGATGATCTTTTGTATCTGATGAAGCAGAGGTAGAAGATAGAGATGGTTTTGGAATTGTTACCTCTTTTGTGCCGTAAGCCATTCGCTTAATATTTAATAAATGGCGAGCGGTCACATTGTCTGACGTAATGTTGCCTCCAAACGAACCGCATCCTAGTGTAAAGGAAGGCTTAAGTCCAGTCGTACCACCCACAGCTCCTACTGACGAGAGTGTGTTGACCATCAGTCTCGAGACCGGCATTTCAAGAGCAAACGTTTTAGCTACCGCATCATCGTTTGTATGAAGTGATAAGCTGTGACCTCTTCCTCCAAGATTTAATAAGCTTAAACATAATTCCCTTGCTTGTTCTTCGTTCTTAGCTGTATACAATGGGAAGATAGGTGCTAGCTTTTCAATCGAAAATGGTACATCCTTTGCCACCTTTGTTTCTTCAGCAACTAATATTCGTGTATCAGAAGGTACTGTAATACCTGCCATTTCAGCAATTTTCACAGCACTTTGACCAACAATATTTGGATTAAGCTTCTTAGGAATCGGTGAAATCACTTTTTCCATTTTTGCTTTTTCTTCTGAATTTAAAAAGTATGCCCCATTATTCCTTAATTCTCTAATAGCCATTTGTTGAATATTAAGGTCAACAACAATTGCTTGCTCGGTTGCACAAATCGTGCCATTGTCGAACGTTTTGCTATCGACAATCATTTTTACTGCTTGGTCAACCTTTGCAGTTTTTTCAATATATACAGGTACATTTCCTGGACCTACACCATAAGCTGGCTTCCCAGAACTATACGCTGCGCGAACGAGACCACTTCCGCCTGTTGCTAAAATTAAATTCACATCTTTATGCTTCATTAATTCATTGGTTGCAGCCATAGAAGGATTGGAAATCCAACCAATAAGTCCTTCCGGAGCTCCCGCTTCGACTGCTGCACGCGCACAAATTTTAAGCGCTTCCACTGTACAGTTCATTGCCCGGGGGTGAGGGCTGACCACTAGAGCATTTCTAGTTTTTAAACTAATTAATGTCTTGAAGATAGCCGTTGAAGTTGGGTTGGTTGTAGGAATAATTCCAGCAACAACTCCAAAAGGAGAGGCGACTTCTACCACTTTGTTCGCTCTATCTTCGTGAACAATACCTACTGTTTTTTCATTTTTAATTGATTCATAAACTGCTCTAGATCCTACCTCATTTTTGATTTTCTTATGTTCTACAACACCCATTCGCGTTTCTTCAACTGCCATTTTTGCTAATTCCAACGCTTTAGAATAGGCTGCTTCGGCAACTCGTTCAACGATGCGATCTACTTGCTCTTGTGTAAAATTCAAGTATACCTGCTGTGCGGCTTTTGCCTTTTCCACTGCATCTCGCATCTCCTGTAAAGATTGAAGATCTTTATCAAACTGCACATCCAACAACTCCTTTCTACTGTCTATAAGCTTTTTAATAATGAACTGGATTTCTTGCAATGTCTAAAATAGCCTGGCGGAACGCATCAGCAGCTGCTTGACAGGCTGATTGGGATCCTGTTAAAAAACCACCGCCAAAATTTGTTTCAGAAGGAGGACCAAAAAATTTCACAAGCTCTACATCAGCTGCTTTAAGCGCTACATCAAGTCCATACATAGCCTCTAGTGGCGGGGCAATTAAATAAGCGAGTGGTTCTCCAATAGCAATTCCTGCTTCTTTAGAAAGATAAGAACCTGTTCTTGCCACCACATGTGCATACAGCGCGTGATTTTTCTCTTCATCTAACGCTTCAAAATAGGCATCTGACTTCGTCACTTGTAAAATGGCATCAATGCCAGCTTTAACTTCATCTGGACTTGGACCCGCTAATACACCAATCATTTCACCTGATAGCGGACCTGACGCATGAGCAGCACCAGCATAAAAGGAACGGGCATAAGCTACCTCAACATCTGCTCTTTTGGTGGCTTCGTCTAAAGCTGTATAGCCCACGTCATCAATACTTGATGTAAACATGGCTAAACTTCTATGGTAAGGCTGCAAGTTAAACTGCTGAACTAAGGCGTCATCCACATTTGGAATCACACGAACAGCTAAAATGTCAGCATGGATACGTGTTAAAGCCACTCCTATTCACCTCTATTGTTCTTTTTGAACAAGCGATACACCGCTAGCTTCATATTTTAAAATTTTTTGAACCAATGTACCGAGATAAGCACCCGCTTCAACTGGAGGAATGCCGCCTTTATGAATATTAGAAACCACCATTCTCTCAGCTTCAATCATTCCTTTTCTCGGTTCATAGCATAAATAGGCACTTAAGGATTCTGCACTTATAAGTCCTGGACGTTCTCCAATTAAAAGTACAACCACTTTTGGCGTCAAAAGTTCACCAATGTCGTCCATTACAGCAACTCGACCTTTTTCTATGTAAAACGGAACGCCTACATCTAAATCTGCGCTTTTTAAGGACTGTTGAAGAGATAAATAAACGTCCTCGACATTTTCTTCAATGGCTTTGGAGCTTAAACCATCAGAAACAATAATTTGAACAGTTGGTGATTTGGTACATTTTTCTTGAATGCACTTTTTGGCTTCGTCTGATAGCTTTCGTCCATAATCCGGTCGGCGAATGTACACTTCTTTATCTGTTACCTGAGTATTTACTTTAAATAAATTCAATCGTTTTAGGAGATTGTCGTTCACATTGCCATAAACAGCATCAACGGCTGCTGCATGGTCATAGCGAAATTTCAGCCATGTTTCTGTTCGTGGACGTAAGCCTGCTCTGCCAATCCCGATTCGGGCGGGTGTTTTCTGAATCAATGTATCTAATTCTTCTTGATTCACTGGATTTTTAATACCCGGTACCTGCTGCTTTGGTTCCATGTTCTCTTCCTGCTGAATAGGCATCTTACTTTCAGGCAGAGATGTTGAATGTTTTTCTTGAATATTCGGAAATTTAATTAATTCCTTTGCTGACTCTTCTTCTACCACTTCAGCTAGAGGCCCATTAATCACTTTCTTATTTGCATTGGATGTATGAGCCCAAAAAGCTACGCTGCTTTGACTATTGTCAGTAGGAGAACTTTGCTCGAAGCTAGATTGTTTTTCTAGCTTTTCGACAATGGATCGTGTAATTTTTTCAATCAATTCAGGATTCATCCTCTTCATCACCTACCTTGTAAAAATACTTGGATCTCCTGCATATTTACTTAATTTCCCTTGTTCAAAAATCCCCATTTTCTCAAGCCATTCTGCAAATAAAGGAGAAGGCTGTTTCCCCATCGTTTGCCTTAAAGTTGCTACATCATGGTAGCTCATTGATTGGTAGTTAAGCATACAATCATCACCCATTGGTGTTGCAATGATAAAATTAACCCCTGCAGCTGTTAGCAATACACCTAGATCTTCAATATCATTTTGATCTGCTTTAATATGATTGGTATAACAAATATCTACACCCATCGGAATTCCATGCATCTTTGCCATAAAATGGTCTTCTAAGCCTGCACGAATAACTTGTTTGTTGTTATATAAGTACTCAGGTCCAATAAAACCAACCACGGTATTTACAATGTACGGATCATAATGACGTGCAAATCCATAGTTACGAGACTCTAAAGTTAGCTGATCCATCCCAAAGTGCGCTTCAGCCGATAGCTCAGAACCTTGTCCTGTTTCAAAATATAAGCACTGAGGTCCTGTTCCTGTTCCATGACTTTTAGCTAATTGATTCGCCTCTTCTAATAAGGCAGCGCTGATTCCAAACGAACGGTTAGCGGCTTCTGTTCCAGCAATACTTTGGAAAATCATATCCGCTGGTGCTCCTTGTTCAATGGCTTTCATCTGAGTCGTAACATGAGCTAAAACGCAGTTTTGAGTTGGAATTTCCCAATCATTCATAAAATTTTTCGTAGCGTGCAGCAGCCGTTTTACACTTTCAACCGAATCATCGACGGGGTTAATACCAATAACGGCATCTCCAATTCCGTAAGACAGCCCTTCTTTTAACGAAGCAATCATGCCCTCTACATTGTCGGTAGGGTGGTTAGGCTGTAGTCTAGAAGCTAAGACTCCTTTTTGGCCAATCGTAATATTGCATTTTGTTAAAATTTCAATCTTATTTGCTGCGTGAACTAAATCAAGGTTTGACATTAGTTTTGCTACTGCAGCAATAATTTCACTATTTAACCCTCGACTAATCCTCTTTAAATCCTCACCCGTTGTTTCATCACTTAAGATATACTCTCTAAGTTCTGCTACGGACCAATTTTTCATCGATTGATAGATGGGCTCATTGACTTGATTTTCAATAATTTGAGATACTTCGTCTTCTTCAGGTGAAATCATTGGATTTTCGCGAATATCAGCAAGTGTTAATTCGCTAAGCACCTCTTTTGCAGCAATTCTTTCTTGAACGGTTTTTGCAGCTAAACCCGCCAGCCGGTCACCAGACTTTTCTTCATTTGCCTTAGCAAACAAATCTTTCAAATCAGAAAATTGATAAACAGCACCTAAATAATGTGTATGTAACTTCACCAGTGAAGCCCCCTTTCTTATGAATGGAACGTAAGGGTTTTGACTACTACCGGTACTACGCTTGTTTGTAGCAGCTGACCAATATCTAAGTAATCACCGTGTTCCACCTTAATTTGATCAATACAAATAATGCTTTGCGACGAATCTTGAGCAACAAGCGTTTGGCCCAATACCTTGGCATGATCGCTCTCAAGAACAATAATGAGCGGCTGATCTCTTTTGTTTTTTTGTTTCACCGCTTCTAGCAGACCTTTTGCTAATTGTTGAATATCTCGAAATCCTACGTACGGAAGCCCAGATAAGTACAAAGCAAAGTTTTGCCCTTCCTGCTGCGGGTCATGTATCTCAATTGCATCTTTTACAGCATTCTTTAAGTGATGAACACTTTTTTGAAACCCATCCTTAAAAGAAATTTGATAAACAGGTATATTTCGTACAGGTAAATCTTTGGTTTCTACTTGAATCGTGGCTCCACTGATTTCAGTCGTTTGTGTACCGGCACCAAGAACGGTTGCGCGAACGGTTTCATCAGGCTGAATCCATGACCATCCCTTCAAACTCTGACTATCTTTTAAAGAGTCTGCAAGCATTATTCCTATGTCGTGGTAAGGAGCTTGTTCAACACCTTTAGACTCATATTGATAGAGACACTCACTAATTCCACCAGAAAACATAATGACATCAATTTCTTCTTTCCAATTCGGTTCATGCCCTAAAAGTAGTATCTTGTCCTCTGCTGTCATAGTACGTGTTAGCATTCGGCTAATCACATCAGCCATATAATTTGTTATTTTCTTTACCTCTTCTTCCACCATTACATCACCTTTTGCAAGAGTACTATTCCACTCTCTTAATAGGTTTCTAACGGGTGGTGAAATGCTGCTGATTTTATCTTCCGAAAACTCAATCAGCCTGCCTCCTATATGCAGCGTGCAGGTTCCACAAAGCCTTCCCATTCGATAAACTGCTACATTAGCGGTTCCCCCGCCAATATCTATATTGGCAATCGTTTTGCTCGTTTTTTTGGAGTATTGGTAAGCTCCTGATCCTTTTGCTGCAATAATTCCCTCTAGGTCGGGACCTGCAGTTGCTACTAAAAACTCACCGGCATGATTTGAAAGATGGTGAATCATTTCCTCGGCATTTTGCTTAGTTGCTGTCTCACCTGTAATAATCACGGCACCTGTTTTAATGTCTTCAAAACCAACGTTTGCTTTATCATACTCATTTCTAACAAGCTTCTCTATTGCTTCAATATCGATTGTTGTTGATGTGAGAAGTGGTGTTCGATAAATCGGGCTGCGATGAATAATTTCTTTATCAATAATCTCAATACGAGGCAAGTGTGTTCCTCCTGCCATATTCATCAGAGAAAATTGGCTTAACACAATTTTGGTTGTGCTTGTTCCTATATCAATTCCTGCACTGATAATCTCCTCTTTTAGCGGTTCGTATCGCTTCATATCCCTCCACCTCGTTAACCTTCAATCAGCAAAAGGTTTTAGTCATTACTGATTGCTAATTAGTCGTGTTTTAGTCAAATAAAAAAGGCACCTCATACGAACTATCTCCTGAAAGATAGCTGTATAAGGCGCCTTTGCCCGTAATTTTTTTGTATATTTAGAATATAACTGATTTCTTACAAATTGTAAAGGTTTTCATTAAAAAATAATAGTTTTCGATTTCCAGTTATCACTACACTCTTTCATCTCTTGTAAAGACTGACACTGTACCAAAGCTCGAATCTCTTCAAGCCCTTCTTTATTAAGGGAAGAAGTGACAACAATAGGACCGTTTACAACTACTTGCCTTGCTTTTTTAATAGCTAAACTCACATCAGCATCTTCTGCATCACTTTTTGTAATGACCCCAATAGCTAACTTATTAATGCCTGTACTAAAATTGGGTGGAAAGACTGTCTTTTTCTTTGTGGCGTCATGCAAATATAACACATGTGTAACTTCAAGAGCGGTTGCCATAATGTTTTTATAAAAAAAAGGATTTTCAACATATTCTCCAGGTGTATCAACGATCCAATCATAATAGATTAAAGCTTGTGTTTTAACTGCCTCGACCGGCTTTCCAAGCAGAGCATTTGTTAATGTCGATTTACCGGCACCAATTGAGCCAATGAGCATGGCTCTGTTTTTCTTATGCATAAGTCTCCCCTCCCTACTATACAGTTAGGATTTTGTGATAATTGAAGGTGTGTAACCTAATGTTTCGGAGAGAAAACGATTGATTTCTCTCATGGCCATATCTACCTCTGAAACGCTCCCCACAATAACAAGACTTCCTGTAAAACGATCTAAAAAACCTAATTGAACATGTGCAGCTTTTGTAGCCAAATCACCTGCAATAATAACGGTCTCACTAGGAGTCAATGTTAGAATGCCTAGAGCTCCTTCTTGCTGTATACCTAATTTTTCGAACATATCCGGATCTGGATTTGCAATTAAATGGCTCAATGTAATTTGTTTTCCAGGAACAAACTCTTGGATAAAACGCTTTTTTTCTTCACTCATAAAAATTACCTCTCCCTTATCGTACAAACTCTATACAATACTTACATCACTTGTGTCTTACTGCTTTTTTCTTCTGCCTCTTCATTTTCTTCAGCTGCTGAACTTAAGTACTCGTCCTTTCCAATAATGCCTGCTTCGCGATCCTTCTTTTCTAGCTCTAAGGCTTTTGGAACAGATAGCCAATATGCTAAACCAATTCCTATTAAACCTGCTGAGAACTTCCCGATAATAACTGGAAGAATTAATGTCGGCTGGAAATTGGCTGTAAAAGATAAATGATCTCCTAATAAAAATGCCGAGCAAACTGCAAACGAAATATTAATAACTTTGTCTTTCGGAGGCATGCTGCGAATGAGCTTAAACATCGCTAAAATATTAGCAATCGTAGCTAAAATACCTGCACTTCCTTCTTTACTTAATCCGAGTTTTTTCCCTACAGCTTCAAGCGGCTTTCCTGCATATTTTTGAAGCAAATAAACCATTGGAAATGCACCAGCAAGCATGATGCCAATATAACCTGCTGTTTCTAGCGCACGGAATTGATCTGCTTTATCAGCCATGATCGGATGAAATCCCCAGCTTCCAAATAAATGAGAGAATAGGCCCGTGAAAATTTCAACAATGGAGAAAACAAGAACTAGCTTAATTCCGGCATCCATAATACGCCCAAACCACATAAATCCTTTAATCATTAAATCTGGCAAGAAATATAGTCCTACCGCTAATAGCACAACAAATAATAAAAGTGGAGATAAATTCAAAATAATTTTCAAATAACTTATCGTAAATTCGTAGGTTGAATCACTTGTAGTGGAAATAATTTTACGCACATCAGAATTGGTTACCATAATTAAAACACTTGAAATAAAAGCACCAATTGGAATCGTTAACACACCTGACATAACGCCAAGCGCCATATATTTGTGGTCGCGTTTATCCAGCATGGCCAGTCCTACTGGAATCGAGAATACAATGGTTGCTCCGGCCATAAATCCTACTATCATGGCCATGACCCATCCTTCATAAGACTCTTTTAATACGTGTGCTAATTGATATCCTCCCATATCCGTTGCTAAGATAGAGGTTGCAGCAATAGCAGGATCTGCCCCAATTGCTGAGAAAAAAGGACCGCATACCGTACTAATAAACCACGAAAGATATGGAGTTGCAGCCATGATACCAGCCGCTGGTATAAAAATATACCCGATAGAATGTAACCCTTCCATAAATTGCTTTCCTAATCCTTCATCACTATTTCTAATCGCAGCAATAGCCCCACACACTGCACAAGTCATGATAATATAAATCACGATTTTCCCAATGATAACCACACCCAATTCCCCCTATATGATGGTTTTTATTTAAACAGATAATAGTTTAACTATTTCTATCTATTTAAAGCATATGAAGTAACCTGTTAAGAGCTTTGCTACTAAAGAAAGATTAAAATTGTTCCCTTAAAAAAGACAAAAAGGTGCCAGGTGGTTTTTTATCACTTAAAACCACTAAGCACCTTTGCTCAAACTATTTACTTGTACAGTGAGGTTAAGTTCCATATTTCTCAATGATGTGTTTTGCTAATTTCTCTAGTGTAACCTGCTTTTTCATACTAATCGTTCGCATTTTTTTGAAAGCACGATCTTCTGTTAAATTATATTTATCCATTAGAATTCCTTTTGCTTTTTCAACAATTTTTCGTTTTTTCAGTTCGTTATTCATTTCCTGAACTCTTTGCTCATACATTTTTGCATTTTCTGCTTGTTGTAAAGCAATTTCAACTGCTGGAATTAAATTGGATTCAGAGATTGGTTTCACTAAATAGCCTACTATATTCGCTTTTTTCGCTTTATCAATAAACTCCTTCTGACTGTATGCTGTCAACAGCAGAATAGGAATATTATATTTATTTGAAATAATTTCACTTGCTTTTAGTCCATTTAACTTAGGCATTTTTATATCCATGATAATTAAATCTGGCTTTAGTGCAAAAGCCAATTCAACCGCTTTTTCACCATCTCCAGCTTCTCCTACTATTTCATAACCATTATCAGAGAGCATCATTGATAAATCTAGTCGTACAATTGACTCATCTTCAACAATTATAATTCGTTTAGTCATGGTGTCCCCCTCTTTCTAATGGGAACCTAGCTGATGCCATGGTGCCATTTGAAGTTCTCTCAATCGAAAATTGACCAGATAAATCGTGAGTAACCATCATGGTAACTATATCTAACCCTAAAGATGGCTTGGCTTCTTTTGAGTACCCAATACCATTATCTTTAATTGTAACCTCTATTTCATGGTTATTCTGTTGAAAAGAAACGTGAATGTTACCTTCTTCTCGCCCCTTAAACGCATGTTTCATACAGTTTTGAATAAGCTCATTAATAATTAACGCTATGGAAACAGCTTTATCCGACTTTGCAAAAAGCTGAGTGCCCGAGTATTCAATTGAAATATTTTTATTTTCATCAGTAGCGCTATACACTAGCATATTACCAATTTTCTCAATCAAACTAAGAATATCTACATTATCTACGCTAGAGTTAGAAAGAATAATCTCGTACACAGAAGCGATACTTAAAATCCGGTTAAGACTCTCAATAAAATGAGCCTTACTTTCTTCAGGCAGTCCTCTTCTCATCTGAAGCCTTAATAAACTCGCAATAGTCTGTAAATTGTTTTTGACGCGATGATGAATTTCTTGAATCATGACTGATTTGACAACAAGTTCTCTTTCTCGCTCTCTAAGTTCAGTCATATCTCGAAATGTAATAAAAGCACCATTCGTTGAGCTTTCTTGTTTTAAACTAACTTTTTTGACTTGAAATACCTTATTCAAAATAGTCACTTCTTGCATAAACAACTTTTCTGGATGATAAAATAACTCTTCTAAACAAGGGAAATATTCGATGATTTGATTCCCTACCTTACATTCTGAGGAACAGACTTCAGAAACCAAATTGAAAGAAGCTGAATTAAAATATAGAATGTTTAAATTAGGATCAATAAAGAAAAGTGCCTCTCCAATAAACTCTGGAATAAGCGAAGCATTTTCTGTCATCTCCATTAAAATTTCGCTTAACGTGTCATTTGTGTTTGATAACGTTTTCATTTTTTCTTGACGTTCAACCATTTCACTGATATCTTTTTCCATAATCAATGTAGCAATTACACGATTATTAAATCCTTTAATAGGAACCACACTTTGTTCTACCGTTTTTCCTTCTTGTGTTAAGGCGCGATTTAAAGACATCGGTTTTCCATTTTTCAGCGTGTAAAATACTGCCGGTTCAAACGCTTCGTACACAAATTCCCCTGCCACTGGACGTTCATAAACTGACGGTGCAGTTTCTGGTGCAGCTTCTGCCACTACAACTGCATGCTGTCCTTCTTTTGTTAAACAATCGATAAACACATTTGCTCGGTTTAAATCAGCAATAAGCGGCAAATTTTTAGCAACTTCATCAATCTTTTGAATATCAACTTCTGCTAGATTTGTATGAAGCCTGCATAAAGAATTTAAGGATAATGTATGAGTCATATGTAAACTCCTAGCTGCTTTTAAACATTTAAGCATTAAAATATTAGAATATAATAAGTATTATATTTTTCTGAACTTTCTTTGTCAATGACCCATTTTGATGCAAAAATATTTACTTTACGAAGGAAATCTTATTTCTTCTATGACTTATCACTTCTTTTTCTAAAGGTAAAAGTGGACGATCGTGGTCTATCTGCCAGTTGAATTCGCATAGATATAGTCCTTGGGCTTTGAATCTTTTTACATAAAAATTAGCATTCTGTTATTTTGTTAGTAATAGCTTATATAGTAAGTTTTGAATTTTTAAAAAAGATAAAATCAACTAATGAGCTGCTTAATAAAAAGAAATACCTAATAAAATCATGTAGCAAAGGGGAGTTTTAATACGATGTCAGTGTGGATAGGAATATGGATTGCTATGTTTGTGACCATATTTGGAGGCACATACTTCGGATACAGATTAAACAAAAAAAGGAAAGAAGCAGAGAAGAAAAGAGATTATACAGCACGATAGCAAACTGGATGATCTCTTTTTTCAGCCTTTTTTACATCTATATAGACGGATAAAGTTTTATTTTTACACGCGAGTAGGCATACATCATAGTTTAACTCTTACTTCCGTACCGTCAGTAGCTTTGACATCTACTAGTACCATTCCCTTATGTTTCTTCAGTTCCTTAACAATAGACTTTAGCATACTTTTATCTATTATCGGAAAAGTAAAGTTCAACTCTTTTCTTTTTAAATGTTCTTTTGTCCATTTATCCGCATGCTTCTGGATAAATTTCGAAAAAGCAACGCTAATAGCAACGTTTAAAAGAGCATATGGAACTGGAATGCTAAATCGAACATCTTTTGTTTTCACTTTTACATGAATCATAAGCGAACCATTACTCAATGATGACTGAAACGGTATCGCCGTTTGCCGATTTAATATCAACAATTTGACCATCTAACTCGTTTTCGATTGCTTCAACAATCAGGTTTATGTCTATATCTTTTACATATTTTTCCGATTGAGGAATACTTGCTGCGATGCTGTGTCCCGCCATTAATACCAGCTTGACAAGCTTTATCGGCAAATTAACCTTTACATTATCGTTTTCAGTTGACAAAACTCGAATCTTTAACGTTTTATCTAAATACGCATTCGGTTTCTTCGAAAGCTTATTGCCTGTTTCTTCTTTTTCTTTTAATACTTGAATCAGTTCTGATCCCTTTTCTGCATCAATTTTGCCTTCTTGAACCATTGTTAACACTTTTGTAATTTCCTCTTTCATAGACAATCCCCCTATTCTTCTTTTAAGAGCTTGATGGCTTCTTCTGCTGTAATTTCACCATTTTCTAACATAGACACAATTTTTTTCTCATCTACTTCATTTTTCTTCTTCTCTACATATCCAAGAGATGAAATGATGTCAGTAAGCTTGCCTCGGACGGTTGGATACGAAACGCCCAGTTCCTTTTCCACTTCTTTGATATTTCCTCTGCATGTTAAAAATACTTCTACAAAATGAAGCTGATCACTCGATAAAGATGCCAGCTTAGATAATTCAAACTCATTTTCAATCGTCGTGTGACAATGGGTGCACTGTAGCTTTGTAATTTTTAACGTTTCACTGCAGACAGGACAATTTGTAAGTACTTTATAAGCCATAATCAAATCTCCTTCTTTTAGTTAATTTGATTATACAATAAATATTTAATATTAAAAACAATAAAATTAAATAATTTTAACTAATAAATTAAAAATGTGAATTATTATATAAATAATATTAATAATTTGTTTTAATTCACACACAAAATTAAATAAAAAAGAGAAGGATAAAAAACCCTCTCTTAAACTACATAATTATTTTTTGGCTATTATTCAATCAATCTATTTATCCTGCAATTTGAGCCCTAGTAAAAGTCCCATCTACATTTCCCTCTACAATGATGCTATGTCCTGCAAACATATCTCCATCAGAGAAGTAAAAATCAAAGTCACCTTCTGGATAAACGGATATAGTGTCTAAACTCATAAGATACATAAACATTTCTTCTGTCATTTCCTCTATTTCATCCTCTTCCTGTAACCAATCATTGGCTAAATCGACCAGTTCCGCTGCGGCATACATTCTAATTTTTTGGCTCCATTTATTCTGCTCCTCAAAAAGTGTATGTGCTGTCTTCAGCGCAGACTTTATCATACTTTCATCTTCATGCCAGTCAAAATACAGCTCGCACTGTTCATTCGCCCAAGAAATGTTTTTTTCAAAAACTTTAATACTTTTTTCAAGTGTAAACTTGCCAAATATCTCATCATGATAATAAACGGGCTTCACTGATTTTTTTACTATCGTTTTTAACTCTTCGTCTTCATACTCTGATTCCAGAATGTTAACGAGCATCATTGAATTCGTTCCCCTACGTACTTGTAGCTTTACAACAGTATTACTTTGCAGTAGGTTCATTGCTTTTTCCACTTCTTCCTCGTCCACTAACCATCTAAGCTGTATCTCTTCTTTTTTGACTGCTTCATTTTCATCTAAACTTTTCCATGCAATCAAATCAATTGATGCTGTCCATAAAGTTTCTCCACTGGACATTCCAGCACCAATCCCTACTGAACCTGTAACCGCTGCTATGTCAATTACTTCTTTTGAGAATCCTTTTTCAAATTTCTTTTTTTCACTGAATTTACTCATTTTATGTATTTCCCCCTCTGAAGCTGCCGTTGAAAAATTCGCCACAAATATATAGTGACAAACTGATCTGTTGTTCCCTGCTTTTATCTTTTTATAGCGGTCCACCTTCAAAACCAATAGGCCATCCGCTTTTATTAAACTTCACTTTATACTGAAATGCATTGGGATAGTTCCCGCAAACAAAGGCTAAAGAAAAGCCTGTAAAAGTATGGCCGTCAACATTTAAAAGACGCCCAAAGCTTACACCCGACAGATAATAGGCACTAAATTTTTGTGCAGAGATGAACTGCTTTAAATACTCGAATGACCTTTTAAGATAGATATGTAATTGTTTCAATATACAATCTGCCATTTCAACAAATTCCTCATATGGCTTTTCACTATTTCCCTCTACTGTAATTTCAACTTCTTCCCATTCTCCTATATCCGTACTCCAAAACCATTGCCTTGTAATCGGAACTCCTGCTTCGTATTCACTACTATTCCATTTTTCCGCTTCATTTTCATCAGGTGGTTTAGATAGAACAAGCTTTTGATACCCGTTTTGTTTAAAGTTAGAGATTATATAGGTTCGTTCAGAAAACTCAAGATTACTTATTTATTTCCCCTCCCTTCTATGCTTTTACTACTTATGTAGAAATATGTTTTTAAGTTGCTACGTTTAATTTTAGTATTACACAAAGCAGACATCAATTGGATTACTCAGCCTCTTTCAATAAAAACTCTCACGTTTTTTTCGATTACTGTTACTATAATAAGGGAGAAGCACATTACCTATAAATTATAAGATGGAGTGTTAACCAATAAATAAGAAAATCGCTAATATCATCATCTTTTTTATGTGGTTTCTGTTCTTGCTTCTTCTATGGATCATCTTCTCTTTTTCTAAAGGCCAAGGTGGAGAATGGTGGTCTATGTATCATTTGAACTCCCATAAATATGGTCCTTGGGCTTTGGGGATTTCTTACATAAAAATTAGTGTTGCTGCGGTTATTTCGTTAGTAATGACCTATATCGCGAGTTTTGGATTCAAAAGAAAGAAATAAGATCAACTGAGGTGCTACTTAATAAAAGAGGATTTCTAACGTAGCTTTTATATTTTAGGGAGAAATGCAAAATCACTTATATAAGAATTCACACACATATAATTCTAGTTGTTTGAATCGAGGTTACAGTTCTTCCTGTAACCTCTTTTATAATTCCTTACCTGCAATTATCTTTTATATAAGTGTCATATGAGGTATTTTTTAATTTCTACAAGTTTGATCATGGGAAGCAGCCTTTCTAATTCCTGGGCCGCCATTGGCTACCAACGCTATCTTATTTTTAAACATAACGTTTACATCTCTTTTATTGTCAAGCTCTGGAGAATTACTATATTTGCGTGCTCACTCATTTTGCTCGGCCTTCTTTACTATCTTTTTTAAGTAGATTTCCTAAACTTAAAAGAACTCAGTTAACAGCTAGAGTAGAAGCTGGATTATAGCAACAGATAATTTCAGAAAAAATTTTATGGTTTTGTAATTTCACGAAAGTTTCTCTTGCCTCCCTTTCTGTGTTAAATTCAAACATGATAATATTATGTTCTCTTGAATAAGCATTGATTACAGTAACCACCCACATTAAAAATCTCCTAGGGCTGTTACAATTAAATTTGATTCTGATAAATGAATATCTCTGGAAATATTATGAGTAGCTGCTATACTTGTAGACTTATTTGGAATAAACCCCTTTTCTAACCAAATAGAACCGCTTTGAAAATTCCATGTTCCCAAGTAAATCTCCCCGTCTCTTACTATTGATATAATAGATTAGTTTACTTAATTGTTTACAGCAGCATCTTCTTTACATGCTTTGATAACATCCAACCAATGATCTGGCTTTTGTCCTTTAAACTTTTCTTTTAAATTAAATGAAGCCAATGTTTCTAACTTACTTTTTGCTGCTCTAGACATAACAGAATTTAAATTAGAAGCCTCTAGCATTTGAATAGAGCCGTCTAACTCGATTGATCTTCTTAATGCATGGATAGAGGTTCCAGTTACCAATCGGTTCATTGTTTCTCTAAAGCTCTTACTATCTAAAGTTTCACTAATAGAATCTAAGACTACTTGTTCTACATTAAATTCATGAGAAGCTTCTAATAACTCTAGATAAAGAGCAACTACACCTTTCATATAAATGCTGCGAATTAGCTTTACAGCAGAGGCATCACCAGGTTTTTCACTTACTTTAGTTATGTCCATACTGTACGGAGTCATTAATGAAATCAGTCGATCTACACCATTACCACTTGCTGAAATAGGAACCTTATGTTTATAAACTGGCAGGGGACCTAGCATTGCGGCATCTACAAAGAATGCATTCTTCTCTTGTATATTTATGTTAATTTTTTGCTTCACGATAGGAGTGGAAGCTGATACATCTACATAGATACATTCTTTCTTTATAAATGGTTTTAGCATCTCACTAACTTCAAGTGCTTTATCTGCGGGTACTGCTACTATTACTATATCTACTTGTTTTAAAACTTCTTCGGGTCTATAAAGAAGTTCTACTTGAGCTTGAGCAGCTCGTTCTTTAATTTGTGGACCATATGTAGGATGGTCTATCATAACATCATGAGCAAAAATGGTTTCTAAACCTTCGCCTTTTAAGCCAACTGATAACTCAAAGGCCGCCTCTCCAAATCCAATAAAACCTAATTTCACTTTAAAGCTCTCCCTTCTGTTTATAATCCATATGCTTTCATCTGTTCTCTTAACCATGAAGGCTGAATGTTACCTCCAGATTCACCTTGCAGACGCGCTCTTTCAAATGCTTCGATCGTTTCTAAACGTGTTTTCTCATACTCTAGTTTTTTTTCCGCTTTAAAAAGGACCTCTTCAATCTTTTCTTTTGGAACTACAACAACTCCGTCATCATCACCTATAATTAGATCTCCTGGAATAACAGATACGCCTCCACAAGAAATAGGTTTATGTAACTCACCTGGACCATCTTTAAGAGGACCATTCGGAATAAATCCTTTTGAAAAAATAGGAAATCCTGATTGACTAAGGGTCTCTTTGTCTCGAACTGCCCCATCTATAATAATCCCCTCAAGTCCAATAGCTTTAGCTGCAGCTGCCATTAATTCTCCAAGGTAAGCATTTGCCGTATGCCCCTTTCCATCTACAACTAGTACATATCCTTCTGTACCATCATAGATTGCCTGATGAAGAAATAAGTTATCTCCAGGTCTTAAACTTACAGTTAGAGCGGTTCCAACAACCTTCATTCCTGTAGATACAGGCTTAATTTTATAATCCATTGAGCCTGTACACCCCATTGCATCGGATATAAGAGTTGTATTAAGAAGGTTTGCTCTCTTAATAATGTCTTCAGATAATACTGGTGCTAAATTACTCACTGATATACACTCCTCTTCGATTTTAATATATTCTAATCAATGCTCTACTCAGGATAACGCTTACAAAATTAAAGTAATAAAATTAGATATTGCCCCCCTATTCGCAGAATATCTACAGTTTATTTGCTGCATTTTTGAAAAAGATAGAAAAACATCGTAAAAAATAAATAAAGTAATAAAAATTACTACATTTTTTATTAAAGTAATATTTATTACTATAATCTTAAATGTATCTTATCACCGGTACCTAATAAAGTAAATCTATTTTTATAAATAAAGCACAGGAAAAACATATCCTAAGCTTTATTACTTAGAAGAAACATTTTTACATAAAAAAGTAAACATGCTAAAATTCAAGTAAGTATTGTGATAAATACTTTTTATATGCTTAAAAAAATAAAATTTACAATATAATCTGTTTAATTGGAGCGAAGGTATGGAAAATCCAATATTAAAATTAAAAGATAATATCTCACAACTAACAGAAACTCAACGGAGAGTAGCAGACTATATCCTTAAAAATCCTGTCGATGTAGCTTTTTTAACGGTTGATCAATTGGCTTTGACAGTAAAAACTAGTACCACCACGATAATGAGATTAGCTTTTAGTCTAGGCTATTCTGGATATGCAGAGTTTCAAAAAGGACTTCAGGAGCTTCTACGTAACAATGCTGCTCCTCAAATCAGATTAGAAACAAATTTGAAGGGCTTAGATGAGAGTGATTTGTGGATGCGCTGTGCAGAAAGTCAATTCAATAACATTCAATCAACAGTAGAAATGATTTCTACAGAGAGCCTAAATAAAGCGTTAGAAATGATTGTCTCTGCAGACCGAATATTTTGTACAAGCGTTAGAAGTGGTTTACCTGTGGCACAGCATCTATCTTTTGGGCTTAATCGACTACTCGGAAACTGTGAGCTAATTGTCTCTGACTTAAGTGATTGGGTGGATAAAGGAATTACTTTAACTTCTAAAGATTTAGTTATTGCAACCTCCTTTCCAAGGTACGCTAGAAGAACTGTTGAGTTTGTAACAGCTGCCAAAAGTAACGATGCCAAGGTCATTTCAATTACCGACAGTTATTCTTCTCCTTTAGTTAAGTACTCAGATTTAGTACTGACTTGTAGCTCGAGTAGTATCGCTTTTCATAATTCACCTATAGCGTCGCTACTTGTGGCCGATTATCTTGTAAGTGCGATAGCTATAAATTATCCAGAAAAGACAAAGGATCGTCTCGATAAAATCACTTCAGTCCTTACAAAAATTAATTATCATTACACTGATTAAATTTACGAATGTGGTAAAAGCATGAAATATCGAATGTATAAAATAATTCGACATTTCATGTTTTTACCACTTTTTTATTTTTTAAATTAAGTCTAATACTTCCCTTTCACTTTTCATTTCTATAAAAAAACATTTACTTTTCATTAGAAGCCATGATAGTATACTTTTAAATAGTCACAATTATTACAACAATTAAATAAAAAGTAATAATTATTACTTCAAACGATAGGTTGTAATAATGAATATAGTTAGTTCTGTAAAATCATTTTTAGATATCATCCGGAGATATCTGACTGCTCCCCTACTAAGATATTACAAAGTAACTATAAGTTTATTAATCCTAACACTTGTATTTTGCTTGTTAACACGCAAATGATGAAAGCACTGCCTTTGGTTCTAAGCAATCATCAACAAAAGATTTTAGTAAAGGAGTGATTAGTTAAAGAAACACGAGAATAGAAAATAATCTATTAATGATTCTATATACAATGGACTTAAGGGGGGAATTCACGCTAGATTTTTTGCAAACCCTTACATTCGTTCTGATAACAGGTTCCAAACCAATAATATGTAAAAAAAGCCAATTGTTTTTACTAATGAATGATTGTGAAAAGCAGCTTTATAATAAAGAATGATAGTTAGATAGTTTTATGAGAATTTAAAAAGTATGACATTAAAGATAAACAAGAGGGAAAATGAAAGAAAGTTCTAGAGGGGGTATAATATGTTAACATTATTAGGTTTTTCGATGATTGTAGTATTTATGTATTTAATCATGAGTAAGCGTTTGTCTGCCTTTAGTGCATTAACAGTGGTTCCTATTGTTTTTGCTTTATTGGGCGGCTTCACTGATTTAGGACCAATGATGATGAAGGGTCTTGAAACCATTGCGCCGACAGCAATTATGATTATCTTTGCCATTCTCTATTTCGGGGTGTTAATTGATACAGGATTATTTGATCCTTTAGTAGCGAAGATTATAAAGATGGTTGGCGGTGATCCTCTAAAAATTGTAATGGGTACTGCAGTACTTTCTTTAATAGTTGCTTTAGATGGTGACGGTACCATTACATATCTAATTGTAGTAACTGCATTTCTCCCACTATACAATCGATTAGGTATGAATAAACTTATTCTAGCCTGTATTCCTGCGTTAGCAATGGGTATTATGAATTTGACTCCCTGGGGTGGTCCTGCTGTGCAAGCTACGGCGGCTGTAAAAGCAGATGTAACAGACTTGCTATTACCACTTATTCCTTCTATGATTGCAGGAACTATCTGGATTTTAGGGGTTTCTTATTTCCTTGGACGACGCGAGCGTAAAAGACTTGGAGTTATCAATATAGATACAGAATTTAATAATGAAATTGCCGCAGCTCTTGATGTAGGAATGGATGCATCAATAAAGCGTCCAAAATTATTTTGGTTTAACTTAGTTTTAACACTTTTACTTCTTACTGCTTTAGTTCTAGGGTTCTTACCATTACCAGCTTTGTTTATGATTGGATTTGCTATCGTGATGATTGTTAATTACCCAAATTTACAAGATCAAAAGGAACGCTTGCATGCTCATGCAGGGAATATATTAACGGTGGTTTCCATGATATTTGCTGCAGGTATATTTACTGGAATTATAGATGGAACAGGTATTGTTAAAGCTATGGCGGATACTTTAATAGCAGTTATTCCTGATGCTCTTGGCCCAAAATTAACAGTAATTGTTGCCCTTATAAGTATGCCATTCACATTTTTTATGGCAAATGCTCCCTTCTATTTCGGGATTATTCCTATTATGTCTGAAACGGCTGCTCACTTTGGCATCCCTCCACTAGAAATTGGTCAAGCTTCTTTACTAGGGCAACCCTTGCATCTATTAAGTCCACTTCAAGGTTCTATCTATGTCTTAGTAGGACTCCTTGGCATTGATATAGGTGACCATATTCGCTTTGCTGCCAAGTATGCCATTGGAACAGCGTTAGTTATGACGATTGTGGCTGTATTATTTGGAATACTATCTATATGAATGATTTATGGGAGCATACAAAAGAGAGAGCTGATTCTTCAAAACAGCTCTCTTTTATATATTTAACTTTAAATTACATTAAAGATTGAAATATAACATAAGCAAATCACTAATCAATCATGACTGGTACAGTATCTCCGTTTGTCAATTTGATCTCAACAATTTGGACATCAAATTCATGTTCAATTGCTTGAATAATAAGGGGATGTCTATATCCACGAAATTAAAAAATGGTGCCTACGTAATCCCACTTAAGGTTTTAAATCAACTCCATCTTTTCACCTTTTCAAATAAATACTGCACTCCATATAACAAATATGCTTTGTAATGAAGGTAGATAAAAAATTGAAAATGACTTAATCGGTTTAGACTTACAATTTTCAACCTTTTAAGAACATCAATAAAGTAAAAAGCAAAGATTCCATCAACTATAATATTCAGTAATATAAACTTCTTAAAGTTGCCATACGAAGATTTAAGCAGCCACATTGAAAGTGGCATATAAGGCCCAATGCTAAAAGGAAGTTCATCTTTTATGAACGAATCTTTTTTGTCATAAAACCTCCACCACTTCCTCTGATGCCCATACAAATGATTAATAATTTCTAAGATAATAATAAAAATTCCAGCTACTGAATAACATCTTATGCTGCGTTTTCCTATAAACAACAATGACAACCACGGGATTACTATTATAGATAGATTAAATCCTAAGTGTTTCCTTGATATCATAAGTGAACTCACATCAATGTACTTTATCTAGTTCTTCTTATAATGTCCGCCTATTACAAAAAAAACACAAACCATCTATAATGGTCTGTGTTTTTTATTAATGTGCTTTTTGTTCCAC
The DNA here is from genome assembly GCF_046535215.1 of Priestia sp. SIMBA_032. Lineage (NCBI taxonomy): Bacteria > Bacillati > Bacillota > Bacilli > Caryophanales > Bacillaceae > Priestia > Priestia sp. SIMBA_032. The sequence continues at coordinate 351,181 of NZ_JAWRXD010000005.1, read as the reverse complement.
ATTAACTCTCTTAATAAAGAATGAGATAACTAATCCAACAATGGAAACAATAATCGCAAAGATGAACGCATGTTGAACACCGTTGGTAAAGGCAAGAATTTGATTTAGTGGATCCATTTTATCTGATACCGTCTCAAGGAAACTTCTTGAACCCGATGACAGAATGGAAATTCCAACAGCTGTTCCAATTGCGCCTGAAACCTGCTGCAAAGTGTTCATAATCGCTGTTCCATGCGGGTACAGCTCAGGTGGAAGCTGGTTTAACCCGTTTGTTTGAGCCGGCATCATAATCATGGATATGGCTATCATAAGCGCAATGTGCAGAGCAACGATAAAACCTGTTGACGTTTCCAGCGTTACGGTTGAAAAGCCGTACATAGTGCCGGCTACAATCACAAGACCAGGGATAACTAACCATTTGGGACCAAAACGGTCAAATAATCCCCCCATAACCGGTGAAAGAATTCCGTTAATCACTCCTCCAGGAAGAAGCATTAGGCCAGCGGCAAAGGTTGATAAGGCTAATGATGTTTGTAAGTACAAAGGTAAAATCATCATCGCAGACAGCAGTACCATCATGCAGACTAGAATTAATAAAAGACCAATTGTAAACATCGGATACTTAAAGGCTTTAAGGTCTAACATTGGCTCTTTCATCTTCGTTTGACGAATAGAAAACGCAACTAACGCAATAGTTCCAATCACAAGAGTTAGAACAACCTGTAGACTTCCCCAGCCCCCGCCTTCTCCGGCACTGCTAAATCCGAATACGATTCCTCCAAAACCTATTGTTGAAAGAACAACAGAAATCATATCGATTTTTGGCTTCGTTGGTGTGGTAACGTTCTGCATAAAGAAAGCTCCAAACACTAAGGCAGCAAATAACAGCGGAAGTGAAATCCAGAAAATCCAGTGCCACGTTAATGTTTTTAAGATTAAGCCTGATACGGTTGGGCCAACAGCTGGCGCAAACATAATAACAAGGCCGATAATCCCCATTGACTTTCCACGTTTATGCGGCGGGATAATAACAAGAATTGTGTTAAACATAAGCGGTAACAGTAAAGCAGTGCCCACCGCTTGCACGACACGGGCAATCATCAGTACCCCAAACGTTGGTGCAATAGCGGCAATAAATGTTCCAATGATGGAGCAAATTAGAGATGCTATAAAAAGCTGTCTGGTCGTAAACCGTTGAAGAATAAAACCTGAAATAGGTACCAAAATTCCTAATGTTAACAGATACCCTGTTGTCAGCCACTGTGCGGTTGTTTCGTGAATACCAAAGCCTGAAATTAGCTCCTTTAACGCCATATTTAAAGCTGTTTCACTAAATAAACCAATAAACCCGGCAATAAGAAACGACGTAATAATCGGCAGCACTTTGATGTTAGAGCTTTCGGCTGCTGTTTGTTGATTACTCATATTAAATTGTCTTCCTCTCTTTTACGTACTCTTTTTGGTGAGCGTTTTTCTATCTTAATGATAAGTTGATTAGCAGACAAACAATGCATATTGATATAAAGATTAGGGATAGGTTTAAGGCATTATGTTGACTAAGCTTTTTCTTTCTCTTCTCTCTTGACCGAAGTGCTTTTTGTCTTCTAAATTCGTTTCTTTCCACAGATACCCTCCATTTCATTTCTAAATCAACTTGGGAACCCTTCCTATGTAAACTAATTTCCACTTACAATATGGAATTTTTAATAAGTAAGTTAAAACGAAATAGAACTATAAAATGAATTTCATTTTACATAACAGGAATATTGTAACACAGCTATAAGTACTGTTTCTATCTAAAATATACTAAATAACAATAGCTATATACCTAACTTAGTACCCTGTGACAATTAAAATTTGGTTCTGTTATATGCTTTTTGTTCCGTTTGCCCTAACAGAATACAACTAACTTTTTAATCATCAGCCAAAAGAAATAGTATCAGAAATGAAGTAATAGTAAAAATTGATACTATGGAGGTGTTTTCTTATGAAAAAGTATGAAGTAACATTTCATCTAATTAACGGTGAAATAAGTCATTTAGTTGAAGCTAAATCACTTATTCGTGCAAAGAACTACATACAGTATAGGTTTGAAGATAAAAGTAAAATATTGGATCTAACAAATGATTTGGTCATTGTTAAAAGGAACGTCCAATACTTTACGGTAGTTGAAAAAGAATAATTTGCTATGTAAAAGGACGTTATCTACAAAAGTAATGTCCTTTTATATCCATACAATATCTTATAGGACAGTCTCTTTTTTCCCGTTCTGGTCACTAAAATTTCTCTCCAACTCGAAGCCAAAATAGATTTAGCTCCCTCCAAGCGTATCCTTAATTTAAAGCCACTAATTTTCCTTTTTTGGGTAAAATTCATTATTTCATACTTTTTAGATAAAGTAAGAAAAAAGCTAAATACATGCATTTAATGTGCAGAGAAACGCTCTCTGAGAAAATTATCTTTGAAACAAACAACTCGAATTCACATACTAAATATATCTAAATAAAAGGCTCTATTACATTTTGGTATTGATATTAAGCGTAAACACAGAACTCCCTATTTTATGAAAGTTCTGTTTTGTTTATTCGCTACTATGTATATTTTCTGCGTCACAACGTAATTTATAAAAATTCTGGACTAATGTATTTTCTTCTGAAATGAACTCTTTCATTTTACGTAGAGTTCTTTTCCCTACACGGCGGTCCAACATACACAATATTTTTATTACCATTAAAAATTAACTTGCAGCATTAGTTGAAAATTTATATGGATAATTAGCGTTTCTGAACAGGGTTATTAAATTTAATGTCTCCATTTTAAGATATGTTCATTTTTCATTTGAAGCAGCTTTGTCATATAAACGATTTGTCCCGTATGATAAGCATAATGTTCAGCGGTATATAAGATAACACTTAAGCAAGACTGTACTTTACCTGCTTCTGGAATTAACGCACTTGTTGTAGAAGGCATTTGTATGGATTTTTCTAAATCGTTAAAATCAAAATTTGCGATAACTTCTTTACTTTGTTGTCGTGTAAAGATTAAGTTTTCTATTAGCTGCTCGGAATCCATTACTCTGTTATCAGTAAATTCTTTGGATCGCTGTCTAATAAAAGGCTTACCACCAATTATGCTGACGATAAATGCATATTCGCTGCCGGCAAGATGTAAACACAAGTTTCCAATACTATTCGTTTCTTGGCGGAACTTTTTTCAAATATCATCATCTGCTAATCTACTAATACAAGTTTGGATTATATCTAATTGTGTATCAAGTGATTTAATACTTTCTTTTATGAAGGAATTCATCTAGGTTCTCTTTTTGTATTTTTATTCTGAATTATAAATAATTATACATAAATAAACACATATTTGCACTGTATTTTTGTATTAAATTTATTAAAAACATATGTGTAAAGGGTACATGTAAAAATTAAAAGAGCAAACTCTCTTACACGTGAGTTTGCTCTTTTAATTCTTTATTTAAATTTCTTGAGTTCAACTTTTAACTTATTGTCCTACATCCTTCATTCTTTTAAGAGCTTTTCTATATTCTTGATCTCTCATATGCAGCGTTTTATCAGGAAAAGATTTAGGCTGACCAAACTTTTTCAAAGCTTTTCTATACTCGCTGTCACCAATGACTTGATTCGAAACAGCCTCTTTAGGTGAACGTTCAAAAACGGGAGTAGTTTTTTTAATGTGAACCTCTTCTGTACTCAGCTTTTCTTTATGTGTTTCTTTATCGTGCGGCTTATGAGCCAGCTTGTGGCCTTTTCCTGTTAGAAACATCAAAAACGAGAGCATTAATACTACAATGCTCAATACACACGAAAACGTAGAAAATGTATGATACGTAATGATTTCAGATTTTACATGTAGAGATTGAGTGAAATTTTCTTTACTAGCCACCTGGCTCTCTGCACTTACCGTCGTAAGGTGATCTTTATACACCTTTGCAAAAACGATACTGCTGATTACAGGGATTACTGCCGATACTGTAACTCGTATAAATTGAACCGTGACCATTCGAGGGACTAAACTTGGTAGTGGTCCGCCTAAAGCTGCCCCCATTAGACCTGCAGCGACTGTGAACCCTACTCCTGCGATTAAAGCTACGAAGCTGCTGACAAAGAGAAAAGCTGAAGCATGACCGTCTACATACATCCACTGTATGTTCACTCCCATAATAATGACCGCTCCTATAATACCTAATACGCCCGGTCCAACTTTATCATATAATACGGCACTTAATATGGCCGCAATTACTATTCCAGCAAAAAGCCCGATATAGATCAGTGAAATATCTCCTTTATCAAAACCAGATCCACTTTTGAGCAATCCTTGTAGGGATAAAAGAGTTAAACTCATACTAATATTACCTATAACAGCGATCAGAATAGCGAGAGCTGTTTTTCGAGAAGCCACTAACCGAAAGGGAATTAAAGGATTTTTAATATGCCATTCTGCTACGAATAAAAAGCATAAAAAAGTGATGCTTCCTACTATGCCTATCCATACATAAGTAGATCCCCACCCTGATTTTTGGAGATTAAGTAATGTAAACGTAATAAATGCAGCAACCATAAACATTAACGCTACACCGATGATATCAAATGGTTCATAATGTTTGTGCTGTTGCTTGGCGTGATCATTTGTTAAAAATTTGTAGCTGAAGCATATTCCAAGTAAGGAAAGGACGGCCGCTATATAGAATAACCATCTCCAGTGCCCATAGCTGTTCACTAGCATTCCGAGAAAAATACCCACAACGCTAGATCCATAAAATCCGCCAATAAGAATCAGTAATGCCAAGTTCCGTTTCTGAATCGGAAAAGAAAGAACCAGCATTGGAATCATCATCATAAGTGCCAAACCTGTTCCCGTTCCTTGTAAAAAACGACCAATGCCCATTCCTAAGAAGCTGTTAGACGCAATACTTACGATAGCTCCTATAAGAAACAGACACATCGAAAGAACATACGTCCTTCTCTCCCCTAACTTATGTCGAAGAATAGGTCCAAACGGAATACAAAATGCAAAGCTCATAACCCCTATTAAAACCGGTGTTATCGAAATATAAGATTGATCATTAAACGTTTGTTGGAGAATTTCACGTATAGAATTTAATGAAGTGTTTAACATTAAACCAGGACCAATAGCTAAAACTGCCAGTAAAGAAATCCCCCAATGTTTTTCTATTTTCATACTACAATTCCTTTCTGCCTTTCATGATTGTAAAAAACTAAAAATGCGGCGTTCATGTTTCTTCCAACCATCACAGTCGCTATGATAAAGAAGAAAGATATTTATCCGCATTTAAACAAACTAAAAAATAAAGCTTCAGTAAGGAAGCTTTATTTTATTTTCTAAGCCTGCCACTCGAATTGGCCCTAAAAGTGTTAGCCTGGTTAATTTATCAGCCATAAATGCAGGGCTAAATTTCATATCACTTTCTAACCAAGAACAAATGACACCTATATGAGCTGATGTGATATAACTAATCAGAATATCTTTAGGGATATCAAGTCCATCCTCTACTTCTCCAATCGAAGAGATTAACTCTCCGTACACTCTTCTCTTTACAATTTCCGTCATATGACTTCTAAATTGAGGCAATCCTCGATCACTTAGCATGACTTTAAAATAATCCGCGTGTTCGTAGATAAATTCAAAAAGCTTTAAAAAAGAAACAGATTCATCTTTTTCTTCTAGTTCTGAAGAATACTCATCATTTTGTCTAGGCTTCACCTTCTCGATCAGCTCTTCTAAAACTTCATTCATACTCTGCATGAGAAAGTCTTGCTTATCTTGATAATGCAAATAAAAGGTTCCCCGCGTTAATTCCGCTTTTTCCGTAATTTCTTGAATCGTAATGGATGTAACGTCTTTCTCTTTAAGAAGTTCGACTAAAGCGTCTCTTAAGTATTTATTTGTTCTTTTTATCCTAGGATCTACTTTTGTTTTTTTAGACATCGTTCGTCTCCTTGTATAACTTTTATTGAGTGTCAGGCATATGATTATGACTTGTATAGGTGCAGCCATTTAGACCTTTTCTGGTGATTAACTATTTAAACTGGCCTGTATCATAAACATACATTCTGTACACGATGTAAACTAATGAACATTATGTATATTAAGTTTTACAAAGTATAACCAATCTGTCAATATCGAAAATTGGTTAAGAACAAATCTTTTGATCGTTATATATGGATTGCGTGAACTTGAGAGTGAAATCTTTTGTATGAAAGAAAAAGAACTGAAGGTTGTAACCAGTGATGTAAGATCTGCTTAGCTTTTATATAGCAAATTAATAAAATACAAACCACATCTTCTTTGTTTTCAGTAATTAATTCTTCTCGAGAAAGGTCTACCTTCTAAGGTAGACCTTTCTTTTTTATATCCATATAAATAACGCATACAGAAGTACAATATAATATAGAAACGAATCTAGATTCTATTAAATGGTTTACCTTATCTTAAAGATAAGAAATTCTTCGTAATGAGCATTGGTTGGCTTCTTGCTGCAACTCCGGAGCATAGTAACTCAATTTTTTAATAAAATAACAAGTCTCAGGAAAATGATGTATCAGAAATCTTAACGTCTCCTTATTTAATAGCTTGTTCTCCTTGTACTTTTCGGTCATAGCATAAACAAACTGGCTCATCTCAATAGTTGTTTTCCCCACTTCTAAAGCAAATTCTGTTTGTCTTGCAAAACCTGGCTGCTTAAACCGCAAATAACCTTTTAAATGATGATTCTGTACAATGAATGCCTGAAATTTCCCGATATATAAATCTGCTTGTTTAGATATCATAATCTCAATCGGATCAAGCAGGTTTTTAAACAAAACAGCATGTCCAAGCTGATCTTCGAGCCATAAATCCATTAATTCGACTAAGCTAAGGGGAACCGGCTCCTTTCCTTTTACTAGATAAGATAAAAATCTTAAATATTCCTGATTTTCACTTAACGTACCATTAAGATAGGTTGGAGATAAGTTTAGATTCACTGCGTTTTCAATTCGAAGAGCCTGAAGAGACCCTTCAAAATCAAAATATCCTTTGGTAATTGGCCAGGCCTTTCTCGAGAATTCTATTAATGCAGGATCGTTGTGCATAACATCAGGGGATAAATAGTTCAGTTGTTTTAGCAAGTCATCAAACAAATGAATATACTGCTTAGCTGTTCGGACGTATTCGACTTCCTTCACGGATAAGTGATCTCGTACAAAATAAGCATGGTCCTGAATTATTTCTAACCAAAATAAATGTTCCTCCCATAATGAAATCATTACTAGCTCTCCCTTCGGTTTCCTTACTACTACATGTTTATTAGAAGCTTTAGAAGAAATGAACCAAAGTAATAAAAAACAGGATCTCTTATTTCATCACATAAACACTCATAAAAAAGGGAATATATATACATATCCATATTTTTAAAAAGGGAGAATATCAGTTGAAGAAAAAAGATAAATTGCTAATCATTTTAATGACGATTTTACCTTGGCTTAGTATTCCGTTTATTGGTAAAAAAGCGCTAAAAAGATTCCTTCCAGGGAGTCTTTTTATGAGTTTGTATCTTATTGCCGAAGGCAGGTTTGCAGAGAAGAAAAAATGGTGGTGGTTTCCGTACTCAATCAAGCCGAATGTTCTAGCAGAATTACCATTAATATTTGGCCCCTTTTTAGTTGGAGCTTTGTGGATATTAAAATATACTTACGGAAAGTTCAACTTATATCTTTTAGTAAATATACTTATTGATTCTTTTTTTACTTACTTCGGACTAAAATGGTTAAAAAAAATAGGATACGTCTCTTTAGCCCGGTTGACTAGATTTCAATTATCCATTGTTTTTCTAATAAAAACGTTTGTGCTGTATGGGTTTCAGATTGTTTATGAAAAGTGTTGCCACCTATCAAAGAATTCGTCTTTATAAATTTTGCAGTCTAAGATAAAAAAACAAGACAAAATGTCTATAAATGGGAGTATATTAAAGAAAAACATTAATGAAATAGATACTGATTACTAAGTGGAATTATGATTTTTTAGATACTATGCAGCTACCTTGGTAAGTTAACGAATCCTATGCCTTAAGGCTTAAAAAGAGTGAAAATAAGGTTAAATAAAAAAAGAAGTCACCTTTTGGTAACTTCTTTTTTTACTATGCATATGTGATTAAAACAAATAACATATAAGTGTTTTATTTTTCACTATCTTCCTCAGCAGGTTTTCGTTTATGTTTCTCACTAATAATTTTTTTGTTCAGTATCCTTACCTCACCCACCATCAGCAGCCTCATATCTTTTACAATATATTTAGCCAATTCTTCATCAGAGATATCATCACCATCAATATCAAGACGAAATTCCTGCCCTTGTATTCCACCGCCATTAGTAAAATCGACTTCAAAGTCAAAAATGACTCTTTTATCCATGTCTAATCCACCTTACTTTGTTTTAATTATCTAATATATATTCAGTTTAAGAAAACAAATGTCTTATCCACCTATAGCTTATTTTCTAATAAGTCCCGATAAAAGGACTTTTAAGCTCTAGATTCGTATTAAAAAAGGAATAATACTGTGGTAAAGGAAATTCTTTAGAACCCTAGACACCTGTCTACACCGATAAAATAAATATAATTTAAAAAGACAATGGGTTGAATAAGCTCCGCTCAATTAACTCATCTTAACAATGTAACTAAATTTGAAGGGAGATTTAAAAATGAGTCAGAAACGCGATAAAGGCAATAGTCAAAAAGGCAAACCAAATAGCAATACGGTAGATCCAGTAATCGCAGCAGAAGACGTGGAAAAAGCAATTTTTTCAACTAATAAGCCTCCGGGCAACGCAAAACCTTGAAAGAAAATTAGAGCTGTCTTATTAGCTGCCTTTTTGGCAGCTTTTTCATTAAGAAAAGAAGTTAATTAATAAATACGAGTAGTGAACAAAGTATTGATTTTTCAGGTTTTCTGTAAGTACCGAAATAAAGTTGCATGTCTACTCATGAGATTCAAAAAATGAACGGCAGGAGCCTATGTGGAGACAATTATCTAGTATCTCTTCTTTAAATTATTTTATCTTGACACTATTCTAAAGGCGTGATTATATATAATTGTTAACTTAAAAATTATTAAAGTTAACATATTTTATTTTCGGTGGTGAAAGTGTATTGGATTGGGAAGAAGATATTAAGAGAGAACTTGCCTATTTAGATAACATTTTTCAAAAACGACACCTTGTTGCTACAGAATCTGCTGAAGAACCATGGCTTACAGTCAATGGACATAGGATGTTAAACCTTGCCTCTAATAACTATTTAGGCTACGCAGGAGATAAGGGGCTGAAGAAAACAATGAGTGATGCTGTGATGACATATGGAGTAGGAGCAACAGCTTCACGCTTAATAGTAGGAAATCACTCTCTTTATGAGAAAGCAGAAAAAGCACTTGTTAATTGGAAAAAAGCTGAGGCAGGACTTATTATCAATAGTGGTTATAATGCAAACCTAGGAATCATCTCAGCCTTGGTTCCGCGTAATGGCTTCATCTTCAGCGATAAGTTAAATCATGCAAGTATCATTGATGGAGCCCTGCTAAGCCGTGCAAAGCTTCAACGCTATCGCCATAACGATATGAACCACCTAGAAAATCTATTAAAAAAAGTTCCCTTGGAGTCACGGAAGTTAATTGTAACAGATACTATTTTCAGTATGGATGGTGACTTTGCCAAGCTCAAGGAGCTTGTTAAATTAAAAGAGCAGTATAACGCACTACTAATGGTTGATGAGGCTCATGCAAGCGGTGTATACGGGGAAAATGGTGAAGGATATGCGCATTTTCTTGATCTGCAAGATAAAATTGATATTCAAATGGGAACGTTTAGTAAAGCGCTAGGGTCATTTGGAGCTTATGTTATCGGAAAACAGTGGCTCATAGATTATTTAAAAAACAGAATGCGAGGACTCATTTATTCAACCGCTCTTCCCCCTGCTATACTCGGTGCAATAACGGGTGCGATTGAAAAGGTGCAACAGGACACAGAGCGCCGCGCAATTCTTCAAGAACATGCACTATTTTTTAGGAAGGCACTTACATACGAAGGATTTAACACATGCAATAGTCAATCTCAAATCATTCCAATTTTAACGGGAGAAAACAAAAGAACAATGCAGTTTGCAGAGCGTTTACAGAAAGAAGGAATTGCTGCTATTGCAGTTAGGCCCCCTACTGTTCCTGAAAATAAAGCAAGAATTCGTTTTACTGTAACAGCAGATCATACTCGAGAAGATTTAGAGTGGGCCATAAAAAAAGTTTCTCTAATTGGAAAAGAAATGAGTGTGATTCAATGAAACAATCCACTATTATAATATTTCCCGGATGGGGAATGGAAAAAGCAGCGTTTAACCCAATAATAAAATCATTGTCTACTATATGTAACGTTTTGTGTACAGACTGGAGAGACGTAAAAGAACTAAGTGACTTTAGAGAGCGAGCAACCCAATTGCTTACTTCCACTCAAGGTACTGTTTATTTAATTGGTTGGTCATTAGGTTCCCTTGTAACGCTTGAACTTGCAAGTTTATACCCTAACAAGATAGAAGGACTCATATTGATTGGCGGAACTAGTCGCTTTACAAACGACGTGCATAATACATTTGGATGGGAGCAACGCATCGTTGAACGTATGAAAAAACAGCTACAGCATAATAAAGAAAAAACCCTTACTGCATTTTATAACGCTATGTTCACTAAATCTGAAAAAGAAGAGAAATTTCATCAACAATTTATGGAAGTTTCTCAGCGTAATTATCAAGGAGACAGTATGCACTCCCTCCTTACAGGGCTGGATTATTTACTCCAAAAAGATGTTAGAATGCAACTCAATCAAATTCAAACTCCTTGTTTGTTAATCCATGGAAGAGATGATCAAATATGTTTACCTGAGTCTTCTTTCTTCATAGCTGAAAGGATTGGTGGAAAAGCGCAGCTGTGTATCCTAGAAAAAGCTGGTCATATTCCTTTTTTTACAAAGCCTCAGCAATGTACGCAACTTATAGAGAAATTTCTCGAAAAGGAGCTCATTTATGATTAATAAGCAACTCTTAAAGAAACGGTTCAATAATCATGCTAAAACTTATGATGCTTATGCCGATGTACAAAAAAATATGGCAAACCAGTTAATAGATCAACTTTCCACCAATTCCTTTAACCAAGAAATAGCTATTCTTGAAATTGGCTGCGGTACGGGTTATTTAACACAATTGTTGTGCGAAAAATTTCCTAAGGCTGCTATTACAGCAGTTGATTTGTCATCAGGAATGATTGATTTAGCAAAGAAAAAAGTAACGGAAGATCGAGTTTCTTTCATATGCGAAGATATCGAGGAACTAAGGATAGAAAAACATTATGACCTTATTATTTCAAATGCAACATTTCAGTGGTTTAATAGTCTTCATACGACAATAAAAAAATTGTATAAACAACTTAAGCCTGCAGGCAGACTGCTATTTTCAACCTTTGGCAATCGTACATTTCAAGAGCTTCATTCATGCTACAGTCATGCGAAACAAAAGCTTGGTCTTTTCAGTAACAGTTCACCTGGCCAATCGTTTTTTTCTCTTGATGAGTTGTCTCAAATTTGCGAACAAGCATTAGTTCCATTGAGAGAGCATCCATTCAAACTATCAAAAATGGAGAAACTAGAGATTCAATACTTTCCGACGGTTCAGGGATTTTTCAAATCAATAAAAAAAATTGGAGCAAGTAACAGTAACGAGGAAAGCTACTGTCAGCGTCCTTCCTTTTTTCGTGAATTAATCAATCTATATGAAACCGATTATCGTAATGAGAACGGAATAAAAGTAACCTATCATTGTTTAATATTTAATGTTACAAAAACGAACCGATAGCCAATCCTGCCCTGGTTACTCTCTAAAAGTAATGAATTGCCGCCAGTAAAAAAGGGTACTTTTCTATTTAGAAAAGTACCCTTAAATAATCAATTAGATTTAATTAACTTACTGTTTTTTAGAAACTAACTCAATAATATTTGTTATACCTTGCTCATTGTACCCTGTTTTTAATAACTGTATTTGATTATGTTCAGATAAATTTGTAAAAATGATTGGTGTAACAAGTGATTTAGCACTTTCTTTAATGTAGTTTAGGTCTATTTTTAAAAGCGGGGTTCCTTGTGTAACCTTTTCTCCCTCTTTAATTAGACATGTAAACCCTTTCCCATTTAAGTTCACTGTTTCTAACCCTACGTGAATTAATAACTCTAGACCTTGATCTGTTTTTAGACCTATGGCATGTTTTGTAGGAAAGATGCTAACAACCTCCCCATTGATAGGAGAAACAAGAGTATTATTAGTTGGTTCGATGGCAAAACCGTCTCCCATCATCTTTGAAGAAAAAACGGCATCAGGGACTTCTTCTAGAGGCACAATATATCCGTCAAACGGAAGTTTGAATGCGCTTCCTAAAGTTGTATCGTTCATTTCTTTTTTCTCACCTGTTGCAGCAACTTCAGTTTTTGTCTTCGCTTCAGGTACTTCTTTGTTATTAGATCCTTCTGTAATAGCCTCTTTTGGTATGCCAAATAAATATGTGCAGATGAACCCTCCAGCATATCCTGCAAGTAAGCCGATGATATATTTCAGCCATAAACCATGAGCAATTAATGGAATTAAAGCTAGGCCAGATGGACCGATAGCAATGGAACCAACATTTCCGAACATTCCAATTACAGCTCCTCCAATTCCTCCACCGATACAAGCAGTAATGAACGGGCGTCCTAATGGAAGAATAACTCCATAAATAAGTGGTTCTCCAATACCTAATATTCCGACAGGAAGAGCCCCTTTAATAATGGTAACAAGTGATTTATTTTTACGACAACGAACCCAAAGTGCTAAAGTTGCACCTACTTGTCCAGCACCAGACATTGCAAGAATCGGAAGCAAGATGGTCATACCGGCTGTGTTAATCATTTCAATATGAATAGGGATTAATACTTGATGCAGACCTAGCATCACCAATGGTAAAAATGCCACTCCTAGTACAAAACCTGCAAAAACCCCTCCACGTTCAAGTGTCCAATCTATTCCACCAATTAAATTACTAGAAATGAGACCTGCAAAAGGCATAATAAAGAAAATCGTTAGCAATCCGACAATCAGAAGAGCAATTGTAGGTGTAACAATAATATCGATTGCATCAGGAATAAATCGACGTAAGAATTTTTCTAAAAATGAAAGTAACCATACAGCAATCAAAACTCCGATAACCCCGCCTTGTCCAGCAGTTAAAGGCTGATCAGTAAAGATATTCATAATAGGAAATTCTTCTGTAACTCCCGTTAAAAGGGTGATACCCCCGATAACTCCACCTAGGGCTGGAGTAGCTCCAAACTCTTTTGCTGCGTTAATACCTACATAAATAACTAAATAGCTGAAGATTGCATTTTTGATCACATTAAGAATCGTAACGTATTGTTGCCAAGTATCTTTATCAAGATCTCCTGCGGTTATGCTATTGGCTAAAATAGAGGCAATACCAGCTATTAAACCTGCACCTACGAATGCTGGGATTAAAGGTATGAAAATGCTTCCAATTTTTCGTAAAAAATTTTTGAATGGCGTATTGTTTTTCTTTTTTAGCTCAGACTTCATATCTGCACCTTTTGAAGTCAAATCTTCAGATGAAGGAGCTGCAGAATCTTCTTGAAGTACAATACCAAATTGTTCAGCAACTTTCGTAACTACTCCTGGTCCTAGAATAATTTGATACGTATCATCATCGACAACTCCTACCACTCCTTTCACTTGTTTTATACTCGCTTCATCAATTCTATTATGATTCACTGGGGTGACTCGGAGTCTTGTCATACAGTGTGTATAATTCGCTATATTAGAACTGCCTCCAAGAGCTTGAAGCAGTTCTTTAGCTGTTTGATGATGTTTACTCATAGTTGTTCCCATCTCCCTTATATTTTCGCTACTTAATTCACGATTGCTTGACGGATAAATCCTTGTGTTTGTTCTAAACGATGTAAAGATTCCTCATATGAAAGTCCTGTTAAAATCATGACTATAGCAAGCTTAGAATTACAATTTGCTTTTGCTAAGTACTCTTCTGCCGTATCATACGTACATGAAGTTGCTTCCATCACAATTCGTTTTGCGCGTTCTACGAGCTTTTCATTCGTCAGCTGAACGTCTACCATTAGATTTCCATACACTTTTCCGATACCTACCATGGAAGCTGTCGAAAGCATGTTACAAACCAATTTTTGTGCTGTTCCAGCTTTTAAACGAGTCGAACCTGTTAATACTTCAGGACCATTTACTACTTCAATTGCAATGTTTGCTACCTTTCCAATATCAGAACCTTTATTGCAACTAACAGCTACTGTCTGAGCTTCAATTGAGTTCGCATATTCTAATGCTCCAATGACATAAGGTGTACGACCACTTGCTGCAATCCCCACAACGATGTCCACCTTAGTAAGTCGAATGTTTTGTAAATCTTCCATGCCTAACTCTTTACTATCTTCTGCTCCTTCTACTGCTTTAATAAAGGCTTTTTCTCCGCCGGCAATTAAACCTACTACTTCATCTGGACTTGTACCAAATGTAGGCGGACACTCAACAGCATCAAGCAAGCCAATGCGTCCACTGGTTCCTGCACCTATATAAATAAGGCGCCCCCCTTGTTTCTTAGCTTCTATAATAGCTTCTACAGCTTTTGCAATAGAAGGAAGTTCTTTTTTTATCGCACTCGCAACTTTTTCATCTTCTTCATTCATGGTTGCAAGAAAATCAAAAATGGACATTTCATCCAGATTCATTGTTTTTTCATTACGAGTCTCAGTAGTTAAATGTTCAAGCATTTCTTATCATCCTATCTTTGTTTTTGTTTGAAATCGTTCTCAAGTACAGAATAACGTGTTTGAAATTAAATTTCAAGAATTATTTTAAAATGTTAAAATTTAATTTCAAAAACTATAGTAATATGTGACCTTTAACAAACATCATATGACTAAATCTTAGTAAATAAGACAACTTTCGCTGTATAAAGATCAAGCATTTCTTATACCAATACTGACTCCTTGCCTACGTAAGGAGTCTTTTTTACATACGTTCCTAAATAGGCCATTATGGTAACTAAAGATGTATACGATACACCGCTTAAAAACAGAAAAACCACTGACCTCAATCAGTAGTTTTTCTGTTTATTAAAAAGTAGTCAAATAATGCTTCATCCATCTTAAGTAGTTATCCAAAAATCATATGATAAGTGATTTTTTATTAGTATATATGCATTAATACTGGCTATTTAATCAATCCTAATTTTGCTGCTACGCTATAACCTGATGAGTTAAATTTAAATCGATTACGAAGTTCAATAAGGTTCGGTCCAAAGCTTGCTTCTAGGATTCCTCGATGTTTTTTCATCATTTCATAGATATACAAGTCGTGAATGATAACTTCCGTAATTGGCATAACTAATCCCGGATGCATCGTCCAGGCAGCACGGCTATCCTTACCAAGTGATAGTATACCTGCAACTACCTCTCGATCATCAGCGCTCAGAACAATCCATCGTCCCCCATATTCATTGGTTATTTCTTCGCTTGCATCATGCTGATGAACCTGCGCAAAATCAAATACTAAATCTCCATAGGACACAATTAAAATTTCTACGCCTCTTTTGGCTGCTGCTTGTAAATCTTCTTTTAGTTCCTGGGCATCTTCTGCCCATATTTCCAATAGAATACGACCTGTAGCTTCTTTTATAGCTTCTTTTGTACGATTTAGTATAGGCTCGTAACCTGTAATGTTCCAGATGTTTTCTCTATTTAAAGATACATAAGAATAATTTTCAAGAGCTTCTTCAGCTACTTCAAACGAGGATTCAGCTTTACGTTTTTTCAAGTTGATTAATTCATTAGGAGGTAACGGTGTATATAGAGCGGGATTTTCATGACTGATCATGACTTCTCCTCGGTCCACTAGTCCCCCTAATACTTCATAAATTTTAGATCTGGGCACTCCAGAATTTAATGAAATAGCATACCCTGAAAGAGGAGATTTTTCTAGTAAAGCTAAATATGCTTTTGCCTCATATTCAGTAAAATTTACATCTTTCAAAATTTTTATTATATCTAGTGTCATGATTGGTCCTCCTTGATAATACCCGGATAGAGTCAATAATTTTAAACTAAGTATACCATTAGTACCCTTGACAGTTTGGGTTAAAAATTATAATTTAATTTTAGACGCTACAAAAGTAGCTACTATATAATTTTTAATACTGCTTGGAGGTGTAATAATGGATACAATGATAGCGAAACAGCAAGAAAGCTTAACAACAAGAAAGGTTAGAAAAGGAAATGGTTTATACATAAGTGCTTCCGTAATAGCCGTCCTTTTATGGAGTACATCGTTTGTTGGAACAAAAATAGCCTATACATCTTTTCCACCCCTTACACTAGGAGCGGCTCGTTTTGTTATAGCTGCTGTTATTTTAGGATTTATTCTCTTAATCAGGAAAGATAAAATAAAGCCTTCATTCAAAGACATAGGGTTAATGTCTATAAGTGGTGTACTAGGTACTACCCTTTATTTTTCTCTGGAGAACATAGGAGTTGAACTAACAACAGCATCGAATGCCGCTATTATTGTAGCGGCGTATCCCGCTATAACGGTTTTAATGGAATTTCTTTTTTTTAGAAAAAAGACATCATGGGTAAAGGCCATAGGAATTGGAGTAGCGATGATAGGTGTATATCAAATATCCTACAGTCCTGAAACTCAGACAAATGATAAACAATTGATTGGCAATATTATATTAATTGTGGCAGGTTTTATTTTTGCTCTCTATAACTTCACAACTCGCAAAGTTGTCAAAAAATATTCCATGATTACTATCTCTTTTTATCAAACTTTGGCAGGAGCCATTACGTTTATTCCATTAGCCTTTATAGAGAAGTCAAGTTGGCAAACACCAGATATAAGATCATTTCTAACTTTATTGTACCTAGGCGTTTTCTGTTCGGTTATCGCTTTTTTATTATATAATTTTGGATTGCGCAAATTATCTTCTAGTTCTGCCATGACTTTAATGAATCTTGTTCCTATTTTTGGTGTATTATTTTCTGTTCTGCTACTTAATGAAGTAGTTGGCATGAATCAATTTATTGGCGGAGTCATTGTCCTTTTGGGTGTGGTTTTAAGCATGAAGGAAACGAGTAAAAAGTATACACCTACAAAAAGTCCTCAGTCAAAGTAAAGCTTTTTTATTTCCAATAATATAATAAGAGATATGGTAACTAAAAAAGCCGAAAACTCATTGACCTAGTCATTGAGTTTTCGGTGATAAATGCTTCTGTTTTATTTATCAAAGTTGATATCTTCCAATACCTTCATAGAAGCCTTCATATCAACTACACCCAGTTCAGATTCACACATAACATCCTCGCTTACCGCTTTAGCAAACGACCAGCCTTCCCTTTGCATTTTTTCTCTTACTTTTAAATCACAGCTTTTCAGGTGAAGGTAAGGGATGGGCTGATAATGTTTGTGCATAAAAGCAGCTGGATCTCCATCTGCATATACTAGATGGCCTGTGTCTAAACAAAGGTTAATATCGGTATCGTTTAACAGCTTTTCAATTTGTTCTTCTGTTTCTACATGACTTTGGGCATGTGGATGGAAAACTACCTCTAGACCGTAGTTTGTTCTGACATGGTCACGTATCTTTATAATATTTTTTATAAGTTTGCTCCATTCTACCTCATTTAAGAACTGAGGTCTAATCAATTCGCCATAAAAAAACTCAGCATAACAATCATCAATTAAAACGACATATTTAGCGTTTTCAAACCGAAGCTGAAGTTCAGACATATCATCTAGTAAAGCAATAAGTTTCTCTGTTTTACTAGATGAAGTAAGATCTCCTACTAGAGTGGTCGCGGTCAATTCAAGGCTTCTTTTCTCTAGTTCTTCTTTTATTGACTGGAAGGAGATGGTCTTTTTCTATTTTTAAACTGTATATAATATATAAATTTAGTCAGGATACTCATAATTATTAGAAATAAGACAACAAATACACTTAACAATGAATAAAGCACGGAAACTTGATCAAACTATTGAATAAATGGAGAGGTGTTCACTCTCAATTTCTCATTGTGTACTATAAGCAACCTATGAAAAGAGCTTCCCTTAGGCAGACTGGGGAAGTTTTTCTCTTTATATGATATATTTCATACATTTTTTTGGAGTGAAAAATAATGACTTTTATTGAAACAAACACTAATCACTATCTGTATTATGAAGAGTATGGACAAGGCGCCCCTGTCATCTTTATTCATCCCCCTGGACTTGGATATAAAGTATTTCAATATCAACACGAGTTATCCAAACATATGAGAGTCATCTTTCCAGATTTAAGCGGTCATGGAAGAAGCTCAAAACCTAAACAACCTGTATCAATTTCTTTTTATGCAAACGAGTTAGTACGTTTTATGGATTCGCTGCATCTAGACAAGGTGATTATATGTAGTTACTCTGCTGGTTGTCTAATTGCTCAAGAGCTAGCTATTCATTATCGCCATCGAATTGAATTATTAATACTTTCAGGAGCTTATCCTATAGTAAGAGATGTACCTGGACGGCTATTACATAAAACAGGAATGTATATGGTAAAAGAACATCCGAATATACTAATAACAGGCCTTGCTATAAGTCATACTCGAGACAAAACATTAAGAAAGAATCTAGTTAGTTACATGAGGAAATCAGACCAGGAATCCTGGTATCAGTATTATAATCATTCATTACACTATAACTGTGTAGACAAGCTTCATCGCTTAACGATGCCTTTATTGTTTATATATGGTGGAAAAAAGGATTGGACTGCTCACTATATGAAAGAGTATAAAAATAAGTGTAAGCATGCTGAATTCTTTGTTTTACCCAATCAAGGTCACCAACTGCCTACCAAACAGTGGACTCAGTTTAATGAGTTAATTACAGGATTTGTCTTAAATAGATCTCATTTATAAACCAAAGCGAAAAACCCTTTCTTTAAGTGTTTTTTTAACTATTATAAAATACATAACAAACAGAAAAAACTACTGAGCTTAATCAGTGGTTCTTCTGTTTATTGAAAGGTAGTTATAGTGGTGATTGGTTGATCTAGATTAGTTTGCTTAAATGATTATAAATTAGAAAGCCTACTGATACGGAATGAATCAGTAGGCTTTTCCTTTAGCGTATTGTCCACTTGAAGCAATGAGGATGAGAGAATCTTTTTCTACTTTACTCTTATAATCGAAAATAAAAAATGAAATATAACTGTTTTTTATAAAATGTATTTTGGTTTTGATAAAATATATTTTGGTTTTGATAAAACATTCACCTTAAATGTGCTAGATTTTCTCCTATATATTAATATAAATAGGTTTTCTTTAATATGTATGGAAAGTGACTATCTTATTAAAGGAGGAAAACAATGAATAGTAGCTTTACTCAAAATGCAATTTTTGAACATACATTTTGGATTCAAATTTTGAAAGACCATTCTCAATTTATCTTAGATGCCTTGGCTGAAAAAGAGCAAGAGGAAATACAGACAGCTAAAACTTTCATCCAAACTTTTAATAGTTTGTTAGAAGAAGTTAAAGCAGAGCATAACAACCTGGAAAGCATTACAATGAAAGCCAAAGCTCAAACAATAGCACTCAAAGAATTTAAACTTTCCTTATTAAGAAAGCACTTAACAACCGACTTTACGATTCATCTTACACCTACTTTTCTAAACCATATGGTCAATGAGCTGGATGAGTATTTATTAATTCTTAGCTACTTAGGACAACAACAAATTCCACCCATCTTTCACGAGCTTCACCATCATTTGTTATGGATATTAGATGCTGCAGGACATGCTGGAGCTATTTCCAATAGTCTTGATGCAGTAGAAAAGCAATTAAAACAAAAGAGTATGCAATTTTCCACCCATTTTGAACATTTTTATCTGAAGGCTGTAGAATTAACTGGTTATTTAAGAACAAACCTTGAATCCTTTCCAGCATTAAAGAAAATGAACAAAGACGTTAAGTTAGAAATAGAGTTATTTCAAGTATTTCTTCATGAGATCGAAGAATTA
The DNA here is from genome assembly GCF_046535215.1 of Priestia sp. SIMBA_032. Lineage (NCBI taxonomy): Bacteria > Bacillati > Bacillota > Bacilli > Caryophanales > Bacillaceae > Priestia > Priestia sp. SIMBA_032. The sequence goes on along the minus strand of NZ_JAWRXD010000005.1, from coordinate 331,005 downwards.
GAACTATCAAACGAAATGCTTAGTACATTTTCTGCTTTAATGGCCGATCATATGATGAGGGAAGAATGCTACTATTTAACTAAGTTAGCGCAATCAACGAATACTGTAAAACCATCGTGTGACCCTACGTCATCTCATTACAAATAGATGCTAATTTTATCCTTTATATTTGTGAACGATTTAAACGGAGAAATGTATCTGATTTTATAAGAAAAGCTATCTTGTTGAGCAAGCCGTGGTACTTGGTAATAATGGTGCTTGTTTTGATAGAGAGAAATTTCATGCGCCATCTCAATGAGATTTGGAACAGAATCAGCTAACACACGGCGTACAACAGCGTTGGTTGTTTCAAGAGCCGCCATCGTTTTCATAGGTGCCGATGCTTTTACAGCACCGAGCATAAGGCTAGAAATACACTCATCTGTCATTTCTGACGCAGATTGGAATGATTTCTTAGACTGAGAAGGCTTAAGTCCATATACAAAGTCATTGCCTTGATTCTTTTTATAACTCTGTGTAGGTGTTGAAGGATTTTGTCCTGTTTTGAAACATTCTACAGCTGTATTATATTCCTGTTGCATAAATTGAAATTGGCGATTCAGGATATCCTTTAATAAAAGAAGAAATTTATTCATATTTCTAACCTACAATGATGAAGATGCAGCAAAAAAGCCCTTGAAATAAATTTCAAGGGCTTAATATATGGAGTGAGAAATACCTTATAAGATATTATCCTCTATTGAGTAAGATATTTCTATAAGAAAAAAATGTATATAATCTTTGTTATCATAACTAAGATGGTTATATCGGGATATCAAAAGAAACTTTTCTATTCCTTCTCGTTTTTTGGCACAGTATTAGAAGCCATAGAAATGTCTCCGGTATAATACTTGTGCGGATAAGGATCAGAAGGCTTTATTACAAATTCTTTCTCAGATTTATCTAATTCGGCTTCAGCTGGATTGTTCTCTAATACCTGTTCTAAATCATTTGATTGATTATTACCCATATAAAATCCCTCCTTTTAACTAAACAATGCTCATTAAGGATAAGTTTTTTTAACAACCTAGATATAAATGTTATTTTTGTTTATACTTTCTTATGCCTTTTCTTCATTTAATATATATTTCAAATCAATATTTATCACTTTTTTAAAATTGTGAACGATTCATTTGTACCTGTAAATCACATTATGATAAGTAAAGGTGGATAAGATATACACCTTTAAAACAGAAAAACCACTGGGCTTAATCAGTGATTTTTCTGTTCTTTGAAGGGTATTCATAAAGTGATGATTCATCCATCTTGGATAGTTTGCCCAGGAAATAAAACTAATATGTATTAACCCCTCTTCTACCTAGCGTTGGAACTATTCCTTGTAAATCTGAGGAAATTAAATTTAGCTTTGTTGATAAATGATCATTCCGTGCAGATGTAAGTATTTAGGAAAGAAGGATTATATTTACTAGGTTGACAGATCATATACATTTAGAAAAACAGTATACAAATAAGAACCTTTTACCAGAAATAAATAAGAAACATTACTTGATGTTCTAAAGAATAAAATTAGTATATCTCAATGATTAACCAATAAGGGGAAATCATAGATATGTTAGAAGAATTAATTCTTATTTTGTCTATTTTATTCATAGGGAGCTTTATTCAAGGAGCAAGTGGGTCCGGTTTTGGATTATTCTCAATGGTTTTTTTGCCTCTTTTTCCTCATCCCCTAAACACCTAAGCTGTAACTCTTTTTTTACAGCTTCTCCTTGATAATAATAATAAAATAATATTATTTCATCAGAGATTAGATGAGCTTCTTAAAGACGAACAGCTTAGTTGGGAATGGATTTAAGAGCAATGATAAAAGAGAACCAAAAACATAATATATGGGCATTTTTATTTTATGGCGTGCCCGGATCCATTCTGTTTATTTTAGATAAACATTATTTTCATTTCTTTGGTTAAACAAAAAGACCTTCTTTTGTTAGAAGGTCTTTTCTGTGCCGATAAATAACGTTATATGAACTATAAATACATGGCTTACACATAGAAAAGCAGGCTAAGGTCTGCTTTCTTAACTGTGATGTTGGTTCTTTTCAGAGAGTAGAAACAATGCCATGAAGATACTGTTTATAAACTGGCCCCAATCGTTAGACACAGCCTGACAATTGGAGACCAGTTTTTAATTTTTATCCTTTACTTCAAGCTCTCTACTCCAGAATCCCAATTTCTATCTACACGGTCAAAGTAAGCTTGTTCAAGGATTTGCATATAATCAGCCTCCGTAATTAAACGGACGTTACTTGATGTTGAGTTGTTTTGCATGGCCAACCTTACAATACTCGGAAAGTCTTCTTTCTTTACACCTTCTAAGTCTTTCAATTTAGGAATGTTTAATGATTCCGTTAATTCTATAATCCCTTGAATTAATTTTTCAACAGCTATTTCATCAGAATCTGAATCCTTGGCAAAGTCCATATACCTTGCTAATGTCGCATGTAATTGCTTATTCTCCATAGAATTGAACCTTAATACATATGGTAAAAACACTGCATTAGCAACTCCATGCGGAGTATCATAAAGTCCTCCAAGTGCTTCTGCTAAGCAGTGTACAGAGGCAACATCTGCAGATCCGAAACAAAGGCCAGCTAAGAGACTGCCTTCCAGCATATCTTGACGAGCCGCTTCATTTTTACCATCGCGGAAAACGATAGGCAATGCTGAAACAATGGTTCTCATTGCTTGAACCCCAAGTGCTTGTGAAATAGGATTTGTTACTTTGCATGTATAACCTTCAATCGCATGAACTAATGCATCAATACCAGTAGCAGCAGTAACAGAAGGAGGAAGACTTAATGTTAGTTCAGGATCAAGAATTGCCAAGACAGGTCTTAATGAAGCATGTTTGAGTGTCATTTTTCGATGTGTAGACGCCTCGGTAATAACGGCGGAACGAGTAACCTCTGATCCTGTACCTGAAGTAGTTGGAATACAAATAACTGGTGCAATGTTTGTATATAGGAGTCGGCCGTCTGCATAGTCAGAGGGTTCCCCACCGTTTGGGCCGCACAGTGCAATGGCTTTTCCTGTATCCATTGCACTTCCGCCACCAATGGCAACAACTGCATCTGCACCAAAGTCACGAAATAACTTAGCACCTTCCAAGCAATTCTTATCTCGAGGATTTTGTTCAATGGAGTCGAATAACAATACTCGATATCCAGAAGCCTCCAGGACCGTTATAATTGGCGAAACTAGTCCTGTACGAACCACTCCAGGGTCACTTACGATTAAAATTGATGAATCAATTTTTAAAGATGTTAGCATTTCTGGTAATTCTCTAGCTTTCCCCATCCCTACCTCAATTTGAGTAGAACAATAATAGTTATAGGATTTCATTTATACCCCTCCCATTGTCTAAAATTACATACTTATCTTAGGAAGTACTAGTTTTTTATTTCAGGATAGCCGACAAATTTAGCTTTTTATGCTAAAAAAGTAAGTTTACTTGTTCCATTCTGAAGCCAGTATACCCATAAAATATGTATCTACGTACTTCCCCTCCACATAGGCATGATTTCTTAATTTCCCTTCGGTAACAAAACCAATTTTTTTATATAATTCAATCGCCTGTTCGTTTATTCCTCTTGTTGTTAAATAGATTTTATTTAGACGAAGCTGTTTAAACCCTAGATCAATCATTTGCTCCATAGCCATTCGACCGTACCCGTGACCCCTAGATTCTGAAGATAAAAGAATCCCTATACTAGCTCTTCCATGTGCATAGTCTATATCTTTCAGAAATACCCATCCAACTAATTCTTTTTCATCGCTTTCGATTCCTAAAATTAAATCGTTATTCATTCTTTTCTTTTCTACTTCTTGTACTACCTCTTCATAAGTTAAAGGTGTCCTGCCTATCATTTGTATTGCACGTTCATCATTTAACCATTTATGTAAGTATTGAATGTGAGTTGTTTCAAAAGGCGTAAGGCGTATTCTTTTTGTACTCATTTATTTATCTGCTCCTTCCAAAAAAGTTAACCACAAGCTATAATCCACTCCATACTTGATTCCATAAATATCGCTGACAAAGGTACATGTGCATTTCTACTTACGATATACAACAGTCAAATTAAAATAAGTAGATGCATAATTGAATTAAACCATTAATCTATTTAAATATAACCTTTTTGTATATAATTCTGGAATCAATAAAAACCCCTCTCTTTCATCTATATATGTTTAATCCTTAATTAAGGTTAATTCATTGGTTTGAGCTATTAAATCAATTTTCTTATTTCTCTTCTTTCAATGATATTTTATAATGCGATAGATTTTATAACTTGTAAAATCATTAAACTTTCTGTTCGAAATAATTATTAGTTTGGCACCTGTTATCTTAGATTTAACCTCCTTTTTTATTGATTATTTTACCATTAATTATAATTAAAGGAATTTGTTTTTCAAGGATTTGCACCTTAAGAAATATTTAAATAGAAAAAGAATCCTTTTGTAGTATTATTGACACATTGTTTCTCAAAAAACAGAATCAATTTTTTCTCTAATCTAAGGTTGTTCCTTCTGATAAACCCTATTACGTTAATCCGATGTAATAGAAGAAGGATTTTTACTTTTTAAGATAGAATAGTTTCTTAAAGGTTGATAAAGGAGTTGATTTCATGTCCAAACAAACAAAAGATATAAAAGAAATAAAGCTTTTGGATTCTCAAATTTACTTATGTGATGAAATTAGAAAGTTATTAAGAAAAAAAGAAAAAAGAAGTCTAGCCTTCGAACAAGAGTATACAGAACATGATATATTACACATTGCTTTAAACAGATTAATGAGTGAGTTAATCTCTAGACATTAAAAATTTCATCTATCATATTTGATATTATTCGATATAGATAAGTTTAATATAAAAAATAGACAGAATATTTCATCAATATTTTTACTTTGTAAACGCTTTCGTTTATACTAAGTATAGGTTGGATGGCATGAGTGGCTGTCATAGTATTTAGCGTAGGCGGGGCTGATACGAGGGAACAGGGCATAGAAGAAATGTCCTTTTTTGTTTGGGCAACATTTCTTAGAAACTAGGAAATGTTATAAAATGCTTTCAAACGCTTTTTTTTTCACTTAGCTTACTTATTATAGGCAAGGCCAAATCATAACAGAGACAGGATTCATTCAGTTTGTTGATTCCCTTGGTGAACTATTTGTTTTCATTGATGACGTGTTTGAGTTAAAGAACAAAATGAGGCCAAGTAAACTAATTGATGTTCATTTTATGTAAGGAAAAAATAAAAACGTATTTAAAATAAGCACTAACTAAAATAGGAAATAGTCAGTGCTTATTTAGAAAAACTATTAGTTATTTTTCTACTGTATGACGTTATGTTTATTGTCGATTTCCCAACTATTTTGTTCTATATTACTACTTTTTAGAATTTTTGAATGATAATAACTCCACCAATGATTAAAGCTATTCCTATTGCTCTAGGAATGCTTAAAGAGTGCACATGCACTCCTATTAATCCAAAATGGTCGATTAAAGTAGAAGCAACCATTTGGCCTGCAAGAATATAAGCAACTGTAGCAGTAGCTCCTAGACGAGGTATAAGTACAATAGATGCAACTACATAAAAAGCTCCTAAAAGACCTCCAGTCCATACCCACCACGGTGCTGCGAACCATTCTTTGTTTACACTCATACCTTTTCCGAACAAAGATATAATAAGCAAAATGATTGCACCAACGATAAAGGAAATAGTCGAAGCAATGATAGGGGAATGTACGACAGATCTCAATTGAGCATTAACACTAAACTGAGTAGGTAAAGCCATACCAGCTAATAATGCAAATATAATTAAAAAAATTATCATTATAGTCCTCCCACAACTCTTTTATATTTAACATAGCTAATTGTAACTGAGAATTGTTAATATTTTTTCTATATGTGGATGACTAAAGAAATTTCAATACTAAAAAGCTCAATTTCTCTGTATTAAATTAGAGAGGTTGAGTTTTTGTTTATTAAAAAGCTCCATGTTTGCTCAACAAGTAGCTTCTTCACATGACCAGCCTCTTGCATGTTTCAAAGTAATCTCAATAAACATCGATAAAGCTGGAGAAATCCACTTATTTTTGCGATAAGCGACTTGAGAGAAAATTTGTTTAAAGCCACCGACACAGGGAATTATTTTTAACCTCCCTTCCTTAATTTCATCATTTACTGTCATTAAAGGTAAACAAGCAATACCAAGTCCACTCATTATACAACGTTTCATCGCTTCTATACTCCAAAGCTCCATTGTGTGAGAAGGGACGATTCCCCGTTCTCTAAGGTACTCTTCAAATATCGTTCGATAACTGCATTCTTGCTCGTTCACAATCAGGCACTCACTTATCCTTTGGTTTTCGTAGCTTTTATCTAAAGTATTCAGCACGCAACAATCAGCACTTCCAACAAGGACAAGTGGTTCGTCTAATAATGAATGGACGATTAAATCTGAATCCTGCAACTGCGGCAACATGACAAATGCAATATCTGCACTACCATTAAGTATTGCTCTTTTGTTATCTCGGCAGGTTGCATTGCTTAAACTTATATTTACATGAGGAAACTTCTTTCTATATTCTCTTAATATTGGTTCTAGGCGGTATACCGTTAAAGATTCTGGGGCTGCAATCTTTAATTCTCCTCTTATTTCTTCTCCATCATTGCTGATGCTTTCGATCTTTCCATAGGTATCTAAAATCTCTTGAGTATAGGGCAACAACTTCTTTCCAATATCAGTCAATCTAACCTTCCGACCCATTCGATCAAAAAGAGGTGCACCTATATGTTCTTCAAGTGCCTGAATATGAGAAGTCACCGTGGATTGAGTGTAACCTAAATGTTCTGCTGCTTGTGTAAAGCTACCCGTTTCAATGATCTTTTTAAATGTAACAAAATGACGTATTTCCATCATATCACCCACTTTTATTTTACTTTTTGTTTTATAGTATCAAAAAACACGATGGGTAACATCGTGTTTTTCAATTTTACTGATAATAAGTTATGACTTAATATTAAGAACAATAGAAAACAGGACATTATTTAAAAATAACAGGGGTGATTAAGTTTTGAAACATATACACTATAGCTGGTTTATTCTGGTTATAACATTTTTTTCTATTATCGTAGCCGGAATCGTCATGTCATCATCAGGGGTTTTCATAGAACCTTTCGAAAATGAATTTGGCTGGGATCGTTCTGTTATTGCACTAGCTTTTGCTATTAGTATGTTTTTATATGGTGTATCAGGCCCGTTTATGGCAGCATTACTTAACATAATTGGCTTAAAAAAAATGATGATCATTTCTATGACAACTTTGCTGACTGGCATTATACTAACGTTCATTATGAATCAATCATGGCAGATGATCATCATTTGGGGCTTTATTATTGGACTAGGATCAAGTCTTTTTTTAACAGTGTTAAGTCCATATGTGGCTAATCATTGGTTTGAGAAAAGAAGAGGGCTTGCAATAGGAATATTAACGGCAAGTACAGCGACAGGACAGTTAATTCTACTTCCTGTTTTGGCGGCTATTATAGAAAATTATTCGTGGCGCCCAGCCCTTGGTTTAATTATGATCCTTAGCTTCATTATGCTTATAATAACCCTCTTATTTATGAAAAACACACCAAAGGATGTTGGTATTCTTCCCTATGGACTTGAACAAGAAATACAAGGAAGCAATGAAAGCCAAAAGGAAAATCCTATTACTATAGCCTTCAAGGGGTTATTCCAAGCTGTGAAAGTGAAGGAATTTTGGTTATTATCTGGAAGTTACTTTATTTGTGGGCTTTCAACGAACGGTTTAATTGGTACACATTTTGTTTCTTACTGTATGAGTTTTGGCCTCCCTTTAGTTACAGCAGCTTCGTTTCTTTCATTTATGGGAATTTTTGACCTATTAGGAACAACTCTATCCGGTTGGCTATCAGATCGTTTCGATAATCGGTGGCTATTGTTTTGGTACTACAGCTTAAGAGGAGCTTCTCTTGTATTACTTCCTTATGCATTAATTGAAGGTTCTATGACTATGCTAATTATCTTTACTGTGTTTTATGGATTAGATTGGATTGCAACTGTTCCACCAACTATTAGTATCTCAAGACGAATCTTCGGCATCAATAAAAGTGGAATAGTTTATGGCTGGATTAATGCATCTCATCAGGCAGGTTCTGCAGTAGCAGCATATGGAGGCGGTCTAATCTATAGATTTTTCAACTCTTACACCTGGGCCTTCTTCTTAGCAGGAACCTTCTGTATATTAGCAAGTTTATTTGTCATTATTATTAAAAAACAATATTCAAGTCAATTAACTAAAGAAGGAATAATGAATAAACAGCAATGCATAGAAAACTAAAATTGATGTATTTAATTTACCCTCACCGTACAGGATAAATTATTTATCCGACAAAGTTTTTATGGATTCGGAAAAGCATTTTGTATTCGATAGAATCTACTTAATTACTAAAAGCTGCTTTTCCGAAGTAGCTAAAATTTAATTTCTATTTGCTTAAAGCGAAAATTAGGCTTGTTATTTGGATTTCCTTGACATTGTATATCTGTGTTTTCCTAAAGCTATTTATAATTCTTTTTTATTAGTATCTTCTTACATAGACTTTGCCCAATTCAGGGTTCTTATGGGTTATTCTTACATATAAAAGAACAAAAATTATAGCAATTGAAACGTTAAAATAGATAAAGTGTTCTTACTTTTTAAAATTGATTGTTTTATTGTCATGTATCAGGATATTATCGTTGATTGCATACTTTTTCCACTTTTTTTGGCTTTTTGTCCACTAACTGTTTTAAGTTATCTACATTGACCAGAACGATTCCAACGATAATCGTGATTCCCCCTGCCAACGACAGTAATGTAAGAGGCTCATGATATAAAAGAGCTCCCAAACTAAGGGCAATCAGGGGAGAGATATAGAGCCAAGTGGATGGAAAAACAGGATTCGTTTTGGCTACCAGCCAATAGAAAAGAGTATGTCCCATCATGGAACCAACGATGATTAAGTATAGAAGCGAAGTGATAGCCTTTGGGTTTAGCATAGATTCAATGTGCACTTTTTCCGTGAACAACGATAAAACAAGCAGCATCCCTCCACCATACATCATCTGAACTGCATTCAAAGTGATGGGAGAGGTATCTTGAAATTGTTGTATTACACGCCGGGAATAGACGGTACCGGCAGAATAAAAGACTTGACCTAATAAGATAGCAACGCAGCTAATCATCCAAAACTTATTAAATGTGATAGTAAAACTAGGCAAAAGAAGTAAGATCACACCAGCAAATCCTACGAGGCAACCTGCCCAGGATGTGACAGAGAGCTTATGTTGAGAAATGCCAGCTTGAAGCAGCAGAATCATGATTGGGGCTGTTGCTGATAATACTGCTGCAATTCCGGAACTCACATACTGTTCTGCCCAATACAATGGTGCAAAAACTCCGAGGGTTAATCCAATTCCTGTAAGAAACATCTCCTTACAGAGTAGAAGTGATAAACTCGCCTTTCTTTTCCAAGCCATCAATAAAAATAGAACCATACCTGCAAGCATAAAACGAATTCCGGCTGAGAAAAAGGGAGACGCCCCCGTATCAATCCCTACTTTGATAGCTAAAAAAGTCGTCCCGAAAATCAAACACATCAAGATATAATTGAATAATACCATTTCTAATTCCTCCTTTTCCTTATCATAAGCAGGAAGTAATAGAACAGATTAGATAAAATAGAACAGATTTCCAATAAGTCATATATACTATAAGAAAAGAGGTGAAAACGATATGAAAAGAGAGATTCTCTCAAACGTTCATTCAGATAAGCTTTTCGAACAAATTTATGACTATATTCTGGAAAGGATCAGGCGCGGAGAGTGGAAGGCACATGAAAAGCTTCCTTCTGTTCGCACGCTGGCTATGGAATTCGGTGTACATCGGCTAACTGTCTTTAAAGCGTATCAATTGCTGAAGAATAACCAAAAGGTTTATGTCAAGGATAAATCAGGATACTATGTTCAACCAGGAAGCATTCTGCCAATGGATTCACAGCACGACCCAATTATTTCAGCCTACGTACATGAAAGCCATCTCTCTGAAATTCATCAGGTCCAAGCTACTTATCAATTTTCCAAAGCGCTGCTCGATCCTAATCTTTTGCCCAATCTTTATTTTTCAGAATACGTTAAGAAAGTGTTTGATCTGTATCCAAAAGTGCTGGGGACATATTCTACCACTCAGGGGGATCAAGAACTGAGGGAAGCCCTGTGCCGTTATTTCACAAATCAGTATAATTTCTACCTAACTATGGATGAATTGTTGATTACGTCCGGTTCGCAAGAAGCCATTGATTTAATCGCCAGGGTCTTGATAAAGCCCAGAGATACAGTATTGCTGGAGAGACCCACTTACAGCCCTGCCATTGATGTTTTCAGAAGACAAGGTGCTAAAATCATTCCAATTGAGATTCACCCTTCTGGCTATGATTTGGATGAGGTAGAAATAATAATGCAAAAATATAAACCACGCCTCTTTTATCTCAACCCTACCTTTCACAATCCAACAGGATACACCGTACCGGCTGAACAAAGGAAGAGGTTAGTAGATATTGCCCATAAATACCAGTGTCTATTGATAGAGGATGATCCCTGCTGTGACATTTACTTTGGGAAGGAACCCCCTCTGCCGATTTTTTCTTATGACACAGAAGGATATGTCATCTATATTCGCAGCTTTAGTAAATACGTAGCTCCTGGTCTGAGTATTGCCAGTTTGGCTTGCCATCCATCCTTAATGAAATTTTTCGTAAGCGCAAAATCATTATCAGACAGTGGAGCGCCATTGTTGAACCAAAAGATTTTTTTGCATTATTTCTTTTCCGAACGGATGCAGAAACATTTGGAAAAACTGCGGATTGCCCTGGCGGTTCGCAAGGACATAATGGAAGAAGAATTGTCTGTCACTGGCTGGAAATGGTCCAGTCCGACAGGAGGTTTTAATTTATGGATTATGCTCCCTGAGTCAATCCCGATGGAAAGTCTTCTTAGTAAGTGCATGGAGCAATCCATTACTTTTGTCCCCGGTTCCATCTGTGATCCGCTCAGGGAATTAAAGTCATGGATACGCTTGAGCTATTCCTATCTGAATGAACAACAATTGAGGGATGGTTTAAAACGACTTGTCAGCCTATCTCGTTTGTTATGTCCAGATGGAAATTAGAGGAATGCCTTTTTAACAGTAGCATAACATGAAAATACCTTACATATTTTCCGAACGAGAAAGCTCATTCCTTCAGGTCCAGATGAGAATTATGCTTAATATCCAGATAAGGTAAGTGGTCTATGTGACAATTGTAATTCAGCTTACTTCAAAAATCTTGTAAAAGGTGGCTTTTCTCTACGTGAATGTCGAGAGGGCCGCATGAAGAAAAGCATTTAGGTGGTACTTGGACTATAAAAAACAGCATGGTTTGAATGGTAGTTGGTATTTTTTGACGTGTATACAGAAAATAAGCCACCTAGGGAGATCCAAAGTAGGTGGCTTATACGATAAACTTAATATGGAGCACGCTTTTAAAAATTAATTTCTGTCAAAAAGAGAGCTGCCAGATATACCTGGATTCGTCATTTCATAGGGATTTAAAATTAATTCAAGCTCCTCCTCAGTCAATACGTCATATTGTAAACATAGTTCTCGTATCGACTTTCCATTTAAAATAGCCTCTCTAGCAATTTGTGCTGCTACTTCATATCCGATATGTGGATTTACGGCTGTAATAATCCCTACACTTTTTTCGGAACTGAAATTCAATTATCAGTTCCTTTTTTATTATTACGTTCAACATTAGTCCTTGGACATCGTTAGATCTCTCGTTCATTGCATAAAAAATATAAGCGACTAGGCCACTCCCTCAATATATATAAAAGAGTACATATTCTATGACCATCTAAAGATCACCTACTGCGGTATCACTTCTTTTTATTTCTAGGAGTGAATATGCAACCTTACTACGGTAGCTACTTAGTATCGAAAGAATAACTACTTTGTTTGGTAATCAGTATCTATTTATTTAACGGGAATGATTAAATATGCGCAATGATATGTAAAAACTAAGCATTGCTAACTTATAAACAATGACATCAATATAGGCTTTTTTCCATATTATATTTTGGGGGTGAGTAAATGGCAAGAGTAAGTTACCGAAGTGCAGACATTAACTTAATGGCAAGGATGATGCGAGCAGAAGCTGAAGGTGAAGGAAGACTAGGGATGTTATATGTTGGAAATGTAATTGTTAATCGTCTTGCGGCAAATTGTATAGACTTTAAAAATTTAAGAACCGTTTCACAAGTCATTTATCAAGTACAGGGGGGGAACTTTTCGTTTGAAGCTGTTCAAAAAGGCAATGTTTTTTATCAAAGAGCGAGAGGTGTTGAAAAAAGATTAGCAAAGCAGAATTTGGATTATTGGAGACAACACCCAGCGAAATTTGCTCTTTGGTATTTTAACCCACATGCTCCGTGCCCTCCAACATGGTACGGTCAACCTGCATCTGGTCAATTTAAAAATCATTGTTATTATGAACCAAAACCTGATACATGTGCCAGTGTTTATAGAGGTTAGGTTATCGAGGAGTTATGATTAATTCTGGAGTAGCATGGTGGAGCTGCGAATATAATATTTTAGTCGTAGGTGCTGGTAGCTGGCCCTATTTATTCAATGCAATTCCTATAGATCATGTAGCAGTGGTCGGTTGAAAAAAGATTTGCCCTCCTACCGTAGCCTATTTCTTTAATCTTTGTTTTGAAGTACTTTTATCCGATGAAATAAAAAGGGAACTTCCTGTTTAGCAGGTGTTCCCTTTTTTATATGAAACATAATAATCATTTATCCAAGAAAATAAGATTATGAAATATGTACTTCAATTAAAACTATGCTGTTTAGTTTCACTCTTAGATAGAGGAAATCTTGCAATTCCCTGTCTTTTCCATAAAAAATAAACTATTAGGACGCCCCCCATCATAAAAACACACACACATATTCCCTTACCAGATAATTTTAAGAACAGTATTTCACATCCTTTAAATTAAAAATTACTACTTTTTAGGTTGCATTAAGGCTTTAAATTAGAGTTACAATATGCAGCTTCGCAAGACCTATAGTTTCAAGTTACTATTTCAGTTTTTTTAATCAGGGTTACATGTTATTTTTCCATACCTCAATGCATCGTAAATAGCACGTCCATCGCTTGAAGTTGTTTCTGTAAATTTAATAGGCAATAGCGAGAAGACAATATAATAAACAGAAAAATAGACAAACTGGTAAGAAAAGAGACTTGCTGAAAGGATGTCAGCCATAACCAAACCATTTATAAGGAAAATAGAAGCTAAATTAGCAATGGCACCTCCAGCATAGACACAAGCATGGGTAAATCGATTGTCGTATTTTAGTTTTTCATATACACAAAAAGAATCCAAAAAGTAAACGGATTTTATTTTAATTTTCTTCCATTTAAAAACCGTTTTTCCTTTTCCAATGGTAAAATCCACTCTCCCTCCGAAAAAGATCGCCATGATAGAATGACCTAATTGATGAACGAGAGACACAAGTGGTAGTACAAGTAAGAAAGAAAACAAGAACTTAGGCATATCACTAAATCCAAACACACTTCCATCTCCTTTATCATGAAATGATTTAATAAATCGTTCGCTTCTTAAAATAGATAAAATCTATTTAATACTGGACAGAATTTTCTTAACAGAGGTTATCCCTTTTTAATCATATGTATAACCCTCCGTTTCACACCCTGAAAGGCCTTTAGTCGGAGGCCAGGACTAACTAATTTTTAATAGAGTAGTAGTTAAAGTTATTAATAATCTTTGAGCATTGCTTATAAAGAAGAATATTTTCACTTTATTTTTAAACATTCTTCATAACAATAAACGACCCTATATATCGTAACCAAAGTTACCAAGGTCGCTTATGTTATATTCTGATTTATTATTTTTTTGTCTTCTTTATAATGAAATATTTGGTTTGTCATTAAGTTTCTGACAGAATTTCGTTATCATGATTAATTTGATCGAACAAATAAGTAAGGTAAGATTCTAATTCGAATTGATCATCTTCAACAAAATCATCTAACGCAGGCTTAATTTCTTCTCCCATTTTTAATCACTCCAACTTATTTTTTTCGGTTTATTTTGCATGATGACCATGATTGTTTTTTTGTCCCATTTTTCTTAGAACAAAGCTTACAATTAACACCAGAATGATTGCTCCAACAATGGCTGGAATGATGGCAAAACCACCAATAACTGGTCCCCAACTTCCCAGGATCAGACCACCTAACCAAGAACCAATAAAACCAGCAATAATATTACCAATAATGCCTCCAGGAACGTTACGTCCTGTAATTAAACCGGCAAGCCAACCGATAATTCCACCTACAATTAGCATCCATAGAATACTCATACATCATTCTCTCCTTTTGAAATAGTTAGTTGACTTTACCCCCAACTAGGGCCTATTAATCCTGTTACTTTTTTCCTTACTAAAGTTTTTCTTCAAATGGAATAGGATTATATAGCTATGTTACTGCTTTATTTCATTATTTTGCACACAGCCAAAAATATTGTCCATCCCATAAAAAGAATGAACGTCTTGGACAATTTCTAGCATATAAAATCTAGATTTTCTTGCACCACCATCTACTGATCCCCTACTGCAGTAAGACTTTTTAATGAAAATATGACGGAGGGCATTATGACGAAACGATTAGATTTGCGTGTCGACTTTGCGTTTAAATCGTTATTTGGCACCCATGGAAATGAATCTATTTTAGCTGCCTTTTTAAATGCGTCACTTCGCTTTCCAGATGAGAAGAAGATTCAAATGGCTCAGTTATTAAATCCGCATTTTAATAAAGAAAACCAAGAAGGTATAGACAGTAAAATGATAAGTAAACTGACAGGTCTTACAATAAAAGAAGTGGAGAAACTTCGTTATCAATAAATACCAATAAAAAGAGCCGTCTCGTACGAGACGGCTCTTTTTATTATAGATTAGGTACTTGTTTTTCGTTACTCAGATAAAATAACAAACCTCTTGTTCTAGAAGGAAGCTTGTTATTTTTAAAATTTGATTCATCTAAGTGAATTTCTGTTACTTATTGCTTTGTTCTCTGGTCTTATATGTTGAGGCAAACATCTAATGAATATGAATAATTTATCTTTAGATATAAAATGCTTAAAATACGCTACGTACTAGTCCTCCATCTATCCGCAGTGCTGAACCATTAATAGCTGATGAAAGTGGACTACTTAAGAAAGTAACAAGGTTTGCAATTTCTTCTGGACGGATAAACCTTTGGATAATAGAAGTAGGGCGATTCTCTTTCATAAATCGCGTTTCAGCTTCTCTTAGGGTTAATTGTTCGTGTTGATAAAGACTATTTAGCATTGTTTCTACTCCTTCAGTTAGAGTTGAACCAGGCATAACAGTATTAACTGTCACATTTGTGCCTGTGCATAATTCAGCTAAACTACGAGAAAGAGACAATTGCATGGTTTTAGTTGCACTGTAATGAGCCATTTCTTGAGAAGGCATAATAGCTGCCTCACTTGCAATGAAGATTACTCTTCCTTCTTCTTTTTGAATCATTTTCTTGAGGTAAGAGCGTGTTAATCGAACGCCACTCATAATGTTGACTTCAAATAACCGAAACCAATCTTCATCTGGTATATCAAAGTATTCAACAGGTTCAAAAATGCCAAGATTATTAACGAGAATATCTACTTCTGGATACTGTTCCATCAGCTGTTGACAACCCTGCTCTGTTCCTAGGTCATGTACAGCAGGATGAAGAATAGCTTGAGGATACTGAGTTTGAATATCTGTAATGGTTTCATGGACCTTTTCCTCTCGCCTTCCATTAATAAGAACTGTAGCTCCCTCTGCTACTAAGGACAACGCAATGGCCTTGCCTATACCAGCAGTTGACCCCGTAACTAAGGCTGTTTTTCCTTTTAAATTCAACTTCATATGAATTCCCTCCAATTTTTATATAAAATTATATTTGTTGGCTAAATAGAGTAATGAAGTAAATACATGCTGTCATTAGTTTGGATAATTCTCCTGCTTTTAAACAGAGAAGAAGATAGACAAATTAAGCATGTCTATCTCCTTCCTCCTTCATTAAAAATCAAAGTTGTCAGGATCTGGACCTACACGATGATTTTGATTTAATTCATCAATGCGTTCCATTTCTTCTTTTGTTAATTCAAAATCAAAAATTGACGCATTCTCTACAATACGATGTTCTTTTGTTGATTTTGGAATGGTAATAATACCATTCTGTACATCCCAACGTAGAATGACCTGGGCTACAGATTTATTATGCTTATTCGCAATCTCTGTTAAAACTTCATTATCTAATAATTCTCCTTGCATTAGTGGAGACCATGCTTCAAGTTGAATATGATGTTTCTCACAGAATGCTTGAAGTTCTTTTTGCGTTAGACGTGGATGATATTCTACCTGATTAATTACAGGCTTGATTTCTGCATCTTCCATTAAATCTTTAAGGTGATGAACTTGGAAATTACTTACCCCAATCGCTTTAACCTTGCCCTCTTTATAAAGAGTTTCTAAAGCTCTCCATGCTTCTTTGTATTTCCCTTCAACTGGCCAGTGGATCAGATAAAGGTCTAAATAGTCTAATCCAAGTTTTTTTAGGCTTGTTTCGTAAGCTGCAATTGTTGCGTCATATCCTAAGTCTGCGTTCCATACTTTTGATGTGACAAATACGTTCTCTCGTGAGATACCAGCTTCTTTTAGACCCTCACGAATCCCTTGACCTACACCTTCTTCATTACCATAAATAGCTGCTGTATCGATACTACGGTACCCATGTTTAATGGCTACTTTAATTGCATTTACTAATTCAGGCCCTTCTTCTACTTTAAATACACCAAGGCCAAAGCCAGGCATCTTTACTCCATTGTGTAAAGTAACTGTATCCTGTAAATTTTTCATCATAACAATACTACCTCCTGTTTACTATCCATTAATTTTATTTGTATTTATATCATTTCTTTTTTGAATTAAGCTTAGAACCATCGCAAAGACATAATATAAATGAGCTATCATCAATTAGTTTCTCTGACAAAAGCTATTATCCAATATAAAAACCGGAAAAAAAAGTACGCACTTTAAAGTAATATAGGTACCAAAAAGTAATAAAAGCCGTATCTTTTAGATACGGCTCTTTTTTCGAACATGGCAAATGTTTAATTTTCATGACAAGGAAATGATCCAACTAATCCCACTTTTTAAAGTGTCATTTGTTTCTAAGAGTTAGTATAGGAAGTAGCTAAGGGAATGATACATCCTTTATTTACCACGAATGCAATCCTCCTACAATAGGAAACTTAAAAGAAACAAGGAGGTGACACAACATGGCAAACAACAAAAGTAGCAACAATAATGAATTATTAGTATACGGTGCTGAACAAGCAATCGATCAAATGAAATATGAAATCGCTAGCGAATTTGGTGTAAACCTTGGTGCTGATACAACTGCACGTGCAAACGGATCAGTAGGTGGCGAAATCACAAAACGTCTTGTACAAATGGCTGAACAACAACTTGGCGGCGGACGTTTCTAATACAATTTTATAATACTGGCTGAAGGAAGAATGGGTTCCATTCTTCCTTTTTCTATGAGGGATTTTTGTACTATTTCATAGAAAGTGCCCCTTGGTGCAACTATAAGTACAAGATTAAAAAATAAATCTTACTGTTCCTTTAAATTTTTCTTCACCTGTATGCTAATTTTAGTAAGGTATTCTTCTTCGTTATTAGTTTTCATGGAATCGTACAAGTACTCTTCATACGCGTCACCTACAATAGAATAGCCTTCTGTCTTAATAAAATTAGTTACATGGAGGTAGGAAGACTCAATATTTTTATAAGTTCCTTCGTGATAATAAATGGCATAAAGACCTTCTGGCCTTGATTGTCCTGTGTCCAACTCACTATAAGAAAATAAATAATCAACCCTCTCAAATCTCTCTTGAATTAGGGTATCTTTTGTTAGTAAAGATCCAATAGGTACCGGAACTTGCAAACCTATCTGTTTTCCAAAATGATTATATTGCTCTGACCATTCTTCTACAGTATTCATGCCCTCATTTGAAGTTTTATTGCTTAGAAGGATGTACTTTTTCTCCGTTTTTTGGACATAAACTTTTCCAAATTCGACACCTTTTAGTTCCTCTTCCGTTGAAATAATCTGCTTAAAGAAACGTTGAATTTGAAGCAATTTTTCAATTTCTTTTTCTACTATAACGGTTTGTTGTTTTGCCATTTGAACAAATTTATGAGTGTTTTGGGAACTAAGATATTCTTTTAGCTCCTCGATTGACACACCCAATTTCCGAAGAGACTGGAGTGTAGAGAATGATTTGATTTGATTATAGGTATAATAGCGATAACCATTTAAAAGTTTCCCCGCAGGTTTGAAAAGATTAATTTTATCGTAATAAAATAATGTATCTTTCTTCACTCCCACGTAGCTAGCAAATTCTCCTGTAGTTAAAGTTTTAGTATTTTTTCTTTCCAAGTTGAAAACTCCTCTTGACTATAGACTAACTCCATACTTCATACTCTATCATAAGCAAACGCTGTATCATATGGCATGGAAAGTACATCAAGCTATATATAACAGCAATCTATACAGACGGAGGTTTACATATGAGTAAGACAAAAAGAAGTACACTATACCTCTTACTTATAAACATATTTATTGTTTTTTTAGGAATTGGTTTAGTCATACCTGTATTACCGAGTATTATGAATGAATTGAACATTAGTGGTACAACTGTTGGTTATTTAACAGCAATATTTGCTCTAACACAATTAATTATTTCTCCATTTGCGGGGAAAGCAGCTGATAAATTTGGCCGTAAAATCATGATAGTAATAGGGTTATTTATCTTCAGTGTATCAGAATTATTATTTGGAATAGGGGAAACAATCGAGTTATTGTTCATATCACGTATTTTAGGCGGTGTTAGTGGCGCATGTATTATGCCTGCTGTGACAGCTTTTATTGCAGATATAACAACAATGGAAACACGCCCAAAAATGCTAGGGTATATGTCGGCAGCCATTACTACTGGACTAATCATCGGGCCAGGCGTCGGTGGATTCTTAGCTGAGATTGGCACGCGAGTACCCTTTTACTCAGCTTCAGTTCTTGGATTTGTTGCTGCACTCTTATCTGTTATGCTGTTAAAGGAACCAGCGTCTCCTCAAGAGGAAATAGAAGCTGAGGGACTAATAGAGAAGAAGAGTGGCTTGAAAAAAATATTCATGCCTATGTTCTTTATTGCTTTTGTAGTCATTTTTGTATCAACATTTGGGTTAACAGCATTTGAGTCATTCTTCAGTTTATACGTGGATCATAAATTCGCGTTTAGTCCATTGGATATTGCTATTTCAATCACAGGCGGTGCCATTATAGGTGCAATATTTCAGATTGTACTATTCGAACCGTTAGTAAAGCATCTGGGTGAAATTAATATGATTCGTTGGTCGTTGGTATTATCTGCGATTTTAGTTTTTACAATGACATTAGTGAGCTCGTACTGGACGGTTATGACAGTCACATTTACCGTATTTATAGGTGCGGATCTCATTCGCCCAGCTGTAACAATGTACTTATCACGCATTGCTGGCAACGAACAAGGTTTTGTTGGAGGAATGAACTCTTTTTTCACTTCCCTGGCCAACGTATTTAGCCCCATCTTAGGTGGCATTTTATTTGATATTAATATTGATTACCCCTACTATTTCAGTACAGTTGTCATTATCATTGGTTTAGCCATCACTATACTATGGAAAAAACCTAAAACTGAAGAGTTAAACCTATCTAAAAAGAGTACCTTGTAAACCCTTATATTTAAATCTGGTTTCTCATCTATTTCATAAAAAATGGGCTATTAAGACAACCACCAGCATATAAAAACACATTACTTCTTACATAATTAGCTACCCCTTACTTACTGCGGTAAGGGTTCTTTTTTATTTTTCGATTAGACAGGCAAGCTTACTACAGTAGCTACATAGTAGCTAAAGGCTATCTACTTCGTTAGTGTTACTGCGTTAATACAGGCTTTATGTATGTATTGGAGCTGATTTCGGAAGGAAGTTATTGTTAATTTGTTTTTGATAATAGTTTTGATAACAAATCATCAAAGATTTTACGATCAAAAAATGAGAAAATAAAAATTATCAAATACATTCGTTTGTGAGATTGATAACACAGAAAAAATGTCATTCTTCTACTTACTTAAGGTGGCTTTTTATTTCGAGAACCGAATATTTAAGAAACTCTCTTGATTGTTGAAGATCATTGCAAAGCCTTATTGAACAAAGGCTTCCTCCACCTTCTAATAATTAAGCGATTAAAAATTTTCAGCTTTTCTATACTAGGGATCACGTCACCAAAAGTAAAAAGTTACACGTTTAGATACATTTTATCCGGTTACCTGTATGTTAAGGAACTAGATGTTGTTATTTCATTACCATTTTACCTTTATTTAGAAATTTAAAAAATACTGCTATTATAGCAGTATTTTTGTTAATGTACAAAATCTAGAAATACGCAAAAAATAATATTATTACTCTCATCTTCAAGCAATAATATTATTTTTTATTTTTGTCTAATGACTTCAATGCGTTTCGATATTCATTATCATTCATTCCCTGTTTCTCTTTATTACTGCCTTTAGCTAAATTAGACACTGCTTGACGAAACATTCCATCTTTTTCTTCCGTATGGCGACTTTCCCTTTGCTCGTGAGTAGGTGGTTCATGAGGAATTTCATTTCCCACTTCTACTTCAATTTTCTTTCCGCTTTCATCAACAACTGCTTCTTTATATTTTTTAGTAAGATTAATGAATACAATAAGAATCGCTAATGTCAAAACAAAATAGATGGAGAGTGCCAATAAGGCTGGTCCAAGTCCTGCCTCCAATCTTCCGTCATAATAAAGTAATGCTCTTATTCCGTCCACAATATATCTTGTAGGTAGAATATAACTGAACAATCGATGGACGGTAGGCAATGTTGATAGAGGAAATGCTCCACCACTAGAAAATATCCCCATAAAATTCACCGGGAACATTACTAACATTCCCCATCCACCTAAAAATACTGCTATCGTTTTGAATAGCAAAAACATGGTTGTACAACTAAAGAAAGTAAACAGGAATATCGTCCAAATGTTTGAAGCATGTGCACTCCCAAAGATTCCAAATACCCCTAGTTGAATAAAAATTGAAACACAGAAAGTTAAAATGGTGCCAAAAATTATTTCTGATGTAAGGACTTCAGATTCGCTTAATGCAGATCCCCTTTTCTTCAAAATACCATTACTTCGCAAAAGATATCCATGTATCATATTTGCCCCCAACATTCCAGTAATAGATGATATAAGGGCCATGACAAACGGTGTCATTCCTTTATTAAGATTAACCGGCAGCCTCAGTACATTTTTGGAAACAACCTGTACGGGATTTTCTAATAATGAAGCATTCTCCGGCGCTACTTTCATTCCTTTTTGCAGTAATTCATTTTTTAGTTGACTACTGATTCCTTTAGAAGCAGTTAAAGCGACTGTCTGAAGGGTATTACTCGCAATCATGGAAGCAGTTTGCCCAATCCCTTCGTTCAATAAAATTTCTAAATCAGCAGGTTTATCATTTGTAAGACCGGAAATAAGCGTATCATGGACTCGACCAAGATTTTTTGAATAGTCTGAAGGTATAATTAATGCGCCATATGCCTTGTTATTTCTTATATCAGTGAATGCTTGTTTCCTACTTTTATCAACTTCCCATTTAAAGGAGTTCCCATTTTGCTTTTCGATAAGATTTAATAATATGGCATCGCCAACTTTTCCCTTATCTTCATTTACAACAATTAGAGGAACATCAGACATGTTTTGTTTTGCACCTTTAAATATAGGCAGATATACAAATACCATGACTAACATTAATAATGATATTAACCAAATTGGAAACCATGAGGAGCTTAATTTAAACAATTGCTTCACGATTCAATTCCCCTAACAATGGATATTTTTGTCCATTTTATTATGTCCAGTCTGGTATCGATTATTAGGTTATCAAAAAGAAATCTTTCATAGTTATAGGAACGTTTCTTTTGTTGGAGAAAATTAATATTTCTTCAGTCTTTTATTTTCAAAAAGACTTTCTGAGTTGTCGCATTTGAAACATCGTAGAAGAACAGAGGAGAATACCAACGAGTTATCCATATAAATGGCACTCTAGGTGTTCCCTTTTACTATTTTTATATTCATCAATTTCAAAGAATGACTTCCACGTTTTGAACAAAATCTCAATCTGCCAGCGAAGTGAATACAACGCATACACGAAATTCGTTGGTACTTCTTCTAGCGAAGTGTTTGTAATATATACATTCATGTCTATTCAAAGTTTACTTTCATCCTTAATGACATTTATCTACTTTATTAAATATAGGAATAAGAGAATGTATGAGCGATTAGGCTCCCCCCCAGTATATAAAGAATTATTACTCTGTTACCTAATTGCTATCTATTTCGGTAGCCTAGTTTTTACATTTATATAACTTGTAGAAAAAGCCCATATTTGTCGTAATCAATTTTAATTTCTCTCTTTGAACCATCTCTCAGAGTGAATACTCTAAACCAATCTTTCATGTAATCATATCTCCTTAAAAACGAAAAGAGCAACCATCATATACTGGCTGCTCTCTCCTAGCAAAAATGTACTCACACAAATGTGTATGTGAACGTATTAGTGTTATACTATATCAGTAATAAAAAAAGGAATAATTTCTATTTACCTTGATACATTATTAATCGCTCTTTTGCTAAATTAATTAATTCCTTTAACTCTCTAACGGACTGTTTGTTATTACAATCACTTAATAAATCTATTGTGTCTTGCAAAAATTGTTCTCTTCTTTTTACTCTTTTATATTCAGCTCTATATTCTTCTGCCATCCTTGCTATTCGAGTAGAACCCTCACGAGGAGTCGCAACTCTTTCAAAATTTGAGGTGCGAGGCTTTGTCCCTTTTTCATCAAACGTAGCGTTGTCCGGATTCCTATTCCTCAATCCTGATTGACCCAAAATACTCCTTGCTGCCCGTTCTCTTCCAGTGGCCATTATCATTTCCCCTTTCTGTAATTGAGATTTGAAATAAACCGTCCTGTATAGATTCAATAACAGTAAAATAAATCCTTCTTTAAATATGTAGTTGCAGTTAAATAAAATCTTTGTTTTTTTGAGTAGATAGGCAAGCTTACTGCAGTAGCTACATAGTATCTAAAGAATTGCGACTTAGTTACCTAATCAGTAGCTAATTCAGTAACATTACCGCGTTAATACAAGCTTTATATGCGTAATGACGCCCTTCAAGTACCTTCTTTTTTATATAGCTATGTTTGTTTTTAAAGATCTGGAATTTAGAATCCCTGATTAATAAAAGAAAGCGTTGACATTTTCTTATTTCATAAACTATAATAAGCGAAAGAAACCGGTTCCAAGTTAACTTCTTATTTAACGAAATTGGCTCCTATGAAAGGAAACATTTAATTATATATATGCTGTTTTTTTAGTTTTTTTGGAACCGGTTCCTATTTGTTCGGGCTATATTTTTTATAGATAGCAAGAAATATAGTCACGATCGAATGAGGAATATTAGTTTTTTTCTTATTACAGTTTCATTATATTATCATCACCAAAGGGGTGTTATCATCAAATGGAAAATGGTTACAAAGACATAGCTAGCAAAGTAGTTGAGGCAATAGGTGGAAGAGAAAATATTTCATCATTTGCTCACTGTGCAACAAGATTGCGTATTATGGTACATGATCAAACAAAAGTAAATCAAGAAGCAGTCGAAAATATAGAGAAAGTAAAAGGTGCATTTTATAATTCAGGACAATACCAAATTATTTTTGGTACAGGAACTGTTAATAAAGTATATGAAGCAGTGAATGAGTTGGGTATTAAAGGCACGTCTACATCTGAAGTAAAAGCAGAAGCTAAGAAACAAGGAAACGCTTTTCAACGAGCTATTCGAACCTTTGGTGACGTTTTCGTTCCAATTATTCCAGTTCTTGTTGCAACCGGATTATTTATGGGTTTACGTGGGGTACTAACTCAAGAAGCAGTGTTAAATTGGTTGGGTTATACACCCAATGATATCCCTGAAAACTTTATAATGTTTACACAAGTTGTCACAGATACAGCTTTTGCATTCTTACCAGCATTAATTGCATGGTCAGCCTTTAAAGTATTTGGTGGAAGCCCTGTTCTAGGAATTGTCTTGGGATTAATGCTAGTAAATCCAGCACTTCCAAACGCATATGCAGTAGGTTCAGGAGACGCACATCCTATTCACTTCTTTGGATTTATTCCAGTTGTAGGGTATCAGGGTTCTGTTTTACCAGCTTTCTTTATAGGTCTTTTAGGGGCAAAATTAGAGCGTTGGATTCGTAAAAAAGTGCCCGATTCAATTGATTTAATACTCACGCCATTTCTAACATTATTGATCATGATTACATTAGGTCTCTTCGCTATCGGACCAGTCTTTCATTCATTAGAAAACATAATTCTAACAGGCACAAAAGCAATTTTAGATTTACCATTTGGTTTAGCTGGTATTATTATTGGTGGCCTACAACAAGTTGTTGTAATTACTGGCGTTCATCATATATTTAATTTACTTGAAATTCAATTATTAGCTGATACAAAATTTAATCCATTCAATCCATTAATTACTAGCGCAATCGTAGCTCAAGGGGCTGCAACGCTAGCAGTTGGATTGAAATCTAAAAATAAAAAAGTGAAAGCATTAGCATTCCCATCAGCATTTTCAGCCTTTTTAGGAATTACAGAACCGGCTATATTTGGAGTAAACCTAAGGTTCTTTAAACCCTTTATAATGGGCCTTATAGGAGGAGCAGTAGGAGGATTCTTAGCCTCGATTTTTCATCTAAAAGCAACAGGAATGTCTGTTACAGCTATTCCAGGATTATTATTGTACTTGAATAATCAGATTTTTATCTATATTTTCGTTAATTTGATTGCCTTTGCTGTATCATTTATTCTGACATGGCTGTTTGGTTATAACGATAAGATGCTTAAGAATCGATAATTATATATAAATTGTAATGAATAAACTATAATGAATGACATTAGAAAAAGCCTAATCATTGATGCTGTAGGAAAAGAGAAGGTTAAAAACCTTCTCTTTTTTAGTTTAACTGTGCTTTAACCTTTTTTCTAATTTATCATATTATAACTTTTCTCTTAACGATGTATTTTTATCTAGCGAAATAAGGGAACTTCCTGGTTAGTAGGTGTTCCCTTGTTTCGCATAAGCAGTTAATCAAATGAAACAAGAAATAGTACTAATAAGGTAAATAAATTATAAAAAAGAGGAAGAGAGTTCTCTTCCTCTTTTTTATAGCGTTATCATTAATATTTCCTGTAATAAGCATATTAAATAATGTAACTACACGATGATAGACTTAATGAATGTCAGTAATGCCCGATAAACGAATAGAGAATATATTTTGTTGTTCATCCTCTAGAGAAAGAGTTTGATCATGAAGATTAAGACCATTTACACGTCCCTTACATGTTTGTAATAAACCGTTTTGATAATAGTTAATGGTAATGACACCTTTCTTTCTTAATGCTTTCAATATCATGCTCCGTTCTCCTTTCTTCCTAATAACTAATGTAAGAATTTGTTATTCTAATAAGTAATTATCATGCATAATTTGTAATAAAATCATACAAGTTAAAAGATATATTGTTTTATATTATTTAGTATACAACAACCTCATAGGAAACGCTTACATTTTTTGTGTAAACTTTGTGAACTTTCAACAGGAAGAAAGCTCAAAGAATAAAAGAGGAAAAGGAATATATGTCTAGAATCTATATCTATGTTTCAATCCATCTATTGTACCTTCTTGTAAATGAGCTTTCATTTAATGCTTAAAATATCATTCGGATTTTTAGCACAAATTCTCTTTAATTGTTTAACAGGTGGAAATTCCCTGTACTTAACTCGTTTTAACTTCCATACTTTATGTATGTAGCATACCCTTATCAATTTACCTCATTGCTTTAACTCGTAAGAGCATTAGTTTTAGAACCCTTCTAATGGATACGCAAATTAATAATTGTACTTGGAAACGGAGCGATACGATGAATAAGACGTATGATGTAATCATTACCGGTGCTAGAGTTGCCGGCTCTACCCTTGCTATTTATCTTGGGAAGGCAGGTTTCCATGTGTTGTTAGTAGACCAAGCGACCTTTCCAAAGGATACATTATCAACCCATACTTTTTTCAATAATACTGTCGCTCTTCTTCGAGAAATCGGTGTCATGGACAAATTATTGGAAACAAACGCCCCACCGGTAAAGGATATTAAATTTCAATTTGAGGATACCGTGATAGAAGGACTCATCCCTAAGGTTGAAGGAGAAGAAAGTTGTTACTGCATTAGAAGAACTTATCTCGATCAGATCCTACTTGAACAAGCTAAATCACAAATGAATGTAACCGTTTTAGAAAGATTTCGTGTGACGGATGTTATTCATGCTGACGATACAGTAGTAGGAGTGGAAGGTCTAGATGGCAATAACGAGAAACAAGAATTTTTAGCTCGCCTGGTAGTCGGGGCAGACGGCCGATCCTCAATTATTCGCGAGCTGGTAAAAAGTGAACTCAAAATAAGCATTTCGGCAAAAGTCGGCATCTATTTCGGGTATTTCTCTGAATTTCGCCATGACAATGTCCCTAAATTTGAAGTATACAAGATAAAAGATAACACAGCCATTCTCTTTCCAACGAATGATAATTTATATGTTATTGCCGGCATTTTCCCATTAGAAAATAAGGAATTGATAGGACAATTGAAATTAAATCCGGAAAGCTGTCTACGCAACTTCTTAACAGATAACTTTCCGAATACAACAATAGGGACGCGTTTAAAAAATGCAGAATTAGTAGAACCGGTTAAAGGCATTCTCAGATATGATAATTACTGGTATAAAGGAATGGGAAAAGGGTGGGCGTTGGTTGGAGATGCAGTTTGTTTTAAAGATCCTGGCATGGCACAGGGTATCCATGATGCTATATGTGGAGCACGTATATTATCCAATATTCTCTCAAAATATAAGGGACAATCAAATCAATTAAATCAAATATCTGAAGAATATCAAAAGGCAATAGAAGACGAGTTTATGGTTCGGTTTCACATGGGATGTCAAATTTCGCAGAATGAACGTATCTCTGAACAACAGAATGCTGTCAATAAGCTAATCAGTTCCCATCCAGAGGCTATAGAGAAGTTTTTAGGGATTTATAATTACTCAAACGAGCCCGATGCTTTAGAAAAAGAACTTACACGAATTATGCAGTCAATCTAGCATTAATTTTGAAATTGACCTAAGAGTTTTCATGAATTAGCAATGAGGGGGAGGTAAACCGAGGGCAGGAAGGGATATATTGAAAACAAAGATTTTATTCTGTTACGATTAGTACATTTTATCTAAAACATGCTCAATATAAAAAGCCACTTGTTTCATACAAGTGGCTCTTTGTTACGTTGAATACATTAAATCATTCCCATTATTAGAATAGGGAAAACACGTTATTAATGTAGCCAGATTTGTAGTTTCATATACATACAACGTTTTATCGTTCTACTTTGGTGTTAAATCAAATTTATCTCCTTTCCCATTCCATTTTATTGTCACATGAAAAGGAGCGTTGCTGCTTTGAGTCGCACATCCACTGCAGCCTCCATTTAAATTAATTTTCCCTTCTGTCTCGTCATCCGTACCTGATAATTTGCTTATTTCCCCTTCAACAACGTAAGAAACTTTTCCTACTTTCTCCTTATCTTTTCCTTTATAGATGATACTGCCTTGCCCATTTTCAGTATTCTCGCCTTTATTTAAAAGATATAAAGCTTTCCAATGATCTCCTTCACCTTCGAAACGCACACTTTCTTCTTTGCTATCACAGCTACCTAATACTAATAAAAAAATAGATATAAGTCCTAAAAACAAAAACTTCTTTTTCAATTTAAATCCCCCTACACGGTAAAAAAGCATCCAAATATACTATCAGATGATTTTCTGTTAGTATCTGTTCTTTTTTTCAAGTAATTTAATTAATCTATTATTTTGTTTCACTATCGTTCTTAGCTTAGCTTCTAACGAACATAAAGTGATAAAGACGGCTATAAATCCTATTATGACAAAAAACATATTAGCTGATATCCCCCTTACATCATTTTATTTTCAAAACAATATCTATATAATAACATTTTTTCTATATTTTATATCTTAATTTGTGTACATTCTTAGTTAAGGCACTGTAGGAATAAAAAGAGCAACCATAACGGTTGCTCTTTTAAAGTATTGTTTTTATAGCTAGATACACTGCAGCAATTGATGCAAGAACGATAAGTACATTTAAAATACGATGTTGAGTAGCTAAGTGGCCTCGCTTCATTTCTGCACGAGTCAATGGTCTCTTTTCATCGTGATTTCCACTCACTATGTTACATCTCCTATCTTATTTAGTTATTGGTTCCGCTAATTTAAGCAATAAGCTGATCTTGGTTAGCTGCTTCTTCTTTTTTTATCTTCCCTCTACATAAGATATAGAAAACACTAAAGGTAATAATTGACCAAATGAGATTAGGGCCTGGTTCAGTGTTAGCTACCTTAAACAAGCTTGGTATAGATCCGAAAACAGAATCGTCTGTTGTAAGGAACAGAGCTATAAACATATTATTGGCTGCATGTGCTCCAATCGTAATTTCTAAGCTTTTTGTTTTAATCGCGATATATGTAAGAGCAAAACCAACTACAATATAATCTAGTCCCACCAATATAATGGATTTATTCATTTCAGGATTAGCAAAATGTCCTATAGAAAACATTAATCCAACGATAATCGCGAGTAAAATAGGGCGTTTCACTTTCTTACTCACCCATTGGAGAAGAAGTCCCCTAAAGAACAGTTCCTCCGTTGTTGTTTGAATAGGCACTAGTAAAAGCGTGATCAGTACTAACAGGGCATACTCTTTTAAACTTACATGATTCCATGAATAATCGGAGTGGTTAAACACGACATCAATTAATTGTGAAACGATTAGTAACAGGCTAAAAGCTCCAAAAGACCATATTACTTTCTTCCAATTCACACGTTTGTTAGCAGTGATTAATGATTTCATTTTTCGTTTGTGAATAAAACGAATCCCAATCCATAAACCAAAAATCCAGCATATGTACACAATATGAGACAACAAAAAATCAAGATTAGCATGGATTCCTACAGCAACTCCACTATCGAAATCAAAGTATGACTTTCCACTTTCATCTGCTTCAACCATAACCATGTCAGCTATAATATAAATAATTGACCCTAGTATCATGAACGCAGAAGCCAGTATCGTGGTGCTTAAATAACGCTTCCAGCCATTTTTTCCTTCTTCCACATCTAGATAGTTCTTCATTTTATTCTTACTCCCTCAGCGTTCTCTTCTCAATCAACTATTTTTTCTCTATTTCGTTTTCGTCCAAACAATGTATAAACTTATTAGAACGAGAAGCATCACCTTATTTATCCCTTGATTCTTCACAAAGAATTCTTTCTTCTTCTCTTACTTAGCGTCATAAAAACCGTTAAAAAACAGCTTTTTCTGAAAGAAGACTAGACAGCAAATCCTCTTGAACCGTTATATGTTGCTCATATGTGCCCGCATACACATAATTTTGAAGAAAGTACTTGCTACTCAAGAATATATATCCTAAAACAACTAAAATAAATATTTTTTTCAACATTTCCCTCACCTTTTTATTCAAACTTTTACCCTCATGGCTGTTACCACAACACCTAAGAGTTTATTCATAAACAACTTTTTTAGTTTTTAAATTAGCAATCAACTTATACGACACTATAAAAATGTATATAGGTTACAATAATATTACATTATTATTACAAATGTAACAACAATATTATAACTAAGAAAAATAGGATAATCAATATGAAGTGTCTAGTAAAACAGATAAAATTGCTAGATTCGTATCATGAGTGTAAATAAATCGAAACCTTTTGGAAAAAGGGTGTTAGTTAGCCCGCAGGAATATTTAAAGAAACTGAAAATCAAACTCCCTATCATTAGGAGCTTGCTTCGTTTATTTAAATATTAGATAGAGTTTTTATAACCTTTTTCATCTCATTTAGTATGGAGATAATACATTTTCAGAAAATAATTAAGGTACGATATCCCCTTAATGAATGTGCCTCTTTAAGAAGTATCCACCCAAAGTATGGTTTCTCTTTTTCTTTTAAAGGGAACTAAACTCTAAAATTCAACCTTAAAAGGAGACAATCATGGTTACAATTGAATCAATTATAATAGGCATTGTATTTATCCTCATTCAACTATACGCATTAACGATTGTCGAGCGTTCTCCAATCGGGGAGCAAAAGCTGCTCTCATTATCAGGTGGTGTTGCTATTGCCTATGTGTTTATTTATATCTTACCGACGCTTCATAAGAAACAAGAAGAGTTTGGAGGGTCGCTGGCCCTTGATACTGAACTATATTTCCTTGGCCTTCTCGGCTTACTCGTCTATTTTTCCGTTTATTCATTCGCTCAGACAAAGGCAGCCTCACACCTAACGGAACTGACCGTTTATATGGTACAGGTGAGTTTTTTTATGGTTTACTCTTTTATCATTTCTTATGTTGTGTTCTCAACCGATGTCAAGCGAGTTGAATCACTATTCTATGGATTGGCGATCAGCCTTCACTTTATTGGGTGGTCCTACCATCTAGGAAAAAAACATCATCGCTTGCACAAAAACAGAGGTCGCTATATGCTTGCCGGGGCAACTTTTCTTGGATCAATCATGGGCGTCTTCGGGCCCTCATCCGGCCTGCTTATTGAGTCGATGATTGCATTTAGTTCAGGTGCAATGTTATTTAACGTTATCAGTAAAGAACTACCTTTTGAAAAACACGCGCACTTGCCAACCTTCTTAATCTCATCTCTTGTCTACGCCGCTACAATGATTTCGTTGAAAGCTTTTTTTGATTGGTAATTAAGTGGCAATAGAGCAATAGATTTTTCGTCTAATACATTAAGTTTTCCAATTCCTCAACAGTTGTGATATAAAAATAGCCAATTTACTGAAATCAAGAAAAAAAGTCTTTGAACATCTTGGTTGTATCTATGGGGATGTACTAGACTGGGTCTCTGACTCCCTAGAAATTTTTCTTCGTTGAAAGAAATAAAACAAGTTGATAACACTGACTTATGAAACTTACTTTTCTTTCTCCGAACTCCTCACTTAAACTTTACAGCCAAAAAGTTGTATGAACTTTATCACTTCGTAAATTATCTACGTTTAAAACAATCAGTAAAGGTCTAAACAGTTTGAAAAGAAAAAGCCACTAATTTGGGATTTCTCCTCTAATTAGTGGCTTTTTCTTTCATCCTAAGGAGTGGAGAGCTATTTTATGATGCTCTCACGGTGCCTTTCATAGTTTGCTCAAGAGATAAATCTTTATTCATTTACATAAAAAGAAAAAAATCATAAGAGGTAGTAAAAACATATAAATATAGTAAGGGATAAATTGACTAAAAAGGTGATTATTATTTTCCAAAAAATACTGATTGTTTTTGTAGGAAGCTTATTATTAAGTATAGGAATTAATGGATTTTTAGTTCCTCATTATTTATTAGATGGAGGAACAATTGGGATTGCTCTCATCCTTCATTATTATTTTGAATTCCCTACAGGTGTAACGATAATTATTTTAGGTCTCCCACTATGCTGGTTTGCTTGGATTTATGAGCGTCATTATTTTTATAATAGTTTTTATGGGCTAATTATTTCTTCTTTATTGATTGATTGGCTAGAACCTATTAAAAACCAGTTCCAATTTTCTGTTTTTCCTAGTGTAATCTTTGGAGGGATATTTATTGGGACGGGGGTTGGTCTTATGCTTCGGTATGAGACAAGCACTGGAGGAACAGATTTACTAGCTCAACTACTATCAAAAGCTTTTTCTTTGAACATAGGGATGGTTATTTTAATTATAGACGGTTTGATTATAACAGCAGCTCTTCCTTTATTAGGACCTAAAACGTTTCTTTTTTCATGTTCCACAATTTTTATAGGGGGAATGACTACTTCGTTAATTACTAAAAAAAAATAATTTGAATTATAAAATTAGTACATGCTATCCCCTATTTTTTAAGATTTCTTTATTTTCACAAATAAAAAAAGACCATCTCTTCCCACTCCAAAGAGATAGTCTTTCTTTATAAGTAGAATTAACAATAGTCGTTAGCTGATGCTCTATGGCATGTTGAGTAGCTTGCCCTAATTATTCAACATTAGTCTTACTATTTCTACCTATAGTTTTTCAAACTTTCTTCTAGAAGCTATGTAAGATGCAGCTAAGTAAATAACAATTAGAATAGGAAAGGAATAAATGTACCTCCAGTGCAGCGGTTTATAAATACCAATCCAATTAAGCAGTGGGAGACCAATAAAAGCAGCTAACGCTGAATAAATCAGTGCTTTGATTACAGGGTTAATTTCAGGCTTTACTTGTATAAAAAACATCATGGAAATAGGTAATAAAAATAAGTCCCACGGCAAGTAGTTAGAAGTTAATGGAAATACTTCATATCGGTAATCCCACAGCCCTAAAAAGTCTCCAATCATATCAAGAAATGAAGAAAAGATAGCTACAAAAAGACCGGTATATAATAAACGATCAGTGCTTTCTCTTTTTCTGAATTTTATCCAAAGCCCAATCAATAGCAGTATAAGTGCTACTCCTAGCCACCATCTCCAACTAAATAATGTGTAGTCTAACCAAATATGAAGTTTTTCATCATTCAGCTCTTTCTGCTTTTCAAAATAGGTATCATAAATGGATTCTTTATCTTTCATTAATTTTTCCTTTCAACATTATGTAGTACCTTAGATATTTGCAATATGCCCAGATAATATGTATTTTAACGTGTTGATTCTGATAAAATTCATTACAGAAGATCGCTTTCAATATGCCAGTATACATAAAAAAACCAGAACAGCTACTGAATAAAGTCAGCAGCTGTTCTTGATAAATGCTATTACCCAATGAACGCTTTATGGCGTCTTATATAGTTTAAAAGGAGTAAGAAATAGTCATCTGCATAAAAAATGAAGTGTATGAAATACTAAGATATCAAGAATACGGTGAATTCCGAAAACCCCCATGACCTTTGGCTTCATGGAGGTTGACTACATTAAAAGAGCAAAAATGTATATGAAATTGCTTTAATTAAAAATTTCCAAATGCGTGCTCTCTAAGATTACAATTGAATTTGATTTTGTTGGTCATGTGAATGTTGGTTTTGTTGGTTTTGTTGGTTTTGGCTTCCGGATGCTTGAAACCCTTGTGATCCAAATGGTTGTTGAGCTTGTTGGACAGCTTGATTCATCTTCTGCATAGTTTGATTTGCTTGGATACCTTGAAGAGCCTGATTCATAGATTGAATTGCTTGTTGAATATTTTGTTGAATTTGTTGATCTGTTTGTTGCATCTGCTGCTGAGCCTGAGAACTAAATGATTGCATTTGATGCATTAAAGAGTTAGAGCCTTGGCTGCTTTGAGAATTCTGTTGTGATCCTTGCTGAGACATTTGCTGAATGTTTTGCAGTTGAGACAAGTTTTGGCTTAATTGGGAAATTTCTTGGCGAATGCTCCCCAATTCTTGGCCTAGCTCAACATCTGTAATTTTAGTTCCAAGTAACTGAGCCTCTTTTTGTTTTTGTTGCTGATCTTGTTGTTGATTATTTTGAGTCATATAAAATCCTCCTTAAAATAGATAACACGTACTTCTTTATACTTTTCCAATTCTTCTCGAAACATACATAGTAATTAACAAAGAAATTTAATTCATTTTTTTCTACTATTAGATTAGCTATGAAAGCAAGAGCGTATAAAAACAGGAACTATGGCCAACTTAAAATTACGGAATTGTTTTAATTCTAACTCTTTAATAGATACTAGTGTTCATCTTTAAAGAGAAGAAAGACTTCAATTATAATGAGGTCTTTTTTTATTACTTTCCAGCATGATTACAATCAAAACCTACAGGCCAAGTACTCAATTCCTGTAAAGATAGGGGTTCTAATCAAAACGTAAATTAAAACCCCTATCTTATAAAAATTGCTATATCTCTACCTGCAAATTTGCAGGTGATTCATTATTGAATTTGTTGATTTTGGTTCGACGATTGGCGTTGATTTTGTTGCTGTTGACCTTGCTGAATAGCCTGATACATTTGCTGCATAACTTGATTAGCTTGAATGCCTTGAAGAGCTTGGTTCATAGATTGAATCGCTTGTTGAATATTTTGTTGAACTTGTTGGTCCGTTTGCTGCATTTGCTGTTGAGCCTGAGAGCTAAACATTTGCATCTGCTGCATTAATGGATTTGATGCTTGGCTTGTTTGAGCACCTTGTTGAGAATTTTGTAACTGAGAAAAGTTTTGACTTAGCTGGGAAATTGCTTGATGAATGCTTCCCAGTTCTTGTCCTAATTCAGTATCAGTAATATTCCCTCCAAGCAGCTGAGCATCTTTTTGCTTATAGCGTTGATTGTTTTTAGTCATTCTTAAAAACCTCCTTAAAGTAGATAGAACGTACTTGTTTATAATTGTCTGTTCCTTTAAGAAAAATGTTTGGCAAAAATGAACAATTTTTTGTTAGCAAGCTATATATTATAACTGGCAGAAAAATGTTGATTTTGTATGGTTTTCTGCTGATTGTGAGGAATAAAAACATATAATAGATGTAAGTTAAAAATGGAAAAAAACATGTCATATTTCTTATGTAAGGAGTTAGATTATAGGGGAGTTACATACGAGAAATTATAGTTCATGGTTATCATGCATATAGGAAAGCAGTAAAAAGAACCCTGCAGTATGGAATTTCAACTCCAACTGAGGGTTCATCTCATGGTACTAGCTTGCCATTTTAAATAATTTTTATAAAGGAAGAAAGTCTTTAATACCCAGAATCCTCTGATGTAAGGTTATCGAGCATGGTGTAGTCATATTTCTGCAGGGGCTTTTCTGCTGGACCTTCTATAACTTCTCCTGTATAAGAAAATCTAGATCCGTGGCAAGGGCAATCCCAGGAACGGTCTCCGCTGTTCCATTCGACTTCGCAGCCAATGTGAGTACAGGTTGTATCTACAATGTGGAGTTTTCCTTCTTGATCTTTGTAGGCTCCCTTTCGATGACCTCGAACCGTAATTACCGCCCCTTCATCATTAGCTAGATCTTCGGCTCTTACATCAGAGATTTCAAGCTTCCCTTTGATGAGATGGCTTACAACATCAGCATTTTCTACTAAGAAATTTTTCAAGCTGGGGTTTGCGTAAAAACGCGACGGCGAATACAAATGTTGATAGGCGTTCTCTTTGCCTAGAATTATATCTCTGAATAAAAGTGCTGCTGCTGTTCCATTTGTCATTCCCCATTTCCTATAACCAGTGGCGATGAGTATATTAGGTTGACTAGAGGTAAGTTCTCCAATGTAAGGAAGTTTATCAAGCGTGACTAAGTCTTGTGCTGACCAGCGATACACAGTATTTTCTATGTCGAAAACTTGTTCACCAAAATTCTTTAGCGCTTTATAATGTTCCATCGTATCTTTTCCTTGACCGGTTTGATGGCTTTCTCCCGCCACAAGAATCATTTCTTCACCGTTAATGACTGCAGAACGCAGGGAACGTGTCGGTTGATCAGCGCTAATATACATTCCACCTGGATAAGGTTCTTTGGCTTTAACAGCAAGGATATAGGATCGGTCAGCGTGCATTCTGGCAGAATAAAGTCCCAGCCCTTCATAAAAAGGAAAATGCGAGCAAGAAAGAACGTAGCTGCCTGTAACACGTATACCTTCTTGTGTAAGAACTGTTTGCTTATCTCCAGATTCAATATTCACTGCCGTTGTATGTTCAAAAATAAGTCCGCCTTTTTGTTTAATAGCTTGAACGAGGTGAACTAGATATTTAATGGGATGGAACTGTGCCTGGTCTTTCATCACAAGGGCTTTTTTAATTTCTATGTTAAAAGGAATATGATCAACCAATTTACCATTAATATTAAGTTCTTTATAAGCTTCTGCCTCTTTTTCAAGTTTTACAGCATACTCATCAGTAGTAGCATATATGTAGGCATCTTGCATGAGAAAATCACAATCAATTTGATGATCTTCAACTGTTTGTTTAATAAAGTTCAAGGCATTTGTATTAGCCTCATAGTATAACCTTGCCTTACTTCTGCCAAAATTCCGAATAAACTCATCGTAGATCAAATCGTGCTGGGCAGTAACTTTTGCTGTCGTATGTCCCGTTGTGCCATTCAATAGTCTTCCTGCCTCTAAAACGGCTACCTTTAGACCTTCATTGACTAAAAGATAAGCAGAAGTAAGACCTGTAATCCCGCCTCCTACAATCACAACATCTACGTCCATGTCATTATCTAGACCGGGAAACTCCGGCAAATCAATAAAATCTCTCCAGTATGGTTCAGGCTCCTGCGGAAGCTGTTCTCCCTTGCGTTCATTATGAGTCACATTAAGACCTCCACTCAATATTTTAATAGTAGCGTTATTAGGATTTCCATTTATTGAGAGTTCATACTTAATGAGGAACACAGCTTTCGCTATGTGAACTTATGTTATTTTATAACCTCCATTCAAAAAGTCTCTAGTCCCAAATCTTATACAAATAAAAAAGAGAGGATCTATTTGAATTAGACTCTCTCTTCTTTATTTATATATCTACCAATATTAATTTTAACCTTTTGCTAATTCTAACGCTTTATCTGCCTTTTTTAAATCGTGATTTACTTGCTCTTCAACATCATAAGCATGATACATTTCATTATCAATCATATATTGAGAGATCTTTTCATGAAGCTCAATAGCTTCGTCTAATTGTTTTTTTAATACTTTGCGTACTTCTGGTGTTGCTGTTTCCGTAAGAGCTACGGCATATGTTCGCACACCGTTTTTCGCTGATAATAACAAATCAGTTGCAATAGCAAGATCATCTAACGTTTTGTTAAGCGTACTTTTAGCAGCCATTCCTAAATCCCTCCTGTTTATTGAGCTTTCTTTAAGATTTTTTTCAATTCATTAATTGCTTCAGTAGACGTTTGGACATCTTCTTCCAGAATCTTTTTTAATTTTTCGTCCTCTACCAATTCCAGCATTGCTGTGCCTTTTGTTACACACGACGTTTTAAGCGTTAAGATTTCATGAACTTCTAGCGTCTCGTGCATAGCTAATTTTTTTGTCATGTCTCAATTCCTCCTTATGATCGTATATATTTGAAGACTTCAATTGTGTAATTTAGCGCCTGCGCAGGCTGGCTGTTTTTTTGTTTTTTAACTGTTCGAATTTTTATTGCTAACTTTTCCGCCTTTTTCGCCTATTTCTCTGAAAAACTCTTTGTTTTGATTTTTAGATGTGGCTTTTCCACCCTTTTCTCCAATCTCTTGGAAAAACTCTTTATCATGATTTTTAGACGTAGTTTCTCCACCTTTTCGTCCAGCTTCTTCTCTGCTCATTTTTTCATTTTCTTTATTCTTTGCCATGTTGAATTCCTCCTTAAAATTTTTTGACTTGTGAACTATATTCCCAGCTCATTTCCATTTAAACAGTAATTATCTAATTTTTTTAATGTTTCAGAAAAATACTCCAGGGTATTACAAGTAGCATAAATGAATTCATTTATATAAACCATTTTCTATACTAGAAGGAGGAACTACTCATGACAAAAAATGTGATAGGCACATATGATAATGAAGAAGCGATTGTAACGGCTATTCAACATTTAAAAACACAA
Organism: Priestia sp. SIMBA_032; assembly: GCF_046535215.1. NCBI lineage: Bacteria > Bacillati > Bacillota > Bacilli > Caryophanales > Bacillaceae > Priestia > Priestia sp. SIMBA_032. Next base: position 292,878 of record NZ_JAWRXD010000005.1, on the reverse strand, counting down.
GGATTTCAAGAGAGGGACCTCTCTCTGGTCACCAGCAAAGATATCGATGAAGAGGACTATTTAGAAGTAGAAAACAAAGAAGGAATTGACATAAAGAAGATTGAAACCACGGATCAAATTCATCAAGATGAGTCGATTATGGATAAAATTAAACATATGTTTTCGTCCAATCACCCTAAAGACACTCTTAGGGATAAAGCAAGAGTAGAAAAGCGTTTAATTAACTTAGGCATTCCTCTTACAGAAGCAGGACCTTATGCAGATGATTTGCAAAAAGGAAAAGTATTGTTGTTAGTAAGAGCCAATAGAGAGACAAAAACAAACCCGTTCTTAGAAAATAGAGAAGATTCTCCTTTTGCAAAAGGTGACTCTGTTTATGATAAATCATTATACGGCGAACATCGTGATCATAAGTAGAATGTTCGCAAAAGGGAAGAAGTAAATAGGAAAACTTAAGTTTGTGAGCACACTAAGAACACAGGAACCGTAATTCCTTATATTCCTTTAAGTATATGTTTTAAAAAAAGCTACTCAAACGAGTAGCTTTTTTAAATAAAACGAACATCCAGCAGTCCACTTAACATCAGCCTATATTTTAATTTAAATACTCTAGCATATTGACGAATCTCGTCTCAGCTATACATAGGCCTTGTTTGTCTATAATGTTTTAATTGGGATGAAATTAACTTGTTTTATTTGATCGTTCCTTAAAGGAAATCTCTTCAGCATGAAGCCAGCTGTTAAAACCTACATACGTAAAAAAGTGGAAGTTTTTCATATAAATAAACCGGGAAACGGAACGTTAGATAACAGTAAAGGAGAACATGTTATGCATGAAATGACAGAAAAACTACATGACTTTTTACTAGAACATATTGATGAAATGTCTCAAGAATGGCTAGACTCGCGGGAAGTAGAAAAGGATTCGATCTACACTGCTGATGCTTCCTCCGAAACAACCGAATATCTTCGAGTACAAAATCGATACTTTACTTGTAAAATTGTAAAAGTTCTTATAGGAGAGTCATTGGATACTCTTAGTGATTGGGCACAGGAAGTTGCCACAAAAAGGGCTCAGAGAGGCGATTCTCTGTATCATAGTATTCATCATTTTAAAAAGTTTCGTTTATTCTTTTTTAAACAGATTGAATCATTTTTTCACCTTCATTCATCTAGCATTACATACGAGGAGCTTTTTTCATGGAATAAAATAGTGAATGAAGCATTTGATCGGATGATAGAACTTTTCACCCTTTATTATGGACAAGTTTCAGAAGCACAATCTCAAGCTCAAAAAATGCTGATTTCTGAGCTTAGCACGCCTGTCATTAGTATTTCCGATACAGTGGGCGTACTGCCTCTCATTGGTCAGGTTGATGATTATAAGAATAGTGATTTTGCGAAGAAAGTTATGCTGCAAGCAAAAGAACTCAATCTGTCTTGCTTAATTATTGACTTATCGGGTGCACCTTCGATTGATACTATGATGACCAATGAATTATTTCAAGTTATAAAGATGTTGGACCTACTTGGAATTGACACAACCATTACAGGTATCCGTCCGGAAATAGCCTTAACTGCCGTTCAATTAGGAATAGATATGAGCAAATTGAAAACTTATGGAAAGTTAAAAGATGCAGTAAATAAGCTTTTGCGTGAGTGATATTGAGTTAAAGTACTAAGCATTTTTCATGTAGGTTATATCATAAATAGACGTATCCTTCCTATTAGGAGGAAACTTCAGGTACAAAGAGAACAAATCATTTATTTGTTCTTCCCCCTGCTAACATATTAATATGATGAAAAAGAACTGTATATTAAAACCATTATTTTCATTCCTGTATAGAGACTACATTGTATTAATTAAATGGGTACAAAAGTAAAAGAATTTTCGCTTTTTAAATAATAACAATTGGTAACGACAGCTTATAAGAAGGTCATAAAGAGGTTGAGACATCATTAACATACTTTTGTCTCACCCTCTTTTAATTAGGAAAGAAACCATCAGCAGGTCCCTTATTCATTTCCCCAGTTCTTGCTTTCTATAAAATGATTTGATGTGGCGTCTAGCACACGCCATACCAAGGTCTTACCTTCTATATCTTTTAACTCGATAATGCCCTCTAGCTTATTGGTATTCACATGGACACGTTTCTCATCTATTCTTTGCGCACTTTTTAATCTCGTCCCAAATATTGCAGGACTTTCTTCCGTTAGCTTTACAATTACATTTATCATACGTTCGTCAGAAACATAGTTTTCGCTGTTCTCATAGTTCTTATCAGCAGGCTTAATAGCGTGTTCTAACCCAGTTTCATATTGGCGCCAATCAACAATTAAAAAAATGGCAAATACTACAGACACTGTTAGTAATAAGCCATACACAACATTTCGTTTCATTTACTTTTGCTCCTTTCAATAGCGATTTATAGGTAAAACGAAAAAACTCCTGTTGTAGGAATAGGTTGTATCAGAAAATAGTATCGTATCACTTTAAAAAATATTCCTTTTTGAAGAAAAAAATAAAAGAAGGTATATTCTTATAGACCTTCCTTCTAAAAATGCGTTAATCAAGAGAGGTTTGCATACGGCTCATTTTTAGTTACCGTTAGTACGACGTCATAAGCTAAAAGAAAAAAGGTTCCACTCATCAACGTTCAATGAGTGAAATCCTTTTTTGATTATCTGCGGCTAGCTGTGCCTCTGCTTTTTTGCAGATGAGCTTTGTGCCGTATAGCTAACAGGTTACTTTGTTACTGAAATACTGCCGTTATGAGTGGCTAGTTTAATCGTATTCTTTCCTTTTCCAATAACAGCGTCCCTATCATATTTATTCAGAATATCGACTTTTCCATTGTCCACTGAAACATTAAATTGAACGTCACTTGGTTCTTTTTCCGTCGTAATTTTAATCTTTCCATTGTGCGTTTTAAAGTCTATATTTCGATCAAGTTCTGCTGTTTCAAGAGCAATACTTCCGTTATGCGTTTCACCTTTTAAACTGCCTTCCACGTTACTAAGCGTTATTTTTCCATTATTGCCTTTTGCTTGAACCGTTTTTGCTTCAGCATTTTTTACGCTTGTAAGTCCATTGTGTACGCTGGTGTTCAATTTTTGTGAATCAATGTTCTCTAATTCTACACGCCCATTGTTTGCGCGAATGGAAATATCCGCTGCACGTAATTTTTTAACTGACACATACCCATTGTTGCTGGAAATCCCCAATGAATTATACTGTTTTTCAGGCAGATAAACGTTGACACTTAGCGGTTTTAATACACTAACAATATCAAAATTGACCCAGCTGCGCTGCTGTTCATTATAGGAGATGAAAAGTGTTGAATTTTTAACGGCAGTAGTGAAGTCTCTTTTTATATTAGGAGATGTTTCGCCTTTTAATGTTACTTTGATATTATCGCCTTTGATAGGGTACACATGAACACGAGTATTATCCGTATCGATGTTTACCTTTGATACTTGATTGCTGTTAATAACTTTTTCTTTTGAAATAGGTTCAGGATTAATAGCACGATAAGTAAGGAGACTTCCTATAATCCCAACAAGGATGAGAATGCCTGCAAGAACGGAGAGTTTCTTTTTATTCAGCACGTTTTAAACCGCCTTTCACGAGTGATACATTGTATTTTAGATAACGTACAAAGCCTTTTATAACTAGCTTCGTTACAACTAACATACCTAACATAATAAAATATCCAATTCCGCAAAATGCTAAAGACATAAATAAATTAAAGAGAAAAAAGCCGCTTGAATGTATAATAGCCTCACCAAGAACTAGAATGGGAGATAGCAAGAAACATAAACCTATTGCCCAAGCTGACAAAATGAAGCCAGCTAATGCGACGGCAGGCCCAAGCACAATCACTACATTGAAAAAAGCTAAACCAATTACGGCCCAAGTAGCTCTCAAAATATTTTGAGTTGTTGACTTAGCTGTTGCTTGCTCAACATGATAATCTGCCAGCAATTCTTTAGCTATTTGATTAGGAGAACCTAGTGACGTTACAATTTCTTCTTCTGTTTTTCCTTCTTCTAAGCCAATGGAAAAATGTTCTTCATAATCTTGTAAAATATCTGCTCGTTCTTTTGAGGATAATGGTTTTAAGGATTCATTTAATTGCTGTAAAAATTTACTCTTCGACATTGTTCACACCTTCTTTAATTAATTGATTAACACCTCTTGAAAACTCGTTCCATTCATCAATAAGTTCGTATAAATACTTTCTTCCTTTATCTGTAAGCTGATAATATTTCCTTGAAGGACCTTCTGTAGATTCTTTTAAATACGTTGTAAAATATTCTTCTTTTGTTAATCGGCGCAGAAGAGGATATACCGACCCCTCTGATATTTCAATTTGATCGGAGATTTTTTGAACTAATTCATATCCATAGCGGTCTTTTTTATCAAGTAACACAAGAACACAAAGCTCTAAAACTCCTTTTTTAAATTGCACGTTCACTGCTCTTCACCCTTTTCTTTTCACAGTCCACTACTGTTTATTGTATAGTACTGATGCATAATGATTTCCCAATAATTACAATATATCACCAGCTATTGTTTATTGCAAGGTACTGTTTAATATTTTTTTGAATTTTAACCATTTTTATAGTGGTAATGAAATTTTAAACCTAGATTGATAATAATTAAATAAGGTGTTTTTTATAAAGCAAAGTTCAACCTTCTTTTCTAATTAGCTTGTAGATAAAATTATTTTAACGTACCCAAAAGAAAAGTAGTCTACCACTATAGACTACTCAGGGACGATCATTCTAAGCTATTTTTCTTTTGCTTGTTTAATAAACAAAAAGAAAACCATAATTAAGATAAAGTAATTTAGAGGGTTTTTAAAAACATCCCCACCTAAAGCCAGTTGTAATAAAATCCATAAGGCAAAGATAACTAATATGGCTGGTATTATAAGCTTGTTCATACATCATTCATCCTTAGTTTCAGAGTAATACAGTAATCATGGCTCTCAATATTTTTCATATCGTAAAAATTAAATCCATAAATAGCTTTGAAAGCATATTGATTGAATGCTTGCAAGGATATTACTTTTCAAGATAAAATTTAACAGTTTTTACTACAATTAATAGAAATGTATCAATTACATTTGATTTTTTGTAATAAGTTCAAGAAAAAAACAACCGTTATTTTACATTTTTCAACAACAAAAAACTAAAACTTTACTTACTGTTAAAAAGCTTAATATATTCAACCATTTGTTTCACCATATAATCTGTACTGAATAAATACTCTTGTTTAACCCCGAAATTTAATCTTCCAACTAAAGATTAAGCTCGGGTATAGCAATAAAGATCTAAATCTAATTTAACTTTCAACTGCTTTACTGCCCTACGTTTTCAATGTTAACTTTCATTAAAATGTCCCAGTCGGCTATAAATCATCTGGGAGCTGTTTTACTCTATTTGTTTGAGCTAGACCGATGCCCTGTTAGTTTCGAATGTGTGAAAATTCTTCCTGCAGTTCTTTTAAAAACGCAGCCGCCGCAGCTGAAAGAACATGATGCTTTTTCCATACAATATTTAAACCTGATTCAAGCCTTGGCTGTAACGGCCTGAAACAAAGATTGCTAGTAGTAGACGTATTGACTATTTTATCAAGTGTTATGGCATATCCAACGCCTTCTTCAACCAGAATGGCCGCATTATAGGCAAGATTGTATGTAGTGACGATGTTTAATTTATGAAAATCTTCACCAAACCAATCCGCAAATTCATTTTTTGAAAACGTCTGTTTCATGGCTTGTCTTGAACAGATCAGTGGAACTTCTAATAAATCCGCAGCTTGAATGCTTTCTTTGACGGCAAGAGGGCTGTCTTTTGTCATAACAACACCCCAAACATCTTTGGCAGGCATATTAAGATAATTATATTTTGAAATATTGGCTGGCTGAATCAAAATACCGAAATCAAGCAGACCCTTGTCAAGCCGTTCCGTTATATCTTCTTCGTTTCCGCTATGGAGGTGATATCGTATATTCGGATAACGTAGCTGTACATCTTTTGCTACTCGTGCAATGTGTTTCATTGCTTCGGTTTCTCCGCCTCCTATATAGACGTCACCACCTATTGTTTCTTCCATCGAACTAAATTCCGCCTCTAATTTATCGACCATATTAACGATTTCCTCTGCCCTGTTTCGCAACAGCATTCCTTCATCTGTCAGAATGACACTGTGACTGCTGCGAATAAATAATTTTTTGCCCAACTCTTGTTCAAGATCTTTTAATTGTCTAGACAGAGTTGGCTGTGTCACATGCAAAACATCAGCGGCCTTCGTGATGTTTCCTTCTCTTGCAACCGTAAGAAAATACCGTAAAACTCGAATTTCCATATCCCCCTCCTCCTTTCGTAAGCTTTAGTATATACACTCCAGAAATGCTTATCAAACATATCATGATATGAGATATAAGTATTTTTTATATTCAAAAGAAGCCGTTAGAATGAATAACACGGAAGGTTTATCACAAAAGCAACACCTTTAATGATTCAAAGTGGAAAGGAGCTTAAAATGAAAAAGCTGTTGTGTCTGTCTTCTGTCTTAATAATAAGCGCTGCTCTCACTGCTTGCGGCAACCATAATTCCTCTGCAACCGACAGAGATCATAATGCAAGTAAGCATTTAAACCGGGAACCAGAACAGCCAAAAGAAGATCGTGTTTCAGATACAAGAATCAAATTAACGTTTAACGATAAAGAAGTCTTGGTTAGGATGTACGATAACCCCGCAAGTAAGGACTTTCTAACTCAATTGCCTTTAACCATAACTTTTGAAGATTATATAGGTAAAGAGAAAATTAGTATTTTACAAAAAAGATTATCTATGGATGATGTACAAGCCGAAGACCTGTCCAAAAAAGGAGACTTTGCTTATTACGCTCCTTGGGGAAATGTAGCTATTTTTCACAAAGATCTTGAGGATGCTACAAATGACCTTATCATACTAGGTCAAATTGAATCAGGAAAAGAAAATCTTGAAAAAGTGACTAAGTAAAAACATTACAATACACCTTTAAACAGCCCGCTTTGAAGCAACTAGAACATAACATTTTTTAGAAAGAGGGAAATTTATTTTATGTCTAAACAACATAAGTTACTTATATTTGTCTTAACCCTAGGGGCTTTCGGGATTATAAATACCGAAATGGGGGTTATAGGGATACTGCCCTACATTGCAGATCACTTTCATATCAGTGTGTCAAAAGCCGCGTGGCTGGTGAGTCTCTTTGCACTTACTGTATCAATATCCGGTCCAACTATGCCGTTACTATTTTCGGGAATCAACCGTAAGAAAGCGATGTTGCTTGTGCTTGGTATTTTCGTTTTAGGTAACATTATCTCTATCTTTACGTCTAACTTTGCTGTTGCCATAATTGCGCGTGTGATTCCAGCTATCTTTCATCCAATTTATTTTTCAGCAGCTTTTACAATGGCTGCGAACTCAGTCAGCAAGGAAGACGCTCCAAAAGCTGTTTCCAAAGTCTTTATTGGCGTATCTGCAGGTATGGTGCTTGGTGTACCAATTGCAAATTTTCTTGCAAGCACAGTTTCGTTTCAACTATCAATGGCATTTTTTGCTGTTATTAACGCTATAGTATTTATTGCTACGTGGGCACTTTTCCCTTCTATGCCTGTTAAAGAAAGACTTTCCTACGGAGCGCAGCTCAGCATATTAAAAAACCCCGTTACTTGGCTTTCTATTATGGCCGTCCTTTTACTGAATTCAGCAGTATTTGGGGTTTACAGCTATCTTGCTGAGTATCTTAAAAGCGTTACGAACATCTCTGGAAAATTAATTAGCTTCATGTTGATTCTATTCGGTGTGGCAAACATTATTGGAAACATTATCGCAGGGAAGTTACTTACGAAAAATGCGCTTAAAACTGTAGTCGTCTTCCCTTTCGCATTGGGAGTTGTTTACATCATTTTATTCTTCACCGGACAGTTCACTTGGCCGATGGCTATCATGACTTTAGTTTGGGGAATATTCGCTGGTATAGGAACGAATATTAATCAATATTGGATTTCATCAGCAGCTCCAGAAGCTCCTGATTTTGCAAACGGACTATTTTTATCATCCGTTAACTTAGGAACAACGATTGGTACAGCTGTAGGTGGACTATTTATAACAGGAATGGGTACACAATACGTCGTACTGGTGGGGATCTTTTCATTAGTATTGAGCGCAGTATTTATTTTACCAAGAAGTTACATGGAGCGTCCCATAAGTCAGCTTTCAAAATAAGACATCAAGGCAACTTTCTTTCGGGATCCCTAGTAGGATCCCTTTGTTTTCTTTTCTTACATCTATGAAAAGCAGAAATCTATTATAGTCAATGATTATAGATTAATAAATAAAAATGGAGGATCTGAAATGAAAAAGCACACTAAAGTTGCACTTGTTACCGGAGGAAATCGAGGTATTGGCTATGAACTAGTGAGACAATTGGCGATGGATGGTTTTAAAGTCATTTTGACAAGCCGAAATTCAGAAAGCGGACATAAAGCCGTGCAAAAACTTAAAGACTCTCATCTTGATGTTTCATTTTTGACAATGGATATAAATAATCAAACGAGTATCCGCCAAGCTGCAGCTACAGTAAATGAACAATATGGACGATTAGATGTGTTAATTAATAACGCGGGCATATATTTAGATAAAAATCAAACATTAGTGAATATGGACCCTTCTGTTCTAGAAAAAACGCTGACAACGAATTTCTTCGGTGCTTACCACGTAATCCGTTCATTTATGCCCCTTATGGAACAGCAAGCCTACGGAAGAATTATTAATGTTTCCTCTGAATATGGAGCCATGAGTGAAATGTCTTCTCCACGGGTAGGCGCTTATAAGTTATCTAAGTTTATTTTAAATGGCTTAACACAATTGATGGCTGCTGAAAGCAATAATGATATCAAAATAAACGCGGTCGATCCAGGATGGGTAAGCTCAGATATGGGTGGACCATCAGCTCCAAGAACTCCAGAGCAAGCTGCTCGTTCTATCCTTTGGTTAGCAACGATTGGACCTGAAGGACCTTCTGGAGGCTTTTTTAAAGATGGAAAACAAATAGATTGGTGAACTTTTATAGCGTTAAGGCTATTTCTTATAACATCTTGAATTTATAATAAAAACCCTGCGGATTATTAGGAATAATCCGCAGGGTTTTTGCTTCTAAAATACATACAATCTATTAGTTTATTTTGTTATATTCCTCATCTGTTACTGGTTCCAACCATTCCGGGGTACCTGCAGTGATGGCAATGTGTTCAAACCAGCTGTCTTTTGCAGCACCATGCCAATGTTTTACACCATCATGCGTAACAACAACATCTCCAGCTTTTAAGAATTGTGCAGGTTTTCCTTCTTCTTGGTACCACCCGTTACTAATAGAAGCTGAAATCCACCACGATGAATATGCCAGTTGTTGCGGCATTCAGGTTCAAAGGTTACATTCCCAACTCCAACGTTCACTTTAGGGTCTGCGATTAAGGTTTTAAGATAGCTTTGTCCAACAAAAAATTGTGCATACGCTTCATTTTTTTCACCTGCTGGGAAAATGACGCCATTTTTTACTTCTTCATGTTTTGCCATTTTGATTCCTCCAATAATATCATTCATAGTTGTATCTCTCGGCTCATTCATTGCTATAAAAATTCCTCATTCTTTAGCCGTTTATTTTAATTTCCCGCCAAATACCGGGAAGTAGCTGTGCTCACCATAATCCTGAATAGGTTCTACATTTTTCAAAATTTCCATATCTGCATCGCTGATCACAAAATCAAGCTCTGCATTGTTTTTCATATGATTTGGTTTTGGAGTCTTAGGAATAACTGCAAGGCCAAGCTGGATATCATAGCGCAGGCAAAGCTGAGCAACAGACACTCCGTATTTATCAGCTATTACCTTCACTTCTTCATTACCAAGAACTGCACCGTGCGCAATTGGTGAATATGCTTCTACTAGGATGCCATTCTTCTGACAGAACTCAATTAACTCCAAAGGTGTATTGCTCACATGTGCCAATATTTGATTGACCATAGGCTTGATTTCACAGCCAGAAAAAATATTCTCTATATCATCCTGAAGGAAGTTAGAAAGACCGATTGCCTTTACCTTCCCTGCTTTATAAGCATCCTCCATTGCTTTCCATGCCTCTTTGTTTTCTTCAAAGTAGCGTTTCTCTTCTCTAAACTCCGTCCAAGGCTGCGGACTGTGGATAATGAGAAGATCAATGTAATCTAGCCCCATCTTTGTTAAAGACTCATCAATGGACTCCGTAACTTCCTCATAAGTCTTTGCTTCTGCTGCAACCTTTGTTGTAATGAACAGTTCTTCTCTTGCAACACCGCATGAACGGATTCCTTCGCCTATACCAGTTTCATTCATATAAGCTTGAGCCGTATCAATATGGCGATACCCGCTAGATACCGCATCACGCACTGCCTGCGCTGCCTGTTCGTCATCAAGCAGCCAAGTACCAAGGCCTAATAGCGGAACTTCTACACCGTTTGATAACTTATACGTTTCGTTAAACATGTTTTTTATCTCCTTTGAATTGTTTATTTTTCTATACTTTAAAAGCATCTATCTGCCTGTTAAAAATAAATCAATATTGATTGATTAATCAACATCTGTCTATAATTATAAAAACAAATAAGATCCTTTCAATCGTTAATTGAAGGCGATTCGTTGATTACTCAACAAATCAAGAGCTATTGTTGAATATCTTTTAAAAAAAGTGAGGTTTTTAAAGTGGCGAAAGTGGATAGAAGAATACTCAAAAGCCAAGAAGCTATAAAAAACGCAGTGACTGAGTTAATGACCCAAAAACGCTTTGATGACATTACCATTCAGGACATTGCTGACAAAGCAAACGTTAACCGTGGAACTATTTATCTTCACTATATGGATAAATATGATTTATTAGATAAAATGATTGAAGAGCATATGAACAACCTCGAAAATCTGTGTCATTCGGCTGCTGATATGACGTTTCAAGAAGGAAATTACGTTTGGTTTGAGTATTTCGAACGTCACCACCTATTCTTTTCAACCATGTTAGAAAGTAAAGGCGCTCATTATTTTCGAAGTCGCTTTCTCGAGTTAGTCATCCAAGAGTATGGTCCTGAAGTTGATACAACTCAAGGAGAAAATGAAGGGTTGCGTAAAGAGGTGGTTATTCAATTCTTTGCCTCAGCTGTTGTAGGGACAGTAGAATGGTGGTTCAAAAACGGCATGCACGTTCCCACCGATGTAATAGCTGAGCAAACCGGCATATTGTTAGATCGGAATTTAGAATAATTTAATCCGTTTTACACGTACGCATAAATGAAAATTCCCGCGAAGTGTAAAAGTAGTAGAAGCTTTCTTATTATAAGGTCATGTTAGTAAGCTGAGTTAGAGACGGTATGACTTGCAGTCAGATAAAGGGATCATCTCCACATAAAAGAACAGCACTAAACCTGCTGAGTATCCATAGGTTTAGTGCTGCTCAAATCTTTTGTTTTTTGAAACGGATATTGACTTTTACAGAAGGAATCATTTCTATTGGGAACAACTTTGTATTTTCTAGTTACTTTATAAACAATGTTTAGCTAATAAAAACTAATCCAACTTTTTTATAATTTTTGCCGGGTTCCCTCCCACTGCTACATTATCTGGAACATCTTTTATTACAACAGATCCGGAAGCGATTACAGCATTATGTCCAATTGTAACTCCTGGATTGATGACGGCTCGTCCTCCAATCCATACATTATCTCCAATTGTGACGGGCTTGGTATATTCAACTTCTGTAATTCGCTGTTCTGCATTCACAGGATGAGTATTCGTATAAATATGTACACCCGGTGCCATCATGCAATTCTTCCCTATCGTAATCCGTCCCCCATCTAAAAGTGTGCAGTCAAAGTTCGCATAAAAATTTTCTCCTACGTGGATATTGTAACCGTAGTCGCATCGAAAGTTAGATTCAAGGTAGAGAAGTTCTCCTGTTGAGCCAAATAGTTGTTTTAGTAGCTCCGTACGCTTTTCATAATCCGTCTCATCTGTACCGTTAAATGAACGAACAAGCCGTCTTGCATCTTCCCTGTCTTTTACTAATTCTTGGTCTGCTGGAAAATACAGCTCGCCATCCACCATTTTTTCTTTTTCAGTTTTCATTGATTCATTCTCCATTCTTGTTATCAAATTCCCTACTAAGTTGAATTCGTTTACATTTTATCATGATAGTAAATATAAAAATAAGACGTTTATAGATTGGGGTCAATAGCTCGAACACAAGAAAGCTAAGAAACCACGCTGCTTTTTTACCACGGGGACAGCTACTAAATTACTTTGTATATGTTTCCTTAATAATCGAAACAGACACTGCTCCCGTAACAAGTAAAATACCTGAGATTAAAATCATGCCTGGCATAGAAGATCCGATTATTGGGAACAAAGCAAAACTCAAGCAAGAAGCTATAATTTGCGGTAAACAAATACTTCCATTAAATAATCCTAGATATGTTCCCATATTCTTTCCTGACAGGGCGTTGGTAAGCATCGTGAACGGAAACGTCATCATAGCAGCCCAAGCGATGCCAATTAAAATAAATGAAGCAATCAGCGCCCACTGATTATGAATAAAGAAGACAGATCCAAAACCGATACCACCTAGCAGTAAACTAAAAGCATACGCTGGCTTACGTTTGTTGTTGGCTACGCGTGACAAAACTAGTGACCAAATGACTGCGGCAACCGACTGTACAGCTGATAAAATACCGAACCAGTTGCCAGCTGCTTGATAGCCTGAGCTAGACGGCTGATTCGTATACCAAACGTTCTCAGCGACTGCACCCGTGCCGTACGTCCATAAATATTGAAAGCCCATCCAGCAGAAAAATTGAACAAGCGTGACCGTCCAAAAAACCTTTGGAGCGTTACGAAGGAGTTTAAAAACGTTTACATTTTCTTTTGTAGCTTCGTCTGCAATACCGTGGTATGCTGCAAATTCTGCAGGTGAATATTCTTTTACCTTAAGTATTGTAAATAAACTACAAATAATTAACACAACGGCCCCAACATAAAATGAAATAACCACTGATTGCGGTACTACTCCTTTTGGTGCACTATTTGACACACCTAATACCGTTAATACAAAAGGGAAAATACAGGCTAGCACAGCACCGCTGTTTGATAGAAAACTTTGAATAGAATAGGCAAAACCTTTTTGCTCTTCATTGACCATGTCTCCAACCATCATCTTAAATGGCTGCATAGCTACATTTGATGATACGTCCATAAACAAAATAGTGATAGCTCCAAAAGTCATGGCAGCCACCGCACTAAAACCAAAACTGCCGGCATTTGGCAGCAAACACATAACAATTACGGCTACAATTGCGCCAATCAGTAGATAGGGTATACGACGACCAAGCCTTGGCATCCAGGTACGATCTGAAAAATAACCAACTAAGGGCTGAACTACTAAACCAGCCAATGGCGGTAAAATAAAGAAAAAGCCTAATGTAGTTGGATCAGCACCGATTGTTTGAAATATGCGTCCCATATTTGAACTCTGTAATGAGAATGCCATTTGTACACCTAAAAATCCAAAACTAATTAACCATATGGTACTGATTCGTAGATAAGGTAAGTTTGGCTGAACCCTTTTTTCACTGATTTCAACGATTTTTTCTTCTAACATAACTGCCTCCTATGATTTAATTAACAGTCGCACAAAGATAGAGTTCTGATGTAAAGTGCTACAACATATGTTGTGAACGTTTTCAAAACAATGATGAATACTGTAAATGCTAGTGTCTTTGGCTGGCTGTTTCCTATTTTGCTAGATTACCTCAGGAATACGGCATAATAGTCCTGGTCTAAAAATGCTGTTTGAGTATGTAAAAATTCCACTATCTGCTCACCCGTAAGCTGCTGACTATCGCTTATACCTTCTTAAAAGATTTATAAAATCTAATCATTAAAAACATGAGAATACTTTTATTTGAACATTATATAATAAACTAATAATTTAATGCAATCGTTTGCACAAATATTTTCAGGTATTTAAAGGCGATTAAATCTTGTAACACTATGCGTATATGCTCATTACTGTCGTTTTAATATTTCTAAGTGAAAGAAGGTTTTAATCTTGAAACCTTATAAAAAACCCAAAGAATATACGTATTCCTTGGGCTTGACTGTCCGTAATTTACTTAATGTTCTTTCTCAGCAATCTAATGAGAGTGCTTACTAATCTGCCTATAAATTAAAGCGATTAATTGCACTGTAAAAATTATTAGTTATTATAAAGTTATAAATACGATTAAGGACTTCTTAATAGGTATCTGGTTCCTAATTAGCAGTATTTTATTCTTCTATGATTCCTCAAAAAATATAGGGGTTTAGTTATTTATTCTCGAGAGCGTGCAGCTGCTCATTCGTCCAACGGTTAAATTAGTGCATGATTTTCACTTAAGCAAATATTTAAAGGCAGGTTATCGTAATAAATAATCTTCTATATAAAAATTTTCCTATGAATTCTATATATTAAATATATTACTCTAGGTCTAACCCTTTTTCATTCAATTTATGAGAAGTCACAGCAATTACAAACTTTCCATCATCCAAATCTTTTTTATGTGAAGTTAGCTCCTCTGTGGGAATACCTAAATTTGTTGCACGGTCTTCTTCATTTGAGTAGTTTTGGACCACAAAAAATTTCTTTAATTTATCTAAAAAAGAATCCGGCTGGGCCCCTCCAGTCATATCTTCATGAGTAACTTCATCTTGGTTAACAGCAGATAGCTTATCCACGTTTACATTCGTTCTATAAGCTAGATTGCCCGCTGCGGTCTCTTGATTAGTTAGAACTGTAATTTCATTATCCTCATAACCTATCATTCTTAATTTCTCAATTCTAGTTAATGTTTCTTCCGGCGACTCGTATACACCTATAATACTTTTACTCATAGAGCTTTCCTCCTTCATTAAGATCTTTTCTCCTTACTTTTTATGTACCCGCTATTCTACCCTTCTTAACAATAGATCCATAGTTAATTTATTTAATCCCATATCCTAGGTCGATCAACCTCCTTGATTCTTAAATACTGTAAGAGTTGTCCAGCGTGTACGGATTCATGATAGCCTATCCACATCAACATATCTCATAAAGAACGAATATAACCAACATCTGAACGGTCTATCTGAATATTAGTTAAATCTTCTTCAGAAAAAGTAGTAATCATGTCTAAAAATTGTTGGTGGTATGATGCTGCAAACTTCAATTCATCCTTTATAGATTGTAAGGGTCTTTTTTCAAAAGGAGAATCAAATTCCCTTAAGCTGCCCAAATTTTTGATAGCTAGATGATAATAGTATTCTGACTCCAAGACATGGCGAACCATTTCTATGCATGTCATAGCTTTTTTATCTGGCTTCCAATCAAATTTATTACCAGGAATTGCTCGTCAAACCTTTATACTTCTTCTTCTAATCTCTTTTATATTTAATACTATTGTGTCTGTTCCATTCATTTCCATACCTCCTCTTATCATCATTTTACATGATTTTCCCAAAACAAAGAGGTGAATTTTCAACTAAACTTATTTCAAATATTCATGATTCTTATGCTGAGTATAATAAATTCCATACTTTAGGATTCGTATCTTCAATTATTTTATGTAAAAAATCCCATAAACGCTTAGTAACAAGCTGTAAACCATTGGTTAACACGAGAGATATAAGGCATAATCACTGGACATGTACAAATTCAACAAAGAAAAAAAGCTAGCATAAAGCTAACTTTTTTAAGTTAGAGATAAAGGCAGGCTAATAATTAGCAACCGCCGAATCCTCCCCAACAAGCACAGCCGATAATGATTAATAAGATAAACAGCACGATAATTAAAGCAAAACCACTGCCGCCGCCGTAACCGCAGCCGCCGCCGTAACCATAGCCACAACCTCCGCCATAACCGCCAAAGAACATAAACTTCACCTCCTTCTCGTTCATACATTTAGCATATGATGAAAAACGAAATTTGCTCCACGAAGTGGATAGACTACGTTTTATATCACTGTAAATAAAAAAATAATAACCTTTTAGTTTCTTTTACATACAATGAAGCATCCTCAGATCCCATATATGAGTTTTACTCCCTATGCAATAGATTGTTTGAATTCCGCCCATTCAGTTCTATTGCGTATAAAAGCACCCCCTGCACAACCTAGAATAAAAAAGTCTTTCTCCAATTAGAGAAAGACTTTTTTTATTGTTATTAATAGCCAAATCCGCGGCCGTAACAGCTGCATCCAATAATGACAAGAAGAATAAACAGAACAACTAATAAAGCAAAACCAGAACCAGCTCCACCATAACTAGACATACAAACACCTCTTTTCGTGGTATTTAACTAAAGGAAAAAACTTTAAATATACATGGGTTAAGGTATTATATGTAGACATAGCTCATATCGATTGTATTTTGCTCTAAAATAGGCTACTTTGTTTAACGATAGCTAGATATCATCAATTTCACATAGTAAAAACCCTTCATTGTTAACATGAAGGGGCTTTTTTGGCTATCAGCACCAAGGACGAGGTCTAGGAGGACAGCTTGGAGCACAAAAATGTTGATGCGTTTCCTGACATACAACGGATTCTGTATGCGGGAATGAGTGCATATACTTATAATTTTTTTGATAAACATTTGTAGTATGACTCGGATGCACCACTGGTACAAACACATCTTGACCAGTAAAAGATGTATTTTGTTTAACTGGGTCATACTGAGCAGGCATGGCTTGAGGAGGCAATTGACCACAAGGTTTAGCTTGAGAATAACCGCAGTTACCTTGCTGATGATACATAGCCCCTTGATAACCACCGTAATTAGAGTGCTGATAAGGATAGTTGTTTCTCATATTAAAAACCTTCTCCTTTCTGTTAGTAGACTCCTATTACTGTATGTAAAACAACCATGAAATGGTTGGACAAATACCTAAAAAAAGACCCTAATTGTTAAGGGTCTTCTTTGCTAAGAGAAAAAGAAATGTGTATCCTTAGTAACATAGCTATGATACTAAGAAATAGAAGGTTTTTTTCATGTCCATTATTCCTCAAGATTAACATCCATCGCTGCGTTATCAATATTATTTAAAATGGTTTTGTTTTTATCGTCTAATTCATTACGTAAAAGTGAATTACGCGTCGCTTCGTATAAATCGTAGCTTCTTTCATCAACTGGAGAATTATGATCTTCACATATCATTTTTTCTGGTTTCTTGGATTGATCTTCCATATTAGTCACCTCCTCTGTATATTATGATTAGAAAAAACATAAGAACTTTATCTGACTACTGTTGAGTAAGGTTTAATCAACGGTTAGCTGTTCTTGTATACTGTGTTTACATATGAGCTAATATTAGGTAGATACAACCGTTTCTTGAGCGTGCTTTTGGATGATTTCTGGAACTTCCAGCAGTGAATGAACGGTTATCAATTTACCTTTTGGCGCAATATCAATTTTAACTTGGTTATAGCTCCACTCCAGTTCAGAAGGCACGTGAATCGCATGTATTCCAGCTTCTACTGCCGGTCTTATATCGGTTTTTAATGAATTTCCAATCATCCAAGTCTTTTTGGGGTCGTACTTAATTTGGTTTAGGATTTCTTTTAACGCAGGTGTATCTTTATGTTCAGAAATGAACACCCTTTTTTCAAAGTATTTAGCTAGCTCTAGCTGCACAATTTTTCTCCCTTGATTTTCCTCGTCTCCACCTGTGTGCAAGTAGAGGTTATGACCTTGTTCTTTAAGCTTATCTAATACTTCATACATATTTGGCAAAGGCTCTATCGGTACTTCAAATACACTTTGACCAATTTTTTTGACTCTTTCGACTCTATCTTCATGGATATCTTGATGATTTTGTTCACTAAAAAATAAATAAGTAGCTACTAATGATTCTGGAAAACGAGAAGAATGAAGTCCGTACTTTTCGATGCTTTTTAAATCTATCTCTAACTGCTTTTGTTTTATTTCTTCCTTAGTCAGATTCTCAAACCATTCCTGCAATTGAGCCACAAAAGCATTTATAGTGTCTCTAAAATATTTATTACAGTGGACAAGCGTATCGTCTAAATTAAAAAGTAAGGTTTGCTTCTGCATTTCGTTAAATCCTTTCTACAATGGATATACAGACAGTATATATGAAAAAACACTAACCACTTTTATTACCTATCCGCACCTAAAACCAAGGTGAATTTTCCAATACGTTAGGCACAAGCAATTGATTACTATACTGAAATGAGAATATTTAGTGGAAAGACCCTTCTAGCGTATAAACTAGAAAGATCTTTTATAAGGTAAAACGCTGCAGTATATTCCTGCTAATAAATATAACGCTCAAAATGTTCCCTATTCATATTTGTTTTGAACGTAGAGGTACTCAGTCCTGAACGATTTATTAGTGGTTGGCTGCCTTCGTCTTCTTTAGGTATATTCATTTCAAGACCTTGTATAGTGAAAGGATCATACATATACGTTGTTCGTTCAGTTTCTGTATGCGACATTAACTTCACCTCTATTAATAGTCCTCATTTTTTAAATCATGTTAACTTGTTTAAAGCAGGTTCTCTAATAAAAACATCTGCGTTTCATAGGTCTTTTCGCTAAAAAAGATACGCCGTTTTTGACTTTTTTTATTAAGTTGTAATTTCTTGTGGCTCTTCGCCTTCAAGGTCAGTAAAGAAATTTTCTAAGGTTTCCCTCGGGTCAAGAGCACGCCCATCTTCTTCGACAATACGGTTAAGCGTAGGATCATTATTGCTATCTTTATTTTTATAGTTGTTATAATCAACTCTTTCTGCAATTCCTGAATTATCAACGCCTTTAAAGTCTTTCTTTGGCATAAAAACACCTCCTAGCCCTATTGTTTGAAAATTTGAAGATAAAATAAGTGGAAGGTTAAGTTATATTTTTATTTCCCGAGAATTAAATAGATACTTGTTGCTAAGAGACATGTACAACATGCTTAATTGTTTTACGAAATGGAGAAACTAAAACGTCAAAGCTTAATTTACAGAGGAGGAATACAAGTGGAAGGAAATCGAAGCACAAGACAGTTTCAGGATGATTTAAAGCAGTATCAAATGCCAGATTCAGTAAAGCAACAAAAATCTGGACCTTATCGAGTCGGATTTGAATCAAACACTGGAATTGAAAAAATACAGAATCAGCAAGAAGGAAGAGAAAATAAATAAGCTTGATCACTTTATACTTTTACATGACGAGGAGGGCATCCCATGGATCAACAAAAAATGTTAGCAAATGAATTAAGTAACATGCTTACAGAAAATAAGCTGCCGATTACAATTGAAGAAGATATCCATGAAATTTGCAGAGGTTTACAATCAGGTGAAATCAGCGTGAATGATTTGAAGGAAAAAGATCCTTTTGTTGTACATGCAGTTCAAGAAGCAATGGATAGAATAACTAAACACAGTTCTTAAAATAGCTATAAAAAGCAATCATTTTTATTAAGCAAAAGACTAACTCTTTAAAGGGTTAGTCTTTTGTTATTCAACTGGTATACACATGAATATGAAAAAAGAATGACAAACGAGTTGTCATTCTCTCTCCTACACATGGCAAGCGTTTAGTTTTTAGTCACAAGGAAATGAAACATCTAATTCCACTTTTTACAGTGTCGGTTGTTTCTAAAAATTAGTATGTCATCCTAATAAGGAAATATACATCCATTATTTACCACGAATACATTTCTTCCACAATAGGAAACTTAAGAAAAACAAGGAGGTGACACAACATGGCAAACAACAACAGCAGCAACAACAATGAATTATTAGTATACGGTGCTGAACAAGCAATCGATCAAATGAAATATGAAATCGCTAGCGAATTTGGTGTAAACCTTGGTGCTGATACAACTGCACGTGCAAACGGATCAGTAGGTGGCGAAATCACAAAACGTCTTGTACAAATGGCTGAACAACAACTTGGCGGCGGACGTTTCTAATACAATTTTATAATTGATGGCTGAAGGAAGAATGGATCTCCATTCTTCCTTTTTGTACGAATAAAAAGGAAGGAGAGATTATATGCAGCAAAATCAATCAGCTAAAGAAAAGGCGGATTTCACTGAGAAACCAGCAGCTTCTGCCACAAATGCACAAAAAGTAAAACAAGAAATCCACAAAGACGTAAGTGAAGGACAAGGTGCCATGACTTCTCGAGAAGCAGGCGCAATGCGCGATTAAAAATCAACTTGAGCGATTTTTAATCATCGATTCTTTGTATAAAACCCTAAAAAAGTACCTCGATTAACTGAGGTACTTTTAGCACTCTACTCTATTTCGGCGCGGGAGCTGCTTTGACTCCAGGTGTTTTTCATGGGGTACATGCTCTTGAAAAACAAAGACAAACAGTGCAATTCCCAATATATAAAAGTCGAGCCTGTCTTGTCCAACTTAAAAATAATTAGTTTGTGTTTTGTCCCCCGCCATTCAGCCCTTCTTTTATGTACGCGTTAACCTGACTATTTGAAAGCAATCCAATATGTCCAATGCCATAAAGTTGAATATTTCTTGCTCCTTGCAGCCTAGAGAGACTATTAGCAACAATTTGATCATTTATGCTGTAGATCGACGTATAAAGAATTTTTTGATTGAGATCTGTACCTGGGAGTGCTGTTGAAGAAACCAAGCCATTCGCTCCTCCTAACGTCACAACATTTTCAATCTTATTCCCTCCTCCTAGATATTTAACATAGTACAGCGTGTTTGCTCCGCCCATACTATGAGCAACAATATCTACCTTTTTAGCTCCCGTCTCTTTCAACACTTGATCAATGTATCGAGCAAGCTGAGGTCCATTATTCAAATTGTTGCCTGTCTTATCTATAAAATCAATAGCATAAAGATCATTGCGATCCCACCCTTGAGCGATTAAATAGTTTTTGATAGCAATAAAGTTATAGGACGCACCGCTGATTCCATGAACAAGAACAACCGGATTGTGATTTGCTTCAGCTTTAGCATTCGAAGGCTGAATTTCTAATGCAGATACAACCAGGGATAAAGCAAGAATTAATGCGACAAACTTTTTCTTCATTTCTTTTCTCCTCCTCAAAATATGTAAGTAACAACATCTATAGATTATATATAAAAATCCTTATATGGTAAACTTATACTTATAAGGGATTTAAAGTTATATTCATTTGTTATCTATGAGTATTTTTATGACAAAAATCATCACCTAAGCTTTTCTGTAAAAAATAAGGAGGCGAAGAAAGTTGTATTGGATTTATCTATGTTTGGCTATTCTTTTTGAAGTTGCTGGAACTACGACCATGAAATTATCAGAAGGTTTTACTAAAGTTATGCCAAGTGTATTGCTTATACTTTTTTACATTTGTAGTTTATACTTTTTGACATTAACGTTAAAAAGTATAGAAGTTTCAATTGCTTACGCTATTTGGTCAGGTATGGGGATTATAATTATTACGCTAATTGGATTTATGTACTTCAATGAAAGTGTAAGTCTGCTAAAGATCGTCGCTATAGCTCTCATCATTATCGGTGTAGTGACATTAAATATGACCGGAGAAAAAGAAGCTAATGCCAGTAAATCCACTTTGGAAGAACACATTAAATAAAAAGATAAAATATTTAAAACCTTTTTCTCAGGACTACAAGCCATTGCGTATTGGGCATTTATTAAGGATTTCGATTTAACATGGTGGACTTTTAATTTATACTTGATGATTTACCCTCTATTCTTTATAAAACTATTTATAAAAGATAGCAGTAATCAAAAAAAGCACTTTTCCATGTAATAAAGATATTAATGTACATATAAAAAGAACAGATCCCCTTAAGGGGATCTGTTCTTCAAGTTAATCTAGTTGCATAAGTTATTGTAATTTCTCTCTTGTACGTTGCTTGGCTACTATCTTTATCCAATTCTTATTAGCCTTTAAAAATCAGTGGGGAAACGCCCTTTCTTAAGTTCCATTTATTTAAGGTACTCAATTCAATTTCTTGATTTGCAAAAAAACAAATACCTGTTGCATTGTCTCCAGGATAGATTCTGCTCGTCATCACTTTCTCGCCTTCATTAACAAAAACTTCAATGGACGATTTATCAACAAACAGATGAAGATGTAAGTGATTATTATTTAATCGAACAGGTGCTTTTCTGATTCCCCCATCTCCTTCACCTGATTTATCACGATTAAAAATAAACAAACTTTCCAGCCTATCATAAGTTAAAAGAGTTTCTTGGTGAGTGTCATGATCTGTTCTCAATTTTATTCCGAACTGTGAAGCAGCTTTTGCGTTAATTTTTACTTCAAGTTCGTAACAATCACCTGAAATACCTGCAAGTTCTTGTTCTCCGTTAACTGTAATATTTTCATACTGTACGTGATGTTGACGAAGCTGTTTAAGCTCCTGAATTGGTTTACTAATTATATTCCCTCGTTTAGTAGAAAGCTCACGCGGAATAGTCATTGCTCCCGCCCAATTATGTTTTTGTTCAGGCATGCTGCTTTCCCACATAGCCATCCACGCTACCATAATGCGTCTGCCATGTTCATCTTCTGTTGTTTGAGGAGCATAAAAATCAAACCCGTAGTCCAAAAGCTGAAAGTCTTCGTGTTGAAGCAGCCCTGTTTTATAGTCCAATTTCCCTTTTACATATCCAGCTTGATGTAAGTTATGGTAGAGATCCCCTTCTGATTTCATTCCTTGAGGTGACATGACAAGCACGTCTTGTCCATCAAGACTAAAAAGATCTGGACACTCCCACATAAAACCAAGATTTCCTTGGCTTTTGGCCATTACATTCATAAACTCCCAATTCAACAGATCTCTTGAACAATACAAAAGAACTTGCCCTTCATGATCCTTTGTACGTGATCCAAGAACACAATAATAATAGTCGTCCTTCTTCCATACTTTTGGGTCTCTAAAATGATGAGGATGAATATCTCCTTCAGGCACTGAATTAATCACTGGGTTTTGAGGCACTTTATTAAAATGAACGCCGTCTTCGCTCACAACAAGACATTGAACCTGTCTTAAGTCCGTATCATAGTTATCTCCTGTCCACACATTCCCTGTGTACATTGCATAAAGCTTTCCGTCTTTTTCAACTGCACTTCCTGAAAAACATCCATCTTGATCATATTCCTCACTTGGAGCAAGAGCGATAGGTAGGTGTTCCCAGTAAGTAAGATCCTTACTTTTTATATGCCCCCAATACATTGGCCCCCACTCGGGAGAGTAAGGATGATGTTGATAAAACAAATGATACTCACCTTTATAAAAGCTGAATCCGTTTGGGTCATTCATCCAGAATGCTGGTGTAGACACATGGTATTGCAGTCGCCAATGATTCTGATCAACAGACTCCTGCTCGTTTACCACAGATTTTATTGCCTTTGAGATTTTTGCTTGATGTTGATTTCTTAATGTTTTCAAAAATTTCACCCTGCCTTTCTACACGTAAATGAGTTAATTGTGATAAAAAGAGATTAAAATGATGAATCGATTTCACAAACAATGGACTCATAAGGTCGCAATTTTATTTGATTTAGGTGTAATTCTAAATGATCATAGTTCGATAAAATAACATTGTTTATATTAAAATCTAAGCTTAGAGTTAACTCTTTATTATCAAAGTTAGCAATCACCGCTATTTTTTTATCGTTCCACTCTCTCGTGTAGGCCATGATTTGCAGGCTATCTTTAAACATGTCTTCGTATTTACCAAAAGCAATCACATCTGAATATGGACTGCTTTTTCTTAAACTAATTAACTTTTTATAGAAATAAAATAAAGAATTACGATCTTTTAAAGCATTCTCGACGTTAATAGAAGAGTAATTAGAATTTATCTCTAGCCACGGTGTACCTTGGCTAAATCCTGCATATTCAGAATGATTCCACTGCATAGGCGTTCGAGAATTATCACGACTGCGTCTCCAAATCGCTGCTAATGCTTCCTCTTTTGAAAATCCTTCTTTTAGCGCAGAGTGATATTGATCAATTGAAGCTAAGTCATTGTAATGCTCGATTGATGGATACTCTACATTTGTCATTCCAATTTCTTGCCCTTGATAGATAAATGGCGTCCCTTTTAATAAAAAATAGACGGTAGCTAACATTTTAGCTGAAATAGGTCCTATATCTTCTGGTTTAATAAATTTGTTTAAAGAACGAGGCTGGTCATGGTTTTCTAAATAAAGCGCTCCCCACCCTGTGTTGTTATAGAACGTTTGACTATCAGAAATGGCTTTTTTGAAATCAAGTAGATTCCAATTATACGGTTCATACCATTTCCCTTCTTTTCCTACGTCTAAATCCACATGATCAAATTCAAAAAGCATACTAAAATGTCCGTCTTCTCCTGCATAAATAGGCAGTTCTTTGTGTGATACCCCAGGTGCTTCTGCCACCGTTAAGATATCGTGTGAAGTAAAAGCTTCTTTACTTAGTTCACTTAAAAATTCATGGATGCCTTGTTGATTGGTTTCAATTACATTCATTCCATCATGCGAATCAGCGAAGTCCTGTCGTTTTTTTATAAACGTAATGGCGTCTACTCTAAAGCCGCTAATTCCTTTATCTAACCACCATGTGACCATTTTATAAACGGCATGTCGAAGATCAGGATTTTCCCAATTAAGATCAGGCTGTTTTTTAGAAAATGCATGAAGATAATACTGTCCAGTTTGCTCATCATACTCCCAGCACGAACCGCCAAAAATAGATTTCCAATTGTTAGGAGGAGTCCCGTCTTCTTTTCCATTTCTCCAAATATACCAATCTCTTTTAGGATGATTTACATCACTTTTTGATTCTAGGAACCATTGATGCTCATCCGAAGTATGGTTAACGACTAAGTCCATGATAATCTTTATCTCTCTTTTTTTAGCTTCATGGATTAGTAGATCCATATCTTCCATAGAGCCAAATTCCTCTGCAATGGCTTGATAATCAGAGATATCATATCCGTTATCATCCATTGGTGATTGATAAACTGGACTTAGCCAAATAACGTCGATACCTAACTCTTTTAAGTAATCTAATTTTTGAATAACTCCTTTTAAGTCACCAATTCCATCTCCATTCGAATCATAAAAACTTTTCGGATAAATTTGATATACAACTGCTTCTTTCCACCACTGTCCCTTCGTTATTGTAGCGCTTTCTTCATTCTTTCTTTCACTTAGTTGAACCATTTCTTATCAGCTCCTATATATTTATATTAAAATTATGTACTTATTCTTCGTTTTATATGGTATCGATACCATATAAAATTAAAAAAATATATACTCTTAAAAATCTGATTTAACCTTTCTCCTTTAAGATGAATTCATTGTATTACATCATGGGAACGGTTTCAATAACTTTTCTGAAAATTTCTCAAAAAAGGTGAGAACGAATAACTTCAGCTCTCACCTTCATTTGCGATTTCCTATTACGTTGAGCTTCGAACCACCAGCTCGATTGGGAGTTCAAACGTTTCCACCTTTACTTCAGAATCATTCAACATATCAATAAGAGTTTCCATTGCTTTAATCCCCATCTGATCAATAGGTTGTCGTATAGTTGTTAGCTTCGGATCTAACATTTGTGCAAGAGGTTGATCATCAAAGCCAATAATCGCCAAATCATTAGGTATTTTTAGACCACACTCTTTGGCTTCAATCATCATTCCCCCGGCAATTTCATCACTTCCTGTAAATATAGCCGTTGGGCGATCCTCCATTGACAGGATTTTTTTAACTACTTGTTTTCCGTCTTCAATACTATGCTGGTTAACAAAAATCCACTTTGGATCTGGCTCGATTCCTGCCTCTTGAAGTGCTTTTTGATACCCTTGATTACGGTCCTTGTCCTTACCTTCCTCAGCGAACAATCCACCTGTACAGTACCCGATTTTCCGGTGGCCTTTTTCAAGTAAATGCTTTACCCCTATATATGCACCCTTGTATTGATCTAATCGAACAATTGGAACACTTGCGTTGTTCACATATTCATTACATAACAAAATAGGACCGTATTCAGTAAACGATTCTATGATACTCCAGTCATTTTCAATAGAGGTCATAATAATTCCGTCAACCTGCTTTGTTTTTAATAAATTTAAAAAGGCCAATTCTTTCTCTTTATCTTCATTACTTTGAAAAATTAATACATGATAGCCATTTTTATAAGCAACTTGTTCAATTGAATCGACTAAATAAGAGAAAAATGGATTTACGATTCTTGGTACAATGACACCAATTGTAGTCGTTACCTGCCCTCTTAATTTTCTTGCTGAAGGGTTCGGGGTATAGTTAAGCTCTTTCATTGCTTTTAGCACCAGATTTTTTTTCTCTTCTGAAACATATGAATGATTGTTTATAACACGGGAAACGGTTGTTTTTGATAACCCCGATAATTTTGCTACGTCATATATGGTAGGCATTTATTTATCACTCCATCACTAACTGAAATCAGTTTCATACTTATTTTAATTTTACGTTAAAAAAGAGCCAAAATGCAATGAATGAATTCGTTTTCATCTCTATATCATCTGTTCAATAAGAATACGAGCAAAATCGCTTTGACTCTTTAAAACAGGACCTTTTTATATAGATTAATAAACCGGCACATTTAAAAGTGTTTATCTCATAAGAGAGAAACCAGTACCACACTAAAAAAACACATTATATTTAAAATACCCTTTATTTAAAGGGTATTTTTTTAATTATTTTCTTATTGACATATGAAATCGGTACCATATATAATACAATCAAATCGAAAACGCTTTCTAAATAAAAGTTAGATACATAAACAGCAAAGGGGATTTAAATATGCAAAACAATAAACTTTACTGGAAGCTAAGCAGTTTCTTTTTCTTGTTCTTCTTATCTATTGCCTCTATTTTCACTTTTTTTGCTATCTGGTTAGGACAAAGCCTTGACCTTTCCGGAGCACAAACAGGTATTGTTTTTTCTGTAAACGCTATCTTTACTATGCTTTTTCAACCTCTTTATGGCTATATCTCTGATAAATTGGGCTTACGAAAGAATTTATTGTATTTCATTTCAATTTTAGTTATTTTATCTGGACCGTTTCTAATTTTCATCTATCAACCACTTTTAAACTGGAACTTTTGGATAGGAGCCCTGACAGGCGGATCTTATCTTGCCATCACTTTTTTAGCTGGTATCTCAGCCATCGAGTCATATATCGAAAAAGTTGGCAGAAAGTATGAGTTTGAATTCGGTCGTGCAAGACTTTGGGGCTCAATAGGTGCTGCCGTTGCAGCCGCTATTGGAGGGCGAATGCTTAATATTAACCCTGATATCAACTTTTGGATTGCATCGGGATCGGGCGTTCTCTTATTACTTGTTATTTTCCTTACAAAAGTAGAAGTATCCACCATTGAAGAAAAAAAGGCAAAGTCCCTTTCCATTCAAGATTTGGGCAGTTTATTTAAACGAAAAGATTTCTGGATTTTTATGATTTTCATGCTCGGAACGGGCTGTATTTATAATGTGTTTGACCAGCAGTTTCCTGTATACTACGCCTCTTTATTCCCAACAGAACAATTAGGCAACCAAATATTTGGTTACTTAAATGCAGGTCAGGTCTTTTTAGAATCCGGTATGCTGTTAGTTGCTCCGTTGATTGTCCGTAAAGTCGGTCCTAAAGGAGGTTTAATTTTAGCTGGAATCATTATGATTTTGCGCGTGGTAGGTTCAGGGCTAGTATCCGATCCATACAGCATTTCATTTATCAAGCTTCTTAACGCACCGGAGTTTGCCATTATCATCGTTTCTGTATTTAAATATCTGGCTACACATTTTGATACAAAATTCTCTTCCATCTTATATTTAGTTGGATATCAATTCGCAATGCAGCTAGGAGCGGTTATACTCTCCCCTATTGTAGGAAACCTATACGATTCCATCGGCTTTCGTCACACATACTTAATCATGGGGGTTATCGTGACTGTCTTTACTCTATTTGGTGCATTTCTTTTAAGAAACAAGAATCAAACATCTAAAGGTAGTAACGATTCAAAACTTACTGCTTAGAATCAGGAAAAATATAATAATTAGTCTTAAAACTTCAAAAATATCTTTTAAGCTGTTCCTATTACTGTTCCTATTAATTGTAATTCTCATAATTTTGAAAGCCTTTGTTAATTATAGCAAAGGCTTCTTTTTGGTGAGTTTCTTCTAGTTAACGTTATATATTGTTAACTAGAAGTATATAGTAGATATATCCTAAAAAACTACCGCTCCTGAACAGTAGCTCTTTCTCTTTATACGTAAATATTTTAAAACACCTTCAGTAGCATGCTCGGAGGATAAAACATTAATTTATTAAGAACGTTTTTCTAATCATCTAACCTTTTACGGTCGTCTGCTTGGGGAGGCTGTTCCATCCACTGATTATCAATCATATCTTTCCCAATACGGCTATAAATCCACAGGCTATCCAAGGCCGCCTTTTCACAGTGTGCTGAAATATCGGCTCTCATACTTGCAATAAGAGCTGCGTTATAATAAGTGACTGCTACACCAAAAAAGAAACCCGTTTGAAGAAGCATAAGCCGATCTGAAAAAGGAGAAATATTGGAATTTGTAACCTCTGTTTCGCATGATTTAGGCAGATGAAGATTGTCTTTGGTTAATAAGGATGAAAACACATCAATGTGTTTGTTTTTTACTTGCAGGCTTTTTTCTAATAATGCTCGTACGTTTTGATTTTTTGAAACTTGTGAAAAACCAAGGATCATCGCTTTGGCAATAAATGTTTTGTTTAAATTAAAATAAGCATGTCCACTTTCTATTGTATTTATCGGTCTTTGTTTACCGAACACATCCGTTACATAGTGGTAATGTTCAATCATTTCCACCTTGTTCGATGTTATGTAAGTAGGTGGTTGCTGATAAAGTTTTTTTGAAATAAGAAGATCCTTAGATTTTTTATAAATCTCCATTGCATCAAGGTTGCACTGATAATAAAAATCTACAATGTCTGGGCGTATGGAAGTCGTAAAAGATAGGCTCATTTCATTATGTCCATGTGTGCTCATCATATAAAGGGATTTAAGACACAAAACGTCCGTAAATAGAGGAGGAGCTTCTAAATTTACGTCTTTTTCTGTAAATCCGTTAGGAATAGGAAACTTCTCTTTTTTAAATAATGCTTTTAACGTATCTATATGATTAAGCGAATATTGAAGAGCTTCCTGAAAAAGATTATGTATTTCTGAATCTTGGATTGTATGAAGCATATATTTATTTACACATACAGATAATGTTTCACGGATATAGTGTGCCCATAAATTTGCAATTTCAGGAGATGTTAATCGATTCTTTTTTTGCAATTTTCTGTTCCTCCGGATCAAAGGCATTTTTTCTTAGCTTCCCCTCCTTTTAAGCTTTCATACTAGTTAGCTTTCCTCCTAATATTTCCGCTAAAAAAGAAAAAGCTACTCAAATGAGCAGCCTTTAAAAACACATACTTAAGGAAAAATATTGAATAAATCAAGATTAATTATTGTTTTGTTTATATTCTGCATCAAATGAGTTTTCACCGGCATGAACAGACAGCAAGGTATCAGCATAGCCAACCAGCCTGTTGACCAGCTCATCTGCAATTGCATAAACCAGAGGATGGATTTCTGCTCTAAATAGTGCTGGATCATCTAAAATGACTGTAGTGTTAATAAACACATCTCTATTTCCATAAAGGTTATAATGAATCATTGCCTTTCCTGCAGCTCCACCTGTTCTTGGATCTTCATAACCTGGAAGAAACACGTACCATTCTTCTGCTGTAGCAGACCGGAAATTTTTCGTAAAGGTCATTCCGTTGATCACTTTTTCAATCTGCATTTTTTGTTCCAAATGAGCTGCATCTACAATTTTCTTCTTCATAACGCACTCCTCATCACATTAGCGGAATTATTCGTCAGTAGGCGTAGCCTCTACAGCGATTTGATAAGCATCTAAAATGGGGTCACGTTCCTCAGGATCGGTCAATCCAACAAGATATTGTTCACCCTTTTCATCTTCAATGGTTATAAGATCTCTTTCCCTACTCCTCACTTCTCGTTCACCTCCACTAAAAATCTTCCCGGTTACTTTATCCGTTCTTCTCTGCTTCTATAATTGTATAAAATGAAATTCAATAGCCACGGCTAATATGGAGTTTCGTTATGGATATAAGTTATTTATTCGTCTATTGGAGAGTGAAACTTTAAGAAATGATTAAAAAAATGTTTTTACGATATCGTGTTGTGAATGACATTCATGGCAATAACAATTAATTTCTAAAGCATCTTCTGTGAGAGTATGTATAGTTTCTTTTCTGCACTTGTTACAGTATTCTTTTTTCTGACGTGTCTTTGACAATATAACCTCTTCCTCTCTTGCATTTTTAATTTTATGTTTAGTATAAAAATAACTATTGATACGGTATTTAAAGAGGATTGCAATAGCGATTGCAATCCTCTTCTCACATGGCAACTTTTAGATAACAAGGAAATGAAACATCTAATCCCACTTTTTACAGTGTCAATTGTTTCTAAAAATTAGTATGTCACCCTGATAAGGAAATAAACACCCATAATTTACCATGTATATACTTCTTGGCCCCTAGGAAACTTAAGAAAAACAAGGAGGTGACACAACATGGCAAACAACAAAAGCAGCAACAACAACGAATTATTAGTATATGGTGCTGAACAAGCAATCGATCAAATGAAATATGAAATCGCTAGCGAATTTGGTGTAAACCTTGGTGCTGATACAACTGCACGTGCAAACGGATCAGTAGGTGGCGAAATCACAAAACGTCTTGTACAAATGGCTGAGCAACAACTTGGCGGCGGACGTTTCTAAGACAACTTTATAAAGTGATGGCTGAAGGAAGAGTGGATACCCACTCTTCTTTTTATTATGGACATTTTCTATTTATCATCACAAGTAGAAAGCCACATAAAGCATGACAAAACAAAAAAACTGCCAAAGAAGGCAGCTCTCTGTATAACAAGGGTATTGTGACTGATGCCCTTATAGGTATCTTGAATAGTATACGTAAAATAGTGGATTGTATTCACTGATAAAATTCCTTTTTATATCTAGAAGAATAATAAAACATCATATGGAAACGTTAAGTATGTGCATAGTAAGAAAGGTGGCACATTATTATGAGTATGTTAAGGAGGATAACAATGGGTATTTTAAGTGGAAATCCTACAGATGAACCGATGCATTACGGTGAAGTGTTTGGAACATGGTCGTTTCTTTCTGCTTCAAAAGGATTAGTAGCGGGTTATCAAACGTTTCTAAATCATGTAGGCGACAAGGATCTACATAAGTTGGTACAAGAAACGATTGAACAATGTCAGCAGGAAATGAAAGGTGTAGAAAAGCTATTAAAAGAAAATGGAGTGGCTTTACCTCCAACTCCGCCTGAACGTCCAGAAGCTTGTTTAGATGATATTCCAGTAGGTGCACGTGTTCAAGACCCCGAAGTTGCTGCGGCTATTTCACTGGATATAGCTGCTGGTCTAGTTGCTTGCAGTCAACTGATTGGTCAATCTATTCGTGAAGATATTGCAGCAATGTTCGGTCAAATTCACATGCAAAAAGTAGCCCTTGGTGGAAAGTTTTTGCGACTTAACAAAGAAAAAGGCTGGTTAGTTCCACCACCTCTTCACAAGTCAAAAAACACGGATTGTTAATCATAAAATTCGTATAAAACGTGAAGATTTCACATTAAGTAAATCATACAATATGCTATGAGAAGGAACTACTGATTCATTCCACACTAGTAGTTCTTTCTCATAATGAATAAAGAGCAACAATGAGCGCAAACTACTCAAGATGCAGTAGAGCATTAGCAATATAATAACATCTATATTTCAACGACTAGGAAAACTACTGCATAGGAGCAGTAGTTTTTTTCCTTTTTATTGTGTTGTATAGAATATAGAAAGGCAGTGGACATATGTACGTTTATAAGCAGGACCAAATTAATTCTGGAATACATGATAGTCTTTTAAGAGAAACTACTAACAATATACAAAAAGATACTTCGAGTATGATTAAGGAGATAAAACCAATTGAATAATAAATTTGAAAAACGCTTTTTGAGGGTTTTATTTATTTTAACTCTATTAGGTTTACCTTTTTTATTTAGAAAGCCTCCCGTGAAAGACTCAATATTGACTTTTCTTCTTAATGGGTACACCAACGGGATAGTTGACAGATTTGTTGTTACTCATAAGCTGATTAAATATCCTGTACGCTATTTTCGAAAAGAGTTTAAGATACATGTTTTATTTGACTTTTTGCTATATCCAACTGTCTCCGTTATCATCAACAAACTAACAAAAAACGATAAACCCTTAGTTATCATATATAAAATTATTTTATTCATCTTTCCAATATTTTTGATCGAACTTTGGGCAGAAAGAAACACAAATTTAATTAGATGGAGAAGACCTTGGAAATGGTATCATACTTTACTTAGTCTTACAGTCAAATCAGTATTAAACAGGTTAATGATTGGAGCTATAAGAGTATTAGATGAAAAAGTAGAAAAGAGTTCTTGATTAATGAAATAAAAAGTATCTTTTTTCCGAATCCATAGGAGATCGTAAATGAATAATTATAAAAATGACAATACTGCAAGACGCTACATTGCTCATGTCAGTATATTTGGAACGACTCAAATCCATTTAAGAAACCCCTATATTATCGCTTGGTGGTCAGCAGCTTTTCCAGGGTTTGGGCACCTACTACTGTCTAAATACCTTCGGGGCTTTGTGTTATTTGTATGGGAAGTGGTCATAAATATTAAATCTCATGTAAATTTAGCTATGATTTATTCTTTTCAAGGAAACATTGATATGGCCAAAGAAGTGCTTAATACAAGATGGCTTCTTATTTATATTCCCGTTTATATTTTTTCTATATGGGATAGTTACCGAACAACAGTTGATTTAAATAAAATATACGTGTTAGCTGAACGAGAAAACCATCGGTTCAACACCTTTAGTATGGGTGCCATGGAAATAAACTATTTAGATAAGCGGAATCCCATCTTATCCGTTGTTTGGTCCTTGCTGATGCCAGGCCTAGGACAACTCTATATTCATCGCATTATTGGTGCTTTCTTTGTTATCATCTGGGCAGTCGTTTTCTTTTATTATTCTCACCTGCTTGAAGGGGTTTCTCTTCTATTTTTAGGAGAAATAAAACAGGCTACTTCCGTTTTAAATAAAGAATGGCTATTATTTTTCCCTTCCCTATATGGTTTTGCTACCTTCGACTCCTATATAAATACGGTTGAGAATAATAAACTTGCTGAAAGAGTTCAGAAAAACTTCTTTGAGAAAACGTATCAACATCCAAGCTTTTGTATTGCGAAAGGAAAAAAGGTGGAGTGAAAACATGCAGGTCTTTTCTACATTTGAATACTCCAGTTACATAGAATTAGCTGTTTCAGAGCTAGAAAAAAAAGGGATAAAGAAAGAAGATATATTTATTGTCCCCCTTAATAATCGAACGGAAGATCGCCGGATTTTTGACAGCCTTCATCGAGCCGATGGAGTTTCTCTTATTGATTTAGGAATGGCTCTAGCCACAGCTTTTTCAGTCATCGGCGCAAGCATTGGGTTTAAACTAAGCTGGGGGCCCATCTACTGGGGACTAATTGGTGCTTTTATTGGATTTACCTTAGGACTAGGAATTAAACTATTTATGTTTAAAGTGATCAGGAAAAATCAACGGCTTTTACGCGGCAAACATTCGGAAGTCATACTCATTGTGGATTGTCGTACGGTGGACGCCGGAGTGGTTGAACAAACTTTGTGGAAAAACTTGGCCTTAGGTGTTTCAAAAGTCAGATCTGATAGCTTATAAAAATAAGTCATCACTGTACAATGTAATAGCAAGATGCAGGATGAATAAATTACTATTCAGGATTGGAAATAACTTTCTTAACGCATTGAGGGGGTTTTTCTGTTTTTAAGCTGTATATTCTTTAATTAGCATAATGTCATTTATTAGAACCAAAAAAGCTTTTAAAAAGAGCTTTTTTGATTCTAACATATGTTAAATGCCATTCTACCATCCTTTTTGATTTCTTAATGTGGTAATTTGAGCAATATGATGCTTTCCATGCCAAGCGTAAGTGGCTATTAATTGCTCAATCGTCACTTCCCCGTTTTCAGGGTGGTGGATCGTTTTCTTTAAACTTATTTCATCAAGTGAGTTTAACACTTTATGAAGACGCTTATGTAAAGCAGCAAAAAGTTGAATAGAAACTCCTATCGGTAAATCATTATCAGGCAGATTTGACCAAGCCACTTCATCATAGGCCTTAATAGTAGGTGCTTGCTCTGTTAAACCTACTTTAAAACGAGTATAGGCATTCATATGTGAGTCAGCTAAATGATGGACAACTTGACTTAATGTCCAGCCTCCTTCTCGGTAAGACGTGGCTAATTGTTCTTTTGTCAGCCCTTCTACAGCATCAGCTAATTGCTTTGGGGCATCTGCAATGTCATGAATCCACCCTTGAATATCTTCTTTCTGAATATTTTCTTTCACGGTAAATTTACCAATAGGATATTGATTAAACATATTTTGTCCTCTCTTTCTATTTTTATTACTATCTATTATAGCAACTTTAAATTGTAAATAAATTTAAATATTCAGAATTAAATACAGATGAAAAATTATAATCTATAAATATGCTGTGTACTTTCAGTTACTATCATTTACATTCTCCGCAGTACAAAGACCTGCCTTTGCTATAATTCATGATAATTTCCTCTTAAATTAGGCCGCTTTTAATTAAAACAATAAACATATTGATAAACTTTCCGTAAAATTAGGTTGAGGTGAGTACTTTGAGCAGTGATTATAAAAGCTATTTCTACAAAAATTTCTTTTTAATATATTTTATTACCATGTCGTTATTTATTATCGTTGATATTATAGAATCAGGAAGAATTACACTTTTTTCTTTTGGAGACAGGTGGAATTTCATCTTGGATCAAATTGGCTTTTGTTTAATTGCTATCGGCTTTTTTAGCGCATTCATTGCAAACTTATTATGGAAAATAAAAAGAGTTAAATAAATACGTCATAGCCCCCCACAAATAAAAGAGGACCTTCAGCTATTGGAAGGTCTTTTTTGGAGATTTGCTTTAAGCGCTTGTAATCTTGATTGAGAATCATTGGTTTGTCCAATTACTTTTTCTACGATGTATTGATATCCATATAAAACAACGGCTAAAACCGTAGTCATCCCCCAGTACATGCTTGGCGACATCTTTTTCATTTTAAATGTGACGATGGCATTAGAATCCAATCTTCAAAAAAAGAAGCATCTAGCCTTTAAAGACTAAATGCTTCCTCTCCTTTACACCTTATAGATTTCATTAGACGACAGCCAGTCAACGAATTGATGATACGGATAATAGGTAGTCCCTTTCAACTCTATTTTTGGAGCTCCGGGATATTTTGTTAACAGCTCTTCAATTTCACCTTTACTTAAGTGAAAGTGATAGTGTAGATCTTTTTCTTTAATTAAATAAGGATATTTTGATTTTCTTTGAGGTTTGCTGAAATTCTTTAAACCATCGCTTATAAAATAACCAAGGGCAGCCAATCCTAACGCTAACCAAAAAAAGTTCATTTCCAAAGTAGGATACCCCCAAACATTCTCATAAAATAAATTTGAGACCTTACTCTATAAGATCTCTACAGATGAGCCAGCTTTTCATCAGCTATAAACTTCATAAGTATACCTGCACCTGACACATTTAATACGATGCTGCTACCTAAAATAACACCATATAATAACCCAGCTATATGTAATGTTAAAGCTAAAACCAAAAAGACTGTTCCTGTACCGACTAAAAGTAATCCCAAGCTTCGATTGTTCATCTATTTCACCACCAAAAAAGTAAATATAGTTATATTTTAACATAATTATATTTATTTTACTGATTAAAGAGTCTTTCTATTTATATGCTGTATACAACATATAAAGCTAGTCACTCTAGTACTGAAAAAGAAGGAGAAGCTAAGCCGCGTTAGTTTCCCCCTCTTTTTGTATCTCCAGTTTTCATTAAGAACCCTGCGGATGTAATACAGGCAGCAGATAAAAGTAACCCTGTTAATCCCTGTTTTAAAACGAACCCAAATATTGTGATAGAAAATGATCCTAAAAAGAACATCAATTTAACTAAAACATTTCTATTGCTCATTTATATAATCATCTCAATTCTATATACAAATAATATATAAAGTTACTGGCGTTGTTCTCTTTGCCCAGCAATCCAAGCTAACGCTAAAATAGAAACAGTTACAGCTACTGCAGTCAACATAACTATATTCACCTCTTCTTCCTTAACATAAAATCTCATACTCTATATTAAGCTTTATTATTTAAATACTGAGTAAGTAAATGAACTGCACCGTCTTGTTTTTTCTCTATTGCAATCTCTAACGGCGTTTTACCATCATCTTTTGCATCTTGATATCTGCACCTTTTTCTATAAGAAGTTTAATCATATTTTTATCTCCTAGCAGCGAGGCCTCATGAAGACTAGTCCATCCGCCGCTTTGTTTTGCATTTACATCTGCGCCTTTTGTAAGCTACAAGTCTACAGCTTGAATTTGCTTATTTGCTACTGCTGCATGAAGAGGCATGTTATCATTCGGGTTTTTAGCTTTAGCATGAATATCCGCCCTCAATGACAACAATAACTTGGCGCTATCCGCTTGCCCAAAATAACAAGC
Organism: Priestia sp. SIMBA_032; assembly: GCF_046535215.1. Lineage (NCBI taxonomy): Bacteria > Bacillati > Bacillota > Bacilli > Caryophanales > Bacillaceae > Priestia > Priestia sp. SIMBA_032. Next base: position 255,987 of record NZ_JAWRXD010000005.1, on the reverse strand, counting down.
TAAAGGTAAAGGCGTCCATCCATCTGAATTAAAAGCGTTAAGTAAAGATGGCTCTTTATTTTATAACGCTTTTATCTCTTCACTTTTTCCATTTACCGCAGCATTTGTTATTTGATCAATATATTCCATTTTATCATAGGTTAGTGAATGAACACGACATACAAACTTAGGTATATAAGTAAGAAGGACGATAAGGAATACGATGATAAAATTAAGTATTATAGTTCCTTTAGTTAAGAATGGAAAGTTGATATGAAAATACCTAATAGCGAAGAGTTAGACTTCCAATGGTATGACATAAAGGTTCTTTATAAGTACTTAATAGTGGATAAACCTAAAGAAGAAAATTTAGCTAATGTCTTATCTCGGCACTATCCAGAAGTTATGGAAAATGAAACAGAGCAGCTACGAAAAAACTTCCTTTTAAGGAATAGAGATTTTAATTGAAGATTCACACTAGATATAAAGATAGAAGATATACATCCTCTCTAGAAACAACAAATAAGGAGCCTTAAATAAGGCTCCTTGTTTGTTCTCTATTTACCTTTTGCTTTTTAAAAGTAACGCTCAATCACACTATTACTTACACTGCATCCGGCATTACATATAAATTGGATGGGATAATTTTGTTTTCTAAAATTAAGTATGGATGGCACTTCATTAAAGCAAGTTTAAGAACTTCCGGTACTCTCTCTTCATCATACGCGCATACTAAATGTAATCCGCCTTTATTTACTAATTTGTCAGCTTCATTTTCAAACTCTTCTAAAATAGGTATAATTCCTTCTTGCTGTCCCCATTCGACATGAGCCCATATTTGAAAAGCCGTATTGTTTTTATAAAAAGGATCTAAGTGTTTAGAGAGATGTTCAAAAATGATGGCAGGCTGAAAGCTTCCACTTGAACAGTAATAATCAAAATTATTAATGGTATGTATATATGCTAGTTGGTCTTTAGTCAGAATTCCCTCTAATTTTTTAAAAATCAGCGGAATTAGTCTTTCACTTTCGATAACTAACGTATGTCTTTCTTGTTCAATCCCCGAAACAATATAAGACACAAGATTATCTAAGTAACTTCTCATATCGTCAATATTGTAGTAAATATGAACGCTTTCATTATTCTGTATTAATTGAGCAAACTGATTTTTCAAGTGTGTACGCTCCCTTATATAAAATCAACCTAAATTTTAAGACTCTTAAAATAGTGAATTATCTATTCATTAGAACAATTTTACGCTTTGCATTCTTGTCTGTCAAAACTAGATGTTCCCCGCTTTGTTTTAGGGTGTACAGCTGGTTTTTAGAATCGTGTATCTATATTGATTGCAAACGAGATAACAGTTGTGCCAGTTATTCTGGCGTCTTGGCTAAAGGACACTGTACCCTTTTAAAATACGATTAAAACTTAATAAGAAATAATTTGCAGAAGTAAGTTTTCTTACCTCTTCATTAAATAAATTCTTATGCAGCATTTCTTTATTTTGTATAGAAGACTAGTCACTATAAAACACAAAGAAAAAACGCCACTTGCTTTAATAAGTGGCGCCTTTTCTTTTAAAATATTTGAGTAAAGGCTACAATTAAAATCGTAATCCCGCTTATTAGCGTTCCGTATTGACTCAATGTAAATTTCCCAATTTGCACATTTGCGGCTTTTTGCCCCACCATTACCCCTAGCCATACTGTGATAAAACTGCCAAATGCTGATGTAAGCGAAATAGCTAAAGGTGACAATCCAAGCAAACCTGCTCCTAAACCATTTGTAAGTGCGTTAGCTGAAAGTGCTACACCTAAAACACTGCTTTCTATCCATCCAATAGAGCGTACTTTTCCTTGCTCCCTACTATCTAATTCATCAATTCCGTTATTTCTTTGGGAGCTGACTAATAAAATAATCCGAATCCCAATTAGCGTTAATAATACGACGGCTACAATAACATGGAAAACTCCTGGTAAGATGGTTGAAATCCACTTGCCAAACGTAATTCCCACCATGCTAAAGAGGAAACAAATAGCTGCTATTAGTAAATTAGAAAGCCATTTTATCCTTACCTTTCGAACTCCGTATGATATTCCTACACCAAAGTTATCTATACTTGATGACAGTGCAAAACCTAAAATAAATAACCATTCCATTTTGTATTCTCCTTTTAATGATTCTCCTTTTAATGATAATGTTGAGGAAATTTGCTTACTTGTTGCATATATTGTTGATAAACCTTCAATAAAATGATTACTGCACGTTGAAAAATATAAAGAGGTGAATCGCGATGTCTAAGATCCAACATGACCAAAGCCTTGGTTTGTTATTACGGTCTTTATTAAAGAAAAATGCTTTATCTATGCGGAAGCTTAGTTCACTTACGGGGATTGATACGGCAACTATTTCACGGATTATAAACGGAAAGCAGCAAGCAAATCTACATCATTTAAAACAATTTGCGCGCTATTTAAATACTCCGCTTGAAGCATTGATTGACCCTGCTGGAGCTGCTTCAAACAATACAGAAAATGAAGTAGAAACAGGCATTCATTACTCCATTGATAAAATTCAAGAAATACTTAAATCTTTTAATACAGTGGATACAAACTTTACGATTGAGCGTGTAGAACAAGAACTAACTAAATATAAGCAATATGCACAGACGGATGAAGGACACAGCATGATTTGTAATAACTTTCAAACCAAAATAGAGCAAGTAGGCAGTGTTGGTACTTTCATTGATCAACTAAAGCAAATGTATCTTGAATACTGTAGCGAAAAAACCTCAGCTGCCAGGCGCCCTATTTTGGGAAGTGCGCTATTGTATTTTATTTTGCCTACCGATATTATCCCAGACTATGTCTTTCCAATCGGCTATTTAGACGATGCAATAGCTGTACAACTAGTGATGAATCAACTTAAGGAATAAAAACTGATTTTTATCAAGCGAGCTGAACGCGGCATGCCGCTATTTATTGTGAAAACAGAACTTTTTCTGAACCATGGCGATGAGCAGGTAAATATTCTATTGCTTTCTTTAATTTAGATAATTCTTTTAGCACAATCTTTTTAATGATTTTTTCTTTTTCAGATGGCTTGCATGACTCCTTGCATGACTCCTTGCATGACTCCTTGCATGACTCATGGTTACATCTATGTGCACACATACCTAAAGGGATTTTTTCTCCTACAAATGGATCTATATAGACTCCATTTTCAAATAACTTACTCTTAATAAGATTTTCATTTTGCAATCTGCAGCAAGTAACGCAATAGTACATTCGTTTTCCACTCTCTTTCTCATATTTGATTTTGAAACATCTTATGAGAACTCATCAACAGAAGTGCTTGTTCCTATATTAAAAGTTGAAAAAATCTCAACAGGCGTTGATGAATACTCAACACACATCACTTACAAACATATAGTTTAATAATGACATCATAAAGAGTGTCATACATTGAGGAGGGAATGCGGTGAAAACAAGAGGTATTATTAACGCTATAATCGGTATTTAGTTTGTTATTGCCCCGTGGATGCTTGGTTTTTCATACGATGCAGGAGCTACTTCAGCAAGTATTGTATTTGGAATTCTCCAAGTCATCACATCTCTTTTAGGAGCGAATAAACCAGGATGGAATTCATGGCAAAACTGGATTTCCCTTATTAGCGGATTGTGGTTTGTTCTTTTTCCTTTTATTTATTCATTAACAGATGGCGCGCTTTGGTCTATCATCATACTCGGGTTAATGACCGTACTATTTAGTTTATGGAGCTTGAATTCTAAAGCAAAACTAAAAGCTATAAGTTAAAGAGCGAATAATATTCCACTATTCATCTAAACTATTGAAGATCCAGCAACACGTGGGCCTATGTGAGAAATAATTTTTGTAGCAGAAAAAACTCCCTATTTCCATAGGGAGCTTTTTCTGGTTTGCAAGAATTGATGATTAATTTTATCTTCACCTTTTTTAACATATCCTTATAATACGCTTCATCCTCAAGATATCCAATACTTCCACTTAGTAAATGATCTACTGTCTCAATTCCCGTAAAATCAAATCTTCCATAATTATTAATGATAAAACTTTGAATCATTAAAAAAGAGCTTTGAATTATAATTCAAAGCCTTTTTTTAATAAGAAGATACGTAATACCAGTTCTTATGTACTTTTTCTATCTGTTTAAAGTCCCCATCAAAATCGGTTTTTAAAGGTTTATTATCGTTTGGATCATATACAAATCCTGAAAAATTGTCTAACATTCCGCGATATGTAAAGAAAAGAATAGATTTCTCTTTTCCTTTTGTTTCTACTGCGATGTCACCTCCGCCTTTAGACAATTGAGTATACTCTTTAGGTAATTGAATAAGTGATGGATTATCAGATACATTAGGTTTAATCACACCATTTTCTACTTTAGCTGTAATTTCTTCTCGTTTATTCTGATGGATTTTAAAGTTCAGATCTAAATTGACTTGATCAAAGGGAAAGAAAAACCATAATCCCATAGTAATGAGCTGAATAACAAAAGGCTGCCACTTTCTATTTTTAAAAAGCTGGATCAATGTCCATACAGTTATGATGATAAAGAAGGCATATACGAATAGCCAAACAGGTAACATTAAAAACTCCGTTATCATATCAACTAGATCCCATTGGAACAATAACACTAAAATAACTAACAAACTACTAATTAACGATAAAAACAATAATGGACTGCGTTTCACACATCTTCCTCTTCCTGAAATAATTCTTTTTTAGCCTTAATTATATATTAAAATTCCTATAAAAACTTATGTATACTTCATACATTTTCAGTTTACATAATACCTCTTTCCAGTACACATCAAAAAAGAACCCTTGGCGCACATGGAGGTTGAGATAGGATGTCGTTCTTTTTTATGCAGTTCTTTATATACCCTTGATCTAACAATATTTCATTTCAATAGGAATGAAGAACTCCTGTATAAAAAGCAACCCTTTTATATACCCGTTAAAGCACATCCAAAGTAGTATTTACATTTAAAAACATGTTAAAATCTAGTAGTCATTTATACTCGAGTACGTATAAATGAACCCTTACAAAAAGCAGCCTCGCTTGCCAATGCCGAGGCTGCTTTTTCTTATTTTTTAAGGACTTTTGTCTTAAAAATGGACGTATGTCCTGCGAACAAATACTTAGATATTACATATGATACTATATCTTCTAAGTGAAGGAGGTATGCTACTACAGAAAATTTAGTTAGCTATATTAGAGATTTAGGCTTTCCAATTACCCTGTCTTTTTACTTACTTGTTCGCATTGAAAACAAATTAGATCGAATTACAGAACTTCTTCAAATTCTTATTGAAAAAAAGGACAAGCAATAAGCAAGTTACTTTATTTATATCCAAAGCGAACTTGCTCCTTCTTTTTCAAGATGCAGCACGGCCACTTCTGCTCCGTTATCATATCCCTGCTCTCCTCCTGGAAGAACAATCAGCGCATTTGCTGCAGCTAATGACGAAATAGCTCCTGACTTATCCATGCCAACAGGCGTTACTAAGAGCCTTCCGCCTTCGTCTGTAATTTCTCCTCGTACCATTCTTGTGAATGCATTAGGCTCTTTAAAACGGCCGTTTAATACCGCTTTTGTTTTATGTAAATGAGGCCGTGGTGAATGTAAAAAGCTGCGAACAATTGGACGAACAAATAGTTCGAATCCGACGTAGCAAGCAGATGGGTTTCCTGATAATCCAAACAGCAGCTGTCCGTTTCGTTCTGCGACTGTTGTGACGCTTCCCGGTCGCATCGCAATTTTGTTAAAGAGTACATTTGCGCCAAGCTTTTCATAGATAGCCGGCAAATAATCATAGTCCCCAACGGATACCCCGCCGGTTGTCAGTAAAATATCCACTTCTTCAAGCGCTTTTTCTACCGCTTCATAGCAGCGGTCAAAATCATCTTCAAGCTTCCCTAAACATTTCGGAATTCCCCCGCTTCTTACGATTTGCGCAAGAGCCATATAGGAGTTGCTGTTACGGATTTTCCCTGGTTCTAACGGTTCATTTACATCAAGCAGTTCGCTTCCCGTTGTTAACACGCCCACCACTGGCTGCTTCACCACGGCTACATCCGCATAGCCAAACGTAGCTAAAAAAGCGGTGACGCCTGGATTAATGCGCGTTCCTTTGGAAACAAGCACGTCTCCTTTTTTTGTTTCTTCTCCTTTTAACGCAATGTGTTCCCACTTTGAAGCTGACCTGCTTAACGCCATATACGTTTTGCCTTCTTTTTCATACGACTTCGTTACTTCAAGCATTACAACTGCATCACATGAATGAGGCACTTGCGCTCCTGTCATAATACGTACCGCTTGAAACGGCTTTACTTCTTCTTCAAACACAGAGCCGGCACCGATTTCACTTACAACTTCGAACTCCACAGGATGTTCACTTGAGACTTCTACGCAGTCTTGCGCTCGAACCGCAAAGCCGTCATAAAGCGATTTATTAAAATGAGGCACGTTTTGATCAGCGACAATATCTTCTCCTAAATAGCGTCCGTAGCTTTCAGTGATCGATACGCGTTCGATGCTGCCTTTTTTTTTATATGTCATGACTTTTTCAATTGCTTCAGGAATTGAAATAGGTGTTCTGCTTTCTAACATACATTCTTCACTTCCTTTATGTCTGTTCACTTTTTGCGCTATGGTGTAAAATCATAGCATATCTTACTATTTCTATCATACAACAAAATTTACTGAAAAAGGATGAAAACACCGATGTCTTCTTTTACACATTTTAATGATCAAGGCCGTGCCAACATGGTCGATATTAGCGAAAAATCTATCACTCGCCGCGTTGCAACCGCTCGTTCAAGCATACTGGTTAACAAAGAAATTCATGAAGCCATTGTAGAACATAAAATTGGAAAAGGTGACGTACTTGCTGTTGCACAAGTAGCGGGAATCATGGCAGCAAAACGTACGTCTGACATTATTCCGATGTGTCACCCCCTTCTATTAAAAGGCGTAAACCTTTCATTTGACTGGGATACAAGCAATAATCAGTACCGTTTATTAATAGAAGCAACGGTTAAAACGGAAGGCTCAACAGGCGTTGAAATGGAAGCTTTAACTGCCGCTTCTGCTTGCGCTCTAACTGTTTATGATATGTGCAAAGCCATTGATAAAGGAATGATTATTGGCGAAACGTATTTACTTGAAAAATCAGGCGGCAAAAACGGTGACTATAAGCGCACCGAAGCGTAAAGGAGGTACATAATGAGCGTACACGAACATAAATCTAAAGCAACTCAGCCCGTTCGCTGCAAAGTCATTACGGTATCAGACACACGTACAAAAGAAACCGATAAAAGCGGTGCGCTGATGATCCAGCTTCTGAAAGAACACGACATGCAGATCGCTTCCTATGAAATTGTAAAAGACGACCAAACGTCTATTCAACAAGCCATACTTGCTGGCTGCAGTGATGAGAACATTGACGTTGTTCTCACAAACGGCGGGACGGGCATCACAAAACGAGACGTCACCATTGAAGCCGTTCAAGCGCTGATTCATAAAGAAATCGTTGGGTTTGGCGAGCTGTTTCGCATGCTGAGCTACACCGAAGACATTGGCAGCGCGGCGATTATGAGCCGGGCAATTGCCGGGACGATTAACGAAAAAGCCGTTTTTTCTACACCAGGATCAAGCGCTGCGGTTCGTCTAGCGATGACCAAGCTGATTTTGCCTGAACTTCGCCATGTTGTGTGGGAATTAAACCGCCAGCGCTGACAAAATGCCTATGCGCGCGCATAGGCATTTTCATTAATCATAGTCTTTATGTACCCACTCATCTTCTGGAATACCTAAATCTTCTCCAGAAAAACGTTCTTCTTTAAACGGATCTCCTCTAAGATGAAAGCCGTTTTGCTCCCAAAAGCCAGGACGATTTTCATCAATGGCTTCAAAGCCTCGAAGCCATTTAACACTTTTCCAAAAGTACAAATGCGGAACAACCAATCGCAGCGGATATCCATGCTTAGCTGTAAGCGGCTCTCCGTTAAAAGAATGAGCAAGAAGAATATCGTCTCTCAGTAAATCTTTTACTTCAATGTTTGACGTATAGTCATTATCTCCATGCAGCATGATGTATTTACTTTTTAACTCCACGCCAACTGCCTTCAAAAAGTCTGTAAACAGCACGCCCGTAAATTGATTATCAAGCCTTGTCCATCTCGTTACGCAGTGGATATCACACTTCACCGTTGTTTGCGGCATATTCAATATATCTTGGTACGAAAGCGTCACTTCTTTATCTACCAATCCAAACACGCGAAGCGTCCACTCCTCTAAGTTATACTCCGGCACGTCCCCTTCATGTAAAATCGGAAATCGCTCCGTTACTACCTGACCCGGAGGCACTCGTCCTTCGTACTTTGGATCAATTTCTGGTGTTTTCATTCGTTTGATACGGTCTGCTTTGTTCAAAAATATCACCTCGTTGTTTCTTCTACATAAAAAGCCCTTCCTTAAATAAATAAGGAAGAGCTTCGTTTCAGCTTCTTCCTTATCTCTAAGAGCAGCGCACTCTTAAGGATTTGGCACCATTCTGTCATAGACAGCGGTTGCCGGGTTTCACAGGGCCAGTCCCTCCACCTCTCTTGATAAGGAAACAAATTGTATTTGTTTTATGTAATAAAGTCAGTATTAAGCTTTTTGTCATAATTGTCAATATTATTTTTCTTTTCCGCACAAAAAAACTTTAAAAACAGATAGAGGTATAAGATTTTAGTCTACTAAAATACTATGTCAAGTCTTCACCCTTCTCCATCAATCATCGTATACTTCCTGGCAAAGCGCTTGTAGTAAATTTGCTCATCTTCTTGTCCATCGTTAAAAACAAGTCGGTTATGATCAATATCTTTCTCTTTTAACACATAGCCTTTTTCATTCATCAGTTGAATATATTCATCTAAATGTCCTTTTTTCACCATATAGTAAAGAACATTATCTGAATCCGTAGTCTTTGCTACATCTTGACTTCCCACTTCTAACTTAAATACAGCTGTTGCTGTTTGAACGGGACGATAATCTCCAAACACTCTTTCCCAATTTAATAGCAATAGCGCGCCGGAAATTATTATACATCCTCCAGCCGCCACGGTTAGTACAAATCGTTTTGACACACCTTTCTCTCCTTTATATTTTTTTCTTCTATTTAATACAGCAGATTGCCCTAAACTTGTTTTGACGCCAAGCCCTAGATACACAGCAACACCTAAAGCTATTGAAATACAAGACGTGCTAATCGCAAGTGAAGATGCAGACAGCTTATTTTCTAGAAAATAGTGAGAAGCATAATTGCCAATAAGCACAGCGGCTGACATCACACTTACTAATAAAACAGGCGTCAACGCGGCTTTTCCCAGTGATTGAACTCGGTAAGAAATGGATTTTTCAATTAAATAAAAGTTATAGATAACCGATACACCATATCCTCCGTACGTCGCGACAACAGGTCCAATTTCTTTTAAGCTTGAAACCAACAGTACGTTTAATACTATCTTCACAACAATACCTAAGCCCAAGCCAAAAATTAATTTCTTTTGCTGATTAATTCCTTGAAGAATCGCGGCTGTTACGGTGAAAAGAGCAAATAGAATCGCAGCAGGCGCATACCATTGTAAAACAACTCCACCGATTTCATGACTGTTTTTCGCTCCAAAGATCATCATATATACCGGCTTACCCAATAAACAAAGCCCCACCGCAGCAGGAAGAGTAAAAAACAACAACAGCTGCAGCGTTTTTGTAATCTTTCCTTTTACTTCTCGTAAATTTCCTTGCACAAAAGAAGATGTAATACCCGGAATCAGCGACATGCTGAAGGCAGTCGCTAGCGATACCGGCACCATCACTAAAATTTGCGCTAATCCAATGACAGAGTTGATTGTTTCGGCTTTAGCTTGTCCATACCCTATTGATTGAAAAAGCATGTTAATCGTAAACGTATCAATATTTTGATAGATTGGAATAGCTAAACCAACTAATACAAACGGAACGGCGTACGTCACAAGCTCTTTGAACATTGAAGAGAACGAAATGGATTTATTATTCTTTCCGCTATTCACTTCCTTCATAATCAGCCGCTTGCGTTTTAGATAAGTCGAACCGAGAATCCCTATACCTCCTAAGCCTCCAATAAACGCTCCAAACGTACCGATTCCAACAGCTTTTGTAATCGTGCTATGAAAGAGATGAATAACAGCATATGCTCCTGCTAAAATAAACAGCACACGCACTATTTGTTCAATAATTGTACTTAGCGCGGATGGTCCCATGGACTGGTTACCTTGAAAGTAGCCTCGTAATAGACTCATAGGCGGGATAATAATTAAAGCAAAGCTCACCATTCGAATCACGTATACCACGTCTTTTTGACTATTTCCTGAGGAATCTTTTCCGTTAATCACTAGCTCAGCAAGCCACGGCGCCATGGTATAAAGCGCTAAAAAGCCTACTATGCCCGTTATCGTCATTAATACAAGTCCTGCTTTTAATAGATCTTGTCCCGCACGGTAGTTTCCAAGACCGTTATATTTCGATACATATTTCGAAACAGCAAGCGGAAGACCCATTGTCGATAAGCTTAGCATCAATGTATATGGACCGTATGCATACTTATAAAGTGCATAACCTGACGTTCCCACTAAGGCTGTGAAAGGAATAATATAAATAAAGCCTAAAATCTTTGTTAACAAAGAAGACGCTGTTAATAAAAGCGTACCTCTCATCAAATTTTTTTCCATACATCAAAACTCCAGAAATAGATATTTTATTTTTAACAAATACTTGATATATTGTATCATACTTACAATTATTATCCAGTTTTTTATAAAGCATTAGAATCTTCTCTATATTACGTCTTTTACCTAATAAAGGAATACAAACCAATCTTTTCACCTATGAGAAATGAATCGTTTTTTGCTTTTTACTTTACCTGACGTTTATATTCTAAAAGACGTGTTACATTATATATATCAGTTACCAACTCAACTAAGACTCCTTGACTATTCTGGCCTACCTGCTCTTTTAGGTAGACTGAGGTTGCTAAATCAATATAAATAAAGGAGGAAAAAATCATGAAAATGAAACAACGACTATCAAAAGCGGCGGCCGCTGCAACGATTACAGGCATTGCTGCGTTTGGATTTGCTCCTGTCTCTCATCTTGATACACCAGCACACGCAGCTACATCTCAAGAAACAAGCAGTCAAAGTCAAACAGCTGTAAAAAATATTAACGAAATTTATAATGCCGCAGTAAAAGGTGAAGTGCCGCGCTTAACAGCAGACTTTAAAATTGGCAAAACCCTGCGTCAAGACGTTCGTGATCAGTTCGGTCCGCCGCCTGAAGGTTCATCAAATAACTTTGACTACTATCATGCGGAAATGGGTCACCCTGGATACGCATTTGGCTATGACAAAAATAACGTCATCAACGAAATTCGCTATTTTGGTACAAATGTAGAGCGTCAAACAAATTTAGGGTCCATCACGCAAGCTAACTTAAAGAAAGAATTAGGTCAGCCAAACTTTACAAACAAAGTAAAAGGTGATGCTACGACTCAAACGAGATACACGTATCACGCTGGCGCCTATGATCTTGAATTTATTTTTGATGATGCAAAAACATTAAATCACGTAAATTTAGTTACAAAACCTTAATTCATAGAAGAAGTAGCAGACAGCCTGCTACTTTTTTTCACGAAATAAAACCAATGCTGAATCAGCTACGTGCTCATACCCAATCTCCATATAAATCTTGTTAGACGTGGGGTTTGTCATATCCGTGTACAGACTTGTTGTTTGAAATCCTTTGTCTAGCATAAGCTGAGAAAGCGTGGATACACAGCTTGAGGCATAGCCTTTTTTACGTTCTTTTTGAGGTGTGTATACAAAGTTAATTGTAATGTTATGGACCGTTGGACGCGTAGCATTGGCAATCGACACATACTTCCCGTTTGCTTCCCATAAAAATAGCCGTTCTGCTTTAATAAAAGCTTCTCCTGTTTTGGCAGCTTGTTCTTTCGATACAGGCTCTCCAATGCCCCCCATAAACTCCCAAATCCATTCTGTCACGAGCGGAAGATGCTCCAACTTTGCTTTTACCAGCATTCCTTCAGCTTCCGCAGCTTTTTTTACTTTGTCTAACCGGTAAATACGCTGATCCATTTTTAAAGAAGCTTCTTGATTTTTTAGCGCTGCTAGTTTTTGAGAAAGATATAAAACCGTTTGTCTTTCTCCAACTAAGCCCGGTACCGCGATTTCTTGTAACAGCTCTGCCGCTTCGCTTAGTTCACCCTCCGTTAGCTGCTGTATTTGAGACAGAATAATTTGCTTAGGATGAGTTTGCAGTAACACAAGCGCAGCACGGCCGTCTTTTGAAATAACACCCATAAAATTTGGTTTGCTGTTTTCATGTAAACTGTATAAAATGCCAAGCGCTAAGTTATGAAGAACTTCATTTTTCGCTAAAAGCGGCTCTACTTGGTTTTTAAATTCCTGTACTTCGCTGTATCTATGTAACTGAATCATTTTCTTACTATCTCCGCAAATGCTCTTACCGGAAACGTTCCGGCTCCTTTTATTTTAGGAGGCACGGCGTAAAATAAAAAGGACTCCGTTAGTTGATCTAAGCGACATAAGTGCTCAGCAATCACAATGTCCGCTCCTAACAGCAGCGTATGAGCTGGTCTTGCTTTTCCTTTTGTATCGTCAATATTCATTGAATCAATTCCGACAAGAGCGGGCTGTTGAGCCACTAAATAAGCCGCCGCGCTTTCTGTTAAGTATGGATGATTTTCTAAATAATCGTCTGTATTCCAGTAGCGATCCCATCTCGTATGAATTAATACCGCTTTGCCTTTAACGTCTATATGCTGAAAATGAGATTCATCAATAGCCGTTAAAGTCGGGTCGACTGAAACTACTATTCCTTCCAGTCCGGCTGTTTTATCAATAGCCGTTTGAGATAAATCCGCTCCGTCTTTGTATCTATGAAACGGCACGTCAATATACGTACCTGTATTTGTAACCATTTCAATTTTACCGATTTGAAATTCAGTGCCTGGTTCATACAGCTTTCTAGACTCTTCTCGGCTTAAATAGTCACAAATGATCGGTGCCGGCAAGCCTTTATGTGTAATAACTCCGGCTTCAATGACGTGGCTTAAATCAATATACGTTCTTTTTTTCATACTCCCACCCACTTTTTCAATATTCAGTAAAAATAGTCTAACATAAAAAAGCTCTTCCTAGTTTCCTAGAAAGAGCTTTTTTTAAAGAACATTATTAACTTGATAAACATACATCGTACGTATGCTTTGTATAAACAAATCCTTCAAAAATAAGACGGGCTGTACGCACTACTTTGATTCCGTTAACCTGTCCATTTTTTAAATCCACACTAGTTTCCATAATTCCCATTGGATGAGCAAGTCGAACGGTATCACCTTTTAATTGAACCATTTCTGATGGAAGCGTGCCTTTTGTATAAATAGCCGCTGTTGTACATATTGCTCCTGTAATAGCAAGCGTTTGATGCGGTTTTTGCATCGACATCATGCGAATTAATACGTCCATTTCAGAAGCCGCCTTGTCTCTTCCAGTCCCGTCGCGGTGGTCCAGTGGAGGAGCAATAATCGTCATTTTGGGAACGGCTGGTGATAGTTTAGTTGCTTTGTCTTGAGATGCCAGCCCCGCTTTTTCCGCCGCAATGGATCGAATTTCTTCAAATAGCTTCAGCTGTTTGTCCGTGTATTCATGGGGAAGTTCTGTTCCTTTTAGACCAATATCCGCTGCTTTAACAAATACAAGCGGATTTCCTACATCAACAATTGATGCTTTTACTGTCCCGATGGACGTTTGCAGCAGATCAATCGCATTTCCCGTTGGCAGCAGTTTTCCGGTAACGGCGCCTTCTCCATTTTCAAACGAAAGATAAATAGGTGAACCTGTACCCGGTACTCCAGGAATCATACATGATCCTTCTGTTTTCACTTTTCCGTTTTCTACTTCTACTTCCGCTACGATTACTTTTTTAGTATTTGTATTATAGATCCGCACTTTAGTCACCGGTTCCACAGCTTGTACAAGTCCTTGTTCAATGGCATAAGGTCCCACTGCTGAGGAGATATTACCGCAGTTTCCTTTAAAATCAACGAGAGATTCGCTGATGCTGACCTGCGCAAACGTATAATCTACGTCGGCTTCTTCTAAATCTGATTTTTTAATAATCGCAATTTTACTTGTCAGCGAATTGGCTCCGCCTAACCCGTCAATTTGACGTTGATCCGGACTTCCCATTATATCTAGCAAAAACGGTTCCCAATCCGATTTGTTCACAGGCATTTCTTCATGATTGATAAAGACCCCTTTACTCGTTCCACCTCTCATAACCGTTACAGGAATACGCGTCATCTTAATCACCTTTCTCCCCTACTAACAAACGCCGAGGCGTTCATCAAACCATTTTATTTTTTTACTATTTAGAACCGGTTCATTTGCCATTTATCGTATAATAGAGGTGGTCATAAGTAAAATACATAAAATTTATTGTCTTTTTAAAAATTTTTTTATAATCTAAATACAAGGGGGAATTGGGATGGATCAAAAAGATTGGATACTAATTAAAACGCTTCACGAAGAAAAGAACATTACACGAACGGCTGAAAGGCTCTACGTATCACAGCCTTCTTTAAGCTACCGCCTTAAAAATCTTGAAGAAGAATTTGGCGTAACGCTTTTTTTCAAAACGAAAAAAGGAATTGAGTTTACATCTGAAGGTGAGCATCTTGTTCGCTATGCGGAAGATATGTGGAAGCAGCTGCAAGAAACAAAAGACAGCATGCGTAATATGAGCGAAACCGTTACGGGAACGCTTCGCCTAGGGGTATCGAGTAACTTTGCGCAGCATAAACTCCCAAAAATTTTAAAACAGTTTTCTCTTCATTATCCAAATGTACAGTTCAGCGTAAATACAGGGTGGAGTACGCAAGTTATGAATCTATTAGACTCTTCGCGTGTTCATGTTGGTATTTTGCGAGGCAATTACCCGTGGAACGGAGAAAAATCACTGCTGACAAAAGAACGGCTTTGCTTAATTTCAAAAAAAGAAATTGCGATCGATGACTTGCCGAACCTGCCTTATATTAACTATAAAACCGATACGTCGCTAAAAGATCTCATTCAAGACTGGTGGCATGACAAGTTTTCAGAGCCTCCGTTTGTGGCAATGGAAGTTGACCGGCAAGAAACAGCCAAAGAAATGGTTAAAAATGATTTAGGCTTTGCGATTTTACCTGAAATTTGCCTTCACTCCAGCGACAACTTATATACATACGGACTTTCATACCGAGATGAATCACCTTTGCTTCGAAACACCTGGCTCATGTATGATCCTTCTTATTTGAATCTAGCGGTCGTGAAAGCATTTATTGACTTTTTAAAGCTAAGTGAAAAATAAAGCAAAAGCTAAAAGTTTGCGTCTTGGAAGAATCTCTCTTTTAGACCAAGCTTTTTTCTAGACTACCATTATAAAAATTTTTTATGAACTTTCTAAAAAAACCTATATTTCCTTTATTTTTAAAAATGTACTAACATGAAAACAAGAAACATCAGCGGGAGTAAAGAGCGGCTTTAAAAATTCTTAATAATCAAACTACGGATCATACATGGGGATGAGAGATGTTAGTCACGTTTTTTTACTCTAAAAGTAAACGCTTTCAAAGAAAAGAGGGAAAATAAAGGAGGTTGTTTGAATGCTAGCACTACTAGGTTTTACAATGATTATTGTCTTTACGTATCTCATTATGTCAAAAAGGATGTCTCCTATCGTCGCTTTAATGGTCATTCCACTTCTTTTTGCCGTGATTGGAGGATTTGGCAAAGGTGTCGGAGACATGATGCTAGAAGGGTTAAAACAAGTAGCTCCATCAGCTGCGATGCTGCTGTTCGCCATCTTATACTTCGGGGTTATGATTGATGCTGGCCTGTTTGATCCATTAATTAAGCAGCTGTTAAAAATCGTGAAAGGCGATCCACTCAAAATCGTCATCGGAACCGCTCTTCTATCGCTTTTAGTTGCACTAGACGGAGACGGTACAACCACTTATATGATTACGGTTTCTGCTCTTCTTCCACTTTATAAACGCCTGAATATGAGCCCGTTAGTATTAACGACGGTTGCGATGCTTTCTCTTAGTATTATGAGCAGCATGACGCCTTGGGGAGGTCCGGCTACTCGTGCGATTGTTGCCCTTCATCTCGATGCATCAGAGTTCTTTATTCCACTTCTTCCAACGTTAATTGGCGGAGCTTTGTGGGTTGTTTTTACAGGCTATATTCTTGGAAAAAAAGAGCGCAGACGACTTGGTGCTATTGATATCGAGCAGTTTGAATTAAAAAGCTCGCTTGCTTTTGCTGAAGACGCGTCTTTAACTTCTCAAGAAGATATTACACAGCCTAAAAAAATCTGGATTAACTTAGCTTTAACCGTTGCACTTATGGTCGTATTAGTTTCTGGTATTTGGTCCGTTTCTGTTTTATTTATGATTGGTTTTGCGCTTGCTCTTATGATTAACTATCCAAAACTTGAGGATCAAAAAGAACGTTTAATGGCTCATGCAGGCAACGCGTTAACCGTTGCAGCCCTTGTGTTTGCAGCCGGTATTTTTACAGGAATACTATCCGGCACTAAAATGGTTGACGAAATGGCAAGCCTGTTAATTCATTTAGTTCCTGATTCACTCGGTTCGTTTTTACCGACAATCGTTGCTTTAACAAGCATGCCGTTTACATTTGTGATGAGTAATGACGCTTATTACTTCGGTGTTTTACCAATATTCGCTGAAACTGCTGCTTCTTACGGAATTGATCCGATGGAAATTGCGCGGGCTTCAGTACTCGGACAACCTGTTCATCTGTTAAGTCCACTCGTGGCCTCTACTTTCTTACTTGTAGGTATGGTAGGTGTTGATCTTGGTGAACATCAGCGCTTTGCATTTAAATGGGCCGTTTTAACGTCTCTTGTTCTCATTGTCCTTGCTATTGTAACAGGCGCACTTACGCTATTATAATAGGGAATAAAAGCTGCTATAGCTTTTTATTAATAAATTCTAAATGATAGGTGGAGGTACTTCTAAAATGTATGTGATTACGTGTTATGTCGGAAAAGGCGAAATGAAAATGTACGAGTTTGATAGTAAAGAAGAAGCGCTCTCTCAGCTCAAAAAGCTGAAAGGCTGCAGTATTCTTTCGGAAGTTGTTTACTTTAATGATTCATCGGTTATTCCGATAGCTATTTAATTATGCACCACTCAACCCTATAGGTACAAATTTGATAAGCTTCCTTTCGCTCAAAAGGAAGCTTCTTTTTTTATGTTCTTCTCAAGCTCCGTCCCTTTTCTCTCATCAACGTTTTGTTACGTCTGGTTCGTTTTGTTTCCTTGCTTCAATCATATGAATAATTCGATTAGTATGTGGAGTTAACCCTGTACATTTTTGATAGAAGGCTCCGTCTACAACAAGCAGCTCTTCATCCATCCCGCAAAACTTGCAGCGAAGCTCTTGTGGTCCCCTGTAGGATGTGTGATAGACGCTATCATTAAAGATGGTGTAAAAAGTATCTCTTTGTTGGGCATCGTAAAAGCCATATTGCTGGTTATCGTCGTCGCGGTAGTTAACACCATAGTTCCGTTCAAATTCTTCTTGAGTAAATCCATCCTGCAAAAGTTCATTTTGTACTAGTTCTCTTAAACAACCTTCTATTTCTTCGTAGTTAAATGAACAATTATGTGCGTAAACATCTAGTTCTTCAGTGCTGTTCTCTTTTACCATCAGCTCACTGCCGCAAATCTTACAGGGGTGTTTAGGATGCTGTTGATCAAAGTAAGAGAGCGTTTGTACCTTTTCCACTTCTATTTCATCGCTCACCTTTTTAAATTTAATCATCACGTTTTCTGTTTGACTAACGTTTTCGTTATACAATATCACTTCATATTCATCTATATTCTTTCCGTTTTCTGTTCGACTCAAATGCTCCATTACTTCATATGAAGAAATAGTAAAAAACTCGTTAAAATTCACCACTAACATGCATCCTTCCAAAAAATTTACGTTCTCTATGTACCTGCTCTATACTACCATTTTTTCAAAGGCTCGCACCACTAAACGAACTTGTTTTAGATTCACGCATGTATAGCAGTTCACTATAACTCCCAAATATCCGATCAGCTAGCTATTTCACATTTACATCAAATAAATAAGTTGCCTTTCCATGAGGCCATTTACCTGATACTTCATAAAGATAGTAACCACTGTTTGAAGACACTTCAATACGATTATTCTTTATCGTAATTTTTTCTTTTTGATTGTTTTGGTTCAGTTGATAGACAGTAAGTTTTGGATTGTTTTTTAGTAGAATTTTAACTTTGGTATCTTTCTCTAGCGTAAGGTCATCAAATTCTTTAGCAACCTCTTTTGGTGAGTAAGAATCCGTTTTGGTTATGTGCGCACCATCGTCACCGTTCCATTCATATTCTCCTACTCGCATTTCATACTCTTTGTCATTAACCACAATGCTTCCCGACACTGGAACTTGTTCATCATTAGGTGTAGATACATTTACCTTTTCTTGGTTGCAACCAACTAGCAAGAAAAATAATAACGATGTAATAGCTACTTTGTTCATACTTACCCTCCTTTTCAGACTGGATCTTCTCCTCGGCTTGTTTTTCATCATAAATACACAATAACAAAAATAACCATAAGAGAAACCATTAAAAATCATCACAATTATGATTTACCTCAATCTATTTGTTTACAATGTCCTAAGGATACACGTTTGCTATCTGGCATACATAACACTAACTCTTTTATAAGGAGGATTTCATGAATACGTATATAATCATCAGCATTAGCGTTGTTGCCAGCGCATTTTTATTTCGGAAATATCGAAAGCAAGTCGTTGAAATATATACAATCAGTGAATTTATTCACGCTAAAAACGGAGCGGTCGCTACAAGTTCCACGTGGCTTGAAAAGTTTTTTAAAGAACCTTATGCTACCGGAACCAACTATGAAAAAACCGAGGATGACGTTAGCGAGGATGGAGATGGGGATGGCGGAGAATAAATAAAAGAAAAAACCTGTTGTGACAACAGGTTTTTCTTATTAATCATCGCTTCCTAAAATACCGAAAAAGCGAAGCAAGTTGATGAATAGATTAATAAAGTCTAAATAAAGAGATAGTGCCAGCAGTGGAACAAGCTCTTCTGTGATTTCACCGTGCTTCATTTTGTTAAAATCATACAGCACGTAAAGCGAAAACACGATGGTTCCAATCACTGAGAATGCCATGAGTCCAGGCGTTGTTAAGGGACTAAACAGCGAGAAAATGCTGATGCACACTAGTGCTAACAACGCTACTAATAAAAAGCTGCCTAAAAACCCTAAATCTTTTTTCGTTTTTGCTCCAATCACGCCCATCACCGTAAAAATAACGAATGTGCTTCCAAATGCATAAAGAACAACTTGCGCCCCCGCTACTGATGCATAGTAGCTAACAATCGGAAACAGCGTGATGCCTGATATAAATGAAAACGCATATGTAAAACCGTATCCTACGCTTTTTTTCTTTCGTAACATGAATGCCGCAACCAGCATCACAAGTTCAGCAATCGCTAAAGGAAGAAAATAAGCCGGCGGCACATATTGACCTACGTATAAGCCAACTGTTGAAATAAACAACGAAAAAATAAATGTGACTAATACTTTTTGAAACAGAGACCGCTGCTCTACTCCAATCACTTCTTGCATGTGTAAAACCTTCTTTCTAAAATCTGTTATATTTTATATAATACCTACCTTTTAAAGAAAAATAAAGATAATACTAAGGCCTTTTTTCTTATTTCTATAGAAAACAAGCATAGACGCTGCCGTCTATGCTTCCTTGGTGTCTCTTTATTTTGGCCACAGAATACCGTCAATAATTCCGTAAGTCTTTGCTTCTTCAGCACTCATAAAATAATCTCGTTCCGTATCGTTTGCCACTTTTTCAACCGGCTGTCCCGTTCGTGTTGATATGATTTCATTAATATGATGCTTCAATTTTAAAATCCGCCGAGCGCTAATTTCAATTTCAGTCGCCTGCCCTCTAGCCCCTCCTAGCGGCTGATGAATCATAACTTCACTGTTCGGAAGTGCATAGCGCTTTCCTTTTGCTCCTGCTAGGAGAAGCAGTGCGCCAAAAGAAGCGGCCATGCCCGTGCAAATCGTTTGAACATCCGGCTCGATGTACTGCATCGTATCATAAATCGCAAACCCTGCTGAAGTCGAACCTCCGGGGCTGTTAATATAAAGTGAAATATCTTTTTTAGGATCATCTGCCGCAAGAAACAGGAGCTGCGCGACTACGCTGTTGGCAATATGATCATTGATTTCATCACCAATTAAAATAATCCGGTCTTTTAACAGCCTCGAATAAATATCATACGAACGTTCACCCCGGTTACTTTGTTCAATTACATATGGAATTGTACTCATATATATCCTCCTTATCACACGTAATATTGCTATGCAGCCATGCAGAGAGTGCACGTCGGAGTATACGTTGGTTTTTGAATGACGCTTTTTAAGGAAGGCAAAGCATGAATCAAAAGTGCTGGATCCTGCGCTTCTAGCGTCTTATAAAAAAGCTCTGACAGCTCTTTTCGTTCTTTTTCATCCCAAAAAGAATCCGTGGAAAACGGCTCACCGTCTTTTTCTAACCGCTGCTTGGCACGATGCAAATTGCTTTTTACCGCTGTTTCTGACGTTTGTAAAATAGAAGCGATTTCTTTCACCTGATAGCGGAATCCTTCTTTTAAGAAAAAGATAACAGCTTGCTTTGGTGTAAACTGACTAAGCAGCAGCTCGACCGAGTGCCCCTTACTATCAAACGTATGCTTATCGGCTTGCTGTTCCAAGCCTTTTTCTTCGGCTATTACTTCACGCTTTCGTTTTCTCAGCAGATCAATCCAGTGGTGATACGCAATTTTATTTAACAGCGCGGAAGACAGCTTGTGCCCTTCACCTTTATATCGCTGAGCTTTTAAATACGTTTCTTGGGCAATATCGTCTCCGTCCCACACATTTTTTGCTAAAAAACGGCAGTACTGCTGCAATTTTGGGTAATGCTCGTTCCAGCAGGCATCGTCAAAGCTTTCTGTTTGTGTTTTGATTTTTTTTGAATGTGACATGATTTTCACTCCTTTTGCACTCTCTATTTACTAAACGATTAAAGGAAGTTCAAAAGATACGGGGAATCAAACTTTTTTACATATTATACGCTTAAGCAGCCATTTTTTGTATTATAATGAAGATACTTTTATCTGAGGGGTCTAAAATAATATGCGAAGAAGACGATTATATGGCAAGAAGAAAACGAACAAACGTCACTATAAAGACTTAACCTGTAAATACCCTCAGCCCGCTTTGCTTATGAGCTATACAAGTGAAGCTCCTTTTTACTATTATGACGCGTCAGACGACGAAAGACAAAACGACTTTGAACTATATCCAGAGATTTGTATCATGAATCAAGAACATTTTTTCGTAAGAGGCTGTGTTGAAATTCCTATTCTTAATGAAGAAGAATTTTTCACTTGGAACATATGGGTTTCTTTAAGCGAAGAAAATTTTCATCGAATGATCAATTTATGGGAAAGTGACAAAAGAGAAAATGAACCGCCTTATTTCGGATGGTTTTCAGTTTCAATTCCAGGCTATCCCGAAACGTTAAATTTGAAAACAAATGTGCATACACGCTCTGTTGGAACACGGCCGCTCATCGAGTTAGAGCCAACCGATCACCCTTTAGCCGTTGAGCAGCGGGAAGGGATAACGCTAGAGAGAATCAAAGACATACAAAAACAATTGACTACCTATTAAAAACCAAGACAGCCCCAGACTGTCTTGGTTTTCCCCCTTTATGGCATGCGCTTTGCTCCGTAGTATTTAGGCGCCCAGTAGCTGTCTACTTTATAGTTTGTAATTTTTACGCCTTCAGATGTGGATACGTGAACGACATAGTCATTTCCAATATAGATAGATGGAATAAGTGAACTTCCTTCAAAAAAGACGAGATCTCCTGGCTTCAAGTCAGATTTTGAAATACTTTCTCCTTTTTCCCACTGCTGACTCGCATAGCGCGGAATGTCTTTTCCAGCTGCTTCTTTGTAAATGTATTGAACAAAACCAGCCGTATCAAAGCCTGTAGAAGGGCTTGTCCCACCTTGTGCATAAGGTACTTCTCCTACATATTTAAGAGATTCCGTCACAAATGGATTGTCTTTTGACAGCGATAAGTCATCGTAGCGCCTTGCTCCGGCGTACTTAGATGTCCAGTAGCTGCTCGTCAGGTAGTCAACCGTCACATTTTCACTGCGCTTGGCGTGAATAAACTGATTGCCGCCTGCGTAGATGCCGACGTGTGAAATCCCTTCACGATACGTATCTTTAAAAAAGATAACGTCGCCTGGCTTTAAATCTTCGCGGGCAACTTCTTCGCCAACTTGCCACTGCTGATCGGTTGATCGCGGCAAATAGACATCGGATGCATGCTGAAATACATACGCAACAAATGCGGAGCAGTCAAAACCGTCCGTTGGCGACTCACCTCCAAATACATATGGTGTGCCGAGATGTTTTAGCGCTTCTGCAATCACTTCATTATCTTGTGCAATTTCCGG
The DNA here is from genome assembly GCF_046535215.1 of Priestia sp. SIMBA_032. Taxonomy (NCBI): domain Bacteria; kingdom Bacillati; phylum Bacillota; class Bacilli; order Caryophanales; family Bacillaceae; genus Priestia; species Priestia sp. SIMBA_032. Next base: position 233,226 of record NZ_JAWRXD010000005.1, on the reverse strand, counting down.
TGCTCCCGTAATGCGCTTTGCTTTGACGAAATGCGATGACCAATAGGCACTGCTTGAAATGTTTTTCACCACGACTTTTCCGTCTGAAGAAGATGCATAAATCATTTCATCGTCTCCGATATAAATGGCGGCTACGTTCACTTCACCGTTTTCATTGGTGTCAAAAAACAATACATCGCCTGCCTGCAGCTCACTTTTGTCAACATCTGTTCCAAGCTCTGATTGTTCTTTCACAGAACGAGGAAGCGTTGTATCAAGTGCTTGCTTGAACACATATTGAACAAATCCAGAGCTGTCAAACCCGTCGCTTAGCGTTTCGCCTCCGGACGTATAGTCGGCTCCTTCATATGTTTTGGCTTTTTCGGCAATCATGCTTTCATCTGTGGCAGCCTGTACTTGTACAGCTTTTTCAGCAGGAAAAGCGCCTTCATAAAAAGTGGCAAGACTAAGTCCTAACGCTGTGACCATAAGAGGTTTCATTACTTTCATGTTTGTTCTCCTTTGTTTTTTATTTCATCCAAGAAGTTTTATATGTAATATGTAAATGGTTCCCCTGTTAAAGTATGGTGCAGATGGATAGGAATTGGCTAGTACCTTTTGACTTAAATATGCTTCCCTTCCAAAGTCCTGTAAAAAATCCATAAAAAAGCTCGGCGCATATTACGCCGAGCTTTTTTATTTCATGCCCACCTGGATATTTGCTGCTTTTTGTTTTTGACGTAAATTTGCAATCCACTTGTAGTAAAGTGTAATCAAAAGAACAAAAATACCAAGCGCAAAGTACAGTTTTGAATAGCCTAAAGCACCTGCTGCAATTCCTAATACAAATGAACCGACTGCAATGCCGCTATCATAAAACGTAAAGAACGTGGCAGTTGCATATGCGCTTCGGTGAGCAGGCGCCGCTTGAATCGCAAGCGTTTGGAAGCTAGGAAGCAACGTTCCGTAGCCCAGTCCTACTAATGCGCCTGAAAACAGCAGCATCCAAGAAGAATGTGTAAAGCCTAAGCTAAATAGACCCATCGCAAAAACAATACACGATGGAATAATCACAATGTTTGGTCCAGATTTATCAAATAATCTTCCTGTAAACGGTCGTGAAATCAGCATCGCAGCTGCGAATACGACAAAGAAAAAGCTTGCTGTTTTAATCAATCCAAGCGACTGTGCGTACACAGAAATAAAAGAAATAATACTTGCATACGAAAAAGAAACGAGAATACCTACAGATGAAATCGGCATGGATTTCTTTTCAAACAAATCGCTCAGTGAAAATGATTTCTTTACTGATGGAGCAGCGTTTTCTTGAAGATTTTTGACCATCATTCCGCACAGCCAGCCAACGAGCATAATCACGCCAAATACAAGGAAAATAATGTTGTATGCCATGTATTGATGAAGCGTTAATGCTAAAAACGGCCCTGCAACAACGGCTAAGTTCATTGACATTCCGAAGTAGCCAAGTCCTTCTCCTCGTCGTTTAGCGGGAACTAAATCCGCTGCAATCGCTCCGGTGACGGTTGTTGCTAAGCTGAATGAAATTCCTTGAAAGAAGCGCAGTAATAAAAGCACGTTAAAATCGTGGATGAACATATATAAGAAGGAAGAAAGCGCAAAAATGAGGGTACTAAATACAAGCGTTTTTTTCTTTCCAATGTTTTCAATGACTTTCCCTGAAAATGGTCTAACAATAATCGCAGATAATAAAAAGATGGTAACAACAAGCCCTGCCTGCGTACTCGTGCCTTCTAAGGCATCTAATACATAAATCGGCAGCAGCGTTAGCAATGCATAAAACACAACAAAAATAAAAAAGTTGGTAATCGCAATGCTGATAAAGCTTTTAGTCCAGATTGGCTCCTGCTGGTTCGTCATTCATTTCACCCTTTTCTGTAGATTTACAAATTTTCTTTAATAACGAAATAAGCTGATCTTGTTCGCTGTCGGATAAAGCAATTAGCAAATTTTCTTCTAAACGTTCAATTTCTTGCTGAATTTCCGGAAGCTTTTTCTTCGCTTGAGGAGATAAATAAACGATGCGCTCTCGTTTATCACTGCCTGCTTTTCGAACGATCCATCCGCTTTTTTCAAGCCTTGTTAACGTGCGGGTAACCGTTGGTGCTTCGACATTTAAATACTGCCAAATCTCCGTTTGTGTCATCGAGCCGAATCGCTTTAAACAAAATAAAATTGAATACTGTGAGCTGTATAGCCCGTACGCTTTTAACACTTCATTTACTTCTTTAATAGACAATCTCGACTTTTGATGAAGCTCATGAAACACCAAGTTATTCACTTTTCTCACCTCACCTTTTAATTTATTTACCTAGGTAAATAATTGTTCTTTTATTAGTATATGTGCTGCTAGTCAATGTGTAAAGGCGGCCAAAAAGAGCTAAAATCAACTATTTTCTCTCTTTTTCTACTAATGATTTACGCTTTCGCTTCTGTTTTCTTATTCTTTCGCATCACGAAACTTTTTGTATATATTTACATGCACCTGCAAACTCTGTTAAAGAAGACGAAACAATATGCAGGAGGCTGGTATATGTTTTCACTGCGCGGCGATGCTCATAAAGTCTACCTTAAACTAAAAAAAGCAGCTCATCAAAACCAAAACGCAGAAGAAATTGATGAATTAGCGGAAATGGAAGAAATCCGGCAGCTTTACCTTACGCTCGACAGCGCTACTTTGCGAAGAGTTTATTACCGAATGACCAAAGAAAAAAACGGGTCCGGCGTGATCCCTATCCTTGTTTCTGCCTTGCCTTGGCTCTTTTTTTTATTTTCGCAGCGGCTGCAGCAATTTTTATTTAAAGACGGCAGCTGGCTTTGGATTATTTTTGTCGTGCTGTACGTTTTTATGCTCATTCCAAGCGTGTTTCTTCATTTTCGTGAACAATCGTGGGCTTCTGTTCATATTGAAATTATTCAAGACATTTTAAAAGACCGTGAAAAAGAGCCGAAACCCCTTTGAGGTCCGGCTGTTTTTTATTCACTTAGCTTATTCATCGTCTTTGGAATGAAGTGATAGAATAAAAATTTACCAAAAAGAAGCAGCAAATAAATTATGATGAATTGAAAAACAATAAATACATGATGCCTATGCGCCCAAGCAAGCATATGCATCGTAGAATAAGCCAATACAGCAATTAACAGTAAAAAACATATTGCGTATAGAAGACGCTTAGCCCAAGAAGTAGCTTTTATTTTCTTATTAATAAGCCTGCGGTGCTGAATTCCCTGTAAGCATACGTAACTAATTAGCACAAATGCAAGCGTCTCTCGCCTTACGAAAAAAAGAACAAGTCCGATTCCTACAATCATCCACGTTAGCTTGGCGTGATGCTTGTCTAGAAAGAAAAGCATAAGATCCTCCTTCAAATTGAAACTGCTACCATTTTAACACATAAAGGAAATCATGGTAAAAACATGAATTCGCTAAATATTTCAGTATAGAAGGGCAGAGTAGCCAACTATTCAATAAAAAAGAACCTTATTATCCAATAAGGTCCTCTTTACTCATTATGAAATAGCTTGTCTGCTTTCTACGTCTCGACCTAACTTTCTTTTGATACGCTGCAGTGCGTTGTCAATTGACTTGACGTGGGTGTTTAATTCTTTCGAAATTTCAGCGTATGAATGGCCGTCCATATACAGCGTCAATGCTTTTCTTTCCAATTCACTAAGTGTTTCCGCAATTTTTAACTCACGGTCTTCCACTTTTTCTTGATGAATCAGCACCGCTTCCGGATTAGCAATTTGATCGCCAGGAATCATATCCATCAGCGTATAGTTTGATTCTTCATCATACAGAGGCTTGTCCAATGAAATGTACGAATTTAACGGACCGTGCTTTTGACGAGTAGCCGTTTTAATCGCCGTAATAATTTGTCTTGTGATACATAACTCCGCAAAACCTTTAAAAGATGTTAGCTTGTCTTCATTAAAGTCGCGAATTGCTTTGTACAGTCCAATCATTCCTTCTTGGACGATATCTTCTTTTTCAGCCCCAATCAAAAAGTATTTTCTTGCTTTACCCCTCACAAGATTTTGATACTTGTTGATTAAATACTCCAATGATTTTTCGTCTCCACTATGAACCATTTCAACCAAAACATGATCTTCTAACATAGCATAATTTTGAACTTTTTCAATTACGATGCCTACGCTCACTCATATCCCCCCGTTACACTTAGTTGAGTTTTGATGTGTTCTAAACTGATGCATGATCTACTTACTACGACGCTACTGCAATACGGTCCAGAAACGTAAAAAGCGTACAGGTAAACTGTCGCTTTCCTCTCTCACTTTATGCTCCCCTGCATCTTTCTATAATCTATTATAAAGAAGTATAACCGATAAAAATCAAAAAGGTTGTCGAAATATGAAAGTGTTTGCAAAAAAAATCAATTTTTATAGAAAATTCACACAAATCACTTTATTGTTTCATATAGTGACAGCAATCTGTCAAAAAAACAATAAAAAAATAATTCCACATTAAATAAACTTACTCAAGCAGAGTAAGTCGAAGTTGCAGATGATACTGCGCATATAGGATTAGTTGCCTTCCGGCTTATCAGCATTTTTTGTTCCCTTGCTTTTATAAGGCTTTGCATTTTTCTTCTTTTTTGCACTCGCCTGCCAGCGGTTCCACCCTTTTTTTCCGGTGCCTCGCCCCGTGCCGCCTTTACCTTTTGCTTTACTCATACGTATTCCTCCGTTACCTGCGTGTTTGTTACAATAAAAAAAGACCCCGTCCAAAGTCGGAGTCTTTTTTGGATTGCATAAAATTATGCTTTTACAACGTTAGCAGCTTGTGCACCGCGTTGACCTTGCTCGATGTCGAAAGTCACTTTTTGACCTTCGTCTAAAGATTTGAATCCGTCGCCTTGAATTGCGCTGAAATGTACGAATACATCTTCTCCGCCTTCAATTTCGATGAAACCGAAACCTTTTTCTGCATTAAACCATTTTACTGTACCTTCAGTCATACTATTTCCTCCAGTGGTGGAATTATTCCACACATATATTACTACCCTTGCTCAATCGTACTATTTCCAGATAAAAATTTCTTTTGAAGAATATTTCTCTTCTTTCAATTTCATACCGAACAAAAATAATTAACCTTAGTGTAACATATCAATTTAGAAATAGCAAGTTTCTGTTCTAAGACAGGCTTTATGCTAATTATGTATCGGTTAAAACCCTCTGTGTAAGCTTTGAAGCTACCAACATTTCTGGATTGTGATGCGGCATAAAATTTTTTCATTCAGCAATATGTATCATCTGCACAAAAATAAATATTTCATATTCTGCTTTCTAAGACACTATGACACTTATAAATGGACATGTACATTTTTTATGAATTTATTTTCCACTCTCTTTCTTCCCGTGCAATAAAATAACCATTAATTACAAAAAAAGATAATAATAGTATATAATGATACGTGATTTATAGCTAAGGAGGAACAACATGATTCGTGAACGATCACTTTTGATAAAAGGACTCATCTTTTTACTAGCTGTTTTTATTTTAGACATCCCTTTCCCTAACTCAGCGCCGCTTATTAATTCTGTCTTTTCTTTTTTAGGTCTTCCCATTTATGGAAATGAAGAAACAATGACGGGATTCTATTATGCTAACAATGCGTGGGCAATCATGCTTTTAATAAGTCTTTTTTTACTTTATAAAAGTTTAAACCGTCATCGTTTAAAACTAACGATTTTAGCTGCATTCATCGTTACTTCCGGCCCTAGGTTCATGATTGAAGTAATGCAAAAGACCGTGTTGTCAGGAATGTATGCTGTTTCTTACGATGCTGAAAACAGCAATTGTACATTCGAGACTAATAAAAGAGAAACCATATTAAGGGGAAACTGCAAGCTTTCCTTTGAAAATAACCGTTCAAAGCCTGTTACATTTGAAGTCGCCATCGATAAGCGCGCTTTTTTTGAAGATGAACAGCCTTTTTTACAAATGATGAATAAGCCCAAACTTCATACCGTTACGCTAGAATCAAAGGGGTATCAAACTGTAGGAATTACTTCATCTATCAAAGTAGCTGATTTACCCTCTGAACTCTATATCGGGGAAATGAACGGCTTTCACGTCAACATTTATCAAAACGGGAAAAAGCGTTATTTATAAGCATAGAAAAAGCCCTTATAGGGCTTTTGAAATGAGTGAATTACCAGCCAAAGCCTCCGCCGTAGCAGCTGCAGCCGATGATCACTAATAAAATAAATAATACAACTAATAAAGCAAAACCAGATCCACATCCAGCGTTTCCAGACATACGAACACTTCCTTTTCTTTAGTTACTCTTTCCTCAAGAAAAACGCCGCTTGCATTTCGCTTGAGTTGGATTATCTTATGCCTGAACACGCCAATTTGACTCTGGTTTTTTCTTTTTTCTTTTTCCTTCTTGCCATGCACCTCATTAATAAAAGAAGAAAACAGCCTAAGAAAAGCGCTAACTTCGCTTCTTCTCCTCTGTTCAAAAGAGATTAAATCAATCCAATCTAAAGACGAACAAATAAGGTGCATGAGCTGAAACCTACGTTCACCATTCCAATAAAAAATCCGAACGCGTTACATTCATCGTTCGAATCTTCTTCTTAAACTAAAATGCTTTTCAGCCTCTCTTACAAAATCATTTATTTCACTAGCTTACGTCTTTCAGAAGACCGTACTTCCGTACGTTTTCCGATACCTAGTACATAGTAGCTCAGCACGACAATAGCTAAAAAGATAATGCCGACAATCAGCGATATGCGCGTTTCATCATTAAACCACATGCCTACAAGCACCATAAGTAAAAATACGATGGTTACGTAGTTCGTCACAGGAGCAAAAGGCATTTTAAATGGATGCTGGTCCATCGCCGCTCCTTTTGCTTTTCGAAAACGAATTTGACTGATAAGAATCACAAACCACGGAATCATACCTGGAAGCACGCTCGCACTGTACACGTACACAAAAACGTTTGGCGGTGCAATATAATTTAAAACAACGCCCGCAGCTAAGCCAATCATCACCGCAACGGTACTATAAATAGGCACACCGTTTCTAGAAACCTTTGTAAAAAAGGCCGGAGCCTGACCGTTTACACCTAGCGTGTAAAGCATACGTCCCGCACTGAAAATTCCGCTGTTACATCCAGACATTGCCGCTGTGATCACGACAAAGTTAATAATTCCCGCCGCTGCTGTAATTCCTACTTTAGCAAACGTAGAAACAAACGGACTGCCGAGTGAATCCAGCTCGTTCCACGGATACACCGTTACAATTACAAAGATGGCGCCGATATAAAAAATTAAAATACGCCAAATTAAGCTTTGAATTGCACTTGTTAACGTTTTTTTAGGATCTTTTGCTTCTCCTGCTGTAATTCCAATAAGCTCTACTCCTTGATAGGCAGCAATAACAAGCGACAATGCAAAGAAAAAGCCTGACCATCCGCCTGTAAAGAAACCGCCGTTTGCCCACAAATTTGACAGGCCAAGCGCTTCTCCGCCGTTTCCAAGACCGAAGAAAATAAGGCCCAGACCGGCAATAATCATGAGAACAATCGTCACGATTTTAATCATTGCAAACCAAAATTCAAACTCTCCAAACGATTTCACCGAAATTAAATTGGCCCCACCCAGAATAACCATGGCGACAATTCCCGGAACCCACGCCGGTAAATGAGGGAACCAGTACTGCATATAAGCTCCGACTGCAATAATCTCTGCCATGCCGACAATTACCCACTGAAACCAGTTGCTCCAAGCCGTGATATAACCAGCTAACGGATGAATATATTTATGACCGAATGTCGCAAATGAACCCGTACTTGGCTCTAAGTAAAGCATTTCTCCCATTGCACGCATAATAAAGAAAATAAAAACGCCGCAAATAGCATACGCAAGCAGGACGGATGGCCCCGTCCATTTAATGGTGCTTGCTGAACCCATGAATAACCCTACCCCAATCGTTCCTCCGAGAGCAATCATTTGAATATGACGAGATTCAAGCCCTCTTTTTAACTCTTTGTTTGCCAATTCACTTCCCCCTAGCCCCTCGTGATGATTTTCTCTTCTATTAAGAAATTCTTTTATTCCCCTGTCCTGATAGGGAACTATCATCTTTTTTCTTTTTCATAAAGAAGTACGAACATACCACAAATACAGCAATCAGCAGCGTGAGATAAAACTGAGTGCGAAGTGAATCAATAAATGCCATCGCAATAAAGATACTTGTAATTGCCGCAATCGTTCCATACGTTAAATAAGGAAACAGCCACATTCTGATTTTTAATGCTTCTGGATTTTCTTTCTCGTATTTCTTTCTCATGCGAAGCTGTGAAAAAGCAATAACAAGGTACACAAGAAGCGCTACGCCTCCCGATGCGTTTACTAAAAATAAAAAGATTTTATCAGGTGAAAGATAGTTAAAACCAACGCTGATGTAAGAAATCACGGTACATCCTACAATGGCATTAAACGGAATACCTTTTTTATTCACTTTCAAAAACATGCGCGGCGCGTCTCCTTTTTGCGCCATTGAGTAAAGCATACGAGAACTCGTGTATAGACCTGAATTTAAGCAAGAAAGAACAGCAGTCAGTACGATAAAGTTCATAATTTGAGCCGCTGCCGGAACGTTTACCAGCTCTAGTATCGAAACAAACGGACTTTTCATTAAGCTTGAAGAATCCCACGGAAGAATAGTCACTAAGATTAAAATAGACCCAAGATAAAAAAATAAAATACGATAAATAACAGTATTTGTTGCGATGGTGATCGCTCGCTCAGGCTGTGCCGATTCTCCAGCCGCTGTTGCGACAATTTCTGTTCCCATAAAAGAAAACATCACAATCGCCACCCCTAAAAAGACGGAGCTGATTCCATTTGGAAGAAATCCGCCTCTGTGAAGAAGGTTCGATGCTCCCGGAGACTCTACTCCCGGTATTAAACCGAGGATGATCGCTCCTCCTAAAAGTAAAAACAGCACTAAACTAACTACTTTAATAAGTGAAAACCAGTATTCAAATTCACCAAATGATTTAACAGAGTATAAGTTCGTTAACGTTAATAAAAACGTCAGGATCAGACTCACACCCCAAGACGGTAAAGACGGAAACCAATATTGAATAATCGTTGAACCCGCAATCGCTTCAACTGCAATAACAATTACCCAGAAAAACCAGTACAGCCAGCCGATTGTGTAGCCGGCCCACGGCCCAAGCGCTTCTCTTGCATATGTTGCGAACGAGCCGCTTGAAGGATTAGCTGTGGACATTTCTCCCAGCATTCGCATAACTAAAATGACAAGCAAACCGGCAAACGCGTACGAAAAAATGGAACCAGGACCCGCTGCGTTAATGAGTGATCCGCTTCCAATGAACAAACCGGCACCAATGATTCCTCCTAAAGAAATCATGGTTATGTGTCGAATTTTTAATTCTTTTTTTAACTCAGGCGGTTGATGACTCATGTTAAAATCCTCCTCATAGGAACCGTCATTTAAAGAATTACACGTTCTTCGCATCGCGCGTTAAATATGTAAGCCCTTACAATAATGTGGACAAATACCTGCCGTTTTCCTACCCTCCTTTTATCTGTGCATTCAAATGAAGCCTTCACTTGACGAAAAAGATAGCTTCATTCGACAAAAAATACTTTTCGAATTATATGATAATTTATATTAAACAACTTTGTCTATTGTTTTTTTGAAAGGAAGATCATTTTAATTTACTAACGATAAACTCTTTCCCCTATCGTAATTCTTTACTTCAAAACATCTTTTCTTATACTTTACCGACACTTCTTTCTTTTCGTTTTGTCAAAATCACTATAAAAACCATAGATTCATTGGTTCTTTAAACAAAAGTGTTTATTTTTAATTTTTTTGAACATTTTTGTTAAAAAACTATGTACAAAACGATAATAAAGTGATTATAATACAGGTATAGGGTGTTGGAATATTAATTATGTTGCAAATTTTCTAAAAAAGGGGTAATGAAAATGAACACAATGAATATCAACGAAATCAAACAATACAAACACGAGCCTTTCACAGACTTTACGATTGCACAAAACAAAGATGCATTTGAATCTGCATTAGAACTTGTACAATCAGAGCTTGGCAAAGACTATCCTCTTGTAATTGGCGGAGAATTAATTACAACAGAAGATCAAATTCAGTCCATTAACCCAGCAAATAAAACAGAAGTTATCGGCCGCGTGTCAAAAGCAGATCAAGACTTGGCTGAAAAAGCAATGCAAGCAGCACTTTCTACCTTTAACACGTGGAAAAAAGAAGCGCCGGAAGCACGAGCAGATATTCTTTTCCGCGCAGCGGACATTATTCGCCGCCGCAAGCATGAATTTTCAGCTTACCTTGTGAAAGAAGCCGGAAAACCGTGGAAAGAAGCAGATGCTGATACAGCAGAAGCAATTGACTTCCTTGAATACTACGCTCGCCAAATGGTTCAGCTAAAAGACGGCGCGCCTGTTGAGAGCCGCGAAGGTGAAGAAAATAAATTTAACTACATTCCGCTTGGTGTCGGCGTTATTATTTCACCGTTTAACTTCCCGTTAGCAATCATGGCTGGAACAGCTGCAGCAGCAATCGTAGCAGGAAATACGGTTCTATTAAAACCGGCTAACAACACGCCGGTTATCGCAGCAAAATTTGTAGAAGTAATGAAAGAAGCTGGCCTTCCAGACGGCGTACTGAACTACGTGCCGGGAAGCGGAAGCGAAATTGGCGACTATTTAGTAGATCATCCAAAAACACGCTTCGTTTCATTTACAGGTTCTCGTGAAGTAGGCTGCCGCATCTATGAACGCGCGGCAAAAGTACAGCCTGGTCAAATCTGGCTAAAACGTGTTATTGCTGAAATGGGCGGTAAAGATACGGTCGTTGTAGATAAAGATGCTGATTTAGATTTAGCTGCTTCTTCTATTGTGTATTCAGCATTTGGCTTCTCTGGACAAAAGTGTTCAGCAGGCTCTCGTGCAGTTGTTCACCAAGACGTATACGATATCGTTCTTGAAAAAGCAGTTGCGCTGACAAAAACATTAACAATGGGCAGTCCTGAAGATGTGAACACGTATATGGGACCTGTTATTGACCAGGCTTCTTTCAACAAAATTACAAAGTACATTGAAATCGGTAAAGAAGAAGGCCGTTTAATGATGGGCGGAGAAGCAGATGATTCAAAAGGCTACTTCATTCAGCCTACGATCATTGCAGATGTAGATGAAAAAGCACGTTTAATGCAAGAAGAAATCTTCGGCCCAGTCGTAGCATTCTGCAAAGCGCGCGACTTCGATCATATGATGGAAATTGCTAATAATACAGACTACGGCTTAACAGGTGCCCTTCTTTCAAATACGCCTGAACACATCGAGCGTGCAAAAGAAGAGTTCCACGTCGGAAACCTTTACTTCAACCGCGGTTGTACAGGTGCCATCGTTGGGTACCAGCCGTTTGGCGGGTTCAACATGTCAGGAACAGATTCAAAAGCTGGCGGCCCTGATTACTTGATTCTGCACCTGCAAGCAAAAACAACAAGCACAACGCTTTAATACTCAGTAGAGCAGCCATAGGCTGCTCTATCTTAAAACAACAAGGGATTTTTTCTATAGGGGGAGATATTTATGTTAGCAGAGGTATCTAAAAATGTGTTTCTTCACGCTTCCCAAAATAAAGCGCTAAACAAAGCGGCGAAAAAATGGGGTCTTCGCTTTGGTGCAGCTCAAGTGGTAGCTGGCGACACGATTGAACATGCGATCAAAAAAGTACGGGAACTGAATGAAAAAGGACTTGTTTGTACGCTTGATCATTTAGGGGAATTTGTTTCAAGCAGAGAAGAAGCCATCGAAGCAACACAATATAACGTCAGAACGCTGGAAGCTATGGGGCAAGCCGGTGTAACGTGCAACTTATCTGTCAAAATGACGCAGCTTGGTTTGGATATTGACCGCAGTTTTTGCGTTGAGAACATGTGCCGCATTCTTGAAACGGCGAAAAAATACGATAACTTTGTTCGAATCGACATGGAAGACTATGCGCACTGTCAAATGACGCTAGATATTTTACGAGAGCTTCGAGAGACGTTTGATAATGTTGGAACGGTTATTCAAGCTTACCTGTTCCGCGCTGAACAAGATGTAAAAGAGCTAAGAGGCATTCCTCTTCGATTGGTAAAAGGCGCGTATCAAGAATCACCAACCGTGGCGTTTCAAGATAAAGCCCAAATTGACGAGAACTATATGCGGATTATCGAAGAACATTTGCTCAGCGGAACATACACGGCGATTGCATCTCATGACCACAATATTATTGCAAAAGTAAAAGAGTTCGCTCACAAAAACAGCATCCCGCGCACCCAGTTTGAATTTCAAATGCTGTACGGATTCCGAACAGATATGCAGCTTAGCCTCGCAAAAGAAGGCTATACAATGCGCGTATACGTTCCCTTTGGCAACGACTGGTTTGGCTACTTTATGCGCCGCTTAGCGGAAAGACCGCAAAACGTCGCATTTGCTTTAAAAGGTTTCTTTTCTAAATAAGCATTAATTTAGCAAGTCTCATAATGAAAACGCTATCATTCTTTTGTGCCCTTTGCGGATGCTTCTGCAAAGGGCTTTTTTTATACGATTTCTCTTCCCTTTTCGTGTGTATTACGATAAAATATAAATACGAACAAATGTTCTTTTCATTTCAAACAAAAAGGAGAGTACATATGAATCCTCTATCAAAATTAGAACTGCCTCCTAAGCTAGAACCTTATCGAAAAGAAATTGAGCAAACATGTAAACCTTATATCCATCTCCATACGGTTATGAATAGTCCAAAATTATATGAAAGCAAGTTTGGCGGCAACCCTTACCTTCCTCTAGAAGCAAATCATCCTCTAGACTCCGAGGGCAAGCCGATGCTGCTGATGGCACAAATCAATTTTTCTGAAGTTCCTTCCTATGAAAACATGCCCTCTCAAGGCATGCTTCAATTTTTCATTTGCGGAGCTGATAACAAAAACACCGGTGATGTGTATGGTCTGGATTTTGACCACCCTGCGACTCAAAAAGACTTTCGCGTCGTTTTTTATGAAGATGTAACAACCGACGAAAACAAATTAACAATGGATTTTACGTATCTTGAAGACATTGACCGAGATATGTTCCCTATTCCTCAAGAAGTAGGTTTACAGTTTGAAATAAGAATCGAACCTGTTTCCCCTACTGACTATCGCTATAACGCTGTAGAACCAGGTTTTTTTGACGATGAAGAAATGGAAGAAATCTACTGGGATGAGCTTACGGGCGAGTATCACAAAATGGGCGGATACGCTTTTTTCACTCAAAGCGATCCTCGAGACTACGATGAAGCGCTGCGAGCATACAACATTCTGCTTCTTCAATTTGCCATGGACGACGACGCTGATATTATGTTTGGTGATGCAGGAGTGGCCAATTTCTTTATTAAAGAACAAGACCTTCGCAACCGTAACTTTAAAGATGTTTTGTACAACTGGGACTGCTGTTAAAAAACACCCTCTTAGAAAAGTATCTAAGAGGGCGTTTTTTATATGGCTTTTACTACTCAGCCTGTTTTCCTTGCAGCATTCAGCATTTCTTTAAACTGCTGTAACGCTTTTACATCTGCAAATGCGCTTGTAGGAATAACATATCCGCTCATTGCGCTAACAAGGATAAAGATATGTTCATCGGTTTCTCTAATTTGAGTGATGCTTGACCAAGGAGTCTTCACTTCTCCTTTTGAGCTTTTCTCTACCAAGGCCTCTTCCGTAACCATCATCGTATGCTCACCCGTCAGACTGCTGTTATCTCCTTCATTTATTACCTTTACGATGTTCTTTTTAATACTTCCGTAAAAATATTTCGGATAAAATAAAAACCACAGCACCGCAAGCAGCGCAAACGCTACGAACATGCCAAGTAAAAATTCTCCTTCAACCCACGAAACAAGCAAAGGAATAAGAACAAAAATAAGCGACATCCATCGCTGAACTCTCAGCACTTTTTGGACTCTTTCCGAATGTTGAGCGTGATGCATGTTAAAAGCTACGTAATCATCTTTGGTTAACGTATAGTGATATTCCATATTAATCTCCAATTCTACTAAATAACAACAAAATAAAATATACCTCATTTGGTGTTATATGTATATAAAATTGCACTTCTTTATAAGCTTTTCTTATGAAAAGCATCACCTTTTTGTCATTTATTTACACGTATACATCACGTAAACTTAACTAGTACTCTACTATTTAAGGAGGAATGTTCATGACTTTTACACTGACGCATATTGATCATATTCAGCTAGCTGCACCCCCGAATTCAGAAAGCGAAGCTCGACACTTTTTCGGAACCGTTCTTGGCTTAACAGAAGTCGAAAAGCCGGAAAGTCTAAAAAAGCGCGGCGGCGTGTGGTTTGAATTTGGTTCTTATCAGCTGCATATTGGTGTTGAACCTGCCTTTTCACCTGCAAAAAAAGCGCATCCGGGCTTTCACGTTAAAAATCTACCTGCGCTCAAAGATCATCTGACTAGCTTCGGTATTTCTTTTATAGAAGACCAAAACATTCCCGGCGTCGAAAGAATTTACGTGGCGGATCCTTTTGACAACCGAATAGAGTTCTTAGAGAAAGTGAATCTCCCTTTTTCTAACTGAATGTTCGACAAAACATGAGCTCTTATTTAAGAGCTCTTGTGTTCTTTTGGTCCTCCTTTTTGCTTTTCTTTCCACAGCATGTACAGCAACAGCCCCAGTACACAAAATGCCACGCCAAACATTGCTAAAGGAAATAAAAGTGTATTAATAAAATGATGATAAACCCATGAGTCGTTCATCTAACTAGTTCCAATACGCACCGTTTTTTTACAGTATGCCCTACTATAAACTTTTTTATGTTGTGTTAAATATGCTGGTTTCTATCATATTTCTTTTTCTTTTTAATAGAGTAAATAGTAGATACATAACATTCTTCTCTTAGAGCTCTCATCCGCTGATTTCAAAGTTTCATTAGAGGAGGTTTATTCTATGAAAAATAAGTTCACTGAAAAGCCTAAAAAGCTTTTTTGGATCCTTTCTTATAAATCATTAATTATCGCTATACTATTTGTTCTGTTAACATCTGCCGCTATTTTTACCGTCACGTATTCAACTCTTCAGCATACGCTCCGCTCAAACGTTGTCTATCAAGCACTATCAAATTATAAAGCTCAAAGTTTGTTCTACTTCATGCATACGGAAAACCATCATTTCTCTCATGCCTTTGAAGAAGATTTCTCTCCGCCTCCTCTTTCTTCTGTCGCTCTGCAGCTGGCGACGAATATCCGCGTGGCGGATACAAGAAGTCTCTTTGGATCAGAACTGCCCGGCTTTTCTATTTTTGATTCTCATATTCTACTAGCCGGTGAAGGAACGGATTATACGACGATTCCTCATGAGTCAGCTCCTCCGCTCGAAAGCATTTCTGGGGAGCGTGATTTGGATCCTGCTGAAAGCAAAACGTACGAAGAAAGTAAAAAACAGTCTCAAACACAGGCCAAGCAAAGTACGGGGGACAAAAAAGTTGTGTATATCTACCACACGCACAGCTGGGAATCTTATTTCCCTTTACTTGGTATGCAAGGTGAAGCGAACGAAAATAAAGCAGTTGATAACAAAACCAACATCACGCTCGTTGGTCAAATGCTAGGAATGGAATTAAAAGCAGACGGAATCGGCTCGGAAGTAGATACAACTAATATGACGCAAAAGCTGAATGAAAAAGGCTGGGGTACAGGACGAGCCTATGCGATGTCTCGAAGCGTAGTGGAAACAGCTCTTCAGCAAAACAAAGACGTTGATTATTTAATTGATATTCATCGTGATTCACTGCGTCAAGAAAAAACAACGGCTGCTATCAACGGAAAATCGTACGCTAAAATGATGATTGTATTAGGTGAAGCAAACCCGAAATTTGATGAAAATGTTAAAATGGCCAAAGCGATTCATGAAAAGCTAGAGGAAAAATATCCAGGCCTTAGCCGCGGAGTGTTAAGCAAAAAGAAAACTAGCGGCAATAATGGACTATATAATCAAGACTTATCCGACCGCTCCATTTTGATTGAAGTAGGCGGCGTCGATAACAATATGGAAGAACTCACAAATACCGTCAAAGCTTTTTCTGATGTGTTCAGCGAGTACTACTGGCAAGCTGAAAAAGTAAATGCGCAGTAAACAAAAACTAGCTACCCCAGGTAGCTAGTTTTTGTTTCTATAAGAGTCACGCTTCTCCTCTTCTTCACACGCAAAGCATACAAGCTTCCCTTCAACAACCACACCGTTCAAAAATCCTTCTAAGCAGTACACTTCCTTTTGACATACCGTGCAAATTCCAACGTATTCTTTCACGACTTTATCACTCCTTATATCATATTAAAAATCAAAAAAGAAGCTCTATTAAAGAGCTTCTTTCCGTATACATCATTCTCCTTCAATTCAACAAACGGCTCATTTCCTCAGGAGAAAGCGGCTTATCAAATATATAGCCTTGACCGATATGACAGCCTTGTTCCGTCACAAACTGCAGCTGTTCTTCGTTTTCTATTCCTTCTGCGGTGAGATCAAAATTAAGTTTTTTTCCCATTTGAATAATCGTTTCCACTAGCACTTTTCCAACTTCGTCTAAGTCGTCAATAAATGATTTATCAATTTTTAACGTATTAATCGGCAAGTGTTTCAAATAGCTAAGGGATGAATAGCACGTTCCGAAATCATCCATCGCCACTTTTATCCCTAGACTCCGCAGGCGGTTTAGCACTTTTTTCGATTCTTGACTGTTTTGAATGACGCTTTCAGTGATTTCAAGTTCCAGAAAGTGCGGCTCAAGGCCTGTTTTTTGCAAGATTTGCTCAATCTCCGCTACGAATCGTGAGGACTTCAGCTGAATAGGTGATACGTTTACTCCTATTTTGCTCGCTTTTGAATTCAGCTCCGTCCATGCTTTCATTTGCTTGCACGCTTCTTCTAACACCCACTTGCCAACGGGCACAATTAGACCTACTTCTTCTAAAATAGGCAAAAATTCATTTGGATAGACGGTACCAAATTTTGCACTATTCCAGCGGATAAGCGCTTCTGCCCCTATCACACCAGACGTTTTCAAATCGATTAACGGCTGATAAACCAGCTGAAACTCATTTCTTTCTAACGCATACTTTAACTCATTCTCCATGCTGATTGTTTTAATGATTCGTTCATTTGATGAAGATGAACTCATTTCATATGTGTTTCGTCCATTTCGTTTTGCTACATACATCGCAATATCTGCTTGCTTGATCAGCCGGTCAATTAGTTCATCTGCGTCTTTTGGGACAATTTTCTGCTGATATTTCTTTGAAAATAGGCTGATGCCAACGCTTGTAGAGGTTAGCACTTTATCTCCGTCTACATAAAAAGGAAGCGACATTTCTTTTACAATCTGCTCGGTCATTTCTTCAATTTCCTCAACAGTTTTTAGTGTATGCAGCACTAAAATAAACTCATCGCCCCCGTGCCGCGAGATAAAATCAGAGGACGGAATACATTTTTTTAATCTTTCTGCTACGCGCCTAAGCAGCACATCTCCGTGATGATGGCCAAGCGTATCATTTATTGATTTAAAGCGGTCTAAGTCTAAAAATAAAATGGCCAGCTGTTCAGGAGATTCTCCATCTAAAAGCAGTTTTTTCAGCTGCCTGTTTAACCAGTAGCGGTTAGGCAAATTGGTTAAAGGATCATAATAAGCCATTTGCTTAATTTTTTCTTCATATGCTTTTCGTTTTGTAATATCATTACGAATCGATACGTACTGATACGGCTTGCCCCGTTCATCTAAAAAAGGAACAATGGTTGTATCCACCCAGTAATATGAACCGTCTTTTGCCTTGTTTTTTATTTCTCCGTGCCATACCTTACCAGAGCTGATCATGCTCCACAACTCTTTAAAAAACAAGCTTGAATGATGTTTCGAATTAATAATGCGATGATCTTGACCGAGGAGCTCATGTCTTTCATACTTAGAAATTTCGCAGAATTTATCGTTCACGTGATTGATGAATCCGCGGCTATCCGTAATCGCTACAATCGATGATTCGTTTAACGCAAGTTCTATATCATTTAGTTTTTTCAGCGCTTCTTTAAATTTATATTCAAAATGCCTGTTTTCCATATCCTATACACCTTTATCAAAATTTTAACGATAAAACAAAACCCATGACGAAATGATAGAGAGGAATCGTGAATAATGAATACAATTTAATCAGCAATGGACAGCGAATTAGTTTGTCCGATTGCCTTACATTCGTAAAATAGTAAGCGTACAATTGCTGCTTTTCCTCTTTACACCTTTAAAAACTTCTTACACGCAGTTTGTAAAAGGATTGATAGATAGTTTCGTTTATCCATATCTTTTATCACAACTTTTCTATGGTACCATTAAAATGATTTTTATAGAAATGAAAGTGTACTTTCTTCACGTAATTGACATACCTTTTGATGGTAAAAAGAAAAAAAGCCTCTGCTTTAGACAGAGGCTTTTTTCACTTTCTTCTTACGAGCTTGTACGCGCCAGCCACGGAAGAACAAGGTCTTGAAAGGTTTTATTATACACAACAATTCGATTAAGATAATACGGATCGTTATCTTTTGTAATAAGGTGGGGAGCTAGGATAGCTGCTTGGTGAAAACCGGCATTTTTCACAATTTTAGCTACGTCATCATTTGCATTGCCATATGGATACGCAAAGTAAACAGGGTCTACCCCTAAATGTCGCTTAATCGTTTCTTTGCTTTTTCGTAAATCTTCAGCAAACGCGCTGTATTTAGCAGGCGTCAGAAATAAAGGCTTGCCTTCTTCTAAACGGTGCATATTATATGTATGCGAACCGATTGTCGCAAGGCCGCTGTCTTTCATTTCTTTTAGCTGACTCCACGAAGCCATGTTTAAATTTTGAAAGTCCTCTGCCCCCACTTGTCCTGCGATTACATATAGCGTAAACGGAATGTTTTCCTTTTTTAAAATTGGAAACGCGTTTTGATAAACGGTACGGTCAATATCATCAAATGAAATCCATACGCAGCGTTTTGGAAACGTGCCTTTTTGCTGATACGTTTCAATATCTTTTGGCGTAACGAACGTAGCGTCAAGTTCCTTCAGCTTTTTCAACTGATGTTCAAAATCATTGCTGTAGACGCTGTACTCTGTCAGTTCGTCAGACTTTGTAACTGAGCTGACAACTCGATTAAACCAATTATGCTTGCGCACGCGATGATAATTTAAACCTAAGCATCCGTTCGTCTCAAGCGCTGGCTCCACGGTCGTTGTTGCTTTCGCCTTGTCTTCCCAGTTCACTACTTTAAAGAAAATAAAGCCGACTACCGCTACCGCAATCAAAAGAAAGAATACATATTTCTTCATGCGTGCTTCCTCTCTTCAGTATGTTTTAACGGATTAACATCAAATTCGATGTACTGTGCACGCTGAAGCTCTTGAATTTGATCCTTCGATAAAAGCTCAAGACGCTCTAAATCTTTAACACTCGTATACGCCGGCTCTTTTCGTCGGTTTAAGCTTCCAAATCTCTTTTTATTGTAGGATCTCCATAAAAACAGAGCCAGGAAAAAGAAGCAAAAAATAGCGAGTCCAATTACTAAAAACGTTCGAATTTCGCCGTTCGTCGTTTTGAACGCAATTTTTAATACCCCGCTGTAACGGTCATTTACGCCGATAACAGCTGAAAGGAAAAACCAAAGAACAATAGCACAATAGAGCCAAAAAACAGATGAAACAATGATGCTTATCACGAATCGAGCAAGAGGCTGTTTGGCTTGAATCATGATTTGCTCTTCGTTAAGCCGCGGTCTGGACTGCTCCATGTAGCATAGCCTCCTTTCACTCTCGATCTGATAGCACGAGGAAATGCACCCACTACCACAATCGTATTCACAATCCAGTAAAGCGCTGGGTACCATGCAGCCCATACGTAATACCGCTTCACGTTGTCGTATTTTGAATCAATTTTCAGCGCAATAAACAGCTGAATTAAGCTCATAAACACAAGGGAAAATGACGTAAACGTAAACCAAAACAGCATGTCTTGAGGGCTGCTCGCCGTAACAAGCAGCATGATAGTCACAAACAGCCATGCGAATGACCAAAGAGTACTGATCCACTGCTCTAGGTATACAATCCAAATTCTGCGCTGCTTCCATTTTAATAACACTTTCCAGTGGCGAAGCATTACCTCTTGTCCGCCTTGAGCCCAGCGTACTCTCTGCTTCCAAATTCCTTTTAAGGTTTCAGGCACAAGCATCCAGCACAATGCCCGCGGTTCATAGCGGATATCCCAAAAGCGCTGCTGCAGCTTCCAGCTCACAGCGATATCTTCCGTAATCATGTCACGATCCCACAGCCCGACGTCCACAAGTGCTTTCTTTCGAAAAGCCACCACTACGCCTGAGACCGTCATTACTTTTCCTAAAATTCGCTGTGTTCGTTTAATAGAACCGATAATAGAAGAATACTCCACTAGCTGAATGCGACTCAGCAGTGTGTTACGGTTTCGAATGCGCGGATTTCCGGTAACGGCTCCCAGCCGTTCCCCTTTATGAAGAAAATGATGGATTAGATAATACGGAGCGTTTTGATCTAAAATAGCGTCGGAATCTAAGCAGATTAAAAACTCTGCTTTAGATGCGTGCGCACCTAAATGTAACGCATTGGCTTTTCCTTTATTTTCATAAAGCTGAATCACACGAACTTCAGGGTGATTTCTGCTGATGTCCTTTAATATATCAGCTGTTCCATCCGTGCTTCCATCGTTAATAAGGATGATTTCTTTAGACGGATAATCTAACGCCAAAAGGTGCTTAAGCGTTTCTTCAATCGTTTCTTCTTCATTATAGCAAGGCACTAAAAAGCTCACTAACGGCCAATCAATTGTTGAAAAATCAACTTTAGGATCTCGGTCGCGATAGCGTATGTAAATAAGCGTGCCTGCAATCCAAAATAAAGACATGATAAATGGATACCAGAAAACAAAGCTCGCAAGCTTTTCAAATCCAGGTATTAATACGTGTTGCATATTCATTTTTCTGACTCCTTCACTCCAATTAAAATTGCACAGAGTGACAATTTTATCACTAAATTGGTTAAATAGAACATAGTAATTTTAACCATCTAAAAAAAGATACTTTTAAACTACTCTTATTCCTATATTATACAACCCTTATATGTAAGTAAAAGGCACCAATAAAGGATGGGCAAGTTACCTACTTAAAGAAGTGAAATATAGTATCTTTGCAGATTATAAGCGTGATGGTTGCAGGTAATATATGAAAGAAACCCTTTCCCTAAGGAGGAATAACGAGTATGAACGAACAAATTCAAAAGCTGCTCAATAACTTAATTCAACTTGAACACGTCTCTTCGACTTTATACCTAGCTATGTTTAACTATATGAATCGATTAAACTATAAAGGAATGGGCAGCTGGCTGCGTCTGCAGTCTGAAGAAGAGCGCACTCATATGCTAAAACTCATTGACTGCTTAGTTGACCGCGGCGGAACGGTAGAATTAAGCTCTTTGCCTGCTCAGCCAAGTGAGTTTGGGACACCGTTAGAAACGTTTCAAAAAGTATTGGGGCATGAGATGTTCGTCACGAATTCTTATCGTCAAGCGCTTCAATTTATCAGCCAAGCGAATGACCTCAAACGTTAGTCATCATGCAGGACTTTTTACGAGAGCAAGTCGACGAAGAGGCCCAAGCTCAAACGATTGTAGACCGTCTAAAAATCTCCCAAAATAACCCTCCAGCTATTTTTATACTCGATCAAGAACTAGGACAGCGAAAAGCTGCACCAGCGGGTGAAGCAGCTGCGCAAGGTTAAAAGCACAGAAGAGTGTAGAACAATGTGCAGAACCAATAACACGACGCCCGTTTCCTTGTTTCGAGTTGGTATTCACCACGGCTATTATGGCTATCCGCCTAATGTGTATAACGCCATTCAAAGGCTTATGAATCAATATATGCATCAGCTTCACTATCATCGACCTCAATATGTTCACATCTACTACGTGCACCCTTCTCTTATTCACTACTACCTTCACTAAGTTAAGGAGAATAAGAACTTTGCTTCTTGAAGAAATTCACCGTTTCTCCACCCTAATTCAGGAATTCCAATCAAAAATATGGATATTTATGCTAATATAGATTTTGTTAATTAAATAAAGAAACAATTATTAGCGGGGTGTCATATGGATAATCAATACGTTGTAGGATGGGGAACGCTGGCTTTAATTAATGCCGGATTAGCGCAAGGTAAAAATCGAACGGGTCTGAACTGGTTCTTATTATCTCTTGCTTTAGGACCGCTTGCTACCTTCAGCTTACTGCTGGTAGAAAAACGATAAAAAATTGGTTCAAAGCTCATTGCTTTGAGCTTTTTTCTTTATTTTCTAACTATAACTGCTCTTCAAAACAAGTAAAAAAGCTCCGCTTGAAATTTTTTTCTCGACTTAATATGCATAAATCTATTCATCATTCAGCGTAAATCTGACTGCATTTTTTCAATAAAAAACCTACTCTTCAGAAAAGGAAGGAAGCTCCTTTTTAAACCTTTGTTTCTGACAATAAAATCAAAAGAAAGAAAAACGCTTATATTCTATGCTTTTCTAATTAACAGATTAACTGTTTTCTACAGATGATGACCATTTACACGGGACAGCTGTGCATCTACTGAACGAGGTCAAACTTCCTGTATTTCTCAATCTGTAGAATGAATAAATACTCATTTGCTTCATTTGACAAAGAAATAAATGCTGTGTAATTTAAGTAACATACCCCATCTAAAATGTTTTTAGAAAGGATTAAATAGCAAGATGCGTACAAAAAAAGAAGAGTGTATAATTGACGAAATGGGAAGAGTATCCCTTCCTTCTTTGTTTATGCAACTAACGAAACTCAAGACGAACGACAAAGTTTTTTTACGGAGCTGTGATGATTGGATTATTATCGATCATCATGATGAAAATGTCCCGGTTCCTTCTCATATCTTCATTCGAACAATTGACCACATGGGTAGAATAGTCATTCCGAGATCCCTGCGAAATGACTATGAACTTAAGCCCTTTGATTATGTAGAACTATACGTGGTAGAACAGCAAATTGTGATGAAAAAAAGAGACGAAAAATCGATAGCGCTTTCACAAAAACCTGCGGCGTCTCCTCCTTATTATGTAACATTAGCCGGCCGGCAGATTCAGCTCACTTCTGAACTTTTAACGTCCGTCGAACTGGATGCAAACATGGAGGTCCAATTTTTTATTAACAAAGAAAATAACATTGTGATTCAGAAATATGAAATGAATTTTGGTAAGAAAACGACTTTAACATTTACAGCTCAATCTCGAAAAATTGATGACCGTTTTCGACTTACTATTCCTAAAAAGCTGCGAGATGGTTTCTCCATCCACTCAGGTACGATGTTAAAAATCAAGACAGGTAATAAGCAGCTCATTTTAGAAAAAGTGGAGAATGAAAAAGAGATTAGCAGCGTATTATCTCAGCAAATAGAAGCAGCAATTGTTGAAAAATTACGGAAATAAGAACGACGCCAAAAACAAATGGTTTCCTACGACTTCAAAGCAAAAGCTAAGAGTTACGCATAGACTGATCCTTTCTATACTCAACTCTTAGCTTTTAGACTTATCTTCCATAAACCCGTTACTCCCCATGATAACGCCATCTCCAAAATAAAACATAATTTCTATATTCATCAAAACCCTTGTGAATAATTTCAAATTATACGTATAATAAGGTACCTTGCACAAAGGAGGCTGATTTAGTTGAAGATCTCAACAGGAACTGAATTTTACGATAATGACGAGACGTTTCTAGCCTATACAAAACGCCGGCAGCAAAAAGAAAATGCCAACGATACGATTGAAAAACCGGTCATTTTACAGCTTCTAGGTGACGTTACAGATGCAGACGTTTTAGACTTAGGGTGCGGAAATGCTGGATTTGGCGTGGAGCTTCTTGAACAGGGATGTTTCTCTTATACCGGAGTAGACGGCTCGATCAATATGATAAACGCAGCTCAGCAACAGCTTTCAAACTATCCAAATGCAAGAGCGCTCCATGAATCGATGGAGCATTATACTCCACCACGCACCGAATATGATTTGGTTACTGCAAGACTGTCTCTCCACTACATGGAAGACTTAGCCTCCATTTTCACTAAAGTGAATCAAGCGCTCAAACCTGAAGGAAGATTTATTTTTTCTGTGGAACATCCAGTCATTACTTCCACTTTGCAGCCCTCTTCTTTGCGCACAAACTGGACGGTGGATAACTATTTCTCAATGGGATTCCGTCAGCAGCACTGGATGGGCGGATACGTTCAAAAGTATCATCGCACGCTTGAAGAGTACTTTTCTTTAATGCAGAAAAGTGGATTTACCGTCACACATTTAAAGGAAGCATGCCCTCAAAAAGAACACTTCGACAGCGCTGAAACCTACGAACGTCGAATGCGCATTCCTTTGTTTTTGCTGATGAGCGGCGTCAAGAACAGATAAGCGCCTAGATGAAAAGAGCATCAAAGCCTTTGATGCTCTTTTACACTTACTCTTCACAATAGCAACATCCGCTATATTTCTGTTGTTTGGCGTCACTAAACCCCTCTTTCTTTCAAAAAACTATTTTAGTTAATCGTCTAACTTTTTATCAAAAACAAAAGTAGTCATCGCGACATCTTCTTCAATGTTAATGTCTGAAAAAACTCTTATAATTTTTGCATGGACAAGTTTTTCAAACTTATCTCTTATCTCTGAACAATCATAAATTTTTTTCACTAGTTCCGTGCGTGCCTCATGAACCATCCTTTTGCCTTCAGAAGAAGTTATCATAAACTTTTCTACATTCGTAAGATTGCCTTTCATTTCGCTAACAGCCCACGTATCTACAAAACGAGTAGTGATTTCTCTCGGTCCATTTCCAACCTGCTCTTTACGGATTTCGCGCACCAAGTTACTAAATTCATGCTCTCTATTTCTACTCATATTCAAATTCTCCTTTCATTATCTTCTAATCTTTTTTTCGTTAACATTAAGTAACTAATCGTTAAAGCAATAATTCCTAGCGATAAAAATAAACTTCCAATTTGATAATTGTTATTCACAATAATAAATCGTATTGTGGCAGTAATTCCAATATATAAGAGATAACTTAATGGGAAATGACAGCTTTCCTTAAAGTAAGTCATAATCATCGAAACAAAAGCAAAATATAAAAAGAAAACAAGTACTTTTCCAAGGATTTTATGAACGTTATTATTTCCTGTTAAGGCATCATTCATAATATAAAAAAGCTCTCTCAATAAAAAATAAACGAGTATAAATCCAAGGATAATCAGTGAGACATTTAAAATAAATTGATATGTCGTAATTAGATACTGCCTTTTTTTACGTAAAAATAGTTCCAACACCTTTGTATCCCTTCCTTTTATCTAATTTCCTTACATTGATTCTATTCATGTTAGCAAAAAGCTCAAAAACTATTAGCCTGTTTTAGAGCTTGCTGCTTTATTAGTTGTCTCCAACATATTCACTCCTCCACAAAAAAACCCATCATAAAGAGATTTGTGCATAGCTGTACAAATTTCTTTATGATGGGTTAACGACTCAGCATTTTTCAATACTTGTTATCCAGCCCTTCATATATCTACATATAGTCAAGTCACCAAAGATAAAAAAACATATATGATGAATTTCTATCAATAAGCTTCTTTACAATTAATTATAGCGCAATACGTCAAAACTTCAAATAAAGATTTACTTAGCGTTTACACTGATATAGTTTTTAACTACTTCTTCATTTAACATTGATTGGCAGCGGAGCATAAGAAGCTACAAGCTGCTGTTCACGCATTTCTTCCCAGAAGGCTGCCGGAATTACTGTATTTAATGCCGCTTTGTCTTCAGCAATACGCTCTGGACGACTGGCGCCAGGAATAACAGCAGCAACCGCTGGATTAGCCAGTGAAAATTGGACAGCAGCGGCTTTAATGCTGATCTGATGACGATCTGCAATCGCTTTGATTTTTTCTACTTTTATCATAATTTCTGAAGATGCTTTTTGATATTCAAAGTGCGTACCTCCAGCAAGAACGCCTGAGCTGTATGGTCCGCCGACAACAATGTCCATATTATGCTTTACGGCTTCGGGCATCACTCGCTGCAGCGCACGTTCATGATCTAACAGCGTGTATCGGCCCGCTAGCAATGATACATCCGGCTTTGCTTCTTCTAACTCCAGCATGATTTCAATTGGTTCTACTCGGTTTACTCCAAGTCCCCATCCTTTAATAACTCCTTCTTCACGCAAGCGCGTAAGCACACGAAATGCGCCCGTTCGAGCAGACTCAAATTGTCCTACCCACTCATCTCCATAAAAATCTTGCGCAACATCATGAATATACACAAAGTCCAAGCGATCTGTTTTCAAACGGTTTAAACTTTGCTCGATTGAACGAAGAGTTGCATCCGCGCTGTAGTCATTGATAATTTTATTTTTACGGCCGAATTCAAAAAGCCCGCCTTTTTCTCCCATGTCACGTGAAGATGTGTCTTCTAGTTCATCTGAAATGACGCGACCTACTTTTGTACTTAGCACATACTCATCGCGGTTTCTTTTTGATAGTGCTTCACCAAGGCGCATTTCTGCTAAGCCAGCTCCGTAAAGAGGGGCTGCGTCAAAGTAACGGATGCCGCTTTCCCAAGCAGCATCAACCGTTGCTATGGCCTCTTCTTCTGGAATATTACGATACATATTGCCCAGTGGTGCTGTTCCAAATCCTAGTTTCCCCTGCAGTATTTCTCTCATATTCATAAAACCTCCTGAAATTTTTATATCTCTATTTTAGAAATTAATTAGTATGAAGGCGAATCCAACGACCAATCGATTCATTAAATGTCTTGTTATTCCCTGACAAAATTCATTATGAAGCATGGAAACAAGAAAGAAAAGTACGCACTTTAAAGTAATATGGGAACTAAAAAGTAACCTACTAAGGAGCAAATGAGTTTTTCAGACTCTTCTTTTATTTATGTACTTTCTACTTCTTACTCATGCAAACAAACATTGTGCATACAATAAGCAGAAAGCTACTTTATAAATGAGGTGAGATTCTTGAGAGATGAATACTTCAAAAAAATTGAAGATAAGCTCGATAAGCTTGATGAAATGGACGATTCCACAATGAAAGAAGAACAAAAAGATGAGTATTTTCAAAGTTTGCTAGATGATATGGATGATTTGTTAAAAGACATGCGCCAGCGAGAAAAAGACTCGAATCATCTTGTCAGTGAACATATGAAGACGGTTAATGACATTTTTGATAATGCAATCAAAAATTTAAAAAAAGACCGAAGCTAGCGTGTAACACTTCTACTTCATTTAAATATACTGACTTTTCTGTTTTTTTGAGCATAAAAATATAGTATTTCATATGTGAAAATGGTATTTTCAGTATACGCAAAAAGTAAGAGTGAAAAAAGGAATGGAAAACATTCACTTTAAAGAACAAGTAAAAACGAAGGAAGAACTTCGCGGTATAATCGGCGCGCCTAACAAATTGGCACATCAAAAAATAATTTCTTATCTAGATCGACACTGCCGGGAATTTATTAAACATTCCCCTTTTGTCATCATTGCTACAGCTGATCATAAAGGAATTTGCGACAGTTCTCCGCGGGGTGATCATGCTGGTTTTGTACAAGTCGTTGATGAGAAAAGGCTATTGATTCCAGAGAGGAGTGGCAATCAAAAAGTAGATTCATTGGAAAATATTTTATCTAATCCTCAAATAGGGCTGCTTTTTTTGATTCCAGGCATAGAAGAAACGCTGAGGGTGAACGGCAAAGCTTGTATTGTCAAAGACAAAACGATGCTTGAAACAATGACGGTTCACAATAAAACTCCGCTGCTTGCTATCAGCGTCGAAGTACAAGAATGCTTTCTCCATTGCAGCAAAGCGTTCAAGCGATCAAAACTGTGGACTCCAGAATCTTGGGAAAGAGTCGAAACGCTTCCTTCTGCAGCTAAAATAGTCGCGGAACACGCAGGCTTTTCCAACCTAGAAAGCCGTACCAATCCCGAAGAAAGCAAAACTCAGCACCTCTATGACAAAAGCCGCTATAATGCGGCTTTTGTCATTTTACCATCAAAAAAGTATACCTCCGGCAATGATCAGAATTGGTAACAAAGCAAGAAGCACGCCTTTTTTTGAACCTCCTATGTATTCATGATCACCATAGGCGCGGCCTGTTCTGAAATCGACTTTCACCTGAGATTCTTCTTTTTTACGTTCTTTTTTCATTCACTTCGCCTCCTAGCGGCAGTTGAGCGTCAATTTGCTTAATATGATGCTCTAAATGAGCGATATAATCTTTAGCCAACCACTGGAGCGAAACGAACTTTCCATCTTCTAATTCAAATTGATACATATGCTTTTCTGTTGGTATATGAGAAAGAACGGAAGCAATTTGCTTATTTAAACTGCGCCATAGGGCAACTATTTCTTCCATGGACGTATCTTGATAGTGCTGCAGTTCTACCCATTCATTTTGTTTATAAGACATCAGGGCCAAAGGTGTTTTTTCATGCTGCACATTGATAAACTGCTGCAAATTGTGAATGGCTGAGTCACATAAGTGCCCCACAATTTCTTTTGGTGACCACTTCTTAGGAGCAGGACGGTTTGACGCCGCTACTTCAGAGAATACTTCAAGCTTTTTAGGAAGCTTTATCACCCATTCATTTAACTGAACAATCGTCATTTCCATGTTCATTTCTCCTTTAAGCACGTTTTTATCAAAAACCTTCCCCATATAGTATTCATCGGCTAAATCTCCGTCTACAACGAGTGAACATACTTTTTTCCCTTCTATTTCAAAACCCATCTTTTTATACAGCGAAATGGCCGGTTCATTGTGTGTCATCACCGTTAACTCCACTCGTTTAATGCCGCTCTGCGCTGCCCATCTCTCCATTTCTTTAAACAACGAAGTTCCTATTCCTCGGTTTCCGTAAGATTGAAGCACGCCAACAGCTAAGTATGCGCTGTGTTTTTTTCGGTTGACGCTTCCGCCAATCACAGATAAGTGACCAACAAGCCGTCCGTCTTGTTCCGCCACTAAAATGGTCGAGTTCGGCATCTTTAAAAAATTGGTAATCATTTTTTTCTGCTGTTCAAGTGTAGTTGCACGCTCATTTTCTTCGTACAGCATATATGCTGTTTCTTTATCAAGCTCTTTATTTAACGCTAAAAAAGCAGCTGCATCGGAAGCTAAAATTTCTCGAATCACATTTCCCCCTACTTTCGTCAATAGTAGTTAACTAGAAAAGAACGTTAATAAAAGAATGATATCCTTACACACGCGCTGAACGTTTTCCAAGAAACGCAGTGAAGATAAAACATATACTAAAAGCGACGGCGGAAACAAAAAAGCCAAGCATCCACCCTAAGGCTCGCATAAACGTATCTTCATTGGGATACAGAGGCTTAACGCTTAGCCACTGGATTACCATAATTAATGCCATTATTAAATAAAAGCTGCTTCCTGTTAAAGCCATTTTAAGACGGTCTTTAAATGGCCCTGTCCATGCTGCACTAAAAGTGCTCCACGTGAAAATACTTACAATCGTCGCTAAAAACATAAGAACAATATGTAGATAAGGGATATCTGTAAACATAAGAAAATAGAGTAAAAATATTGTAGTACCAAAATATAAAGCATTAATGCCAAACAAATAGCCTCCGCTTAGCCAGTGATTTTGAAACCACTTTTTCTTGCTGAGACGCTCTACCATTCCGCTGGGCACCCACAGCGTACGCGGAAAAATAATCATAACCAGCACAAATACCATGCCGGCCAAAAAGAATGTTAACACCTTTTCATCAGCCTTTCTATTCAAAATAAATATGGTTAATTATACTATTACTAACAAAATTAAACTATTGTTTTCTTTACTAATGAAGAGGCTGAGACATAACAAAATTACTCCAACCTAAGGACGAACAAATGAGATAAATAAGCTGGAATTCTTGTTACACCGCTGTTGATTTCCGTGCAAGGCTTCGCTTTCCGCGGGCGGCCGGTGAGCCTCCTCGTCGCTTGCGCTCCTGCGGGGTCTCAACTGTTCCGCTTTTCCCGCAGGAGTCTTCACCTTGTCCTCCAATCAACAGCTAGAAACTACTATATACATGACACCTACGTTCACCATACTAATAAAAAAACCGAACGAAGTTGATTCTGCATTAAGAATCTCGATTCATCATTCGGATCTTCTTTCACCGAAAATACTTTTGTCACAGTTTTTTTCTACGCCTATTTACACTCTTCCTCCGGTAAACGGATTGATTTCCCCTGTTAAATCACGTCCTGCTTTCTTTTCTTCGTGTGCAATGCGCTTGCCAATCGCAATTTTATTCCAAATTATTGGCACCCATATACACGCTCCGAATAAAATCATCCAAAAAAGTTCTTCCATTTCTTCCACCCTTTCATCATCTTCTCTTATTTTGAAGACAATAAGAAACGCCTATACGCTTTTTACTCTTGATTCGAATCCTTGATACCGTATGAAAAGAAATGAACTAGGATTGATAAAGCCATTCCGTAAGTGGTCCAAGCCGCTAGTAAAATGGCGTACTGATGATTGATAAAAAACACTCCGCTTGAAATCAGCAGCAGGATAAAACTAATCCATTTTATTTTTTTCATTACTCTATCCCCTTTACTTAACCTTTTACAGTAAGTTTCTTATTGTTTACTTGTTATTACGGACAAACTGTATAAAAGTTCCATATTTTTGAAATAAACGAAAAGTAATTTGATAAAACGTTAAGCTATCGATTATCATATACCTTAAAGTAAGCTTTACGATTCATGAGTGGGAGTGAACTATCTTGTCTTATAGCATGAAGGAAATGAATGAAAAAACCGGGCTTTCCGCACCGACTTTACGCTACTATGAAAAAGAAGGAATTCTTCCTTTTGTAGAGCGTGATGAAAATGGAAAGCGCCTCTATAATGATACGAATATTGAATGGATCCGTTTTATCTTAGCTCTGCGTTCAACGGGCATGCCGCTTGCAGAAATCAAGCGCTATGTAGAGCTCTATAAACAAGGCGAAAGCACGATTAAAGAACGAAAAAACATGATGCTTCAGCACAAAGAAGCGGTGGAAGAAGAAATGGCCAAAACCTTTAAATACCTTGAACAAATTAACTATAAGCTCACTTTGTACGACTCACTAGAAGCAAAATTAACGCAAAAAGAAATTAAAATTTAAACACAAAAGTCCGCAGGTGCACCTGCGGACTTTTTATCAATACAGTGAATTTACGGTATTCAACAGCTCTTCTGACCATGTCCAATCGCTAATTTCAACGGCATCTGTTACGTGGTGCAATTTACTAGCTCCGATAATGCTTGATGTTACAGCGGGTTGATTCAATACCCATGAAAGAGCAAACTGAGACAAGCTTACTTCATTTTTTTCTGCTAACTTGCGATACTGCTCCACCAGCTGAAAGTTTCGATCTGTAAAGTAGTTTCGCAGCAGCTTTTCACCATGCGCAGCGCGGCTTTCTGGCGGCACGTCATTTGATGTTTTATATTTTCCTGAAAGCATGCCGCGCGCTAACGGACTGTATACCATAACGCCTACACCTTCAGATTGACTAAACGGCAGCAGCTCTTGTTCAATTTCACGAGAGAGAAGATTATACTGAGGCTGAACGGAAATGAATTTTTCAAGATTCATTTTGTCACTAATATGATGAGACTTTGCGATTTGCCACGCGGCATAATTGGAGCAGCCAATATAACGAACTTTGCCTTGGCGAACTAAATCATCTAGCGTGCGAAGCGTTTCTTCCATAGGTGTATGGTGATCAAAAAGATGGACTTGATAAAGGTCAATGTAGTCTGTCTGCAGTCGTCGCAGCTGATTATCCACTTCTCTCATAATATGTGTGCGTGAAAGGCCTTTATCATTTTTGCCTTTCCCTACGGCAATGCCGACTTTTGTTGCAAGCACAACATCATCTCGTTTTCCTTTTAACGCGCGTCCAATAATTTCTTCAGATTCTCCTGTGCCATATCTAAACTCTTCATCCTGCCCTTTTCCATAATAGTTGGCTGTGTCAATGAAGTTAATTCCATTGTCAATGGCGCTATGTAAAATAGCTGCCGACGCTTTTTCGTCAATCCATCGCCCGAACGCCATAGTACCTAGACATAAATTTGATACTTCCAGACCTGTTGTTCCAAGCTTTCGATATTGCATCGATACCCTCTCCTTTTTATGGCTTTCTTTACTCTCTCTTATCATACACCTTAACGTCCACTTTAAGACAAGCCTTAAGCGTGCGTGCATATACAAAAAACGGCTAGGAACAGGCAGTGCTTCTAGCAATTTCCGGGTTCATTTTCCGTTTATTTTTTTGTAATTAGCTTCTTTATTATACATAATATGGTAAGATAAATCATAGCTTACTCGTTATCGAAATTCCATTAAGCTAACGCTGTTAAAATAACGGCAATTCCATTAAAACAAGCGTGAATGATCATACTTGGAAGCAGCGACTTTGTTTTTTCGTACACCCATGCAAACACGAGACCTGATAAAAAGTTAACGGGCAAGGTATTGTACGTTGGAATATGCACTAGCATAAAGATAAACGAACTTCCCGCCAATCCAAACACAATTCCTCCTTTACGTTTCAGCCACGTATAAAAAAATCCTCGGTAGATAATCTCTTCATAAAAAGGTGAGATTACAGCGGCTGAAACAAAAGCAAGTATAAATGAAAACAGCGACAGGTCCTGCTGTAAACTGGCTGTTTTTTTATTTTCATACGTCATACCAAACCATTCCATTAGCACAACAATTGCCACACTTCCTAAGATCAGCACAAAAAGCCAAAAAAGAATGCGCGGCCAGTGCCGTTTTGAAAACGATTGAAAACCAATTTTTCTATCACCAGTCTGAACCATCAGCCCATACAGAGCTGATAAAAACACAGCTGCCATAACAAACCCAGTAGCTGTTCCAGCATAAAGATCATTTTTAAACAGGGAATGTAAAGCATCCTGCAATATGCCTTCAATTAAGATAGGCACACCCACAAACGTGACGACCAGCATAATTACGAATGATTTTATCGTCCATAATCCTTGATTTTTTTGTTTCAATTTACTTCGCCTCCCTTTTACATATATTCACTGTAAAAGGTGACGTAACGTTACCTGCAAGCATTTTTTTGGAGGGATTAAACATGATTTATTTTTCTACGGGGCAAGCCGCTAAAAAATTAGGCCTCACGGTGCGTACGCTTCGTTACTACGATCAAATTGGCTTGCTTCATCCGTCGTCAAAAGCCGAAAATGGAAAGCGCTCTTACTCGGAAACGGACTTAGTCACATTAGAGAAAATTACCCTTTTAAAAAACTTAGCCGTTCCTTTGCGAGATATTGAACTTATTCTTCATCAAGTAAGTATTGATGAACTTCTAGGGATTCATCAGCAAAAACTTCAGCAAAATGCTTCAGAAATTCAGCGAGCTTTAGAACACACGCACACGCTTCGCAACAGTATAAAAATAGAAGGTGAATTGAATTGGAAGCAGCTCCTTCCTTTAGTTGACAATGAAACTAATGTCAAGAGCAGCTGGACGGATCTGCTTTCGCTTTCATTAGAAGAACGCGAGATTCTGCAGCATGATTTGCCGAAAATGGAGAATGCGAGTGCCGATAAATGGATTAGCATAATAAAGCGAATTCAGCTTTGCTTAAAGCATCAGCGTGCACCTCAATCTGAAGATGGGCAGCTGATTGCAGCAGATATTCTGCTTTTATCAGCTGAACTATTTGGGCAGCATACCGCTTTAGAAGAAACTTTTTGGGATATTCGCAAATCTCCTGAGGCATCAAGTTCACTTAATCTCTACCCTATTGACAGCGAAGTCCTTCAATTTATTGAAGATGCGATTATTTTTTACGAACAACACGTAAAGGAATGAAGGTATTGAAAAAAGAAAAGCTGTTTGCTAATTCTTCTTATAAAAGATTATTTATTTCAAGCACTGCAGCAAGCTTCGGAGATTTGTTCGATATGTTTGCGGTGATAACGCTTTTTACATACGTGTGGCACGCAAATTCCCTCTGGATTACGCTTATTCCAGTCGCGTACGCTTTGCCTAGCATCCTGCTAAGTCAAGCAGCAGGAAATTTAGCGGACCGCTGCGATAAAGTACAGCTGATGTTTCTGTCTGAACTAGTCCGTCTTCTGTTCACATGTCTATTATTTTTCACAAATGAACCGCTTTTGGCACTAGGAGTGCTGACGCTGCGCTCGATGAGTTCTGTTATGAAAGTGCCCGCACAGCTCGCTTACGTTCGAGAAGTGGTCAAAGAAGAACAGCTGCTTCAGGCCTCTACTTTACAAAACATTATGTTTCAAATTGCCAAAGTTGTGGGGCCGTTTCTCGGAGCCGCCGCGCTGACGTTTACAACGCCAAAAGCATGCATTTTAGTTAACGCCGCAGCTTGTATAATTTCTATCGGCGTGTTGTTTTCACTTAAAAAAGCAGGTAAAAACATTCAAGGGCAAGCTGCTCGTTCTTCCCATCAACCGAAAGAAACGTACTCAAACGGCTGGAAAATCGTCTTTCAGCACTCAATCCTTTTACGCGTCGTTATGCTGTTTCACCTTTCGTATTTTGTAGTCATGCTTGTTGACGCTCAAATTAGCATCTTCCTTCGAGATGTACTGCCTCACCATCCGGAAATACTCGGCTGGCTGCTTTCTGGAATCGGACTGGGAGCGCTAGCAACAGGAGTATATCTTAATAGAAAAAAACAGGTTCACCATCCATTTAGACTTTTATCACTCGGCCTGCTTCTATTTGGAGGGTCTTTATTTTTTATCAGCTGCTTTAATCCAGCCGTTATGTCACGCTATTTCATTTTGATTGCTGCACCTATTGGAGGGGCCGGAGTTGGGCTTAATTTACTGCTGTTTAACTATATCGTTCAAACATGCAGCGACAAGGAACACCTCGGAAAAGTGTACGGATTCATTAACACCTTAACGAGTGCCGTTTTACTTACTGCTCCTCTTCTTGGAGGCATGGTCGTAAAGCTTGCAGGTGCTCAGACGACTTTTTTAACGGCGGCAATCATCCGTAGTAGTCGTTGGATTTGTGAGTATACTGATGCCTCTGCGTGATAAACGGGAAGGAAACGTTCAGATTGACGCATAAAAAACAGCTTGAGGTTGTACCTCAAGCTGTTTTTATAGACTTCTGTTCATTAACCAGCGGCTACCTAAATCAAAGCAGCTAATACGTTCGGTACTGCAATAGCTCCAAAGCGTTTTGCATCTTCAACTCGGCTCACCTTGCGCGTCTTTTTGGCTGAAAAGAATGTGCCTGTACTTCCTAGCACGATACTGTCAATAAGGTATGCCAAAGCTAAAACGAGCGATACTGCCCCCATTGTGCCTGATACAAAATAGAGATAGCTCCACTTCCCTGTAAAAGCAGCAAGAGCAAGAACAATCCCGACCATCACGATTCCTGCTATAAATCCTTTTTTAATCATTGCATCCCTCTTCCCTTCCTACTCCTTAAATTTTACCATATACTTCTTTTTTTGTATGACACCTTACATTTCATTCTACTACACTCACATTTTATGGTAAAATTAGTAAGAGAGGTGGTACATATGAAAAAACGTCAAGGAATCACGCTGCTTTTATTTATACTCGGAGCAGCCTCTATTTCTTTTGGAATGGCTTTAAAAAATATCTTTCCTTATTCACCTGCAGCTGGCTGGATTCTAGGGACACTGCTTTTGCTAGGAAACTCATTTTATACGAGAAGATACTTACATAGAAGGTCAATTAAGAAGTAAATATCCGTCCCGAGCCGTATATACAAACCTTCATTCGGTTATGGTAAAATAGATAAGCAAAAACTGGATGTAAGGAGATTTTGAGTTTGAAAACAGGATTAATATCTGGCATTATATCTTTAATTATTGTGATTATCATTTCTATTACAGCAGGCAACTGGCAGTATATTTACTATATTTCAGGTCCTCTTGGCATATTACTTACAGCGATTGCACTCGTTACGCTTCTCGACGCATTTCGATTTGAAACGAGAGGTCCTTACTTTACACCCGTCCGGCAGCGAGAGGATACAGAGTGGATGAAACGTTTTATTATTGCAGCTGTTCCTCATTTAGTTGCTTCATGTATTTGTATTTTATTTTTATAGAAACCAAAAAGCCAATGAATGATATTCATTGGCTTTTCTCATTTACGAAATGCCGCGGGACATGCCGTAATAATCAATGCGGTAGTCCACAGATCCTTCTGCAAATACATTTACAGCTGATTTGGAATCTTTTTTCGGGAATACCCGGGAAGTGAAGACAATTTTGCCGCCGTTTATATAAATTTCGACGATGCTTTTGTCGACAAATACGCGAACATCGACTTCGTTTGACGCTGTCCATTTTTCAGAGCGAACCACACCGTATTCCGTTGCATATTGATGGTGGAATGAAGAGCGGTCGAGTCGCACTTCTTGCTTTTCTGTATCAAACAAGAGGCGAAGCTCTTCTTCTTTACTATTAAACAGCTCTAAACCAAACTGTTTGGCCCCTATCTCGCGGAACGTCATATTGATTTCATAGGCATTGTTTGTTGCTTCATCAATAATCACTTCTTCATTTTTTAGCGTTCCTCTAAAATGAACCGCTTGATCTCGAAGCTTATTTAACTCTTCTACAGGCTTTTGAACGAGTTCATTTCCTTCAAGCGAAAGCTCACGAGGAAGAGTTAATGCATGGGCCCATCCGTATTCGTCTGACGGATAGTCAACGTCCGGGTTTCCAATCCATGCAAATAGCAAGCGACGTCCGCTTTCATCTTGGAACGTTTGCGGTGCATAAAAGTCAAACCCTTTATCAATTTCACGGTAATACTCCATTTCAAACGTTAAACTTTCCACATCGAATGTTCCCACTGCGTAAATCACATTATAAATATTATGAAAATCGTGGCCATCCGTTTTGATTCCTTGCGGTGAAAAGACAAACACATCTTTTCCGTCCAGTTTAAAGTAATCCGGGCACTCCCACATATAGCCAAAGTCAGGAAGCGATGTTTTAACTTCGCCTTTAAATGACCACTGAAGCGCATCGCTTGATTCATATACAATTAATGCGCCCGTCTCGTTTTCACGCTGAGCGCCTAGCAGCATATAATATGTATCATTTTCTTTCCATACTTTCGGATCGCGCACATGTCCTGTATAGCCATCAGGAACACCTCGTACCGCTGGATTATTCGTGTATTTCTCTACACTTCCATCCCTGTCTAGCATCGCGATACATTGATTAGCTGAACGTGAGCCGTCTTCGTATTTTACATTCCCCGTATAAAACAGCAGCCCTTGACCATCTTTTTCAATCGCGCCGCCTGAGTATGCGCCGTGCGATTCATATTCTTCCGTTGGCGTTAACGCAACCGGAAGGCGTTCCCACGTTACTAAATCCGTAGATTTCACATGAGCCCAGTGCTTCATTCCATGCATCGCACCGTACGGATACCACTGATAAAACACGTGATATTCACCGTTTAATTGAATCAATCCGTTTGGATCATTCATCAGCCCGTACTGTGGATGAATATGATAAATCGGCTGCCAGCTGTCTTTGATTGCTTTGTCTTTTAATGCTTCTAACTCTCCAGATTTTGCTTCTAAAATCGTTCTGTACTTTGATTCAGCCATTTCTTCAATCCCTCCAGCATCTAAAAAAAGAGAACGTATTCTCCTTGCACTCTATGATATAAAATTTCAAGTGAAAATGCTACCAAAGAACGAATGTTGTCGTTTTCTTGTGTCGGATTTTATTGATAAGTTTTTTTCTGTTTTTATAGCAGAAAAGAAGGTTTTTCTGTCAGGTGGTTGAATACTATATACAATCAAATTTCACCAGCCTGTACGAGCGTCCGACGGCACTTGCAGATTTTTTTAGCGAATCATTTGCGTTTTACAGGAAGTATTCAACAAAATGGTAAACCCTTCATATTACATATTATAAAAGGAGGAAATGTCATGACAAAAGAAAACGTAAAAGAAACAGTAGGTAAAGAAACAAAAGGTGGAAGCAAAGAATTATTAGTCGGCACGCTAGTAGGTAGCGTAGTGGGTGTAACAACAGCTTTACTAGTAGCGCCAAAGTCAGGAAAAGAGCTGCGTGCTTCTATTCAAGACGGAGCGAATCAAGCACTTGCTAAAACAGGTCAAGTGAAAGAAACGGTATATGCAAAAGGCCAAGACCTCAAACAGCGCACGGCTCGTCTTTCACAAAAAGTCTCCGAACAGTCTTCGCAAGTTGTCAACAAAGTGAAATCTCTGCGCACTGCTAAAGAACAGCCGCTTGCAGAAACGGCTGTAGCAGAAGAGCTTGAAACGACAGAAATCGTTCAAGATCCTGTTCTTGAAGCTGAAGCGGTGCAAGAAGAATTAAATACAATTACGCAAGAAGTAAGTGACTTAGAACAATCTGTCGATGAAACAAGACGTTAATAACAAGCTGTAGAGATATCTCTACAGCTTTTATGTATATTCGCTACCCTTCCTTCCACCCTTCAAAAAAATAGCCTCCGTACGGACACGGCTCTGATTCCGGCAGTTCTTCATAACGCTGTCCGCTGTAATACTTCGCCAGCACAATCTTAGGCTTAAAAGCCGCTCCCCCTTCACTGTCTTCTTTTTCCGCTCCCCTTTCTCTCATCAAACAAAAAATATCTATTCCCGCAAACTCTCCGTACCCTTGATAGCACGACTCATAATAAACTTTACCAGGTGTCACCAAATAACACTCCCGCTGCCACGACGGCTGCTTACTGTAAACACTCGCAATACTTATTCCGCTCACTGAACACTTCCAGCTGCAAATTCCAACCATACAACGCCTCCAACGACTTGATAGTCTATTCATCTACAACTTTTGATAAAATCAAACATTCTTTAAAATGTACAGAATTCTCTTTTCCGCCTAAAAAACTATACTGCCAGATACCCCATCCTCTTAATTTCGCCCCAAACAAACTCCCTATTCTGTCTTCAGTCTAAAAGCCACACTCCCAGATTCCAGTCCCCTTGACTTCACCCCAAAAGGTTCACCTAAGCGTAAGTTGGCAGCCCGCAAGGGAGGGGGCAACTTACGCTTAGGCCTAGCTCTGTCTCCTTGGCTGCTCTTTAGCCAAGGAGACAGAGCTACATCGATAAAAATAAAAAATAAAAAAGGTCTGATAAATCGACCATTTCTGGTGATTATCAGACCTCAAGTTTTTCTGCATTTGAGCGGCTTATTTGCTGTTCAAGCGATTTAGCCAGCAGTACAATTTCATGATCTACATATTTTGTTTTGATTTCTTCAATTTCCATTAATGTTTTAGAAAAACTTTCTGCGTTATTTCCCTGTCTGTGCTGCACATCTTTAAAGAAATCAAGCAGTGCCTCGTTAGACTGCGTTGGACGGCTAAAATCAATCGTGTACATTTTGTACCCCAGTGTTAAATTTGTTGTAGTTGTCATCATTATTTCCCCCATTCTTCCTATAGTGATATATCTTCTACTCTTTACCCTTTAATTCCTTCTTTTTAACCTAAATTAATTAATTTTTTTAAAAAAACTTCCCATTATAAGAAAAAACACCCTTATAACAAGGATGTTAGAGTATTCTTCCCTTCGGTACAATTCCAGATGCAAAGTCATCTTTGAACTTAAAGCTAGCAGAATTGTTTTCCTCTAGAAAATGTATTTCCCATTTAAAGACGGGATATTCAGGCTTGTACATTTTGACTTTCTGATCGGGATTTTCTTCTAATCTTGCAATTACTCGTTTGAATCCTTCATATGCAATCCACCAGTCGCTCCCTGTTTCATCAGTAATAAAACAAATGGAACTGTCAATTAAATGAAGGTTTTGCTTGATATCATTAGCATTGGTAAAATACGCATTTCCAAAGGTTTGAAGACAACGATCGCAATACCCTGCTTTGCCTCCGTCTTTATAAATCCAGTGCGCAATTGGATCACTGCAGTCTTTACACGTATTCGTCACTTCTTGAAGGAATGTTTTGCCGCTCCACTGCTCTTTTTCATTTTCAAACACGGTCCATACTAAATAATTCTCCGTTTGTTCTGAAATAAAAAGGCGAAACGGCTCGTCTCGATGCCAAAAATGAATATTTTGTTCGTCTGATTCTTCAAAGTCAATGACAAAGTTATCTCGTTCTAATATATGTCGAATAACATTGGTTAAAAAGGTAACATCCATATAAGGACCTCCCGTACTATGCATGGCTGCTAGTAAAAATAGCATTTATGAGTTAAAACATATCACGAGCGCTGAAATAACGTCAACGATTACCTCTTGCTTTCTCTGAAAACTGGAAAAGAAATGGGCAAACGCGCTATAATGGTAGTCATGTTGAAACGGAAAGGAGATCTTATGAAGTTTACCGTTCAATCAGCTGCACTTTTTCTTCTCTTTTTTATTTGTTTAAGCGGTTGTTCTGAAAACACCGAGCAGTCAAAAAAACCAGCTGGCTATTTAGTTCAAGGGCGAATTTTAGAAGTGAAACAGAATGAAATTCTCATTGCAAACGTCATTCCTCGAGATACTGCGCTTGACTATACAACCAAAGAAATACTTGGCTCTAGCGATGTACAGCCTATTTATGTAAAAGTTTCGGATGATCAAACATACAAAAAAGGACAGCTCGTTAAAGCATGGCTCAAAAAAGACAAAAGCGTTCAGTATTCCGTTCCGGCAAAAGGCGAAGCTGTTGAAGTCAGCATTTTGAAACAGCCGTAGAAAAGCTCCTGTTACGGGAGCTTTCTTCTTGTCAGCTGCCGTCCGGTCCGATTCATTTTATGCTGTTCAAAATCCCATTTTTCTAAAAAGCGCTTGGCGGATGTATAACCAGATTCATATAAAAACTCAATTTCTTCTTCTTTTAATGCAAAATCCGTTGCCGTAATCACCCCCGTTGGAATTTGCACCGTTCGTTCTTTTGTCTCCGCGTTCAAATACCGCAAATCGTGAGCTTGTAGCATCGTCGTAAACATACTTTTAAATAAATGGACCGGGGTCGGAATAATAGCGGCTGTATCAATTTCTTCTTTTACAAATCGAAAGCCAAACGTCGGGAAACGCGGATGCTCCGTATCAAACAGCCAAATGGGAAAATTGCTTAAAAGCGCTCCATCGACAATATATGACCTCTTGAACCCGTTGGATTTCCAAATGACGGGACGAAAGAAAAAAGGAATGGACGCACTCATCATCACAGCTTGTGAAATTTTCATATCGCTTGGCTGCATTCCGTATCGGGGCAAATCGTCAGGCAGCACAAGCATCTGTCCGTTCGAAATATCTGAGGCAATAATTTTTAGCTTATCTGCCGGCAAATCCGCAAACGTTTCGATTCCTTTTTCACGCAGCAGACCGTACACCCATTTTTCCAAATAATCATTTTTATAAAAACCTAAATGAACCATCAGTTCAATCAAGTTGCCAATGAGAGGAATTCGGTTAATGATCGTTTTTCCGCGAAACTTGGCATAGTCCATGTTTTGAAGCTCTCTGCGAATTTCCCCGCTTTTATAGCCGCTCGCCAAAAGTGCCGCAATCAACGCTCCGGCTGACGTACCTGCTAGACGCTGCCATTCTACATTGCTTTCTTCCATCGCTTCAATCGCACCCGTAAATGCAATTCCTCGAACGCCTCCCCCTTCAAACACAGCATCTGCTTTCACATCTTTCCCCTCCTATACAACTCTCTAGTTTTTATATACCCTTTTTTATATTCAGGTTTTCGCTACTCCATACCTTTTATTTTTCCAACATAAAAAGACTGTTTCTTTGATCGAAACAGTCTTTTCTTTACAGTCGCTTTATTACCATTCGATAGTAATTCATTGTCAGCCAGTAGAAAATGAAATAAATAACCCCGTATACTGCATCCGCTATTAAAACAGGAACGATCAGACTTTCACCGGTTAGATTCGTAATGACCTTCAGCGCAAATAGACTGTGCAAGATGCCAATTACTAAAGGCAAACCAAACGTAAACAGCTGCTGCTTTCGAACGGCGCTCATCATTTGAGACACTGAAAACCCAAGCTTACGCAGAACTTCAAATCTTTTGCGCTCTTGTTCGGCTTCGGAGATTTGCTTAAAATAAATAATACTGCCCGTTGCCATCAAAAAGACGAGCCCCAAAAATCCTCCAATAAAAATAAACAATCCTTTACTCATTAAGCCTGCCTGAAACACATCATAGTATGAAGTATGGCTTTCTCCAGCTTCTTTTGCGATCTGATGATAGTTCTTAGTAAGTTCATTTTGTTTGTTTCCATCATCCGTATTAAATACGTACACCGCTTGCTTTTTTCCACCCTTTGAAAGGTTGATAAACGTGTCGTGATTGACTACAAACTGATAGCCGGCACTCTCAGAATCAAGAATAAGCGAAGGTTCTGATTTAATGACTTTTAAAGCAAGCTGTTCTGATTTGTTCAGCTGCACAGCTGCCGTTTTACCTGTACTAGGTTTAAACACTTTTCCTTTTGCCATCGAATCAAACACAACGGTTTCGTTTGCGTTTAACGCAGGAAGCGAAACGCCATTTTTCCGCACTTCCTCTTCATCTAAAAAGCTGATTCGCTCACCATCTCCATAGTAACTGGATGTAATAAATCGAAAGTCCGATAAATCAGCAGAATGCTTCACGATATGATAGACATACTGATTTGATTGGATATCTAACTCACGCAGTACATCCCTAAAGTCTTGCGCTGCGTTTTTGCTGTGCAGCGTATAGTCATAAGGCTGCATACTTCTGGCGTCGGCTTTTGTATTATAGTACGAGGAATACGTCACACCAACTGCTACAAGTGTAGTAGCCGACAAGATCGTAATTAATGTTAACACTCTTGCATTTGCTTTAATTCGATACATCATGGTAGAAACGCTTAGTATATTTGCAAACGAATAATAGCCGCTTGCATGCTCTCGGTAAAGTCCCATCAACCACTCAATTGTGGCTTTAAAAAGTAAAAATGTACCGAAAATGACCGAGAACAGTACAACTGCTACAATTAGAAAAAACCTAGGCGTCACAATGTTTCCTGATGAAAGGTAGTACCCGTAGCCAACGAGTAAAATACCCAGTCCTCCCACTACAATTGAGCGTTTCGAATTCATTTT
The DNA here is from genome assembly GCF_046535215.1 of Priestia sp. SIMBA_032. Classification (NCBI taxonomy): domain Bacteria; kingdom Bacillati; phylum Bacillota; class Bacilli; order Caryophanales; family Bacillaceae; genus Priestia; species Priestia sp. SIMBA_032. The sequence goes on along the minus strand of NZ_JAWRXD010000005.1, from coordinate 189,802 downwards.
ATTTACGCGTTCACTTTTGCTTTCTGCTTGAAACAGATCTAATAGCGTATAGCGGTACATAATAAAATAGCCTTGAAACGATATAAAAACGGTAACAATCAAAAACACTACGGCTGTTTTTAAAACCGCTTGAAGAGAAAATGTTAGCGTAATAGAAAGCGACAGTCCCATAAGCTTTAGTAAAAACAGCACAAACAGCCTTGAAAACACGGTACCTAGTAAAATACCGACCACCAAAGAAAAAATCCCCAGCAGCATATTCTCGTAAAAAATCATTTTCCCAATCGTACGTTTTTCAATGCCGACTAAGTGATACAGCCCGAGCTCTCTCTTACGCTGTCTGATAAAAAATGAGTTTGTGTACCAAATAAAGACAACAATAAAGGTAAGCAGAACGTAATTTGAAGCATTAAAAATGCCCTGCAGCCTCATCTCTTCTCCAATAACCTTTGAAATCGATTGGTCGTACTGAAGCGTAGCAAACACATAGTACACAATAATACTAAAAATCATTGAAAAGAAATAAAGGCTGTACCGGCTAATATTTTTGCGCATATTCTTTTTAACAAGATCAAATACGGTCATAGCCTTCACCGCCTAATGCGCCTTGAATGTTCATAATGCGTTTAAAAAATGCTTGTCTCGTTTGTTCGCCTTTAAACAGCTCCGTGTAAATTTGTCCGTCTTTAATAAACAGCACGCGGCTGCAGTAGCTTGAAGCCAGCGGATCATGCGTCACCATAATAATGGTGGCACGGTCTTCTTGGTTTAATTGCGACAGCTTTTCAAGCAGGCTTGAAGCGGCTTTCGAATCAAGAGCTCCGGTAGGCTCATCGGCGAAAATAACGGCTGGATTCGTAATCATCGCTCTCGCTGCTGCAACGCGCTGTTTTTGTCCGCCAGAAATCTCATACGGATACTTATCCGCCAGCTCATTGATGCCTAGTCGCGTTGCGGTGTCTTTAAGCTTCGCTTCCATTTCTTTCTTAGACATTTTTGTAACCGTAAGCGGCAGAAGAATATTTTCTTTTACCGTTAACGTATCCAATAAGTTATAATCTTGAAAAATAAATCCTAGATGATTGCGTCTGAAAGCAGACAGCTTCTTATCTTTCACGAGCGCTACGTTTTCTCCTTGAATCCATACCTCGCCATCGGTGGGTTGGTCAATCGTTGAAAGAATGTTCATCAGCGTCGTTTTTCCCGCTCCGGATGGTCCCATAATACCGACAAACTCTCCTTCTTCAATTGTAAAATCAATTCCTTTTAGCACTTCGTATACGTTCCCTCTCGATCCAAACGTTTTGGTTACATTTTTCCCTTCAAGGACAATACTCATTTTCCTTCCCCCTTTCGTTCTTTTGTAGGCCACACGCTTTTCACCCGCTGCGGCAGCTCATTTTTTGTTATAATGTCATATTTCCGAACTTCGTTACCTCGAACGAAAAGGTCAATAACCGTTCCTTCTTTTAACTGTTTAATCGTTGTAAACGTTTGAAACGTTGTTTGTCCTTTTTCGTTTATTACTGAAATTGTATATTGAACTCGTCCATATTCTTCCACTTTTTTTGCTTCTTTTGGGATAATCCCGTATTGATGCTCCGTTGCGGCGTTTTGATAAATCTTTACTCCTCCTATACCTGCTCCCACGACAAAAAGCAGAGCTAAGAGAATAATCCATTTTCGCTTCATGTACGTTCCCTCCTTGTGTATAGCTCTATCTTACTTTGAAACAAGGAAAGATTCGTTTGAAGCAGATGACAATCTCAGCGTGCAATCTTACATTTTTGAAAGGTTATCAAAAGAATTCGGTTTGTAGAAGGTCAGAATCACCGTGGTTCCTTCGTGTAAAAGTGAATTCACCTCTATTCGATGGCCAAGAGCATCTGCAATTTTTTTTGAAAAATACAGCCCTAGTCCCGTAGCTCCTTTCGTTTTTCTTCCCGCATTTCCTGTGAATCCTTTTTCAAACACTCGGGGAAGATCTTGAGTTGGAATCCCTTTCCCTTGGTCAGCGATAAATAACTTCACATACTTCGGCGTTTCTTCACTAAAAAAAGAAAGCTTTCCTTCTAGAGGACTATATTTAATGGCGTTAGACAGTACTTGCCTCACAACAAACTGCATCCACTTTGGGTCAGTGTGCACCAGTATGTCTAGATTTTTTTCATCAATATGCAGTTTCTTTTCAATACACCATTTTGAGAAGTACGCAACGTTTGGAAAAACAAGTTCGCTTAGCGACACTGGCTGCACCTGATAATCTTTTTCTAAGTACTGCAGGCGTGCAGAATATAAATTCTGATCTACTAATCCGTCAATTTTCATCCACTCATCTTCAATATCCTTTAGCCAAGGCCATTTATAAAGCTCTGTACGATGAGCATTAATAAGCAGCTTCATCGCAGTAAGCGGCGTCTTAATCTCATGAACCCAAGTCGTTACATATTCCTGCTGCTCTCGCTGCTGTACGTGAAGAACATGAGTTTGTCTGCGATACACACGATCTATATGCTGCAGCAGACTCAGCATGTCTTCATCTGCTTTCGTTCGAACGTAGGAATGCATTTCTTGCAAATCATACGCATCATTCTTCAGCATTAAGCTTAGTTTTTTTAGGAATCTTCTTTCTTTTACTCCTCTCCATAAAAGGAACAAAATCAGCAGACACAGCGTTAAAAGATTCAAATACCAAAATGAAGTGGACGATACCTTAATCTCATACTCCAGCAGCAGCAGAGCGTCGATTATACTCAGCCATAGAAGAACAAATAAAATCCAGCTTAGTCTTTCTCTTAAAAAACTTTTCCACATTTTAATTCACCAAATATCCTTGGCCTTTTTTGGTCACAATTTTATCATTCAGCCCGATTTCTTCCAGTTTGGTGCGAATACGTGTGATGTTGACAGAAAGCGTATTGTCACTTACAAATTTCTCATCTTCCCATAACCTTCTCATAAGCTCTTCTCGCGATACAATCTTGCCTCGCTCTTCCAAAAGAAGCCGTAAAATAAAAAATTCATTTTTCGTTAAATGAATTTCTCGATCGTTATAATGCAAACTTCCTTTTTTTAAGTCTAGCACCGCGCCGTTCCACTCGATAACGTCTGAAATCGTATCTCCATATGAATACGTTCTGCGCAGAAGCGCCTGTACTTTAGCAACAAGAACATCCAAGTTAAACGGCTTTTGAATATAGTCATCTGCCCCAACATTCATTGCCATAACAATATCCATTGGGTGTTCACGAGAGGAAAGAAAGACGATAGGAGTTTTTGAAACCGTACGTATTTGCTGACACCAGTAAAACCCGTCATATACAGGCAAATTCACGTCTAAAATGACCAATTCTGGGCTTTCTGCAATAAATACTTCCATTACCTTTTGAAAGTCTTCTACTCCAGCCACTTCAAATGACCACTGTTCAAATTTCTCTTTCACTAATTCATATATTTTGCCATCGTCTTCTACAATTAAAATTTTCATACCTTCACCTCTGTATTTTCCTATATATTATGTATACCCGGCTATTGAGTATTTTTTTGAAAGCTCATCGAATCCATTAGCATGACAGCAATTTTCTTAAAAACAAACCATTTATTTCTGTAAAACGAAGAAGGAACGAGTATTATCGTAGTGTAAACTTGTATATGTTACAAGTTTCTCTGTTTAAATACTACAAAATAATGACAATATCGTTAATAAGTAATCTTTAAACTCCATTAAATGCTCATTTTTTGTTACTATAGTATATAAGATGAAAACTTAAACTAATTTGACATGTGGATATGTAAAAAGGAGCTAGTTATCAATGAGTGTACCCAACAAATTACGCGACAACGCAATGGTGATGTTAAAAGAGACAAGCCGAACATTTTTTATTCCAATTAGCCACTTGCCGGCAGAATTGCAGGATGCAGTAGGATCTGCTTATTTATGTATGAGGGCAATTGATGAAATTGAAGATCACCCTGAGCTAGAAGCCGGTGTAAAAAGCCGCTTGCTTTACGCCATTAGTGACCTGTTAAAAAAGTCTTTTAACGAAGACGAGTACATGGCATTAGTAGGTCCTTATCAAGCTGATTTACCTGACGTAACGCTTCAGCTCGGCAACTGGATTGCGCTTTGTCCGACTGGAGTTGCAGACCAAGTATTAGATGCAACTTCTATTATGGCCAAAGGAATGGCCGATTGGGTAGAAAAAGACTGGCATATTCAAAATGAAGCGGATTTAGATGACTATACGTTCTACGTAGCTGGTCTAGTAGGTGTGATGCTTAATGACATTTGGAAATGGTATGACGGCACGGAAACAGACAAAGAATTAGCTATTGCGTTTGGACGCGGCTTGCAGTCTGTTAATATCCTGCGCAACACCTCGGAAGATTCAGAGCGCGGAGTCAGCTTCTTTCCTAACAATTGGAGCAGAGAAGATATGTTTGCCTACGCTCGCCGCAATCTTTCACTAGGAAAGAAATATTTGGAAGACGTCAAATCGCTTCCGATCCTTCATTTCTGTAAAATTCCGTTAGCGCTTGCTGATGGAACATTAAACGCCTTGATGAAAGGAAAAGAAAAAATGACGCGTGACGATGTAAATAAAACGGTAAGTGAAGTTGTGGATATGTAAAAACAAAAGCACGGAGCCCCTGGGTTCCGTGCTTTTTATATTTCTACCTGCAAACTTTCATATAAAGCGGTTATTTCTCCTTGAATAATTGGGTAGTGTTTCAGGGTCGGAACATTTGAAAGCTTTGGCGCTCGTTTTTGCTCAGCAGCTGCAGCTAGCTGAGCAAATGTTTCCTTAAGCTCCCGTTTCTCCGTTTCTGACAGCTCATATCCTTCAAACGACGCAAGAAGCATATAACCTAACTGCTGCGTAGCGACAACGGCAGGCCACAGTCCTTCAAGTTTGACGGCCGTTTTAGAATATTCTCCAATCACATTATCGTACAGCGCCCGAAGATTAACGAGTTCGCCTTGAAGCTTATTTCTTTCTCGTTTAATTTTTTCTTCATCTTGTTCGGTGCTTAGCATTTCTAAAAACTGTCCTTCTTTTCGTATCACATCTCCAAGCAAATACGGCAGACGAAGCGAAGAAGCTCGTTTAAAAACTAATACTGTACCGACCACTCCGATAATAGAACCAATAACAATATCAATCACTCGAGCAGACGTAAAATAGCTAATCGCTTTATCCGGATGACCGCTTTCAGCAATTAAAAGAGCATTCGGTGTGATAAAGAGCGTGCCAAGCGCGTAGTTTTTGACAATTACAATTTCAATCGTCGACTGAAGCACAAAGACAATGAGCGCAATGACGATTCCCGTTGGCTCAAGCATCAGAATTCCAGTTCCAATTAAAATACCTAAAATGGTTCCGACAGAGCGCTGAATACCTCGCTGAACCGTTGCACGTACGGTTGCCCCAAGCATCACTCCTGCGCACGTAAGCGGAATCCAGTAAGACCTTGGAATATTTGTTGTGTAGGCAACCGCTGCCGCAACAATCATAATAATTCCGTAGCGCAAAGCATTTTTAAGTACATACGAACGTTTGTGAAAAGCAGATTTTAACCGTGTTTTTACGCTGCCTTGTGAAAATTGAATATACTCCGTTTCTTTTAATTCCTTCATTTGAAGAACGGCATTTACATCTAATAATAATGTGCGCAGCTCTTCTTTGATGGACAGCTCTTCAATTTCTTCTCTTACATCTCGAATTTTTTTATGCTTTTTTAATGTGGCCATTTCGGATGCGAACGTTTCAATTACCGCTTGTGCTTTTTTAGAAACAGCCGGATTAAAATCGTTTGCAGCGGCCATCACAAAGATAAACAGCCCTTCGGCTTTTTGATTTAATAAAAACAGCCGGTGCGCAAACGATGATTTCTTTCGATTAATTTTCGCTTGTTTCATCGCTGTTTCCGCTGCCCGGAGCTCGACAACCGTTTTATGCTGTTCCGCGTGAAACGATTCTGTACCGAGCGACCCGACAAATGAAGCTAGCTGCCTGTACGCTTTCGCTACAGCAGCAGTTTCAGGTCCGCGCGGGTTAATAAGCCAGCCGCTCATGCTAATACACCAAGACAGTGCTCCTCCTAAAAAAACGAGTCCGGCGTGTAAAAAAACAGCCTGCAAGTTCGGAGCTGGAATGCTCGTGCTCACAGCAAATGAAAGAACAAAAAACATGGCAGAAGGTCCCGGGATTTTTAACGCTCCAAAGACATAAACCGATACGGCTCCAATCACACCAAATAAAATGGTTTTCATCCAAGCCACGTCAGCAAATAACGAGCCGAGTGTAAAACAGAGCGTAACGCCCAGCAAAGCTAAAAATAACTTAACGGCCCGCTGCGCATAAGGCTCATCTTTTGTATATAAATATGTAAAGCCGCCAATGCTTGCAATGAGTCCGTACTGCAAATGATCAAACAAAATCCCTATCAAAATCGGCAGACTTGAAGACAATCCTGAGCTGATTCCTCTTACCCACGGAGAAGAAGCGTGGTTAAAGCGAAAAGCGGCTTTGATTCCCGGCGCTTTTGGAGAAGCCTCAATTTTATGATGAATTTCCGTATGATTATATGCTGGTGACTTTTTGTCATCACTCACCTTGATCTCCTCCTTTCTCTCCATATATCTTTCCTGTTCTTAAAACGAGATAAACCTAAAAAACCGCTGTTCCTATCCGTATTGTGTTTAGGAACAGCGGTTTTTATCCTTGTGAGCAGCATACAGTAAAAACAAAAAGCAGATGAAACGAATGTCTCATCTGCTTTTTACTAACAGCTCTACTGCTTCTTTTACTAAGTTTTCCGTATTCTCGCCTTTTTCAATGCTTTCTCTTACGCATTGCTCAAGATTGGTGCTGACAATAACACCCATCGTACGATCGATTGCGCTTCTAGCTGCTGAGAGCTGTGTCACGATGTCACGGCAATCTTTTCCTTGTTCCATCATATTTAACACGCCTTTTAACTGACCTTCAATACGTTTCAACCGATTTTTAACTTGCTTATCATATTCCATCATACTACTACCTCCGCTCATGCATGATTGCGTTTCTTGCTTTTAAGCTGTATGCAAGAAGTAAATGTATACACAACTTTATACCTGTTAGGGTATGATGTCAAGTAAAGGAAATTAACTCTTTTTTTCACCTAGGACCCACCCACATACAAATAGACACTTCACACTCCATTTAATCTGAATCGTAAGTAGATAAACACCAGAAAGTATAACCCCCGGAATATTATGGGGGCTTTTTGCATCTTACAGATGAGACGAAATGATCATTTTTACATAATTGTTAATACTTGTTTACACCGTATTTATTGTCTTGTAATCTAAACTTAGCAATCTGAGAGTATAGTTAAGCTGTAAAAATGACTACACTGGAGGTTTGAGATGGCTACATACGGGAAAAAATTAATAGCAAGTCTATTCGCTATATTTCATCTTCTGATAACCGCGGAGCCGGCTCATGGGTTGGAAATCAATTAGAACAATACTCACATGGTACGCGCGTACAATTTATCGTGCAATAATAGCTGAACAAGCTTTACTTTGAAGAGGTGAAACAATGAAAACAAAATGGAAAGAACAAGAGCTAACCATGTCTTATCATCAGTTTACGCTGTTTCAAAAAGGACAGCCAAAGCCCCATCACGACTGGAGTGATGAAGATATTCAAAAAGGATATGTCGCAGACGATAAAGCCATTTCGTTTGAAGCGGTGTCGAACACAAAAGCCATTATTGAAGTATGGGTAAACGAAGCTCCAGACGCATCACGGGCTGAAAAAACCACTCGCCTTCCTTTTCACGTTGAAAGCGATGGGATTGAAATCAAAAGCGTTCTATCTGAAACTTTAAGCTACGACATTCCAAAAGGGTATTATTACGTCACATGCCTGACCATTCCTCTTCAAGAAAAAACAAACTCAGGCCTTTATTTAGTGAAGTATTTACTGCATTTTGAAAGTCAATAAAAAGAAGGCAGCCTACTGTAAACAGTTCAGGTAATATAGAACAGTAATAACTCATAAAAAGCTCAGAGCGATATATAGCTCTGAGCTTTTTGGTGCAAGATACTAAAATATCCAGCCGTTAAAGACCATACCTAAATTAATAATAAAATGAAAAACTATGGCTGGGTATATGCTTTTTGTCTTTAAAACGACAAATGCATAGAAAAGTCCACCAAAAGAAAAAAGCAAACTCATGATTACAGGAATTCCTATTGATATGTGCAAAAGACCGAATCCAATACTCGTAATGAAAACAGCAGAAAAAGTGGAAAGATTACTTTTTAAATGAGATAACATGATCCCTCTCCAAAGCAACTCTTCTAAAATAGCGTGTATAACGGAGAATACTATACCGTATATGACGAATGATTTTGTATAGCTTATATCTTCAACGAACAGTAACGGTACAAAGATTGTAGCCGAACCAATTAGACCAAACATAAAAAAATACGTTAGCTTAATCGAATGATATGGCATCACTATACGTTTCTGCCAGTCTGGTAGTGATGCAAAAAGAAATACCTTTTGTTTGGACAACAAAACTGAAAGCAATAGTCCACCTATGATAAACAGAAGTAAAACTCTGTTTATCATGATTTTCATCTTTTTAGATAGATCCCATTCAATAAAATAATTGCTTCCTACTTGAAGCATACATATCCTACTAAAAAGAATAGAAACAGAGAAACCGTTGAACGATATTTAGAGGTTAAAGCATAGCTGAACAGCAAGGCTATGATGGGTAGCATGCCCCAAGCAAATAACTTATAAGAAAAAAGAATAATACCCGAGAAAAATAAACTTATTATAAGGATGAGTAATACATTTATTCGTAAATATTGGATATAAAACTCCTCCTGTTACTGTCCTTCTGATTCGCTTTATGGTAACTAGACTTTAACCAAACAATTTTTATTTAAGCAATGAAAATAAACTGAATACCTCCATAAAAATAAAAAATCGAGGGTAAAACCTTTGCGATTTCACCCTCGATTTTCCGTACTACTATTTCAGACACTCAAGATACTGACCGTTCTCTGTTTATTTACCATGGTATTCATAAGTTTCTTTATTTGATATAAACGGGCTGATTTCACCTAGTGAGAACAAGTGCAGCTCATGCATCGCTCTTGTACATGCCGTATAAAATAAATTTCGCTCATATTCATCCTGATAAGATTCACTCGACGCATTGTAAATGATGACGGCATCAAATTCAATTCCTTTTGCTAAGTAAGCTGGCAGAACAAGCATGCCTTTTTCAAATGAACTTGTTTCTTTTGTCAGCAGTCTTGCAGACATCGAAGCAGGCAGTGCTTGAAATGCTTCTCGGCTTTCTTCAGCAGTTTTGGCAATCACAGCGATCGTTTTATAGTTTTGTTGCTTCAATTTATTAATTTTGTCTATGATCGCCTCATGCAGGTCTTGGACGTTATCTGCAGCCGTAACGGTTGGCTTCGCACCGTCTCGATTAAACGGCTCAATTAAATGACCGTTTGCTACCATATCCCTTGAAAACTCGACAATTTGACGTGTTGATCGGTAGCTTCTTGTAAGAGTCAGCGTTTCTGCTTCTTTCTCTTCATACAGCTCGCTTGAAAGAATGGTCGGTGCGTTCAAGGCGTGCGCATAGATCGCTTGATTCAAGTCTCCAAGCAGCGTCATTCTGGCATGCGGAAACAGCTCTTTTAAGAACGCTAGCTGAAACGGTGAATAGTCTTGTGCTTCATCAATAAACAAATAGCGAATGACAGGATTCGCCTTGCGCCCTTCAATTTGATCTTTTATATACAAGTAAGGCGTTACGTCTTCATAAGACAGCTTCATGTTCATGACTCTTTCTACCGTATTTTTAGCTGTTTCGTCCCATCCTTCTACGTGGGAAAAAAGGTGATGTCTTTCAAACAGCTGCATATAGATACGGCGAATGTCGATAAATTTAAGCTGCTTGATGGCCTGCTTAATAAATTTCATTTTCTTAGCTACAACGGCTTTGGCTAAATACGCTTGTTCCCGGTCAAAGTCATCGAATGAACTTTCCGTATAGCCTTCCTTTTTCTGCAGATGCTGATAGGCCTCCACATAATCTTCTTTTTCTAAAAGCTGAATTTCTTCTTGAACCCAATCTTTTTTCCGCTCAAGTTTTTCAAGCTGGTTGATGAGCTTAAGCGCCCACTCCGCTACGAGCTGCATTCTGTTAGGAATAGAAATTCCTGTATCAAGTGAGTAGAAATAAGACAGCAAACGCCGAGCGGATAACACGATTTCGCCGCGAAACTTAATGTTTTTAAAAATGATGTCTTTAGTAGACAGCTCTTCGATATACGCATCTACTTGCTTTTTAAATTCACGGCTTGCTTTGTAGCGAATTTCCTGCATTCTTTGTTTTTTTGTCGCGGCATCTTTTTCCGTTAGTAAATATTCGATTTGAACAAACAAATCCTCCACTTCAAACTCGTTTCCTAACCGCCCATCGGCATATTGCTGAAACGTTGTTTGTTTCATATTGTCTTCTCCAAGCTCCGGAAGAACGGTTGAGACGTAGCTGTTAAAAAGCGGATTTGGTGAAAACAGCATCATGTTTTCTGCAGTCAGCTGCTTTCGGTGATGATAGAGAAGATAAGCCACGCGCTGAAGAGCCGCAGATGTTTTACCGCTCCCTGCTACTCCTTGAACGATCAGCACTTTATTTTTTTCATTTCGAATAATTTGGTTTTGTTCTTTTTGAATGGTTCCTACAATACTTTTCATTTGACTGCTTGCATTGTGTCCGAGCACTTCTTGAAGCAGCTCGTCTCGAATGGTAATTCCTGTATCAAACATGCTTTTAATTACGCTATTTTCGATAATAAACTGACGCTTTAGCTTCATCTCTCCTTTTATCGCTTCACCTGGCGTTTCGTACTGCGCTTTTCCCGGTGAATAATCATAATAAAGACTCGAAATAGGCGCACGCCAATCATAAATTAAAAACTCTTCATCTTTTTGATCCATTAAAGAGCCCACACCCACATAAATAGCTTCCGCTTCTTTTTCACCATTCTCTATAAAATCAAAACGTCCAAAATAAGGGGATTGCGTTAGCTTTTTTAATGTTTTTAATTGATCATACACTTGTCTATGGGTAATTTCACGTTCAGCTAAAAGTTCTGCCTGTTGCTTAATGCTCGTAAATGTCTCAATCACGTCATCCGGCTCATCCATATTAACCGTGACATCGTCCCAAAACGTGCTTCGCAAATCGACAATTTCACCTTTTACGCTTCCTACGCTTTTGCCTATTTTTTCAGCTTTTTGGCTGATTTCTTCGACTACCCAATCAACTCGCTGCTGTTCTTCTGTTAAATTTTTATCTTTCACTTATCCACACCCCTTACACACGTTACCCGATAACAAGACTTGTTACCGGGTAAAAGCGATCGTTGTTTATTTTTTCAGAGTCTACATACTTCCCTACTGAGTTCGTAAATCCCTGCTATGTAACCATATTATGTCTTAATTTCCACCGTTAGTATACTGAAAAATAATGAGCTCCACAACAAAAAGGGCTGAGAAAGTCTCAAGCCCCTTATCTTTATAAGTTGTTCCTCTACTTATTAGCTATTACTGTTTCCAAAAAGTTAGCAGATGAATGATGGCTGACACCACTTCTACCCCTTGAAACGCCAGTAAACCTGCTGCTGCCGCTGTAAACAATCCGACTACCGCTTCTTTAAAAATGAATGGCATTGATACCAGCTCCTTTGCTTATTTAAAATAAGTAGATTTGTTATCATTCTACTCCTTTTTTCAGAATTTTCAATACCTTTTTATCAACAAAATAAAATAAAAACGCTTTCACTTTATAAAAATAAAGTGAAAGCGTTTTTTAAGCTTCCTTTTCTAATGCATTCAGCGCAATCGAATAGTCCAATCCTTTTCCTTTTTGCACAATATGCTGCACTTTGCCCATATTACACGCTTCTTGCGCGCTAACGGTCATGCCGTTTGTTAACTTAAGCTGAACAGGTTCTTCCGCAATTCGTACGTCGCATGCTAAGGCTAACTCATACCCTCCGCCAAACGTAAAGTTTGTAAGAAGCGCAATCGTTTGTTTGGAGCTACATGAAATGCGCTGAAAAATAGCTCGGGCTGTTACTGCATGAATCGGCTGATAAAGTTTTCCTGTTTCTTCACGTAGGAAAGAAGTTGTTCTATGATCGCCGTTCATTTTATAGTACTCTCCCATAAATACAATAGACCCAACCGACGCATCGTGCTGAAGCTCATTCATCGTTTCCTGCAGCTCATACATAACTTCACTGTTCAAACGATTGAGCATCGACTGATTCATTCGTACAACCGCCACGTGATTTCTTTTTTCTACTTTTATAAATCTTTTCATCATTCCTCCGCCCTTTCCCCTGTCGTTCTTTATAAATAAAGCGCTTTCAAAAATTTTCGCTTTTTAATAGAAAAGTTATTTTCATAGTTTCATCATACAACAAACTCATAATTATTTCCATTACTTTTTTAATTTTCCGTCAATACTTCCATGAATCATTTCCATGTTTTTATCAAATAAGACGTGCTATAGTATAAACAGCACAAATGGAGCTGAACTCACGGATAAAAGGAGTAATTACTATGAAATACGACTTAACAAAATGGGAGCCTCACGGCTATTCTTGCCCTGTGGAAGCAGCTGTTGATGTAGTCGGAGGCAAATGGAAAAGCGTCATTTTATATCAATTATCGAAGGAACGCCGGCGCTTCAATGAACTGCGCAGACTCATTCCCGGCGTGACGCAGCGAATGCTCACGCTGCAGCTTCGCGAACTTGAGCGCGACGGAATTATCCACCGCGAAGTCTATAAACAAGTTCCGCCTAAAGTAGAATATTATTTAACACCTTTTGGAGAAACGCTCATCCCTATTATAGAGCTGATGTTTAAATGGGGATATGATCATACGGATAAAATTGCTGAAGCAAGAATTCAAGCAGAAAAAGAGTAAAAAGCACGCAAAGCGTGCTTTTTTATACATGTTTACGAATTAATAATTCTTTTAACCCGTACACAAACGTGCTTTCAATCGGCTTTAACTCAAATGCCGGGCTCCAGTCCATCTGCGGATAGCGGTCAATCAGCTCGGCCAGCATAATTTTTGCTTCTATTCGAGCCAGCGGTGCTCCTAAGCAAAAATGAATGCCTCTTCCAAATGCCATGTGCACATTTGGCTTTCGATCGATTTTAAATACATCTGGGTCTTCAAAATACTGCGCGTCTCGATGCGCAGATCCCATCCATGGAACGACGTGTTCGCCCGCTTTTAGTTTCTGACCGGCAAGAGTCACATCTTCTTTTACGATTCGGTGAAGAGCCTGAACGGGTGAACGATAGCGAAGAACTTCTTCAATCGCAGAAGGCAAAAGTTCTTTCTCTCGTTTGAGTCGTTCAAAAGAAGCTTTGTCTTCCATTAAACAATAAATCGTATTTGAAATTAAATTTGTGGTTGTTTCGTTTCCTGCAATCAGCAGTAAAATAGAAAAACCGACGATTTCTTCATCCGTTAGCTGTTTCCCTTCTTCTTTTGCCTGAAGAAGCACGGAAATAATATCATCTCCTGGCTGCGTGCGTTTTTCTTCAATAATTCGATAAAAGTAAGTTTCTAACTCATCGTTTGCTTTCATTTTCTCTTGCTGCAATTTTTCGAGCGTTTCACGTTCGTTATTAGAGGGGCCCGCTACGATAATATCCGACCAATCTTTAAACTGACGCTGATCTTCTATCGGCAGACCTAAAATATCGGCAATTACCATAACCGGAAGCGGATAGGACAGATGCTCGACTATATCAATATCTTCAAGATGCTCCACTTCTTGTAATAATTCAGCGGTAATACGCGCAATTTTAGGCTCCCATGCTTTCATTGCTTTAGGCGTAAAAGCTTTATTAACAAGCGCTCTCATTTCAGCATGCTTAGGCGGATCAATATTAATTAGGCTCGTTCCTAGAGCAGTTTGTCTTTGGTTTTGTGGAGGTCTTCGATCAGAAGAAAAAATATTTTTTTGTTCCAGCACTTCTTTGACCCCGTCATAGTGAAAAACATCCCATACCTGCCTTTCTTCATCCCATTGCACAGGCGCGCTGTTTCTCATCTCTTCATACCATGAAAAAGGATTAAAGCGCTCTTCTTTTGTTTGAATCGTATTCACTTGACGGACAATTCCGTTTTCTCTTTCGGTTTTCATGTTAAAACCTCCCCGTATCGTTCAAATAGAATGACTGTGTAGTCATCTATGACCAAATAGTACCATATATACGAATTTTCTTAAAAATGATAGCTGTATATTTTAGTAAAAATGAATCGATAGAAGGATATTTTTTACAAAAAAGGGTAGGCGCATAGCGCCTACCTTTTTAAGAATAATGTTCTTCTGGTTTTTGTAATCGGTTGTCTAACGCGTACGCGCCGCTTCCCGCTAGAATCATATGAAGCGAAACGACAAAAAGGGCAACCTCAAGCTCATAGCCGCCTGTAAAACCAGCACCGCTTTTCGCTGTAAAAATAGCGCCAATCATCACAATCGCAAACAGAACACCGATTAAACGCGTTTGAAATCCAAGAATCATAGCGGCTCCCCCTACGAATTCAATAACCGCAACCGCATAAGCGAAAAACGCAGGAATGCCCATGCTGTGGAAAAAACCGACCGTATTATCAATACCGCTTTGAAATTTGCCAAGGCCATGAATAAAAAACGTTAGCCCTAACATAAGACGAAGTAAAAACGTTCCAAGCTGATAGCTTTTCATTTCTTTCCCTCCTTTTTTACTTTTGTCTGCACATGTAACAATTTTAGTTACAACTGTGAACAAATTCAAGGGGTTAGAACAGAAAAACAAAATATCAGCAAATTTCTTTATCTCATTTTAAACGTTTCTTTTGGAAATAAGACAATACTCCCTGCTCAGTCACGCTGAAGATAAGAGAGAAAAGCAAAAATATGATCGTGAATAATGAGTTCTGCCGTAGGAGAATGACTCTTTAATGGCAGGTGCTCAGAATATCGAAACCGGTTGAATTTATTTACGTCAACATGGTGAACGGCCTGCACCTGAAAATCTTCTATTATCGCTTTTACTTGGGCAAAAGGCGGCATCACAAGAGATTCGGTTCCAATTTTTTGCAGGCACTCTCTGCTTATGGCATGAGGAACAGCGGTCATCGAGCTCATTAATAAGTCGTTTCTTCCTACCGTCTCATTTAACACGTACTTCCACCCTTGCACAACGTGCGTGAGCTTGGCTTCATCTTCACATACGTTTAAAGCTACATCAACACCGCTCGCTACTGCTGAGACAAACGGATACAACTCTTGAGCTGAAAGAACAAAATCCCCGTCTATAAAGAGAAGAATATCTCCTGTTGCTGCAAGTGCCCCCGCAGCTCTTCCGCAATCATGTCCCAACCGCTCATCGTAGACGAGGGTTTTGACGCCCTGTTCTTTGGCATACGCCTCCGACTGATCAGTAGAACCGTTAATTACGACAATGATTTCTAATGGCTCAAGTTTTCTTGCTTCTGCAATTACTTGTTTGATTGTTCCTTCTTCATTGCAAACTGGAATAATAACAGACAGCTGTTTGCCTCCATAAAAAGAAGATAATTTCCCCCAGCCGTGCTCCACGATTGGAATGGGCTGCGCAAGCATATCCACTCGCCTTTTACGATTTGACGCAAGCGTATAGTATGTTTGAAGAAGCTGCTGATAGGATTGAATTCGCTCTTTGCTGCGCAGCGGGCGATCAAACGGACGAAAGCTTCCTTTCCCCTCTGTTTCAATCGACATAGACATACTTACGCGGTACTGTGTTAAAAACGTCACAAATAAAGAAAGAGGAGACAGCTCCCAGTAGTTCTTCAAAACGCTTAACAGCACCCCGTAAGGCGCTTTTAAATAAGCGTTGGCATGATGAGGCTTCCCAATCGCATGATGTAAAACCGCACTCCACGTCAGCTCACTGCGGTTGCAAGCATTCATTTTCGTTTTCCCCCACTTGTTTAGCACAACTTCGCTATGTCCAAATAACAGCGGCTGAGCAAAACGTTCAAGCTCGGAAGCCGAAAGAATAATATCTCCGTCTACAAATAAGACAGCATCTCCTTTAGCAGCCTTTGCCCCTTCCATTCTGGCTTCATGTGGAGAAAGACGTTTTTCCATTACCTTTACCGTACATCCCTCTTCTTTTGCTATTTTCACTGAAGCATCGGTACAGCCATTTGCGACCACAATAATCTCAAGCACATTTACTTTTTTAATTTGCTTAAGTACGTTTTTTAGCGTTTCTTCTTCATTGTAAACGGGCAGAACGACAGAAAGAGTTTTCATTGACAATCCCCCTAAAAAAAGAACCACTGAACAATTCAGCGGCTTCATTCATTTAAAATACCTCTTGTATCCACAACTTTTTTTGCATATTTTACAATCGACCAATCGATTTGACTGTGATCGGTTAATACAAGTACAACATCGCTTTTTTCAACTTCTTCTTTTGTCAGCGGGACAGAGAAATACGTTTGCTTACTTAATATAGCGGAGTCAATGTAGGGGTCATGATACGTCAGCTCATATCCTTTTGCTAAAAGACCTTCACATACAGTCAGCGCCGGCGATTCACGCATATCATTTACGTCTTTTTTATACGCCATTCCTACAACAAACACGCGCTTTTCATTTGCGTCAAGCTGCTTTCCAACTCGCTTAATCACTTTATTTGGCATTTCTTCATTAATATGATGAGCCGCTTCAATAAGTTCGCTCGTTAATCCATTTTGCTTTAGTTTCCATAAAAAATAAAGCGGATCGACGGGTATGCAGTGTCCTCCAATTCCGGGACCTGGATAATACGGTGTGAACCCAAACGGCTTGGTAGATGCCGCCTGCAATACCTCATGAAAATCAATCCCCAATTCCTCGCACAGTTCATTTGTTTCATTCACCAACGAAATATTGACAAGACGCTGAATGTTTTCAAACAGCTTGCACATTTCCGCTACTTTTGGAGAAGAAACAGGTACGACCTGCTGAAAAACATTTTCATAAAACGTCTGCACGTGATGAAGGCAGTCTTTGCTGTAGCCGCTAATCACTTTTGGAATATATTCAATGTCGTACGACTTGTTTGCTGGATCGACTCGCTCTGGAGAGTAAGCTAAATAAAAATCAGCTCCTGCTTGCAAATCAGACTCCTTTAAAATAGGTAAAACGACTTCTTCAAGCGTGCCTGGATAGGTAGAGCTTTCATAAATAATGGTTTGTCCTTTTACCATATGTTCTTTCAAAAACGTAGAGGCGCTAATAACGGGTCCTAAGTCTGGATTATGTTTCTCTGTAATAGGAGTTGGCACAGTCACCACTACATAATCGCATGCTTGAAATGCAGAAATACCTTTTTTCAATTCATATGCTTGAAAGTTTTTCTGGCTTTGAATCGCATCATTACGTACATCTGGAATATAGCTTTTCCCTTGTGTTAGCGCTTCAATTTTCCGGACGTCAATATCAAGTCCAATCACGGTATAGTTTTTCTTAGCAAACAAAAGAGCAAGCGGCAGTCCCACATACCCTAGACCAATAACGGCAACTTTTTTATTCATTCTTCAACACCTCAAACAAAAGATCATGTCTTCGTATGTCCGGAAGAAATTCGCCTCTTTCGCTAGTTTGGCTAATATAGTACGCCATGGCCTCTACATAATCTCCTAGAATTCGCTGAGTTGATGCTGCTAGACCTTTGACTTTCATATGCTCTTTTCGGATCCGGTTCGTTCGTGCCACATCTACAAAATGAACAGGCTGGACATTAAAGCCGTACATGATACTTTTCAATTGAAATAAAGGGGGAATAATAAGAGAATCATAGCCCAATTTCTCCATTACATCCCGTTTAATTGCATGGGGAATAGCCGTCGTTGTATTAATCGTTAAATCAGGACGTTTGCAAACAAGATTAAGAAAATATTTCGCAGCACTTACTGAGTGAATAGGGTGCACTTCGTCAAGCAGACACTCTAAATTATTAAGCGCTACATCAATCCCTTGATCAGCAGCTTCTAAATACGGACGTAAATTCTCCGCAGAAATAACAATATCTCCATCTATGAACAAGCAAACTTCACCGCTGCTGTACATCGCACCAATTGCCCGAGGTACATTGTGTCCGAGCCGCTGCTTGTAATGAAGAACAGTAGCTCCGGCTTCAATTGCTCGCTTAACCGTTACTTCATCGGCTCCGTTGGCAACCACGATGATCTCTTCCACTCCGGCTTTTTTTACTTCTTTAATCACGCTTGAAATCGTTTCTTTTTCTTCCCCTACCGGGATAACAACGCTGTATTTAACGCCTGTTTTTCTCTTCACATTCGGTGTATAAGCAGAAACAATTTCCCGGTTTCGATCGCCGTCTGTTAGTCCGCCTCTTACTCCTTTTTCTTCAATAAGATGAGCTAATGCTTTAATGTGATCTCCAATGATATAGTTAGTGGAAATAGGAAAAGGGGAATTGGTAGGAATGGTTTTATGAGTGTTTCGAATCTTATTTGTATAAATAACGTCTGAAGAACACGGTGCAACAATTGACATTCCTTTTAAAAGAGCAATCGTATGAGCTAGGGGCGGATGAGCTAAGTTCTCGTACCCGATTTTAGCTGCTGATGTTTTTTTGATAGCATGAGGAATAGCTGTTAAAGCTTGAACGGATAAACCTTCGCGCTGTAAGCACAAGTTCAACATATATTTTGCAACAGAAACAGGATGAGGACGCACCTTTCGTTTCATAATCCACGTAAGGTCGTTTAATGCTATATCATGACCGGTTTCTATAGCTTGCGTATATTTTATCAGCTCTTGATGAGGAACCGCGATATCTCCATCCAAAAAAAGCAAAATATCTCCTTTTGCTTTTTTAGCCCCAATGGCTCTTCCGATATTAATGCCAAGAGCTTCCTCATAATAAACGACGCGACAGCCTGCATCCTCGGCTATTGCCTTCGTTGCATCACTAGATCCATTTACTACAACAATAATTTCAAACGGCTTTATTTTTCGAGCTTCGTTAAGCACAGGTAATAATAAATCTTCTTCGTTACAGACTGGAATAATCACTGATACTTTCAATATCACTCAACTCCGCTAAAAATTCGAACATACGTGATGGCTGCTAGTGGGATGGTTACGTCCGTGGGCTCACCATATGAGCTTGATGTACGCACAACAACCGCTGCGTCCGTAACAGCAAGCAGTGTTCCATTAATAACGTCGATAGCTGTGATGATTTGCACAAATGAGCCAACATTTTCTCGTAATGTATCTTGAAACATACTTTTCTCTCCTTTCGTTTAAGCGCTTTGAATAGTAACAATGCTTGTAAATGGAAGTAACACCGTTGATGTTGGAGACTCTACTAATTCTAAATAATCATCTCCTACAAATGTCACAACACCTTCTAGTGGACCAGCCGTTGTTTCAATCACAACTTCTTTCCCGATATACTGTTCGGCAATTTCTTTAAAAGGTGATTCTTGAGATTCTTTAATAATACTTATTACGTATTCTTTAAACGTGTCAGAATAAACGACTTCTTCTACTGCTTTTTTTGTGTTTTCCTGAATAAATTCGGCAAATCGATTTGAAAACAACAGGTGTTTTATCTTTTCTACATAGCGACGGTAACAACAAAAAAACATAAAGTTTGTTCCTCCTTTTTATACTGTTATCCCTTCAAATTACCTACAACAATTGGCGCAACCTAAGAGATTACTTTATCAATATATACAAGCTCTGACGTAAAGGTGACAGAACTTTTGTCGTATCTTCATACAAATACGCACATAACTAGCCCATTTTGCATAGGATTATTCTTTGTTACCTAGTCCTGCTGAAACGAAAACAAAAAAGACAAAGCCTTTAAGCTTTGCCTTTTTTATTTATTAAATTATGAATCAGTTGGCTGCAATACGCTTTGCTCCTATATAGCGTTCTTTCCAATAACTTGAATTTTTATCGCTAATCGTAACGCCTTTAGAAGACGATGCGTTAATAAACTTTCCGTCTCCAAGATAAATGCCTGCATGAGAAGGACCTTCTTTGTACGTTTCAAAGAAAACAAGATCTCCTACCTGCGGTTCACTTACATTTTCACCTGCTTTATAGATATCTTCAACCGTTCTTGGAATATCAACGCCTACGCTTTCTTTATATACATACTGAAGATATCCGCTGCAGTCAAATCCCGAAGGTGTGGTGCCGCCCCATTTGTACGGCGTGCCCATTAAGGATTTTGCTTTGCTGATTACTTTATCCGTATTCACTTCTGATTCGCCTTCTACAACGCCGCCTTTACCTAATGCATTGTATGTATTTTCTCCAACAATTCCATCTGCTTCTAGGTTATGTTTCTCTTGAAAAGCCATAACCGCTTTTTTTGTTTCATAATTAAAATAACGCGATACTTCACCTTTTAAAAATCCTTTATCTTTTAACACCGTTTTAACTTGTTCAACATCATCATTTGTCATCCCTTGTTTTAAAACCGTGTCGCCAAACGCAGCATGTCCCATTGCCGGACTTGCAAATAAAGCTCCTCCTACAAGAAGCGCCGATAGCATTTTTTTCATTTCGTTTCCTCCCCGAATCATGTTTTAAGCACCGTACAACCATACCATCTGCGGATAACAATTCAATTAATAGAAGATAACAATTTGATAACAATCTTCTTAAACAGCCTCAACTCTTGGATGTAAAACGCCGAAATATAAGAAGAAGAGAAAAACAACTATTCTAGCAAATAAGGGTGATAAACTTGAATTGGTTTAAACGAAACAACGTACACGCCGAAGCCGCCGCTGTCGAATCCATCACTGTAAAGCTTCATGTATCGGACCCGATGATAAAAAAGCAGATTAACATGATTTCCTTAACAGCAGAGGATCTCGAACGGATTGCCAGATTTCAAGTTCACGCGCTGAGCGCCATCGAAGAGATCGTGAATGATTTTTACAAAGCTATTGGCGAACAGGCTCATTTGGTTGCGATTATCGAAAAGCACAGCAGCGTTCATGCATTAAAACAAACGTTAAAACAGCACATCTTAGAAATGTTTGATGGTCAAATAGACGACGCTTTTGTGGTAAAACGTCAAAAAATTTCCAAGATGCACGTTAAAATTGGACTTGAGCCAAACTGGTATTTGTGCGCATTTCAAAATTTATTTACGTCGCTTCTTTCAGTATGTGAACGTACGATGGAATCAAAAGAAGAATGTCTTACTTTTATTGCAAGTATGACAAAGCTTATTAGTCTAGAACAGCAAATTGTGTTAAAAGCCTATGAGCTTGAATATGACGAGCAGCGCGCCGGACTTCAGACTCAAAAAGAGAAAATTCAGCTAGAAATCTCTCGTACATCATCTATCCTTTCTTCGTTATCTGAAGAAACGAAAAGATTTATGAATCAAATGCACAATCAGTCTTCTGACGTCGTTTCTTATGCAAACAAAAGCTCCCAATTGGCAGAAGTCATTGAGAAAGAATCCGTTACGAGTCAAGCAAAATTAAAAGAAGAACAAAACATGCTTGGAAGCATACAAAAAAATACGTCGCTCATTCAAAACAAAATGAAAACGCTCGAACATACATCACAGCAAATTCATCAAATCGTTTCGATTGTTACTTCTATTGCTGAGCAAACGAATTTATTAGCATTAAACGCTTCAATTGAGTCTGCTCGAGCAGGCGAGCATGGAAAAGGATTTGCAGTGGTGGCACAGGAAGTACGGAAGCTTGCAGAAGAAACGAAGAAATCTATTTCTAATATTTCTACTTTTATCGGAGACATTCAAAAACAAATCGAAAGCGTCTCGGCGTTAGGTGGAGAAGTCGCCACATTAACAAAAGATACGGCTGACAATATGAACAACATTACTTCTTTTTTCACGAACGTCCTTAGCATAACAACCAAGAACAAACAGCAAACCGTTTTAACAAAAAAAGAGCTTGATAAAATTGCTGACGTAATGAAGCAGCTATCTCTGCGGATTGAAAAGATGGCCCATTCCTCAGAAGAACTTGAACGGTTAACTGAAAAAAGTTGATATGCAAAAAAGCCTTCTCAGCTTGCACAAGAAGGCTTTTTTATTTTTTCAAGCTAGCGGGCTCTTGAGAAGAACGTTCGATAAATTGGACAAAATCCTCTCCGTATATGCTTCGAATCAGAGCCGTCAGCTCAACAAAGTCAGGCAGCTCTCCGTAAACATCTCGCAGCGGCATCGCTCCTTGAAACAAAGGATTTTCAAGAGGGTTATAATCCTCAATCGTTTTTAAAAACATCTTTTTTCCTTCTTCTGTGAGCTGTACGTATGTATTCCGCTTATCTTTCTCATTTTTAGAAAGGGTAAGATAGCCTCGCAAGTGCAATTTTTTTGCAAAGTTAAAAGCTGTGGATAAATGCATGACGCCTAGCTTTGAAATGTCGGTCATCGACGCAATTTCCAGCTGATAAGCAATCCCCAAAATGTGATGCTCATTAATGCTCAGATCGTACGGCTTAACCCACTGTTCCCAATCCTTTTCAGTAGACTTCCAAAGAGCTTTGCTTACTTGCATCACAAGCTGATTAAACAGCATGGCATCTTTAATCGTATCTTGATTTAACGTGCGTTTCACCTCTTCACTTCCTCTCTAGAAATGCAACCGTTCACATCATTTTCCCCTAAGACTTTATAAATA
This sequence comes from Priestia sp. SIMBA_032, assembly GCF_046535215.1. Classification (NCBI taxonomy): domain Bacteria; kingdom Bacillati; phylum Bacillota; class Bacilli; order Caryophanales; family Bacillaceae; genus Priestia; species Priestia sp. SIMBA_032. The sequence continues at coordinate 167,000 of NZ_JAWRXD010000005.1, read as the reverse complement.
AAAAGAATGAAAATATATACAGAATATTATACATGATTGCTTATATATTTCAACTTTTTTGCATAAAAATAAATTAAATCGTTTCTTTATGTAAAAAAACAGGCATGAACGTTCAGCGTTCACGCCTGTTTTTTAATGAATATACCGTTTACCGACTAGAAGGTTTGAAATAACGCCCGTTGGAATTTCAAACTCAATGTTTCCCATATATCCTGGAGCGACTTTGTATTTATCAAATACAATTCTAAGCTTGTGATCTTTTGTAATGTAGAAGCTTTGATTTTCAGCAATCTCTTTAAAAGAATCCATATCTTCTTCAGTCAGCCAGTAGATTTTGCCTTCTTCATGCTTCATTTGATCTTTCATTTGCTGTTTAATATTTTCACTAATGACCTTTATATAGCTTTTATCTTTGAACAAACTTGGAAGCGTAACGAGCACTTCGTGTTTTTTATCAATCGTGTCGTACTGATTGACGCTCGACGTTGAAGCTCTCGATTCTTCCACATATCGATGAACCACAAGCAAATCATCGGTATCCGTTATAATATCATAGCCGCTGCTGACAGCCACGTTTCCTTTCTCTCCTTTTTGTAATGTTTTCATTTCTTTTTTAAACTGTTCATACAGCCTCTCATTTTCTTTTATATACTTTTCATTTAAGCTTGTTTGAAGACCTTTGTTTTCCAATCCTGAAATCGATGGTGTTTTCACGTCAATACGAGAATGATTTTCTTCTTGCTTTAGTTCATCAAATGTGATCACTTCTACTACTTTTCCAAGTACAGGAATTTTCGACATTGCATTTGCCGCATCTGGACTTACATTCACCGTTGTGATAAAAATCATCGCTGCTGCCGCAATCGCGCTCGGCCAAATGTAGGATTTCTTTTTACGAGGGTGTGAAGAAAGTGCCTGTGCAATAATATCATCTAATTCGTCTGGAATAGGAATGTCATAATACTGCTTCTTTAACTTTTCTATTTTTTCATTCATTGTTCTAAGTCCTCCTCCGTCATCGTAATCCGCAACAGGTTCAACGCTCTGTAGAGTCTTGTCTTTACCGTATTTACATTTTCCTCAATGATTTCCGCAATTTCATCCATTTTTAAATCTTCGAAAAACCGCAGAATAATAATGGTCTTATATTTAACCGGCAGCTGATCCATTGCTTGTTTTAAATCGATATCTTCATACTGATCTTCACGTCCGCTGCCCAGATACTCAAGCTCGTCATCGTTCACAAGCGTTAAACGTTTATGCTTACGCAGGAAATCGATTGCTGTTCGTACAACAATTTTATAAAGCCAGCTTTTAATCGATTGAATATCCTTGATACTGTCCATTGAAATGAGTGCTTTTTTAATCGATTCTTGCACAATATCAAGCGCATCTTCTTGATTTTTTACATAGCTAAAAGCAAGCCGGTAAAAATCTGCTTTATGCTCGGTTATGCACGCTACAAGCATCTGATGTGCATCATGTTTTTTCATTGTCTTTCATACCCCTTCTATTTTCTCTTGCTGAAGTACATCTATAAGGTAGACGGAATGAGTAGAAAAATAGTTTGGTTTTTTTCAAAAAAAGTAAAACTAAATGATGGTCTCATGCGTCTATTAGGTAGATATATACAAAAAGGGGAATATTACTACATGAAAACCATGGGCTACAAACGTATTTTGACACTGCTTGGATGCTGTATTTTGTTTCTTGGTACAGCAGGGTATATTGTCAAAGCAAACAGTACAGAGAAAAAAACGGCAAGTATTCAAACAGATCAAACCTATCCAAACGTTGAAATTCAAACGCTAGTTAAGGACCTTAGCGACGGAGGCTATGCCATTAGTTACCCTTCCTTTGGTAAAAAAGAAATCGATCAATCCATTCAAGCTTACGTAACAGATCAAGTGGCACACTATGAAAAAAAGCTGAAGAAGCAGTCAAAAAAGAAAAAATCTGAATTAACAATTACATATAAAATCGTCCATTACAGCAAGCAAACGCTAAGCGTTGTCTTTGATGAATATGAATCTGTAAATGGAGAGAAAGGAACGTCTTCTCTCAAAACCTTTACATTTGACCTACCTGCTCAAAAACAAATGACGTTAAAAGATTTATTTAATGAGGATGCAAACTATTTAGATCGCCTTTCGGCTATTTCATATGCTGAATTAAAAAAACAAATGAAAAAAGCTGATTTTGACCCGGACCTTCAAAAAGGAACTCAGGCAGCTGATCAAAATTTCAGTCAGTTTGCGCTGCTTGAAAACAGTATTGTGATCTACTTTAAGCCTTATCAGCTAGGTGCTGAACAAACGAAAACCAAAACAATCGCGATCCAAAAAGATTTATTTAAAGACATGCTGAGCGATGCCTACAAAGACGAAGCAGCAAATAAAAATAAAGTCAAAGAAACGCCTCCAAAACATATCGTTAACGAAATGCCGAAGCAAGGAGCGCCTATTGATCCAACTAAAAAAGTGGTTGCGATGACCTTTGATGATGGACCTAGCCCTTCATCTACCAATGTGATTCTAGATGGATTAAAAGAAGTGAACGGGCACGCTACCTTTTTTGTGTTAGGAAGCCGCGTTCAATATTACCCTGAAACAATCGAACGTATGGTCAAGGAAGGCAACGAAGTCGGAAATCACTCTTGGGATCACCCTCAGCTCACTCGTTTAAACGAAGCGCAGGTTAAACACCAAATAGGCGATACCCAAGCGCTCATTAAACAAGTCAGCGGATATGAACCACTGCATGTACGCCCTCCTTATGGAGCTGTGAACGCAAATGTAAGACGTTATATCGGAAATGTTGGCGTGACTCTATGGGATATCGATCCTGAAGATTGGAAATATAGAAACGTTCCTCACTCCGTTCAAGCGGTCATGAGTCAAGCCGGAGACGGGAAAGTTATTTTAATGCATGATATTTATCAAACAAGTGCCGAAGCAGCCGTTGAAATTATGAAGAAGCTTCATGCACAAGGATATCAGCTTGTTACGATTTCACAGCTAGAACAAGTAAAAAAAGAGCGGGAGCAGCTGCGTGCGCAGTAGCAGAAGAATGCGGTGCAATCATCATGATGGTTGCACCGCATTTGTTTTTTAGCTTTTTCCAAATAAATGCTTTGTATGCAATTTTTAATAGAGCAATCAAAGCGTAAGAAAAAAACAAAACCGGAGGGTGAGACATATGAAAATCGTTTGCATATCAGCTTTGCTGTTAGGATGCTTAATGGGATTTTCTATCAGTGTGGATATGATGCAAGGATTTAGTTTTTCCATGGCCTTGCAAAATGCCTACAGTCCGTTTCGTGTTATGGAGTTTGCTGAACTATTTGTCTTTTTTTCCTTTTGTTCTGTTTTGCAGTTGAAGTATTTTACCGCTCATTTAAAGTAAAAAAAGCAAAACAGCAACAAAAATAAAACTCCGTAAAAAACACATATTTCTCCTTTTTACCACCTATTCTCCTTTCCATTTAAATGTTATAATTTTCATAATCGGAGAAACTTTTACACGCCTTTCTCCATGGAAAGCTGTACGCTTAAACTACAAAATAAATATTAACTTTGAACTAAAAGGTGAAGAAATGATGAAAAAAAAATTAGCCGTTATTAGTACAGCTTGCTTACTTATTCTTGCAAGTGACCCCGTCTCTTCTTATGCTACTCCTGATTCCTCTTCGGACGTTTTGGATCAGCCAACAAGCGTTACAAATGAAGATGTAAAAGCTATTTTTGACTCTCTCTATCAAGAAGGCTATTCGCTCGGAGAAGAAGATGGATACGCAGAGAAAAAATTCGAGCAGTTTGATCAAACAACAGGACTGGACAAATCTTCTGAAGAATTCACGTGGTTTATGATGGGGTATACGGTAGGATATAAAAAAGGACAGCAGCAAAAAGAGGAAGAACTCAAGACTGAACAAGAAAATGAAATGGCTGCCGGCGAAGAGGAAGGCTATCAGCAAGGCATCCTTGATTACAAACATGCTACGATTCAATCAGAAATCGACCCTTTCCCTTCTAAGTCATCCGACTGGAATAAAGGGTATGTTCAAGGCTACAAAAAAGCTATTTCTTTAATGGATCTATCTGTTAAAGCAAAAAAAGAGGGCTATGACCAAGGTCTTGAAAATGACTCAATGAGCGTTCCGAGCATGTATGATGATGAGGATGTCACACGTCAGGCTTTTACAGAAGGCTTTGAAACCGCTCAAGCCGAAGTACTGAATCAGCAAAAAAAGCAGTTTGAAAAGCAGGGCTACGTACAAGGCTATCACGACCTTTCATTAGAAGTACCTGCAGAAGCAGAGGGCGAATTGCAAACAGCCTTTGAACAAGGATATGAAAAAGGACAGAAACAAAAACAAAAAGACGTAAAAACAGACGGATACGACTCAGCTTTCACTTATCAGACCTATAGAGCGCCTAAAAGTCTTCAAGACAAGCCTGAACTAGTAAAATGGTACAAAGCAGGTTTTTATTCGAATAAAGATGTGAAATCTTTACAGCAAAAAGCTTATAAAGACGGCTGGAAACTAGGAAAAGAAATGAGCGTTCCAAAAAAATACAAGCAAAATAAAGCTGCGGTGGCGATGTACAAGAAATATTTTGAACAAGGCCAAAAAAAGCAGGATAAAACAGTGAGTCATATCCTGCTCGGCAGCGGTATTGTTCTTACACTGGTTGCCCTTATCACGCTATGGAGACTTCGCCGCCGTAAAAATGAAGAGACAACACTAGATAGCTAAAGACGAGTACATAAAAAAACCCGGAAAATTACGATTTTCCGGGTTTTTTTGTTAAATAATCATTCGTTTATTTTCCGCAAGCTGAACTTCTTGCTCCTGTTTTGACTGATTTTGTTTTCGAATTTTCAAATAATAATAAACATAGCAGCCTATAAAGAAAATACCTCCGCAGTATAACGCCATTCGCTGCTCGGGATCAAACGCAAGACTGATCATAACGATACAGTTCGTAATAAGGGCTACAATAGGAAGAACCGGATAAAGAGGTGTTCTAAATTTTAGATCTTCTACTTTTCCACCTTTAGCCACGTAAGCACGACGGAACGCAAGCAGTGAAGCTGTAATCGCAATCCAGCCAATTTGAGCGCCAAGTCCAGCGAGTGAAATCAGCCATACGAACACGGTTTTAGCTGCCACTACGCTTGAAAGCAGCGAAAAACATGAAATCACAAGCGTAATTAATAATGCATTAAACGGAACCCCTCTTTTGTTGACTTTTCCAAGCGCAGGACTTGCCATTCCTTCTCTTGAAAGAGAATAAAGCATACGTGTAGCCGCGTAAAATCCAGAGTTTGCGACTGAAAGAAGAGCTGTTAAAATGATAAAGTTCATAATATCCGCCGCATAAGGTACACCTACACTGTCTAACACAACAACAAACGGGCTTTCTACGACGCCTGCTTTTTCACGAGGAATCATGCTTGCTAAGACAAACACGGATAAGACGAAAAAGAAAAGCGTACGCCAAACCGTTTGCTTGATCGCTTTTGGAATTGTTTTTTCCGGATTTTCACTTTCTCCTGCCGCAATTCCAATCAATTCTGTTCCTTGAAACGAAAAGTTCACCGTAATCATTGTAATCAGCAAAGCCGTTACGCCATTTGGAAACAGCCCTTCGGCAAAGAAGTTTGATAAAAGTGGTGCTTCCTGTCCGCTTTTCATATCAATGAGTCCAAACATTGCCGCTCCGCCTACAACAATAAACATAATGATGGCGAAAATTTTAACGCTTGAAAACCAAAATTCTGTTTCACCAAATGCTTTGGCTGAAAGTGCATTTAATGAAAAAATTAACGCTCCAAAAATGGCGCACCATAACCAAACGGGCGAGTCTGGGAACCACCTTTGCATTAATTGTCCGGCAGCTAAAAACTCAAGTGCAACCGTTACTGCCCATCCTAGCCAGTACAGCCATCCAATCGCAAAACCAGTTGCAGGGCCTATAAATTTCGTGGAGTACGTTTGAAACGATCCTGCAACTGGCATAGCAACGGATAATTCTCCAAGACACAGCATCGTTAGATACATAATGATCCCTCCTACTAAGTAGGAAATCATTGCTCCCATCGGACCTGCTTCATTGATGGTATAACCTGATCCAAGGAAAAAACCGGTACCAATACATCCCCCTAGTGATATCATAAAAAGATGCCTTGTTTTCATCGTTCTTTTTAATTCTCCTGGCTGTCCCTGTGGAATATTCATCCCATTTCCTCCCTTTGCTGCATAAAAATGAAATCGCTTTCATTTTTTTAGGTTTATTTTGTTTTTATATCCGCTTATTAGGTAGCTCTTCATGACTGAAGTCAATTGATGCCGGATGATTTTCAAATGGCGCCATCCCCGTAACGGGGATGGCAGCCGCTTAGTCCTGCATGACCGTTTCTTGGATCATCACAGATTTTCTCCACACGATACCTATAAGTAGCTTTTTCTTATAGAAGCTTATCGCCAAACAATGAACTCATTAACGCAACCGCTACTTCTGCAGTTTTGTTATGCTGATCTAAAATGGGGTTCACTTCTACAAATTCAGCGGATGTGACCATGTCTGCTTCCGCTAGCATTTCCATTGCTAAATGACTTTCTCGGTAGCTGATGCCGCCTTTTACAGGTGTACCTACGCCTGGTGCATCATCTGGATCTAAGCCGTCTAAGTCTAGCGACAGGTGCACGCCGTCTGTACCGCTTAAATAATCAATCGTTTCTTTCATCACTTGCGTCATACCTAAACGATCAATTTCATGCATGGTATACACTTTAATTCCTTTTTCTTTAATTAACTCTTTTTCACCATCATCCAATGAGCGCGCCCCGATAATAACTAGATTTTCAGGTTTAATTTTTGGCGTATACCCTCCAATATTTAAAAGCACAGGATGTCCAATACCCAGGCTCACCGCTAACGGCATGCCGTGAATGTTGCCTGATGGAGAGGTTTCAGCGGTGTTTAAATCGCCATGAGCATCATACCAAATAACGCCTAAATTTTCTGAACCTTTTGCGACTCCTGCAAGCGTTCCAATCGCAATGCTGTGGTCTCCGCCTAATATTAATGGAAAGCGGTCTTGCTTCTTCACTTCTTCAACTTTTGCAGCAAGCTGCTCATTGCCACTCGCTACGGCCGCTAAGTTTTTTAGATTCGTATTTTTATCCACGTCTGCCCGCTCTTTAATCTCTACTTTAATATCGCCTTCATCGTGTACGGTATAGCCAAGAGCTTCTAAGCGTGTATTCATGCCCGCATAGCGGATTGCGCTCGGCCCCATGTCTACACCCCTTCTTGTTTGCCCGTAATCCATTGGTACACCGATAATTGAAATTTCTTTTTTCATTTTCTATACCTCCGTTGCATTTTATTCTGTGTGAAGTAAACATAGGCGTTTATTTAACTATGTATTTTTTCATTGATACAGCCCCTCATCTATTTCTTATGCAAAAATGATGCCAACTTTGTTTGTAGCATTCTATCAGTCTTTTTATCACGATTTTTCTTACATACGCCAAAAAAACTGTCGATTTCTACAACTTTTTGGCAAATCATGCAAACTTTTTTGTCATTCGGCTTAAAATCGCCAACTTTATTTGCTTTCATAAAAAAAGATTGAGACATAACAAAATCCATTCAACAGCTAGAAGCCACTGCATCGACGAAAACTATGGTCACCATAGCAATAAAAAAATCCGAACGAGTAGGATTCCTCGTTCGGATTTTCATTCAACTAAACTACTTTTATCCCAGCAACTTTTTTAATTTGTAATAACGTCTCCGTCTTCATCATCGCCGGTATCGTTTTCACCAGGATCTTTTTCTAATGAGACTATTTTCTTTTCCTCATCCCATTTCACTTTGTAGCCAAGTGATTTGGCTACTTTGATAACTGATAAATAGGAGTGGTGATTTGGCTTATAAAGCTTTAAATCACTCGAATCAATGACGCCTAAGCCTAGCAGCAGGCGATCCGACTGAACGTAAGGCTTTCCATCAATCAGCTTCACTTGCTTATCAGTAAATGGATACACGGCACGGTTGACTTCAACCGTAAACTCTCCTTTTTTCTCTTCTTTAATTGGTTTTGGCTGTTTGGATACATATTTAATTGCGTCTACTCCTAATACCGTGCCTTGGCGCGTATTATCAGCACCTCCATACATTTTCCCCGTTTCATAGTCATAGATAACCGCTTGAACGTTTCCAATTTGCTCCGGCTTTTCTTCAAACGCATGTCCTTTAGCCATCATTTCAAGGAGTGTATCTTGGCTAAAGCCAGGTTCCCATCTTACGGTTGGATAGCCGCCTGAATAAATACGAGGCGTTAAAATCGCTTTTTGAATCGGCATCTTATGGTCAATAACATTCATAATCGTTTCTGCTACAGACGCAATAATGGTTGGGCCTCCCGGTGAACCAATTGCCATGAACGGCTTTCCGTCTTTTAACAACATCGTTGGAGACATGCTGCTTCGAGGACGTTTTTTAGGCTCAACCTGGTTCACGCCTCCCGGAGTGGCATCAAAATCCGTCATTTCATTGTTGAGCATAAATCCGTAGTCAGGAACCATAATTCCTGAACCAAAAACTTGTTCAATGGTAGTCGTGTAAGAAACCATGTTTCCCCACTTGTCTACAACAGAGAAATGAGTCGTTTGGCCGATTGGATTTTCTTCCTTTACCGTTGCTTTATTTGGATTTTCTTTTCCTTCATATTTCCAAGGGTCTCCTTCTTTAACATTAGGCGTTGCTTTGTTTGGATTAATTAATTTACGGCGTTCTTTAATATAATCTTCATCTAACAGTCCTTTTTTCGGCACTTCGTAAAAGTCTTCATCTGCCATATACGCCGCGCGGTCCGCGAAAGCTAAGTGCATCGCTTCCGTTAAATGCTGCAAATACTGAGGCGTATTGGAACCCATTTTTTCTACATCATAACCTTCCATTAGCTTTAAAATCTGTTGCACGGTTAATCCGCCGGAGCTAGGAGGAGCCGCACTAACTACATCGTAGCCTCGGTAAGTTGTTTTGACCGGCTCACGTTCTTTTACAACGTAATTTTTTAAATCATCCATGGTCATGCTTCCATCGCGTTTTTGAACTTCTTTAACAAGCGCTTTTCCAATTTCTCCTTTATAAAGAGCGTCTGACCCTTCTTTTTGAATAAGCTTTAATGTTTTAGCAAGATCCGGCTGAACAAGCTTATCTCCTTCTTTTAACGGCTTGCCATTCGGCACAAATACATTACCGGCCGTTTGGTATCTTTCAAGCTTGTCCACATTTTCATCGATATACTGAGCCATCGACCAATTTACTTTGATTCCTTGTTCCGCTTGAGTAATAGCAGGTTTAATAACATCTGATAAGTCCATTGTTCCATAATCTTTAAGGGCTGTTTCTACTCCTTTTAACGTGCCGGGAACTCCCACTGCTTTTCCTGTTATGTGACGCTTACTGAAAGGAATGACTTTTCCTCTTGAATCTAAAAACAGCTTAGGCGTGACATCAGCCGGTGCCATTTCACGGCTGTCTAGCATCGTAATTTTATCTTTCTTTTTTTCATAAATCATCATAAAACCGCCGCCGCCGATACCAGACATCATCGGTTCCACAACGTTTAGAGATAGCTGAATGGCCGCTGCCGCATCTACAGCGTTTCCGCCTTCAGCTAAGACTTTCCTCCCCGCTTCTGCAGCCAGAGGGTGAGATGCCGCTACAATTCCTTGTGTAGCACCCCGTTTCATTGAATGGTCGACACCCGGAACTTCAGCAGCAGCTGGTGTGACAATTAAACATAAACTAAATAACGCAATAGCCAACATCTTCATAACCTTCATCTGGGTCTCCTCCTTCAAATACATTATTTCACATCGTCTGAGACGATGGATTCCCCTAAGAATAAATTGGTTTATTATGATATTTTTTACATATGCGTATAAATAAAAAGCAAAGTAAATCATACCTTTGCTTTTTTAGTTAATCGCATGTTTAACTTTTCTCTCTATTCATTTATAATTATCTATATTTTCTAATAATTTATCCATAGGCTGATAGTTTCTTACTATTTTTGGAACTATGTAGACTGAACGCTCTAATAATGTAGAAAATCTAGCAGTTAAGAAGTCGTTCGACTTACATGCACTTCTTAAATTTTTTATAAATATTCTTATTGTTATATAAAAAGCAATCCTTTATGAAAATCAGCATACGTTTCCTGAAAACCAAAAATAAAACAGGACTTTTGATTCATCGTCCTGTTTGGAGCATGTTTTCGACTTTTTTAATGTCCGCGTGCGTAGGATTAATTCCCCGAGCATAGGCGATTTGTTCTTTCGCTTTTTCCATTTCTTTTAATTGAATATAGGTTTTGGCGAGTTCGAGCGGCAGCATAATCCCTTCAAAACCAAGATCTTGCGCCTTCTGCAAATAAGACAGCGATTTTTCGTAATTCCCTCCAAACATAAGCGGAGTTTCCCGGTATTTTATTCCTCGAACGAAGTGCGCCAAGCTTGAAGATGGATTTAATGTTAATGCCTGATGAAGAGCCCGGTCCATTTCTAAGTTTAATACCATTTTTTCAAAGATAATTGATTCTTCGATTTGCTTTGCTAAACAAACCGCTAAGTAACAGTACAAATCAGATGCTTGAGGTTTTTTCTTCATTTCTTGTTGAATTTCCCGTTTGATCTCTTTCCACTTTCCCTCTTCTAGCTGATTCATGACGTATTGTTCATGTATTCCCACCTGTTTGCCCTCCTTTTATTCCTATCATAAAGGATTTTTACGAAAATGAAAAAAGTAAGTGTTCTTCATTCTTCTCAAAAGATCGTTACTGTTAAAAAATAGGTAAATTTCTCAATCACTTAACCCAATTAGTACATAGGATATAGAGACTTTTATTAAAGGAGGTTACACATATGGGCGCAAAAGGCGGTTTTGGTTTTTCATTTATCGTTGTTTTATTTATTCTATTAGTAATCGTAGGGTGTTCTTGCTACTATTAATTTCTAGAGAGGATGAACATTATTCATCCTCTCCTATTTCAAAAAAAACCATGCTTTCGCATGGTTACATACCGATTAGATGAATGAGTAGAGGAACTCATTGTTCGGCAATATTGAAGAAATTTTTGGTTTTTACTTCCGCCTAGTATGCCCTTTTTTACGGGGGCTATGCGCAAATAAAGTTAACGTTTAAAAGCGAAAGCCAGACGCACCTACAATAACAAGTAAAACAAATAACACAACGATTAACGCAAAATTTTGTTTTCCCACGTACCATCCCTCACTTCCTGTTATCTGCTTTTAGTGTATGCAACAGCTTGGCAAAATGTTTAGGACAGGGGTGCAGATTTTTTCAACGAGAAAAACCTTCAAATTTCGCCAAAAAAAGTGAATCATATTTTTGTTTCTTTCGTTATATATAGTAAGAGATTTTTTTACTATAAAAAAGGGGGGCCTTTAATGCGCCGACATTCCAAATTGCCCATTGTTCTTGTCTTTGCCTTCTTTTTATTCATCGCAACTGTTTTGTGCGTAACCTCTTATATGTCTTGAACGTATAAATAATATAAAAAAATCGCCTCATAGAAGGCGATTTTTCTATCCTAGCATTATATCCTCGTTTGGATAACGAACGGCTTCACGCTTTTGTTTAGATAATGAAAACGCAAGCGTTAATGGCCCCACTTTACCTAAAAACATGATAAAGATAATAATCACGCGTCCAAAGTAAGAAAGTTCAGGAGTCGCTCCCATCGATAAACCTACTGTTCCAAACGCAGAAACAACTTCAAACATAATTTTTACAAACGGCAGGTTTTCCGAAATATTCAACAGAAAGATGGCCCCAAACACAAACATAATTGAAATCATCGTAATGGCTAGGGCCTTAAACACATGAAGAGGAAGAAGGCGTCTCTTTAATAGCACAATATCTTCCCTGCTTCGTAAAAATGCCCATACAGAAAAGACAATCACCACAAACGTCGTGAGTTTGATACCGCCTCCTGTTGACGCACTTCCTGCACCAATAAACATTAACAAAACCATTAAAAAGACCGTTGCGTCATGCAGGTGAGCTAAATCAATCGTATTAAAGCCAGCGGTTCTTGTTGTTACCGCTTGAAAATAAGAAGCCCATACTTTGTCTCCTAATGATAAACTTCCGAGTGTATGCGAATTGCTGTACTCTAAGAAAAAAATAAAAAGCATGGCAATCATGTTAATGGCGAAAGTGCTGATAATCATAATTTTTGAATGTAGCGTTAGTTTTTTATACGATTTTTTCACCCACATATCAGCAAGTACTGTAAACCCTAACCCACCAATGATGAACAAAAAAGAAATCGTTATGTTAATAATAGGATCTCCTACATACTGAACTAAGTTATCAGACAGTAGTCCAAACCCTGCGTTATTAAAAGCCGAAATTGAATGAAACAAGCTAAAGAACAGCCCCTTAGACCATCCGAATTCCGGAACCCAGCGTATCGCTAAAAAAATAAGTGCAATAAACTCAATTAAAAATGAAAAGATGAACAGCCTTTTAACTAGCAGGACAACTCCGCCGACGCTCGTTTGATTTAATGCTTGCTGAACGAGCATACGCTCTTTAAATCCAATTTTTTTACCTAGCATCATAAAAATCAGCACGGCAAATGACATAATGCCAAGACCGCCTATTTGAATTAACAGCATAATAATGGTTTGACCAATGACGGTAAAACGCGTACCTGTATCTACGACGGCTAAGCCGGTCACTGTCATAGCGGAAGTAGACGTAAAAAGGGCGTCTACCCAACGGATTGGCTCATTAGTAGAAAAAGGCATCATCAATAGAAGAGCACCGATAATAATTCCTCCGCCAAAAATGGAGACAAGCAGCTGCGGAGGGGTGAGTTTAATGATTTGTTTTTTCATAAGTTAAACTCCTTCTTCTTCAAAACGGTTCAAATCGCGATTATGTCCGATAACAATAAGCATATCTCCTTGTTCAATTATTTCATGCGCGGTAGGCGAAATCACCATTTCCCCGTCTTTTCGCTGAAAGCCGATAATGTTGCAGCCGTACTTGGCGCGGATATTTAAATCAAACAGCGTTTTATTATGAAGTTTTTTAGAGGCGACAATTTCGACAATACTATAATCCTTTGACAGTTCAATGTAATCAATGATTTTTTCTGACACCACGTGATGAGCAATCCGCTTAGCAATATCCCGCTCAGGGTGGATAACTTTGTCCGCTCCTATTTTCTCCAGCACCTTTTGATGATACATATTCACCGCTTTTACCCATACTTGCTTAACGCCCATATCTTTTAAAAGCATCGTTGCAAGAACGCTTGCTTCGATATCATCCCCAAACGAAATAAGAGCATGATCGACATTGCGAATACCTAGCCCTTTTAAGCTAGCTTCATCAATCGCGTTTGCCTGCACAACATATGTAGCTGAGTTGCTATATTTCTTTACTACCTCCTGATTGCGGTCAATAGCGAGCACATCCACATCCAGGTTAGCAAACTCTTCAACCAAACTTCCTCCAAAACGACCTAATCCCAATACAGCAAACTGTTTTTTCATAATGTATTTATTCCTTTCTTCAACTGCTGTGTGTTCTCTTAGCTTATACTTTTTCTAAAAAATTACATCTTTTTCTTAAAAAAAGCGCAAAAAAACACAGGAAGGCTCCTGTGTTTTTTCACACTCTTCCCCCTCAAAACGCTTGCGAAGTTAGCTGTCGGGTTCGGGTTTTAAGAGTAACCCTACCTTTTTAAGGATTCACCCCGGAGCACAATATGTGCGTAAATAATGGGTCCTCCGCTCCGTAATGGATTAAGCGATTTTTATTTAAATGTCTATGATCTATTTTTTAGAATAATGGATTCGATTCATGATACGTTTCACTTCACGAAAGCTATCTTACTCCTGTCGATTTTGTCTGTCAAGATATTTTTAAGAATGACATCACTTGCCCTGTAAGCTGCAAAAATCATATAAATCTAAACTGACAATGAGTTTGTGAAATTGATCAAACAAATTAATAACAGCCAAAAGCTCTAACAGCTGTGTATCACTGTAAAATTTCTTTAATTGATTCATATCAGCATCCGTCAAATCCCTTGGACTCACCCGGTACACATCAATGAATCGAAACAGCAGTCGATCTTTTTCTTCAATTTCTTCTTCTCTTAATACTTTTTGATTAAGCGTCTTATCACCTACATATGACATGCTCAAACACGTCTCACAGCCATTCACACCCGCTAGATAAAGCCTGATTTTTTCCTTTGTTTCCCTTTTTACTATATCGCTGTTCCAAAGCTTGTCGTATAGCTCATCATACAACCTTTTTACATGTGGAATTAAATTCAGTGCTTTTTCAAAATTTGTTCCCTCTTCGTTTGTTAACAAAACTCTTGCCATTTTTCACTCACTCCTTTTTAATTATTATAGTAAGAAAAATGGAGATTTTAGATAACATATAAAACATATTATCTTCTATTACTAATCAAATGAAATGTTAATAAGAAAGAAGGTTTTCAATTGAAAATTGATGAAATTGACTTATCGATTTTGCAGGCGCTGCAGCAAAACAGCCGTCTTTCCTTACGAGAGCTAGGAAAACAAATTAACCTGTCTCCTCCTTCAGTAGCAGAGCGAGTAAGGCAGCTAGAGAGCTTTGGTGTTATAAAAGGATATACAATCGATATTGATTATGAAAAGCTGCAGTTGCCCGTGTCGTGTTTTATTGAAGTAACCATGAAAAACGGAGAGCACGAGCGTTTTAAACGATTTATTTCTCAGTATCCCTATGCTTTATTCTGTGAACGTATCGCCGGGCAAGCCTGCTTCATTACAAAGCTTCAGCTTCCTCACCTGCACGTACTCGAACAATTTATTAATGAAATCACACCCTATGCCAAAACGATTTCACACATCGCCCTTTCCCATGTAGAGATGTCTTCTACATTATTGAGTCATATAAAAGATGAAAAGTGATTGAAACATATGTTCACCATACTAACGAAAAAATCCGAACGATTCATCGTTCGGATCTTCTTTCCACTAAACTACTTTTGTCCCAGCCTCTTTTATTCATCCAACAGCATAAAAAATAACCCTCCAAAACTGGAGGGTATAAATTTTCCGAATAATGAAAGTTTTACAACTTCATTTTATCAGGTGCCGACATTTCTGTCTACTTAAAAATGTAAAAGAACTCTCTATTAATAGAGAGCTCTTTTACCTGCTTGTTTTTTGAAAACAATCAATCTATATAAAAGGGAACTACCTAAGATTAAAAGTCACATGAAACCTTGGCAGTTCATCCTGGCTATACCGGTTGATATGATTCAAAACAAGTTCTTTCATCATTTCTTCTTTGGCTTCTGATTCCGTTTTTTTATCTTTTTGTTTTAAAATAAGAAGATAATAGACTTTACCCATTTTAATAGGCTCACTACTCTCTCCTATGTGCTGTTTTTTTAAAACATCTATAAAAGAGGGAGATAGACTTGAAAGCTTTAGATTATCATCATTCTCTATTTTGCTGATTATCTGAACATCAGCATATTTTTTTTGAACGTCTTGAAGCGATGTTCCCTTTTGCAGTTCAGCGGCAACAGCATCGGCATCATGTAAAGTGGAGAAAGCCAGCCGCGTAAAAGATACGCGCGTCAGATCGTTTTCAATACGTTTATAATAAGCAGTTAGTTCATCAGACGTAATTTGTTTACGGAAATATTCTTCTAATTTAAATTGATTCGTTAGCTGGCTGGTTACATCACTAGAACGAATATTTAACACTTCATAACCTTGTTTTCTTGTATCCTCGTCATATGAGCGTTTAATTTGCTTCCACATATCCTCGACTTGTTTTTGTACTTTATCGCTTGTCTTTAGATGCGAAATTAAAATTTTTTGCATAACAAGCTGCCGCAATAACTCTTTGCGGTAGCTTGTATCATTTAGCGGAGCATCCGGATTTAAGAACCCTTCAACGGCTAAAAAACGGTTGAATTCAGCTCCTGTCACCTTGCCTCCCTCATACGCTGCCAGTTCTTTGGCAGAAGATAGCTGACTAATTTCTACAGAAGGAAACATCGTGTTTGAATGCTTCCCTCCGCAGCCGGTTAAACATCCGAACGCTGTTAATACTGCTAGCAGCAGCTTTAACGGTGTTGAACTCATCCATTGTTATCCTGCTGCTCTGAAAGCTTCAGAGAAATGGTTTGTTTTTTTCCATTTCGGTACACGTCTAATTTTACCGTGTCTCCTACTTTGCGTTTTGTATATAGATATTGACGTAAATCACTGGATGTTTTGACTTCATTTCCATCGATGGCAACAATCACGTCTTTTGATTGTAAACCTGCATCAGAAGCAGAAGAGAACGGTTCAACCGTCGTTACGACAACTCCTTCAGATGTATCGCTTGTTAGGCCTAGCTGATCTTGTTTTGTTGCAGCTGAAAGCTGACCTACATCTTGAAGACCTACCCCCATATATGGACGCGTTATTTTTCCGTTTTTCATCAGCTGTTCAATCGTCGGCTGCACCTCATCACTTGGAAGAGCAAAGCCGATGCCTTCTACATTGTCTTCTGAAATTTTCATACTGTTGATGCCGACTACTTCACCGGAAGAATTGATAAGTGCACCGCCGCTGTTTCCGGGATTAATCGCCGCATCCGTTTGAATGGCGTCTACGTTCCAATTCTCTGAAATAGGGACAGAGCGTTTTGCTGCGCTCACGATACCTTGTGTGACCGTACGAGAAAATTGTTCACCAAGAGGATTTCCGATTGCAAGCACTGTTTCACCCGCTACTAAATCCGATGATTTTCCGAATTTCGCCACTTGTTCAACATTTTTATCGGACATTTCAAGCACCGCTAAATCCGTTAGCGCATCAGCTCCGACAATTTTAGCTTTTTCTTTTTGTCCGTTTGAAAGTGACACTTCTACTTCGCTTGCGCCGTCAATAACGTGGTTATTGGTCACAACGTATGCTTTTCCATTTTCTTTTTTGAAAATAACACCGGAACCCGTTCCTGCTTCTTGCGTTTGGGTATCTCCAGAAAATGGATTTGTTTGCTGCTGGATGTTGTTCACACCTACAACAGCGGCTGATACTTTATTTACAACTGAAACAAGATCTGACTGATTCACGGTTGTGCTTACTGTTCGAGGCGTTGTGCTCGTTGTTGTTGCCGTTTGAGTCTGCGTTGTTTGATTCGCTGTTTGCGTATCAGCTGAATCCATTAACCCTAGCTGCGGAGCGCCGTATAGCACAATTCCTCCCCCTAGCACTGCTCCGGCGATAGAAGATGCGATCACTGGAAATAAGCGTCTTTTTGGAGGCTGTGACGACGATGAAGGCTGATACTGATCATAGCGCTGCTGGCGGTTTTCATATTCTTCTTTTCGTTCTTCCTCTCTTTCATAATCACGTGGATCCATGAAAAACACTCCTTTTAACGTAGCAAATTTTATGTTATCTATACTATAAAATAAAAGTTTGGGATAAGTATCAAAACAATGTGTGAAATTGTGAAAAATTTCTTTATAACAGCAAACACGTAGTATAATAGCGGGTACATAAACCTTTAAAGAAACGCGCATAGATGGCGCAATATGCTTTATTTACCTTAATTTTCATATATTCAGAGGAAGGTGTCAAATTTGAGCTTTACACTATATTTAGTAGAGGATGAACAAAATTTAAACGAAGTTTTAACCCTTTATCTTCAAAAAGAAGGCTGGGACGTTCGCTCATTTTTTAACGGCACGGACGCAAAAGAAATGATTGCAACTCCTCCGCACCTGTGGATTTTAGATATTATGCTACCTGACATTGATGGGTATCAGCTTATTCGCGAAATCAAGCAGCAAACGCCACAGGTGCCTGTTATTTTCATTTCAGCACGCGATGCCGATATTGACCGAGTTCTTGGACTTGAAATGGGCAGCGACGACTATTTATCAAAACCCTTTTTGCCGCGTGAACTAGTTATTCGGACAAACAAACTGCTAAACCGCGTATACGGTTCCAATCAAAAGAAAACCGATACCATTACGCTGACTCCTTATGAAATCGATTTACATACGCGTACCGTCAGTGAAAATGGAAAACCGATTGATTTGACGTCTAAAGAATTTGATTTTCTTGTCACTATCTCAAAAGACCTTGGACAGGCTTTTTCACGGGAGCAGCTGCTGAATCTCATTTGGGGAGAAGATTATTTCGGCACAGACCGAGTGGTGGATGATTTAGTAAGGCGCGTGCGTAAAAAAATGCCGCAAGCACGAATTGAAACGATTTACGGATACGGATACCGGATGATGAAAGCATGAAAAACAAGTCGCTTGCATTTCAAATTTGGCTCGTCATCTCCGGTATTTTACTGCTTATTTCAATTTTGCTCGCTATTTTATTCCCAACGACGCTCAGGCAGTTCTTCACGAATGAAATTTATACCACTATTGAAAATGAACAGCATATTTTAAAAGAATACGGCCTGCCAAGCCGCTCAGGTGAATACTACTTTAGCAATGAAGATAGTGAACCAACACTTGGCAATCGAACCGTGGATCATATTTTATTGCCTGAACATGCGGATATCTCTTATTTTTCATCACGGGTGTTGCCTCAAGACTTTTTGAGAAAAGCACAGGAAGATGCAATCAGTCAGCGAAAAATCGTCGCTCGCTATGAAAAAGATCTCGGCAACCGGACGCTTTTTTATGTAATTCGAAAAGTAAGCGTAAACGGACAGCCTGCTTTTTTGCTTTCATTTTCGTGGGATACGTACCGAAATGCGCTCACTTCTACTCTGTTCAAACAGCTGCTTCTTGTAATTTCAATTGTATTTCTATTCAGCTGGCTTCCATCTATTTGGCTATCAAGATATTTAAGCAAGCCGCTTGTATCGCTTGAAAAAGATGTAAAAAAAATTGCCGAACAAAATTGGCATGAGCCTGTTACAGTGAACCGTTCCGATGAAATTGGCAAGCTAGGCGCCTCGATCGAGCAAATGCGCAAAAGGCTCGTATCTAAAGATGAAGCACAGCAAACGCTGCTTCAAAATATTTCACATGATTTAAAAACACCGGTTATGGTCATTCAAAGCTACGCTCAGTCGATTCAAGACGGCATTTATCCAAAAGGTGATTTATCTCAAACGGTAAAAGTTATTGAAGATGAATCCAAAAATCTCGAGAAAAAAATCCGCGATTTGCTTTATTTAACCAAGCTTGACTATATGTCCACTCATCAGCTTGCACAAGATACCTTTGATTTTACTGCACTTCTTCATGAAGTAGTGGATCGCTTGCGGTGGAGGCGTCCTGAAATACAGTGGGAATTTGACGACGCAAACGCAACAATTAAAGGAGACAAAGAACTGTGGACAAAAGTCCTTGAAAATGTACTCGACAATCAGCTGCGCTATGCTGATACCAAGGTTTCACTTTCAATTTCTAAACACCAAACGAACGTTCAATGTACAATCAGCAACGATGGCCCGCCAATTGATCAAAGCGTGCTTGAACACTTATTTGAACCGTTTAAAAAAGGAGAAAACGGTGAATTCGGTATTGGTTTAAGCATCGTAAAACGTATTGTTACGATGCACGATGCAGCAATTACGGCTGAAAACACAGAGACCGGAGTGACGTTTTCACTTACTATTCCTATATAAACTAAAAAAGAAAGGGAGTCGAATCCCTTTCTTTTTTATGAAAAAATCGATGTATACGCATAAAGAGCCGGTGAGCCCCCGGAGTGGATGAACACCACATTCTCATCTTTTTTAAAATAACCCTTTCGAATTAAATCAATCAGGCCGGCCATTGCTTTTCCCGTATACACAGGATCCAATAAAATTCCTTCCGTACCGGCCACAAGTTTGACTGCTTCCACCATCTCTTCTGTTGGAACAGCATAGCCTGGACCTACATATTCATCCATACAAACAATATCTTCTTTTTTAAAAGGCGTTTTGCTATGTAAATGATCATAAAGTTCGCTCGTTAGCTTGGCAACTTTCATTTCTTGCTCTTCTTTAGCACGACTCACATTCATTCCAATAACAGACACGTCACTTTGAAGACTTTGAAAGCCTGCCACTAACCCTGCATGCATGCCTCCGCTTCCGCTTGTGCAAACTACGTGACTAAGTTTTATTTGCTGCTCATAGCTTTGCATAAGCACCTCTTGTGCGCAGGCAGCGTAGCCTGTTGCACCGATAACATTTGAACCTCCTACTGGGATTAGGTATGGCTTATGACCTTTTTCACTTAGCTCGCCCGCTACTTTTTCCATTTCCGCTGTCAAATCCGAACCTTCAGCGACAAACCGCATGTCATGAGCGCCTAATAAATGATAAAGAAAATAGTTCCCCGTCGGCTGATCGCTTGCTTTATTTTCCCCTTCTTCTAATACGAGCACACATTTCATTTGTTCTTTTACAGCAGCAGCGAGCGTCAAACGACAGTGATTGGATTGTATCGCACCGCACGTTACAAGCACGTCTGCTCCTTGCGCTTTTGCATCAGCTACTAGATATTCAAGCTTACGCGTCTTATTTCCGCCCCCTGTCAGTCCAAGCATATCATCGCGCTTCATATAAATTGAAGGTCCATTTAACTGCTTTGATAAAACCGATAGCTTTTCTAAAGGTGTAGCGGAATCCGTATATTTTCTTCTAGAAAATTGCGTTAAGTTCATACTCTCATCCCCTCTTTCGTATTTGCTCTATTTTACCATATAGAAGCTTTTGAAGAGCTTTTTACGAAAGGGCTTTCTATAACTTGTATACATAAGAACAAGTAGTCAACATACATTAAACCATATAAACAGTTTGAAGGAGTGTTTTCAATGAGTGAAAAAGCAGTACTTTGCAGCGTCTCACGAGTAGTCAAATCACAGCACATTTTTCCAAATGACCTGAACAATCACCACACCCTTTTTGGCGGAAAAATTGTCGCTGATATGGACATGACGGCTTCTCTTTCAGCAGCTAAACATTCCAGAAAGTCGTGTGTTACAGCTTCCATTGATCACGTTGACTTTATCGAGCCCGTCACCGAAGAAGATTTTATTTCATATGAAGCATTCGTTGTTGTTACAGGAAAAAGCTCCATGATTATTTTTGTTAAAGTGATTGCCGAAAATTTGTTAACTGGCATTAAACGTATTGCTGCAACTTCTTTTCTCACCTTTGTTGCAATAGAAAATGGAAAACCTGCCCCCGTTCCTCAAGTTATTGCTCAAACCGAAGAAGAAAAAAGCCTTCAAAAAGTAGCTCTTGAACGAAAAGAGTCTAAAAAAACGCAGGTTGAGCACAGCAAAGCGATTGCGAGCATCTTATCTAAGTCTTTGCGCAGCAGTAATTAAGCTCTTCATCTAAAAAGCAGCTGTCTGCTTTTTAGACGAAGTTTTTTTAGTTTTCACATTGTTATTTAATGTAATATGCGATATATTGGTTTTATGAAAAATAACATTCAACCTCTCAAACGACTTTCTTTAAGAGAAGAAGTCTATCAAACACTTAAACGCAATATTGTCATGCTTGAATTTCAGCCGGAACAAAAGCTTCAGGATAAAGAACTGGCTGAGCAATTTGGAGTTAGCCGCACTCCTGTTCGAGAAGCATTAAAAAGGCTCGAAGATGAAGGCCTTGTACAAACGACACCTGGCTCTTCTACAAAAGTGGCTCCATTAAACCTTGAGGAGGCAAAACAATCTTTTATTGTCGTCGCAGCTCTTCATGCACTTGCTGCTAAGCTGGCCTGTACTTCGTTACAAGAAGAAGATATGGGCGAACTAATCAAATACAATCAATCTCTAGAACATGCAATCAAAACAAGAAATGTACTTGAAGCGATCGAAGCGGATGAAGCATTTCATTCTGTTTTTTTAAACCGGGCGAATAATGTAGAGCTAGAACGTGTTGTAAAACAAACAAGCGCCAAAATTCAACGTCTGGAAATCGCTCGTTTTTCTTCTCTTGGTAGTCTTGCTTCCGTTGATCAGCACAAAGAAATCATACACGCTTGCGGTCAAAAAGATGCCGCCCTGACATCACAGCTTGTCGAAACAAACTGGCTCACATTAGGTGAAGCGTTGACAAATGAGGAGGAATCAACGTGAAGCCTCTTTTATTAGGCATCGCTGCATCATTCTTTTTTGCTTTTACATTCGTTTTAAATCGAGCAATGGATTTATCTGGAGGCAGCTGGGCGTGGAGCGCATCTCTGCGCTATTTTTTTATGGTACCTCTTTTGCTTGTGCTTGTTTATTTTTGGGGTGGTATCAAACCTGTGATGGCAGAAATAAAAGCCCAGCCGCAAAAATGGCTGCTTTGGAGCACGGTCGGATTTGGTTTATTTTACGCTCCTCTTTGTTTTGCTTCAGCCTACGGCCCCGGCTGGCTTATTGCAGGAACTTGGCAAATTACGATTTTATCGGGGTCTCTCCTAGCTCCTTTGTTTTACAAGGAAGGAAAAAAGAGAGGAGCCATTCCTTTTAAACAGCTAGGTTTTTCGTTTATTATTTTAATAGGCGTTGTGCTCATGCAGCTTGAGCATGCGACTGAACTGTCGGCCGCTACTGCCTTGCTTTGTACCATTCCCATTTTGATTGCCTCTTTTGCGTACCCGCTTGGCAACCGTAAAATGATGGAGGTGTCGTCACTTAATACGTTTCAGCGCGTGCTTGGAATGACGCTTTCAAGCCTGCCGTTTTGGATTATTCTTTCTGTCTATGCCTACGTCACCGATGGACTGCCAAAAACAACTCAGATGTATCAAAGCAGTTTAGTTGCTTTACTTTCAGGAGTATGTGCAACGGTTTTATTTTTTGCAGCAACTGACCTTGTTAAAAAAGATTCTCACAAGTTAGGTGCAGTTGAAGCTACACAATCGATGGAAGTGTTATTTGCCCTGCTAGGAGAGGTCTTCCTTCTCTCAAGTCCTTTGCCATCGTTTCTTTCTTGGGTTGGAATGGGAGTTATCGTAGCAGGCATGGTGCTTCACAGCTACCAAACGAGTCATAAAAAAGCTATACCGCAAAAAGAATTGACCTACTAATCAATAACAAAAAAGAGCGTCTCAGTCGGCGCTCTTTTTGTTTATACAACAGATCTTCTTTCTAAATTGAAGACATTTACCTGCTCAGCATCAAAGCGGCTTAGCAACGAATCTACTCCGTACTCAAGTGCAAAAGCACGTTCATTTTCTGAAATCGGAACGGCCTGCAGGAACGTTACTTTTTTATCAGATAGTTCAATCGTTGAAAAATTATCCCATAAAAACGGCGGAATCAGCAAAATGTGCTGCATATGAAAGCTGTCATCAAGGACTGCAATAACGTCTTTATAAATAGCTCCTGGGAAGATGGAGACATGAGATTTCATCATATGGAAAATACAGTTTGCTAAAATAGCAGAATAAATACCGAATTCCTCATGACAAGCCCCAACGATTTCAATTCGAAGCGGGATCCCTCCAACCGTATAGCCTGTCGGACATTGATGTCCACCGAGCGTTGCATACGCGGTTACGTCTTGACGCGGATGATTTTCACACGCCACAACGTGAATACCATGCTTTTTTCGTTCATCTGAATAATCTTCAATTCGGTCCTTTTGACCAAATACATCTATTGCTTTATGTATAATTAATTCTTCATCTTTTGTAAAATTACTCATAAAAAACCTCCTTGCTTGCGACCTTAAAAAGTCCCCTACTGTACAGCATATACTACCGCACTCGCTTACGATATAGTTTTTAGAAAATGTGATAGAAATGTTATCGTTTCGTAACATACTATGAAATTGTCTCAAGAAGCAAACAAGAAACCTTAACCAATTTTTTCTTTTTCCATAAAAAAATAGAACCTGCACCATGGCAGCCTCTATTTTTTATGACATTATTATGAAATAATTTGTAATTCTTTTGGGTACTTCGTTAACGTTTCGTATCCATCTTTTGTAATGATTACATCATCTTCAATACGCACGCCTCCAAGTCCTGGAATATAGATACCCGGTTCAATCGTATACACCATGCCTTCTTGAAGCACATCATCATTGTTGCGGCTCATTGAAGGAAACTCATGCACGCTGATACCAAGGCCATGACCAAGACGATGCAAGAAATACTCTCCATACCCTGCTTCTGTAATAATATTACGTGCTACCATGTCCAAGTCGCCAATGCGAGTGCCGGGCTTGGAAGCTTCAAGAGCTGCCTGCTCCGCGCGCTTTACCGTTTCATAAATTTCTTTTTGCTTATCATTAATCGACTTGTAAGCCACTGTACGCGTAATATCTGAACAGTATCCATCTAGCACTACGCCTAAATCGAACAGAACCATATCTCCTGGCTTTAACGTACGAAGACCTGGGTTCCCGTGCGCTTCTCCAGTTTTTTCACCAAATAAAACCATCGTTGAAAACGACATCTCACGAATTCCTTTTCGCTTTAGCTCGTATTCAATTTTAGCCAGAACATCCATTTCCGTAACGCCTTCTTTTAAGGCAGCTACGCCTACTTCCACGCCAAAATCAGCTAATGCAGCTGCCTTTTGCAGAATCTCAACTTCACGCTCATCTTTAATTAAACGCAGCTGATTTAATTTCTCTTCTGCTCCGACTAGCTCAGCATTTGGATATAAATTAAGCAGTTCTTCAGCTCTCGCATACAGCAGCTGCTCTTTCTCTACAGCGACCTTTTTCACATCTATTACGTTTCGTTTATGTAAAGCTTCTTTAATAAGTTCCCAAGGATTTTGATGATCTTCATATCCAATCACATCAAATTTCCAGCCGGCTTCTTTTGCTTGACCCACTTCCATTGATGGACAAACAAGCATCGGCTCCGCTTCATTAAATAAAAATAAACCAAGCAGACGCTCATGCGGATCCGTGTGAAATCCAGTTAAATAAAATACGTTTTCAGTTGACGAAATAAAGGCCGTTTCTACATTCTTTTCCTTCAGCCATGATACGACTTTTTGCAAACGTGCTTCCATTAAAAAAACCCCTTTCATTGTACAATATTGCTATTATAACATAGTTATTTAGCAATATTGTACAATGAATAGAGGTTAAGACAAAGCCGCGTGAAGAGTAGTAAGCTGCTCTTTAATCGCTTTTCGCTGAATACTTACTTTCATCAGCCAGCCATTTTCTCCGTATCTATAAATAAATTCGTACGTACCTTTAGGAAAATATTCTTTTACCAGCATGTCTCGGTTTTCAACAAATCCCGGATCGCCAATAAAATAGTTACCTTCTTCAAGCGGAAGCTCATGAACTTTTTTTTCTAGCTGCTTCTCTTCATCTTCGTCATCATCTATCACAATGTGCAGACCACTTTCATCACGCACAACGTCAAATTCACCGTTTTGTTCAAGCTCAAGCACCGGCACCACTTGTCCATTTACCGTTAGCAGCTGCTTGGTTCCTTCAAGGACCTGGGACCAATGATCATCGTATAAAGTAGACGAATAAAAAATATAGCCCTGGGACTTATATAATAAAAGCAGCTGTTCAAAATGATTTTTCACTTGTTCTTTATCAAACAGAATAACAAAATGCTTTCGATAGAAAAAACTTGTAAAAGGCAGAATAGACGATTGATTAAGCTCTTTAATTATTTCAGCACTATCCTTACCTGAAATAATAGCTCCGGTCAATTCCCCTGCGCCATAAGGTTTCCAATGACTTAACGCCGCTTCTGGAATCAGCACAAGGTTCGAAGATGACACATATATACTCATTCGCTTCACTCCTTTTTTCTACATTTAGACCTATATTTGATTCTCAAAAAACAGAGACTTTTATCATATTCCATTCTTAAAAGACAGAACTTTTCCCCTAACTATGATAGATTATAACAAACATCCTTGAAAAAAATAACCTTTATTTCCTCTTTCTTCTATTTGTACCCTTCTCTTATTTTAGCTGTCTGCGCAGATTTACTAGTGAACGTACTTGCTAATCTAATTCCTTAGTGTTAATTTTATTATGTCGTTTTATAATTTTTTGCATAATTG
Organism: Priestia sp. SIMBA_032; assembly: GCF_046535215.1. Classification (NCBI taxonomy): domain Bacteria; kingdom Bacillati; phylum Bacillota; class Bacilli; order Caryophanales; family Bacillaceae; genus Priestia; species Priestia sp. SIMBA_032. Next base: position 140,902 of record NZ_JAWRXD010000005.1, on the reverse strand, counting down.
GTTTCAAACAAAAAAGTATTAATATTTTTGAATGCGATGGTGAGACATTTGGAAGAACGTACAGAACGCAAACAACATAAAAGAAAAAAGCAAAGAAAAAAGAAACGCTTTAGAAAGCTACTTCTTTTCTTTCTCATTCTTGTAATCGCCGCTGGTGCATATGTGTATTATCAATACCAACAAGGGTTAGCAGAAGCAGACGGAGCTTTTGGGAAAGATGGACAGTTTAATTTTAATGGTGCAAGTGCCAATTTAGATAGCATGAATGTGCTGCTTCTTGGAATTGACTCTCGAGGTGAAGAACATTCGCGTGCCGATACAATCATGATTGCTCATTATGACAAAGACAGCAATCAGCCTAAAATTGTTTCTTTGATGCGTGATTCATATGTGGATATTCCTGGACATGGGAAAAACAAATTAAATTCAGCCTATGCATTTGGCGGGCCCGAATTAATGCGTAAGACAATTAAAGAAAATTTCGGCGTAGATGTAAACTATTATGCCGTTGTTGATTTTAAAGGTTTTTCTAAAGTTGCCGATACGATTGCCCCTGAGGGAATTACGGTTACCGTGCCGCACGAAATGTCATCAGGAATTGGCATGACGCTAAAACCAGGAAAACAAACTCTTCACGGAGATAAATTACTAGGATACGTGCGATTCCGACATGATAGCCAAAGTGATTTCGGGCGCGTGAAGCGTCAACAAGAAGTGATCGGTAAATTAATGGATGAAGCTCTTCAAGTAAAGACGCTGGCGAAAGCTCCTAAGCTATGGGGAGTCGTTGATCCATATGTGGATACAAATATTCCGCCAAAAACATTTATCGTGATAGGAAAAGATTTTTTAGTTGGAAATCAACCAGATTTAAAATCTCTTCGTCTACCGGTTGAAGGTTCCTATTCGAATGAACGAATATCCGGTATTGGTGCTGTTTTAAGCATTGACCTTGAAGAAAACAAACAAGCATTACAGTCATTTTTAAATTAGGAAAAGGTGTCCATTAGAGGACACCTTTTTTTATACTATTCAAAAAAACTTCTGTTTTTCCTCCCTATCCTTCAAAAAATTTTCAGCTTCGACAAAAAATGGAGATGAAATGGAGCTGTTTTCTAAGAAACAGCTGCTTACTTCGAGTTCTATTTTTTCTCCTGTATGCGTATATGAAAAGAGAAGGACTTCTTTTTTATATTTTTTAGCCAAGGAGATGAAATGATGAAATTATATGGTTTTCAATCTGAAGAAGAGCGTTCCTTTCTTCATTCTACCTATAAAGTAAACCCATTACTCTCTCATACTGGAGATGTCAAAATCAGCTTTTTATCTTTTCAAGAAAATGATTATACACCTCGTCAAGAAGCTACGATTCCACAGCTTCTTTTAGTCGTTCATGGGGAAGGCTGGGTAGCTGGCGATAACGGACTGAAAATTTATATCAAACAAGGTGAATCAGCATTTTGGAGAGCCGGGGAATCGTTTGAAGTCGGGAGTCTAACGGCTATGACGGGATTGCTAATTGAAGGATTAGATATTGCTCCTCAAAAGCTGCTTACTTCTTTTTCACGAACAAATGTAAATTAAAAAGCCGCTGTGACGCGGCTTTTTTTATTGTCTTAATAATTGAGCGTAGTTTTCTGCACTATCTTGAATGACTTTTTCGCTCAGTTCACCGCCTGCTCCTTGAAATAAAAACGGAGTTTGGAACTTCATGCCTGTTAAATTTGCCGTAGCCTGAAACGGAAGAAGCAGATTATTCATTGGATAACGGTTGTAGCCGCCTTCTTGATAAGCTTCTGCAGGTCCTCCTGTCGAAGTAGCTATGATAAACTCTTTTCCATGAAGTTTAGTGCCTTTGCTTCCATAAGCCCAGCCGTATGTTAAGACAACATCTTGCCACTCTTTTAAGAGTGCTGGTGAGCTGTACCAGTAAAATGGAAATTGAAACACAATGCGATCGAATTGAACAACTAACTCCTGCTCTTTTTCTACATCAATTTTAAAGTCAGGATAGTTTGCGTATAAATCATGAACGTGTACATTCTCTTCTTTCTTTAACCGCTCTGCCCACGCTTTATTAATGCGAGAAGATGCTAAATTTGGATGCGCTAAAATAACCAGTGTTTTCATTTTGATACTCTCCTTCTAATATCTATGCTTGCTTTTTTCTTTTCTATTTTTTACGTTTGCCTCTCACAGCTTGTTCAGTCATTCTTTCCTTTTCCTTCAGGAAATCCAAGTTCGTTTACACTTATAAACTACCAGTATTATCATTCTGCTTCAATAAAATTGACTTTACTTTTATCACCTTTACTTTTTTTATGTACCCAAAACGGCAGATAAAGGACAAGAAAGCTAAGAATCATGATTCCTTCAATCGATACTAAATACCAAGGGTGAGGTCCAAGAGCATCCAGCAAGGAAGCGTGCTCTGGCTTTTTCATCATGTATAAATAATTCGCACCGAGTAAACGGTTCATAACATAGATAAAACCTCCGTACAGATTAACAAATACTACGCTTACCCATAAAGAACGAAAGGCTGGCTCATATCTGCAGGCAGCAATTAGCATACAGCAAGCAAGTACCACACCGCCATGCGATACATAGAACTGTACATAGCGAAACTGGGCATACGCATAGCCGCCAAGGTCTGGGGTAATCATCGCTTGAACAGAGCTGCTGATTCCTGCGAAGTACACAAAATCGAAAAGAAACTTGCTTTTGGTTATCAGCACAACAGCAGCCAGCAGCACGACTATATCACTGAGCTGAAGAGGCAAGGAAGTTTCAACGGACCACTGATGACATCCGATTTCCCAAGCATGGTAGGCCGTTTCTGAAGCAATTAGAACGAATGAAAGCAAAACGAATACAAACCTCTTTTTTCGCAGCTGCTTTCGACATAAAAAAATAAATGCTCCTATGATTACGATAATGGCTAAAGTTACAAGATGTTCAACTGAAAAAAGCTGAAAAGAATGTTGCACAGGATGACACGTAAAAAATGAATTCATAACGGCGCCTCCTCTCCATCGGAAAACAAATTTGGTACCTTTAGCTTGTTCATAAGACTTCATTTTCATTAACGCTTCTCTCACATTAAAAAGAGATTGAGACATAACGAAATCATGCCCAAAAAAAGATCCGAACGATTTATCGTTCGGATCTTTTTTTAACTAAAATACTTTTGTACTGATCTTTTTGTCTTCATTTTTATTTTTTAATTAATCCTTTTTTCACTAAGAATTGATGAGCAACTTCTTCAGCTGGTTTTCCTTTTGCATTTACTTGATAGTTCATTTCACGCATTTCGCCGTCACTGATTTTACCGCCCAGTTGATTTAAGATTTTTTTCAGTTCAGGGTGCTCTTTTAGCGTATCTTCACGAAGCACAGGCGCTCCTTGATACGGAGGGAAGAACTGCTGGTCGTCTTTTAAGACTTTTAAACCAAACTGTTTGATTTCAGGATCCGTTGCGTAAGCATCAAGCATGTTAATATCGCCTTTTTCTACAGCGCGATAGCGAAGCTTCGGCTCCATCGTTTTAATATTCAGGAAGGTAAGGCCATATTCTTTTTGAAGGCCCACGTAGCCGTCTTCACGATCTTTAAACTCAAGCGTAAATCCTGCTTTTACTTTATCTGTTGCATTTGCCAAATCTGAAATGGTCGTTAGATTATTTTCTTTGGCAAATTCTTTTGTCACGGTCAATGTGTACGTATTATTAAACTTCATTGGATCTAAATAGACAAGGCCAAATTTCTTTTGAAATCCTTCTTTTGCCTGCTTGTACACCTGTGTTTCATCTTTGCTGTCCGGCTGTTCCTTTAGATGCGTCACAATGGCTGTACCCGTATATTCAGGGTATAAATCAATTTCCTTATTACGCAGAGCCTCAAATACAAATACCGTTTTCCCAAGCGACGCACGAAGATTTACTTTCATATCGGTTTGATCTTCAATTAATTCTTTGTACATATTAATTAAAATATCTTGTTCTGCGCCAATTTTCCCTCCGATAACAAGGTCTGGTTTTGTTGCGCTCATCGCTGCAAACGGAGAAACAAGAATGAGTATTAATACGATAATCATAATGAACGAGCGTTTTTTGGATCCTTTTTTAGCTGAGTGTTCAATCGTTCTCAGAATTCCATCAAAAATAAGTGCTAATAATGCTGCTGGAATAGCTCCTAATAAAATCAAACTATTATCGCTTCGGTCAATACCAAGCAAAATTAAGCTTCCGAGTCCGCCCGCTCCGATAAGAGCCACGATTGTCGCTGTACCAATAATGAGTACCATTGCTGTACGAATTCCGGCCATAATGACAGGAAGCGCTAGAGGAAGTTCTACTTTAATTAATCGTCTCCACGAGTTCATTCCCATGGCTTTGGCTGCTTCAATTAAAGATGGATCCACTTCTTTAATTCCGGTATATGTATTTCGTACAATAGGAAGAAGCGAATATAAAAACAGTGCAATAACCGCGGGAAAGGTTCCAATTCCGACAAGAGGAATCAGTAATCCTAATAAAGCGAGTGAAGGAATGGTTTGCAGTACGGCTGTTACGCCAATAATCGGTTCAGCAATGCGCTCATGCCTCGTTAAGTACAGTCCGAGCGGCACTGAAATTAATACGGCAATAACAAGAGCCAGTACTGAAATTTGAATGTGTTCAAAAAGAGCTTGAAACAGTGCATCTCCTCGTTGATCTAATAATGTGCTTAGTGCATTCATTACAGCGTTCCTCCTTCTTTCGTTTTATCAGAAAGAAACGCTAATAGAGTTTTGCGCGTTACAACGCCAATGCGTTTGCTCCCTTTTTTCACGGCTATTGCTTCATGGTCGTAAAGGGCGTCCATTGCCTGCTGAACAGTGGCGGTTGAAGCTAGCTCTTCGGTAGGTTCTACGTCTGGCTGTTCACTTTCTTTGACAAACGTATCCAATGTCTCAAATAAAGCACTTCCTTGATTTCCAATAAATGTTTTTACGAATTCATTTTTAGGCTTTTGAATGAATTCCTCCGGGGTTCCAACTTGAACAATTTCCCCATCTTTCATTAGACAGATACGATCTCCAAGCGTCATCGCTTCGCTCATATCGTGCGTAACAAACACAAATGTTTTTTTGATTTTTTCTTTTAAGCTAATAACATCTTGCTGAAGCTGTTCGCGGCTTAACGGATCTAGGGCACTAAAGGGTTCGTCCATTAAAATAACGGGGGGATCAGCTGCGAGGGCACGTGCTACACCTACACGTTGCTGCTGGCCACCTGAGAGCTCAGACGGCTTTCGGTTTCGATACTGCTTTGGGTCTAGTCCTACCAAGGTAAGCAGTTCATCAATGCGCGTTTTGATTTTGTTTTTCTTCCAATGCTTCATCTCCGGTACAATGGCTATATTTTCAGCAATGGTCATATGAGGAAAAAGAGCAATCTGCTGCAGGACATAACCAATGTTCCAGCGTAGCTCATGTATGTTGTGGTCCGATACGAGCTTATCTTTTATGTATAGTTCTCCTTCGGTAATATCATGAAGACGGTTAATCATTTTTAAGGTGGTTGTTTTCCCACACCCACTCGGACCAATTAAAACGAAAAACTCTCCTTCTTTAATTTCTAGATTAATATTTTTCACGGCGGTCGTACCATCTGGATATTGCTTTGACACATTCGTAAAGGTAATCAAATTATCGTTCACACTCCCTGTTGAAATTTAACCCCTAGTTTCGTGTACCCAATATTTAGAAACAATAAACATTCTTTTAAGAATATTTTTAAATACGATTCATAAGACATAGCAGAAAAGATACATATTTTTTCCACATCCTCCTAACAAGGCTATCAAACTGTTAAAGTTTTCACAAGGCGGGGAAGAATAATTAGGAGAATAATTTTAAAGCCAACGCAAATAAAAAAACCTTCTTTCAACAAGAAAGAAGGTTTTTAGTATGCTAGCGACAGGGATCGAACCTGCGACCTCTTGCTTACCATGCAAGTGCTCTACCTACTGAGCTACACCAGCGTCTTGGAAAATTATATCACGTTTAAATTTATTTAGGAAGCGCTTTTTTAAATTTTTTTATTGTTATATTCTCTAATTGGCGTCTTTTGAAATTCGCACTTTCTACAAAGTTCCATATTTTATGTTAGAACTTCTCACATAAATTGTGTGAATTTTCTTTTTTTATATTACCCTTAGTAAAAGAGCTTACAAAAGAAAGGAAGAAAATAGATGGAACAACAACCAACCATGACCAAATCAAAAACGGCAACTCCCTACCCAAGAGACTGCACGTTCAGCCTGGAAGATTGGACGACGCTCGCTAAGTATTGGTACCCCGTCGCACGCTGCAGTGATGTAACTGAGAAACCAACGTCTGTAAAACTGCTAGATGTAAATCTAGTTCTATACCGCACCACACACAAAGTTGTAGTGGCACGCGATTTATGCGTTCACCGAGGCACCCCGCTTAGCATGGGCTGGGTGGAAGATGATGAAATTGTCTGTCCTTACCACGGCTTCCGCTACGCAACGGACGGCGCATGCACGTCGATTCCAGCTCACCCTGACGCCAACATTTCTCCCCGCCTGTGTATGGCCGTCTATCCAGTTATTGAACGATTTGGATTAGTTTGGACTTCCCTGACAGGAGAACAAGATAACCTGCCTTACTTCGATGCGTGGGAGGACCCTGATTTTCAGCAAATTGTTTGTCCGAGCTTTGATATCATGGGTTCAGCCGGTCGTCAAATGGAAGGCTTTTTAGACGTAGCTCATTTTGCTTGGGTTCACACGGACACATTTGGTGATCGAAACAACGCCTTTGTGCCTAAATATAAAGTAAGCGATACAGACTATGGGCTTCATGTAGAATATACGAGCACCATGAGCAATTATTCCAAAGAACAGCAGCATTTAAATCCACCTGATTTTAAATGGCTTCGCGTCTTTGATGTTTATCCGCCGTTTACAGCTACGCTAAAAGTATACTTCCCAGAAGGGGCAGAGCTGTGGATTATGAATGCAGTCTCTCCTATTTCAGCCCGCGAAACACGTTTATTCGCGCCAATCGCTCGAAACTTTGACAAAGATTCTCCCGTTGAAGGTGTGTATGACTTTAACCTTCGCGTCTTTGACGAAGACCGTGAAATGGTTGAAAATCAAAAACCTGAAGACTTGCCTTTGGATCTGCAGATGGAAGCGCATATTATGGCTGATCAAACGTCTATCGGCTACCGGAAATTATTAAAGAAAATGGGCTTAAGCTTTAGATATACAAGCTGAAAAAATCCCCGCTGTCTCAGCGGGGATTTCTTTTTTATTTAGCAAATTTATTTAGCAAACTGCTCGCGTCCTGCTTTTTCCTTTATCACTTCATCTTCACTTGCCGGCGTTGCTCGTTTCATAAACAATGAAAGAATTAAGGCAACCACCACTAGTACTACAGAGATAGCAAACGCATCGTTAATCCCCTGTACCATTGCCTGCATCCCAATCTGCTCTTTCATTTGAGCTGCCCCGGCTGCAGTTGCATTAGCTGCTCCTGCTCCGCTCATTGCATCTTGAGCGAGCTCTTTTGCATGAGTAGCTGTACGGTTTGACATCACCGTTACTAAAAGAGCCGAACCAATAGCTCCCGATACTTGTTGAAGCGTATTGTTCATGGCAGTACCATGCGGATTAAAGCGCTGCGGCAGCTGATTTAATCCGTTTGTCATAACCGGCATCATCACCATAGACATTCCGAACATACGAAGCGTGTAAAGCGTAATGAGCGTTGTATACGTCGTATCAAGCTCTAAGTTACTGAAGAAATACGTCGTAACAGCTGTAATCGTTAGACCCGTTACAGCCAGTGCACGCGCTCCGAATTTATCAAATAATTTTCCGGTAATCGGTGACATCACACCCATTAGCAGCGCACCTGGAAGCATTAGTAATCCTGAATGAAGCGGAGAGATGCCTCGTACCGTTTGAACATAAATTGGCATTAGCAGCATGGCTGAGAATAGTGCCATTGTGATCACCATCGAAATCGTTGATGATAAAGCAAACATTGGATATTTAAAAATGCGGAATTCAAGCATCGGTGTTTTAAGCTTGAACTGACGCGTAATAAATAAAATCAGAGCCACAGCTCCTACGATAATGGTGCCGTATACTTCCACAGAATCCCAGCCTTTATCCCCTGCTGAGCTAAACCCGTATAGAAGTCCGCCAAACCCAATTGTAGATAACAAAAGGGATAAAAAATCCAAATTGATTTCCACTTTTTCTTTTTTGTCTTTTAATAGGAAGAAAGCGCCTATTAATACAATGGCTGCGATTGGCGTAACAAGGTGGAACAGCATTCTCCACTCATAGTGTTCAATTAGCCACCCTGATAATGTAGGACCAATTGCTGGAGCAAAAATCATAACTAAACCGAAAATCCCCATCGCAGCTCCGCGTTTTTCTAATGGAAAACTTGTGAGCAATACGTTCATTAAAAGCGGCATCATAATGGCTGCGCCTGATGCTTGAATAATACGAGCGGTTAACAAGACCGAAAATACGGGCGAAGCACCGGCAAGTATTGTTCCTGCTGTAAATAAAGTCATCGCCGTTAAAAATAAGCCCCTGACAGAATAGCGCTGAATTAAAAAAGCGGTAGTTGGAATCATAATACCATTCACTAACATATAACCAGTAGAAAGCCACTGGACAGTTGACGTTGTCACATCTAAGTCTTTCATAATAGACGGCAGCGCCACATTTAGTAACGTTTCATTCAACAATGAGATAAAAGCGCCAATTAATAAAATAGCAATTATGCCATAAGGCGGCTTTTCCATTTGATTTATCGATTGACTCATTATTGTACCTCCTTATACTTTAGGTTCATTTTTTTAGACACATGTTCTACATAGAGTATATTATACTGTGAGTTCAATTTATGCAAGTGAAAAATCTTACGTTCACGTCCTTTATTTCCTCAACTTTTTTAGTCCTGCAATCCTCTTATATCAATATATTGTCGGGATATCGTTATTTTTTCGAAAAGAACATTTGTGTAAACGCTTTAAATCATGTATCATAAAGTTGGACCATGAGTCTAATTTTATATTTAGGTGATAATAATGAATAACCGAAAACAGCAAGTTGTAAAAAACGCACACCATCTCTTCGTTGAAAAAGGATTTCAAGCTACATCCATTCAAGACATCATTGATTATAGCGGAATTTCAAAAGGAACATTCTACAACTATTTTTCTTCAAAAAATGAATTATTAATCGCTGTTTTTACCTGGCTTCACACAACAATTGAACAAGAGCGCAATCAGCTGCTGGTTGGTAAAAGTCTGACCGATGTAGATGTATTTATTAAACAGATTGATGCACAGATGAAAAACCATCACGAACATAAATTTTTTACGTTACTTGAAGAAGTATTTGTTTCCAATGATCCTGATTTAAAAGCATACATAAAAAAAACCCAGTTCATCGAAGTAAACTGGATTTATAAACGGTTTATTGATTTATTTGGGCAAGAAAAGAAACCGTACCTGCTAGATTGTGCAATTATGTTTCTTGGCATGCTTCACCGCAACTTTCACTATAATTTTATGATCAACGGCACAAATACTGATCCTCATCAGATTATAACTTACAGCGTTAAGCGTCTGCTTCCTCTTGTAGACGAAGTAGCAAGTTCAGGAGACATTTTGCTCGATCCGCAAACGATCAAAGAATGGCTTCCATCCTGCCTGAATACTAAAAATCAAATAGGACAGGACATTTCTACAGCACTTATCGATTTAAAAAAACAAGTTCACAAACAATTTACGGATGAATTCGAACGTCAAAAATGCACAGAGCTTATTAGTTTTATTGAAGAAGAGCTGTTTAAACAATCAAAGCCCCGCAAGTTTGTTGTGGATAGTGCTCTTCATTCATTAAAGCAGCTGCCTGTTAACAACAGTAAAACGAACCTAGAGGAACTGCAGGCGATGATTGATCAGTATGCGAGTGAACTGCATTAAAAAATCCGAATACGTTTGATTCTCCCTCAAGAATCAAACGCATTCGGATCTTCCTTCAACTAAATAACTTTTGTCCCAGCCTTTTTATTCACACAGCGGAAATTCAAGTGAAAAACACGTTTCTTTTCCTTTTACGCTAGACACACTCACTTTTCCCTTCATATAATGAATAATACTGAAAGATACCATCGTTCCAAGCCCGGTACCTTTTTCTTTTGTTGTAAAATACGGTTCACCTAGCCGGTTGATTTGTTCTTGCGTCATGCCGCAGCCCGTATCAATAATATCCACAATAACAGCTCCGCCTTCTTTTCCTACTTTAATAGTTAACGTGCCTCCGTCTTGCATCGCTTCAATACTATTTTTAAATAAATTGATTAGGCACTGCTGAAGCTTTCTTCTTTCTCCCATTACGAAGAACTTCACTTCTTCATCGAATGTAAAATCAATCGCGACTCCATTCATATTGGCAAGAGGCGTCATAATATGGGTGACGTGATGAATTTCTTCTGAAATATTCATTTTTTCATTTCGTTCTGGAGCGGAATTCGCAAATAGCAAGTAATCATCGATGATTTCTTTTGCGCGGTCTAGTTCATTAATGGCAATTGAAATATAGCGTTTTTTAGCAGGTTCTTTTTCATCTTCTTGCAGCATTTGCATAAATCCTCTGCTTGCCGTTAGAGGATTTCGCACTTCATGAGAGATGCTGGCAGCTAAATGACTGACAATTTCTAGTTTCTCTGCTTTCATCAAGCGCTGCAGCACTAGTAAATTTGCCCGTATCGCTTCCCACAGTATAGTAATTACAAACATGCCTGCTACATCTAAAATCGCGAATTGAACCCACACGCTAATAGGAATGCTTGTTACGTGCAAGACAAAAACAGATACAAGCATAGCTAATAAAGAACCGATTATACTAAGACAGGTGCTCACGATAATTCTATTTTTTAATGAGAAATGTAAAAAGTATTTTGTTATGAAAAATAAAGGAATGGATAAAATCGGAAGAGCGATTAATGTTGATAAAAACCCTACATCGTACCCGCCAATTAGCAAGCGCAGCAGTAAAATAAAGACAAAAAGCAAGCTCCCTAGCGGCCAGCCTCCATATAACGTTCCTAAAATATAAGGAATTCTTCGTAAATCCATTCGATAGTCATCCGGGACATAAGCTCCGTTAACCGGAAACAAAAGGCAAAAGGTAATAGCTAAAATCGGAAATACCGCGATATAACCATCTTTCCACCAATGAATTTTTTTAGCATACTTGATTAAATAAAACATCTGCACTAAAAACAGCGCCAATAAAATAAATAAAAAATTAATTAACAAATCTTTCGTAACAAAACTCATGTATTCACCGGTCTTTCAAATGAGATAAAAATAAACTCTTTTATTGCATTTACATTTGTAACACAAATTAGAGCGTAATCATAGATAAATAAACGTATTCTATTTACTTTTTTATAACTTCCTATCACTTTATCGTCCGTTCCCTAAAATAATGAAGGCGAAGAAAACCTTTTCAACTTCGCTAAAAATATTCAGAATTTTATTTACATATGAGTTATAATGCTCTATAATCAGATCAATGTACTTGGTTTTGAGAGTAGGAGGACGAAATATGGAACTATCAATTACCTTAATGGGATTATTCGTTGGAACCCTTGTAGGCTTAACCGGGGTTGGAGGTGCCGCTTTATTAACACCTTTACTGATTGTACTCGGCATTAACCCTTCCATTGCCGTAGGAACAGATCTTGTCTACAATTCTATCACAAAATTATTCGGAGTCGCTCAGCACTACAAACAGCGAACCATTAACTTTAAATTAGCAAAATATTTAGCCTTCGGAAGTATTCCGAGCGCTGTGCTGGCTATTGTCACACTTCATGCATTCCCCTCTTTTCACGAGCATCAAGAAACGATTATTAAGCACGCTCTTGGATATGTCATGACGCTGGTTGCCATTTCAATTATCTTTCGTGTCTTTTTTGATAAATTAATTCGCCCAAATCGGTTTCAGGAAATGGACTTAAATCAGAAAAAAGGATTAACAATCGGAATTGGCGTAGTCTTTGGATTCATTGTCGGACTAACATCGATTGGTTCGGGCTCATTATTTGCGATTGCGATGCTGTACTTATTTAAGCTCAAAACATCTGAGCTGGTTGGAACTGATATTGCACATGCATTTCTTCTCGTTACGGTGGCGGGCATTTTAAATGCAAGCTTTGGAAGCGTTGATTATATGTTGACTGCTAACCTATTAACTGGATCTATTCCAGGTGTGTTACTCGGAAGCCGTTTATCGACTAAAGTGCCATCAAGACCGCTTCAAGCCATTATGGCGACCATCATTTTAATTAGCGGAATTAAACTTATTTAATAAATAAAAAGCATATGCCTCTGCATGTGCTTTTTATTAGTTTTTTTAAAGATCTACATTAAAAATAATAATGTTTTAAACCACTTCTTTCCTCTTCTTATACACTTCAACTAATATTTTTATTGAATTTTAGTCAAAGAGACCAATGACACCTCAAACAACCTTACGTTAAAATGTAAAAAAACATAACATCTATTGTGATATCCAAAAAATTGTACGACGAAGGGAGAACATATGACACAAACAGCGGCAAAAAGTAAGCAAAAACCTTTTTATAAAGGTCTTTTCTTTCAAATTATGATGGCAATTGTACTTGGCATAGCCGCAGGATATCTATGGCCAAGCTTTGGAAATGCTGTGAAACCGATTGGAGACGGTTTTATTAAGCTCATCAAAATGCTGATTGCTCCTCTTATTTTTGGAGTAGTCGTTGTCGGAATTGCCAAGGTCGGAAACATAAAAACAGTTGGGCGTATCGGTGGAAAAACCATTCTTTACTTCGAAATTGTCACAACATTCGCTCTACTTATCGGTCTATTAGTAGCAAACATAATGAATCCCGGCGCAGGTATGAATGTTGATCCTTCAAGCTTAAGCACAACTGAAGTGGACGCGAAGACAAATGGCTCCGAACTTCCGAGTGAAGGTGATTTTTTTCTTAACATGATTCCAGACAGTGCAGTTGGTGCTTTTTCAAACAACTCCATGCTTCAAGTGCTTTTAATTTCTTGTTTGTTCGGCATCGCGCTTGTCCATATAGGTGGAAAAACAGCGGAGACCCTTCTACACGTATTAGAAAAAGTAAATGATGTGTTATTTAAAATTATGGGATATATCATGAAGTTAACAGCTCTTGCTACGTTTAGCGCCATGGCATTTGCTGTTAGTCAGTACGGCCTTGGAACACTTGCTGCATTTGGAAAGCTATTTATCGCTATGACAATTGCTTGTCTAGCATTTGTTCTTGTTTTAGCTGTTATTTTACGAATCTATTTAAAATTAAGTTTGTGGAAAGTCATTCTATATATACGAGAAGAAATTATGCTGGCATTTGCTACGGGTTCCACTGAAGCCGTTATGCCGCAGCTCATGGATAAATTCGAACAAGCAGGATGCAACAAAGCAGTCGTTGGCCTTGTCGTACCTACAGGCTATTCATTTAATCTAGACGGTGCTTCTATCTACCTGTCTCTTGCCCTCGTCTTTTTAGCACAAGCAACGGGCGTGGATTTGAGCCTCACTGATCAGCTTTTAATGCTTGGTGTTCTTCTTCTTACGTCTAAAGGAATGGCTGGTATTCCAGGATCAGCTTTTGTTGCTCTCTCCGCTACCGCAGCAGCAACCGGATCCATTCCGGTAGCTGCCGTTGCTCTGATGCTCGCTCCTGATCGCTTTATGGGTAATTACCGGACCACAGTTAATATTATTGGTTATGCGGTAGCTGCTTTTATTATCGCGAGATGGGAAAATTTACTAGACCTACAAAAAGCAAATGATGTGCTGGACGGAAAAATTGCGTATCAGCCCAAAAATGCTGAAATTTCTCTCCCAGAGAGTATTTCAGCAGCCAATGAAAAAGCATTTTAATAACAAAATTTCCTGGCCGAGACAAGTCTATTTTGCTTGGTTTTCGGGCAGGAATTTAATTTTTACATGAAAGGCCTTTTGCTGAAACTTATTTTCTTCCAGTATTTTATATACCATTTGTTTAATCGTTTCTTGCGTTTTGGCATCAGCTGAAACGGAAGGCTCCATATACACATCCAGCTCTACTCTGTCTTTTGAGTAAAGGGAAGAATTCACGCCCCTTGATTCATAGCCTGCCTCCGTTAACCCTCTGCTGATTTTATGCCAAATATCCAGTTTGTCCATTTGTTTAATAACAGGCTTTGCTTCTTCGTACACTTGCGCTTGCTGAGTCTTGGAAACCTCTTCTTTTTTAGTGAAAACTGCATACCCTGAACCTACTACTAAAAACGTCATAATAGCAAATGCTCGCATTCTTTTCATTCTCTCACCTCGTTTAGAGATATAGATTATAAATATGCGAATAATTGCTGCAGTATGACGGCTTGTATCTCTACTTCTTTTCCACTATACTCAGCAGTCGTTTAGAACCGGCGTGCACTTCTTCTATCATACTGTCAAACAGCTCTTGTACCGTTGGAATACTATCAATCAGTCCAACGACTTGGCCTGCCCACCCATAGCCTTCATCGGTTTTATTTTCATAAATATACCGGCAGTTTGCCCCTCCGCTAATGACGTCTTTTAACTCTTCGTACCTCTCTCCTTGCTGCTCACGCTCAACAATGTCAAGAGTGTAGCGGGACTTCAATACGCGTCCAGGTGCTCCGAACGAACGTTTAATAACCACAGTATCGGTTTCTTTTGCTTCTACAATAGCTTGTTTATACGCATCATGGGCATCTACGCATTCTTTTGTCGCGATAAAACGTGTTCCCATTTCAATCCCTTCAGCTCCTAATGATAACGCTGCCAATAATCCTTGTCCGTTTCCAATCCCTCCGCTGGCAAGGACCGGAATTGACACAGCCGCGGCTACTCGGGGAATTAACACCATCGTGCCCAGATCCTCACGTCCAATATGCCCTCCTGCTTCTTGTCCCACTGCCATGACGGCATCTGCTCCTAACTTCTCAGCTTTTTGAGCTTGACGCACGTTGGCTACCAGCACGAGCGTTTTAATTCCCGTTCCTTTTAATCTTTCAAAAATAGGTGCGGGATTTGCTCCTGTTATGGAAATAACCGGAACACCTTCTTCTACTGCTACGTCGAGAAGTTCTTTATAAGAACCTTCCGTTTGACCCCCAACGGCAAAATTAACGCCAAAGGGACGCTCAGTTAAAGAATATACTTTCTTAATTTCAGCTCGAAGTTTCTCAGGTGTTCGGAGCGTCATAGCTGTAATTTGTCCAAGTCCTCCTGCATTTGAGACGGCAGCAGCAAGTTCTGCGTACGCTAAATACGCTAGACCTCCTTGTACAATTGGATATTGAATTCCTAATAAATCTGTTACCCGTGTTTTCATCTATGTATCCCCTCTCCTTTTAATTTCTTATTTATGAATACTTATTCATAATCATAACAAGAAAATAACGGATTTCCTACGAAAAAATTCCAACATTTCTGTTTGCATCAACTTTTGATAGGGTACACATTTTGTAATGATTATTAACTGAAGATCAAGGAGGAAGACATGTATGACAAAAAAGCACCCTGTAAATGAAAAAAGCAAGCAAGAACAGCTCGAGCAGTTTAAAACAGATGATCGAAACCAAGCGCTCACAACCAATCAAGGGTTAAAGCTTTCCGAAGATGAATTTTCTTTAAAAGCAGGCGAACGTGGTCCAACCCTTATGGAAGACTTTCATTTCCGTGAAAAAATGACGCATTTTGACCACGAGCGCATTCCTGAACGCATCGTTCATGCACGCGGCTTCGCTGCTCACGGAGAATTTGAACTGTATGACTCTCTCAGAGAATATACAAAAGCTAAATTTTTACAGAATCCGTCTGTAAAAACACCTGTATTTGTCCGTTTTTCTACTGTAGCAGGTTCTAAAGGTTCAGCTGAAACGGTGCGCGACGCCCGTGGTTTTGCAACAAAATTTTATACAGAAGAAGGAAACTATGACTTAGTTGGAAATAACATTCCCGTGTTCTTTATCCAAGATGCGATTAAATTCCCAGATTTAATTCACGCTGTTAAGCCTGAGCCACACAACGAAATGCCGCAGGCGGCTTCAGCACATGATACGTTTTGGGATTTCGTCGCCAATAACCAAGAGTCTGCTCACATGGTCATGTGGTCAATGTCAGACCGTGCAATTCCACGCAGCTTGCGTATGATGGAAGGCTTCGGCGTACATACTTTTCGCTTAGTTAATGCAGAAGGAAAAGCTCATTTTGTCAAATTCCACTGGAAGCCTGTGCTCGGAACGCATTCCCTTGTTTGGGACGAAGCTCAAACAATTTCTGGGAAAGACCCTGATTTTCATCGCCGCGATTTATGGGAGTCAATTGAAAACGGAGACTATCCTGAATATGAGCTAGGCCTTCAACTCATAGCTGAGGAAGATGAATTTAAGTTCGACTTTGACATTCTCGATCCAACTAAGCTTTGGCCAGAAGAAGAAATTCCCGTCAAATTGGTTGGAAAAATGACCTTAAATCGAAATGTAGACAACGTATTTGCCGAAACGGAACAAGTCGCATTCCATCCGGGGCATGTAGTACCGGGAATTGATTTTTCCAACGATCCTCTCTTACAGGGAAGATTGTTTTCATACACGGATACCCAGCTTATTCGTCTTGGCGGCCCTAATTTCCATGAAATCCCAATCAATCGTCCGGTATGCCCGTTTCATAACAATCAACGAGACGGTTACGGACGTCAAACAATTAACAAAGGACCTGTCAGCTATCACAGAAACTCTCTTGCAGCTAATACGCCGGCTCCTGTCCCAGAGTCAGAGGGCGGTTATGCTCACTATCAAGAAAAAGTGGAAGGAAGAAAAGTTCGAAGTCGAAGCGAAAGTTTTAAAGACCACTTTTCACAGGCAACGCTATTTTGGAATAGCATGAGCGACCCTGAAAAAGAGCATATTATCAGTGCTTTCAGCTTTGAGCTTGGAAAAGTGAAAAGCAAGTCTGTTCAGCAGCAGGTCGTTGATATGTTTGCCAACGTCAGTACAGTGCTAGCTAAACAAGTAGCACAAGCGATTGGTGCGACGCCTCCACCAGGACAAGACGCGCCAGTGACCAAGTCATCTCCAGCTCTTAGTCAGGAACAGACAATTAAAAAGCCAAATACGCGTAAAGTAGCTGTCATTGTAGCTAATGACTTTAGCGGTGACCTACCACAAGTGTTAAACAGTTTAAAACAACAGGGCATTCAGCCTGAAATTGTCAGCACAACCCTCCAAAACGTAAAAGGAACAGATGGGTCAGAACTTGAAGTACAGCACACGTTCTTGACAAGTGATTCTGTCCTATTCGATGCGGTTTATGTTGTCGGAAGTTCGTCAGCTGATGAGAAGTTTCGTAAAGAAGCACTGACGTTTGCTCAAGAAGCATTCGAGCATTTTAAACCAATTGGCGCCACGGATGAAGGTGTTAAGTGGCTAAAAGCCGCTGGCTTAGATAGTAGTCCCGGTGTCGTAACTGGAGAAACTACGCGCTTTACAGATGAATTTATTGAAGCTATTTCAGCTCACCGCCACTGGAATCGTCACGTTATATAAATTACAAAAAAGATAGGGATCTACCCTATCTTTTTTATATGAAATCGCAGTAATTGAAGAAAAGCTTCTTTTTTGCTTATACTAGATAATGCACCTTAGATTTTCAGGAGGCAAAAGGAAGACATGCTCACAAACAAATCATCTTACTTTTTACAATTAACGAAACGATTCAAAAAAGCTGCAACGGCAAATTCAGTTATCCTTGGAATTTTGCTAGCTATTGTGGGAGGTTTTCTTGATGCTTATACGTATATAAGCAGAAACGGAGTATTCGCAAATGCACAAAGTGGAAATATCGTCTTATTAGGTGTAAAGGCAGCGCAAGGTCAATGGACAGAAGCTTTTCTTCATATCCCCCCTATTGTAGCCTTTATCCTAGGCGTTGCTGTAACTGAAACATTTAAGCAACCGCGATTTGTATCTGTACTCCCTGATACTTCTCGTATCATATTGCTTTTAGAAATTGTCGTACTCATTATCGTTGGTTTTTTACCGTCTAGTGTTCCTAATATGTTGGTTACAGTAACAATTTCATTTGTTGCTGCTCTTCAAGTTTCTTCATTTAGAACTTTGATAAAATGGTCATATAATACAACCATGACGACCGGAAACCTTCGTACTGCTTCTCAAGCAGCATACTATGCTATATTCAAACGTGATGAAAACGCTACTTATCAGTGCCTTCGTTTTACCGCCATTATCCTCTCTTTTTTGAGCGGGGCATTGTTAGGTTCTATTTCTACTTTCACCCTGGGAACAAAAGCAGTTTGGCTAGCTTCTGCTATTCTTTTTCTCGCTTTTGTCATTTTAAATTCAGAATCTCAAAAAAGCCTTTGAAATCAATGACTTCAAAGACTTTTTTTATTAAACTGATTTTCTAAATGCCATGACGTGCAAATCTTTTACCGGATAAAAATCGTTATCTGGGAAGCGGACGTAACCTCTTTTAGTGTAAAGCTTAATGGCATGTTCCATTGAATGATCTGTATGTAAACCTAAATAAGAACATCCTAGCTCCCGAGATTTTTTTTCACACGCTTCAAGAAGCGCATTGGCGACTCCTTTTCGGCGATGAGACGGAGCGACTGCCAGCAGACGAATTTCAGCCCATGGAAATGGCTTTAACAACCCTCCGTATACATCGGTATTCGGCGGATAAAATAAAACGCTTCCTGCCATTTCTCCATCGATTTCAGCTATAATGCACTCAAATTTCTTTTCTTCACTCAGGGTATGTAAAATTCCCTTTCGATATCTTTTCCAGTGTGCTTCTGATTTTACAGCTGCATATTGCTCATAAGCAGCGAGCGTCACTGTTTCAATAGATAATGTTTCTTCTTCTCTAGCTTTTCGAACGATCAATTTTTTCTCCTCCATTTACCTTCTTCGTTAGTTCTTATTGTCTATGGTGAATCATGTTTATGCAACACATTTGCATTTTAAAACAGCTTCCTTTGCATATATTTAATCCGTTCATTATAGTTTCTGAAGCGGTCTTTGTGCTGAAACTCTGCTTGTCTTCATATACATATAAAGAGATTCATAGACAAGGATGAGACAGCATGTATAAAAAATTGATTGCAATTGGAATTGGCAGTGTGTTTGTTAGTATCGGAATTAACGTTTTTATTCTTCCGCTTCAGCTTGTAACAGGAGGCATTACGGGAATTAGCTTAATCATTAATTATTTACTTGGCTATAAAGTAGGCGTGATGATTTTTTGCTTAAACTTACCGATTTACCTTCTCGCCCTAGGCTTTAACCGCTCTTATTTTTTAAATGCTATCTATGGAATGGTTCTCTCAGCTGTGATGATTGATTTGCTGTTTCCGCTTCATGGGATTTTTCACCTTCCCATTATCTTAAGCGCTTGCCTTGGAGGTGTTTTTAACGGAATCGGAACCGGCATCATGCTCCGGCAGCACGCAAGTCAAGGCGGGGTCGACTTATTTTCTCTGATACTTGCAAAATGGTTATCTTTAAACCCCGGCATCATCATTTTAGTGATTGACGCATCTATTATTATTTCAGGTATTTTACTGCTTCAAAACGATACAGCTATTTATTCATTATTCATTGTTGTATGCTCCGGTATAGTCACCAGTTTAATTACATCATTCAAACGCATCATCGTCTATATATAAGGAAAAAGCCTCGAGACAAGCGTCTCAAGGCTTTTCTTTATTTGTCATTTAAGAATTCTTGCAGTGCTTCTTTATTTTTATCTAAATCAATATCAAGCACCATACCAACGCCGCTATACGTTTTGTTTTCAAATGATCCGTCTAACGGCAGTCGCAGGCTTTGAACATCTTTCATGTTTCCTGTTACCACATCTTTAGCCAGAAGCATCATGCTTTTTGTATCTAAATTTGTATCGATGTAAGGATCCATTACCCCGAGAAGCTTCGGTATTTTAAACACGCTGTTTAGGTTTGCTACTTCATCTTTAAGCTTTAAAACGACTTCTTGCTGGCGCTGAACGCGTCCAAAATCACTCATGTTATCATGGCGAAAACGTACGTAGCCAAGCAGCTGTTCACCGTGTAAAACTTGGGTACCTTTGTGAAGCGTCATACCAATTCCCGAAGACATATCGTGAGGCACGGTTACTTCAATGCCATCAGGCGCAATCGTATCTACAATTTTTGAAAATCCTTCGAAGTCCACAACTGCATAATAGTTAATATCAATATCAAAATTTTGCTTGATCGTTTGGCGCAGCAGCTCAGGACCTCCGAACGCGTAAGCAGCATTCAGCTTTTGCTTGCCGTGTCCTGGAATATCCACATACATATCCCTCATAAGGGAAACAATTTTCGGGTGTTTGCTTTTAGAATCGTAGTGAGCAATTAAAATAGAGTCTGTACGAGAATGCTTTTCCCCGCGCGAGTCACTTCCTAACAGCAGCATATTTACTTCTCCGTTATTCGGGAGACTGCCTTGAAACTGTTCAAATGTCGTGCCGTCATCCGCAAATTTACCATCGCTTGCCATCGATAGCCCTTGCTTATATTGGAAATAGCTGTATATGCCTCCAACGATAATAAAAAGGAACAACAAAGCAAAGAACACTCTGCCCCATCGAACTCTTCTTCTTCTTTTGCGTCTTGTTCGCTCCACGTTTCCGTCACCAGCTTTCTTTTCAATGAAGTTCTCATAAAACAAGCAAGTAGCTAAGCTTTTAAAAAGCTCCTCTACTTGCTTGTTTGGATTGTATGGTGTGAAAGCTTACATTACTTTTCTGTTTCTTGGTCTTTTCCATACATGTATTTTGATGGATCGACCGGTTTAAAGTCATCTAATTTATTAAATCGTAATAAATCACCGTATAACACTTTATCAGAAAGTTCTAGCTCTCTTCCAACTTTCTTTTTATAAGCTTTCGCTTCGTCTGTTGCTGTGATTCTTTCTCCTGTGTTTGTATCGTAATACTTGCCGTCAATTGACGTGTATTTCGGAGAAACATAATCACCGTTTCTAAATGCTACTACCTGATCATGGTCTTTTGATAATAAATCTGTACCGAATTGAACATACTCTTTACTATCAATTCCCACTAAGTGAAGAAGCGTAGGTACTACGTCAATTTCACCGCCGTACGTATGGTTCACTCCACCTTTTACACCTGGTACGTGAAGGAAGAACGGTACGCGTTGAAGCTGAGCGTTTTTATATGGCGTAATTTTCTCGCCAAGAACTTTTTCCATTGCTTTGTTATGATTTTCAGAAATACCGTAGTGGTCACCGTAAATCATAATAACTGAGTTGTCGTATAAGCCTGAAGCTTTTAGCTCTGTAAAGAATTCTTGCAGTGATTCATCCAAATAACGAGCCGTTTGGAAATAACGGTCTACCGTTCCATCTCCTGTGTTTGCCGGCTCAATGCTAGCATCGCCTTTATCAAGAACGAATGGGAAATGGTTTGTTAATGTAATCATATGTGCATAGAACGGCTGCTTCAATGACTGCAGCATTGGCATCGATTCTTTAAAGAATGGCTTATCTTTTAATCCATAGTTTACTTTGTTATCACCAGTCATATTGTAATAACTTGCGTCAAAGAATTTATCCACACCGAACTGTTTGTAAATTTCATTACGGTTCCAGAACGTTTTATAATCTCCGTGTAACACAGCACTTGTATAGCCGCCCTCTTGATCTAAGATCGCTGGTGCTGCTTGGTACGTGTTGCGGCCTTTTAAGCTAAATGCTGACCCTTGAGGCAAGCCGTATAATGACGTATCCATCATAAGCTCTGCATCAGCTGTTTTACCTTGTCCTGTTTGATGGAAGAAGTTATCAAAATACATAAACTCATTTCCATTTGCTAATGAATTTAAAAACGGCGTTACTTCTTGTCCGTTTAACTTGTAATTAATTAGGAATGACTGAAATGATTCTAGATGAATTTTAATAATATTTTTTCCTTTTGCTTTACCGGCATACTCAATATTTGGAGCTGCATAGTGACTTGTACTGAAGTTTTTCACTGTTGTTAAGTCATCACTGCTTGCGAATGCTCGCTGCTTTGAGTTTTGAAACGTTTGAACTGCATCATACACCGTGTAGTTGTATGCTCCTAAGTATTTCACTAGGTAGTTGCGATCAAATGTTCTTGTTAATAGTTCAGGGCGATCTTTTTCAGCATAGTGCAAGTTAATTGCAAATGCGATAGCTCCTGCCGCTAAAACCATGAACGTATAGCGGAATTTAAGACGTGCTTTTGGCCATTCAATTTTTCTAACAAACAATAGCGCAATCAGTAAAATGATATCTACAAAATATAGAATATCATGCGCTTTTACTAAATCAGCGATACTGCCTCCCATATGACCCACATTGCTTGTTTGCGTTAAAGTAGGCAATGTCACAAAGTCATTGAAGAATCGATAATATAAAATATTGCTGTACAAAATGACCGTCATAATTGTGCTAAGAATAAGCGTCCAAACGATGGCTCTTTTTCCTTTTGCAAACAATGCTAACCCTAAAAAGATCAAAGTTGAACTAATTGGATTAATAAACAATAACGTTTTTTGCATTGAGTCACTTATATCTAAGTTGAACTCCACTTTGTAAGACATGTAAGACTTGATCCACATGAATAAAACCGCTATAAAAAAGTAAAACAACGGCTTTGAAAATAGTTTTTTCATTTTCAAATTCCTTTCACTAAAAAGTAGAGATTTCATGTTCAGCTAACCTCAGGAAAGTCCCCTACATTAAATCGTAACGGTTACGTCCTGCAAAAGATTACCTGAAAATGATTCAATTTGTCAAACAATATCATCTTCATCTCTTTTTTTAGTCATCTACAAAATTTACATTTCCAACTGGCAATCTCTTATTTTTTTATCGTGATGGTATTATTACACAATTGTTAATTTGTAAATTTTGTTCTCCCTATATTGCATACATATTAATTTACCACATTTCTGCTCTGCAATAAAAGTATTTTTATTTTATTGATCATAATATTTCACTCACTGAATGAAAAGGGACGATTGTACTGGTCGGTATTCTTCGGTTACTGTTAGAACTAGTAAAAATAGACTTGTCTATGCTTAGTTTTCGTCTTCATCAACAGCTATGCGGTCTCCCTGTGCAAAGGGCTGTGAAATAACAAGAAACTCAATCTCTTCGCTCCAACGATTCATCATTTGATGAGGAATGGACGGAAGCACTTCTACTCCTTCATGTGCTTTTACATCATAAATAGTTCCGTCTACTTCTAAAGCAGCTGTTCCTTTTAGCACAAAGAAAAATTGATACGCTCTCGTGTGATAATGCCTTACCTCTTTCGTATGAGGGGGCATGCTCTCATGAATAATACTTACGTCTTTATTTTTCACTAGGTGCCACCCATCGCATTTCCCTCCCCACGCGTAGTGTTCTGCGTTTTGCTTACTGACTTTCATGACTAGCTCCCCTTTTTCCAATAAATGAAGACCTGCAGATGAAATAGAAATTCTATGTGATCTTTTTAATCTTGCTATTGAAAATACTTTTTTTAGATGAAGGTTTTGGCTTCAAAGTAAAAAGCATTCCTAAAAAGATTAAAACAATGCCTGCAAGCTGAAAAAGCGTCGGGCGAAATCCCGTGAATGCTGTATCTAATAAAATAGCAACGGCTGGATCTAAAAACACTAGAACCGAAATCACCTGAGTTTTTAAATAGCGCAGGCTGTCGAAAAACAAATAATACACTAAACCAGTATGTACAAAGCCCGTTACCAAAATAGCTGTCCAATTGGCCGCTGTTAAGAAATGAAAATCACTAAAATGAACAAACGGCAATAATAAAAAAATCCCTAAAAAAGTCTGAATAAATGTAACAGCATAAGCACTCGTATGAATAATTCCTTTGCCAAGAAGCGTCGTGCATGCATAAAACAAAGCGGCTAAAAGCGCCCACATTATTCCTGACGACATGAAGCCATCAATCGTAAGTTCCTTCACTCCAATAATCAGAAGTGTTCCCACACAACAAATAAAAATAGACATAACGCCAAGAACCGTTAATTTTTCCTTAAAGATAAAGCTTCCCAGAAGCAATACTAAAACGGGCGCAAGATGATAAATAGAAATAGCTACCGTAACGGACATCATTTCAAATGCTTTAAATAGAAACACCCAGTTAAACACAAGGAATATGCCGCACAGTAAAATTTGCTTGATTTCTTTGGCATTCCATTTCTCCCTTTTATATTCACCCGTTACAAACCAGCACATTCCGAGAAAAAGCGTTGCACAAATACAGCGAACAAATACTAAATCAAAAGAAGGCAGTCCAGTTTGTGTGGAGAAAAAGCCAATTGAACCAAAAATACTCATTGAAACCATCATTTTTACCATTGGGCCTGCTTTCATTTTCCCACCTCACTTTCAGAAAACTATTATTATTCAAACATAAAGAAGTCTATTTGTAAATTAATGGTTCATAAGCTTTGTTCCATGAAAAAGCAAAAAACGCAAAGAGATGGGATCAGTCCCATCGTCTTTGCGCTTTTCTGCTTTTTTTTAATCTTCAACCGGGAACCAGCCTGGCGTGTTAATAACGGCTTGCCACAGCGGGTCAGGAATCACAAGCTTTTCCTGATCTTTTTTGCTTAATGTTGTCACAATGTCATGTTCGCGGCCTTCTTTGACTTTTTGAACCCAGTCTGGATCCATAATTAATTCGCGGCCAATCGCAAGCAGTGGAATGCCCGTTTCAAGAGCTGCTGCTGCTTCGTCTGCTGTATGAATAGAACCTACGCCCATCACAGGCACACGGCTTCCTACTCTCTCTTGAATAATTTCAATACGTGAACGAGTATCTTCCACGCCTCGACGCGGTTTTGACCAGAATTCCATTAGCGATACGTGAAGGTAATCAAGGTCTTTTTCTGCTAGTGCATCAACTAATTTCAACGTATCGGCCATTGTAATTCCAGGCGTTTCAGGCTCTTCTGGCGAGAAGCGATAGCCTACTAAAAATGGCTCTTTTGCATGTTTAGAAATGGCTTGCTTTACTTCGTCTACGATTGCTAGTGGGAATGTTAAACGTTTTTCTACGCTGCCACCCCATTTATCTTCGCGGCGATTAGAATGCGGAGAAAAGAACTGCTGAATTAAATAGTTATTTGCTCCGTGGATCTCAACTCCGTCAAATCCTGCTTCAATGGCACGGCGCGTCATCTCACCAAAATCATGAATAATGCCTTCGATTTCTTCATTTGTTAACTCTCGAGGCACCGGTGCTCCTTCTTGTTCTGCAGCAACAGCACTTGCGCTAACAACCTCTCCATTTGGAACAAGCTCAGGCGGACACATGCGGCCTCCGTGGAAAATTTGAAGAACTGCTTTTGCTCCTTGATCTTTAATTGCTGTTGCTAAGCGGCGCAGGCTAGGAATCATTTCATCGCTGTCTGCAGCAAACTCTCCGTGAAACCCTTTGCCATTCGGCGTTCCGTATGTACATGCTGTAATGACCATGCTAACACCTTTTGAACGTCGTACATAGTAGTCTACTTCTGCACTTGATACTGTTCCATCTTCATTTGATGAAAAATTTGTCATAGGCGCAAGAATAACGCGGTTATCTAATTTGATGCCATTTGAAAAAGTAAATGGCTGTAAAAGCGGCTCATACTTTTTATTTGTCATTTTATTTCCCTCCAAAAATGATACGGTCAAAAATAGTGGCGTATTATAGGTAGAAACTATTTCCCTCCCTATAATATGTGTCATTTAAAACTGTAACTTTAAAATATACTGTTATTTTAATCTGTACAGTTTTGCCTGTCAAAGAATAAGACTTTCTCATATAAAAAAGCACTCATATACTGAGTGCTTTTTTATCATTGCGAAAGAGGTTCCTGATTATACATAAATGATTTTACTTTTACATATTGAGCTTCTAACTCTTGAAGTGTCAGTTCGTATAGATGCCGATTTCCTTTTTTATAAATACCAAAATTCAATAGCGCATTAATAAACCAATTTTTCTTATGTTCCGTTTCAGGCTGTGTGTGTTGTTTCACGATTTCCACCACCTAAGGTTCTCTCATTTTAATTTTGCAAAGCATTCGCTTTTACATAAATGATTTTACTTCTGTACGATGAAAAAACGGTGAAATAGAAAGCTTTTTTATTTTAAATTCCCGCAGCCGGACCCGCCATTTTTTTGCGTCTTTTTACTCCTGTTAATATTTTTTCAATATAATAAATAACGATAATAAAAACCGACATAATAGCAAAATAAGTACCGATTACATCAAAAGGATTCGGACGTTCAAAACCGCCTTCTTTTCCTTTCACCCCTCTTTCCAAACCTTCGCCATCGTGATCAAAGTTCGGACGTTTGTGACCAGCAGATGCCGTCGCAGAAGATTTATTCTCGCTAAATGAACGGCGATCAAAATCCGGCTTCCCACCGCCTTTTTGCGGCATATCTGAGGAACTTAAATTCAGCACTCTCGCTACTCCTCCAAGCTTTCCAAGAAAACCCGTCTCATTTATTTCATATATGCCAACGACTAACAGTGCAGCGGTTGCGAGCTTAGCTGCTATGCTCAAGCTTTTCTTTGACTTTTTGAATTTCGTCATATTTTTACATACATTTATAACCCATTGCCAATGAAGACCTATGTGAGCGGCTACTAAAATTAACACTAAGAATGATACCGAAATATGCGAAACCTTAAACCACTGTTCGTTCCCAACATTAATATTCGGAAATACTACTCTTGAAATAAAAATACCGCTAATCATAATAAATGACATCGTAATCAACAGCATGATATTTAAAAAATAACCGAACTTTGTTCTGCGCGGAAGCTTGCGGTCAAATAATTTAACCGTAACTTTCTTTACCCACTGCCAGTTTAGCAGCACGTGGGTAAAAAAGGCGACGGCAATCGCTAGACCCGCAATTTCATGAAACGTTAACCCTCCCAATACTTGTTTGTTAAAAAATAAAACAAACGCAACGGCCATTAAAAGATCCAGTCCAAACCGGACGTACATCATCTTTTTCACTCTATTCATTCTCCTCAGCTATGTATTTGTCAAAACAACCTTTTTTCATATTTCTTAATGTAAGCAGAGTTGGTGAAAATTAGGTGAAACGACTGATTTTTTTACCAAAATAATCAGTCCTGAGTTCTATAAAAAAACAAAGTCCCATCATTTTATTTTTTAGAAAATAGCTGTTGACAAAGAAAAAAGAAGCACGTATAGTAATGTTTATTCATCAAGAACTTTCAGATTTTAATCAAAAACACAGCGATTGGGAGTAGTAGAAGCTTATTATTCGGTCAAGAGAGCTACGGGTTGGTGTAACGTAGTCCAATAATACTTTGAACTCGCCCAGGAGTGGTAATTCAGAAAGAATGCAGAAGTATTCTCTAAGTTTTAACGTCTAACCTTCGTTATCAGGTTTTAAGCAGGGTTCTTTAAGAGCCAACAAGAGTGGTACCGCGGTTAGCTAAAGCTTATCGTCTCTTCTCTCATTTGATAATGAGGTAGGAGACGATAAGCTTTTTTTATTTTATAAAAAAGTGGAGGGAAAAGTCATGAAGAAGGACAACCAAGGTTTGCAGCGAACAATGACTTCACGTCACATTATGATGATGGCGCTAGGTGGAGCAATTGGCGCTGGTTTATTTAAAGGAAGCAGCTCAGCTATTGATATGGCAGGACCATCAGTTATCATTGCTTATTTAATTGGCGGAATTATTTTACTATTCATCATGCAAGGTCTTGCTGAAATGGCGGTTCGAAACAGTGACGCACGAACGTTTCGTGATTTAGTTCAGTCGATTTTAGGAAGCTACCCCGCTTATTTTTTAGACTGGATTTACTGGAAAATGTGGGTGTTAAACATTGCAGCTGAAGCCGTTGTAGCAGCTATTTTTATTCAGTACTGGCTTCCTGATTATCCAATTTGGATGCTTGCTTTAGGCGTATCCGTTATTGTCACAGCTATTAACTTGCTTTCGGTTAAAGCATTTGCTGAAACGGAATACTGGTTAGCCTTAATTAAAATTACGGTCATTGTGATCTTTATCATCGCTGGACTTCTATTACTATTTGTATCATTTGGTCACCATACCGCAGCAGGTTTTTCAAATTTAAGCAATCACGGCGGTTTCTTTCCAAAAGGACCAACTGGGTTAATTACGGCGATGCTAGTTGTCATCTACTCTTACGGTGGAACTGAAATCATCGGGGTAACGCTAGCTGAAACAAAAAACCCTGAAAAAGTAGTACCAAAAGCCGTGCGCAGCACATTAACGCGCATCATTGCTTTTTATCTGTTCCCGTTTTTTATCATCGTGAGCTTGATTCCTTGGAATGAAGTGAACGGCGTTTCTCAAAGCCCTTTTGTGATGGTATTTAAAATGATTGGAATTCCTGGAGCAGATCATATTATGAATACCGTAATCTTGTTAGCCGTTATTTCTTCTATGAACTCAGGACTTTACGGTTCATCACGTATTTTGTATACGCAAGCAGTAGACGGTCGAGTACCACAGATATTTTCAAAACTTTCTGTTAACAAAGTTCCTGTCTATGCAATCTTAATGTGTACATCATCCCTTTATGTGGGCGTGTTGATTTCCTTATTTGCAGGAAGTAAAACATTTGATTATTTGATGGGATCTTTAGGATATACCGTGTTGTTTATTTGGTTGATTATTGCGATCGCACACTTAAAGTCTCGCAAAGTTCACCCAGAAGCATCGAGCAGCTACTCTGTTAAGTGGTTTCCTTATACAACGTGGACTGCCCTTATTGCACTAAGCGCTATTTTAATTGGTGTTATCTGCACAACATCCGTTGTTATTACGACTATTACACTAGCTATCTATTTATTTATTACAGCTACGTATATCTTTAAAGGTCGCTTTTATCAATCTTCAGCAGTCAAGCACGCTAAATAAAAAAACGCCTCCTTTGAGTCATCAGAGGAGGCGTTTTTTTATTTAAAATGTTAAGTACCAATAGCCAAGTGCAAAGCCGATATAGTTACCAATAATATAACCAAGCGTTCCTACTACCAAGATAGGACCAACCAAACTTCCCCATCCTTTAGCAATCGCCATTGCACTTGCTGTCGTAGGTCTCCCTACCGTTGCATTACTCGCCAGTAAAATATGTTCCAAATCAATTTTAAATACTTTTCCTAAAAGCAGCCCCACTATTAAATTACTCAGTCCCACAATGAGCACAAATAGAATCAAGAGAGGTGCTTTTTCAACAATTAATGGAATGGAAGCCGGCACTCCAATGACAACAAAGAAAATATAAATGAAGTACGTGCCGATTTCTTGGCTTCCGCTAATGTTTTTAAAATAAGAAGGAAACAGATAAATGACAAGAAACGTAAGTGTGGAAAGCAATAAGTATTTTTCGCTCAAAATAGTATGTAATAACGTTTGAACTACTGAAACATTTGGGCCGGTTGGAATGATTGTTCCAAACCATTCGGCTAATTTAAACGATGCAACCACTAGAAAAAATGATGTACCAATTGAAGCCGCCACGTCTTTTAATGAAATTTCTTTTTTTACCCAATATTTTTCTGCAAGCGTATGACGATCATTTTCTTCATATTGCCCAGCCTCTACTTCTTGAATATGAGGAGTCTTAAAATGTTTTCTAAAAAACTTCATAGAAGGAACAAACATATACACAGCAAACAGCAAAGCCATGACCATATTATCAGCAACCACCGTCGCGGAAACCATTTGACTTGATGGTTCAAATTTAGCCGCAACGGTAGCAAAGTTAACCCCTCCGCCTACATAAGAAGCGCCAATAGCAGCTGCAATTTTTGCTAGTTCAGGAATATAATCTTTTAATAACAAGAAGCCTGCTGTGCTCCCTATGACCGTTCCTACCGCACAGATTAAGAAAATAAAAAGCAGTTTCCGGCTTTCTTGGAATAATTCTTTCATATTGACTTGAAATAACAATAATGGAATGGCAAGCGGTACTAGATACGCCCAAACCGCATCATAAACCGGAGACTCTGTAGGAATGATTTTTAAATTTGATAGGATAAGCGCTCCTGCTAGCGCAATAATAGCTCCTGACAGAAAAGAAGCCCACTTATACTTTTGTTCGAGAAAAATACTAACAGAAGCCCAAATCGCCAGAATTCCCCATAGTGCCCACGTATCATCAGCTTGAATAATAGTAAAAATCACAAGCTACTCCTTTCTTTCTCTTTGTAAGAAATAGAATTTTCAGAAAACACAATTTAAATTTTATCAATATATGCCAAATTCCGTCAATCCATAAAAAAAGCTTTCCACTCTAAAAGTGAAAAGCTTTTTTTTATTTGCGAATCAGAACTGGAATCTGCTGCTGAATCTGCTGCAAAGGAGCGCTTGTTTTCTCTGTTAACGAACGCAAGATTCCTCCTTCGATCATACAGTTAATCACAACTGCGAGCTCTCCTGCCTGCTTTTCTTGAAATCCGCTCTCTATCATTTTTTCTCTAAAAAGTTTTTCCCAATCTTGAAACGCTGCGTAGCAGACTTCACGCAGCGGTTCATTAATAAGCGCCGTTTCTCCAGCCAGCAGTCCAACAGGCATACCGGCAATACTTTCTTCGTGTTCAAACTGCTTGGACAATTCTTCAATAAAATACTGAATAGCCTTCGATGCGTCAGAAGATTTATTTAGACTTTCTTTAATTTGAACTTGGACGTATTTATTCGTATATTGAACAGCGTGAATCGCCAGTTCTTCTTTCCCTTTTGGAAAATAATAATAAAGAGACCCTTTTGGCGACCCACTCTCTTTAATAATTTGATTTAATCCTGTTGCATGATAGCCTTGCAGCTGAAAAAGCCGCGATGCTGTTTCTAAAATCTTATCGCGTGCATTTGCTTTCTTCACAAAACGATGCCTCCCCTATATAATAAGTGGTTTCTATAACACTACTTATCATATAAGTAAATGAAATTTTTGTCAAAATAAAGTGAATATTTTACCATTTATTTTTTCTTATTTTTATTTCTTATGACCTAATAATTATTTTTCTTACTTCTTCGGCTAACGGTTGAAGAGGCGTAATAATACGGTCGCTTACCTCCGCCGCCGCTTCTACCATCGAGAGCTGCGCCACTGAAACAACGGTGTTATGCTCTTTTATTAGCTCATGTAAGACATGCTTCACCTTCTGTTTATACTCTTTTAAGTTTCCAGTCATTACTAGTTCAAAAGCACCTTCTATCACAACAGAGCGAACTTTTATCTTTACATTTTGATGAAATGCAAAATCGTCTAGGCGCTTCATTGTTCCTTCTACGGTCTCCGGATTTGTAAACACGATAAGCTGCGGTTCTTCTATTTCACATATTCGGCGAAAATAAGGCTCATCAATTTTAATAATTGGAATATCGCTTGTAAATGCTTCTGGTAAAAGAGCAATGTAATTCGTACACGTAAGTAAAATGACATCCGCTGAACATTCTTCCATCCACTTTAACTGCTTCTCTACTTTTGCAGGTGCTGACTCCGCTGCAAACTTAGGGTCGGTTGTTACCCGATGTACAAGGCCGGGGTCTACGAAATGCATACAGTTCGTAAATGGCAGCGCTTTTTCTATATAAGAGATGTTCGAATGATGAGCGTGCAGGCAAGCAATTTTCTTCATCGTTTTCCTCCTGTATGATGGTCTTTGAAATACTGAATTAAAAATTCCTGGAACTTTTTCGCAACAGGAGTTAAATATTTATCCTTGTTCCACGCAACCCCAATAACCCTTGAAGCAGTGTCTTCCTTGAGTTTTATTTTTTTAATACCTCGCAAGTCCACTCCCTTTATTTCAGGAAGCAAGGCAACCCCTAAATGAGCCGCTACAAAACCAATCACCGTCAAAAATTCTTCTCCTTCAAACGTAATATTTGGGACAATTTCGGCTTCTTCAAACAGCTGATCAAAAATTGTTCGGCTTCCGTATCCTTTTTTTAACGCGATAAACGATTCATGAGCCAACTCTGAAATCGAAAGCACTTGCCTTGAGGCAAAAGAATGCGTATCAGGGACATACGCGTACAGCTCGTCTTTCCATAAATATTCCCACTGAATTCCTGCCCTAGATTCCGTTACAGAAGACATACAAAAATCAATTTCCCCCGTTTGAAGCTGATTGAGCATGATGTTCGTAGCGTTCTCAAAAATTTGAAATTGAACGTTCGGATACTCTTGTAAAAAAGCATGAACTAGTTTTGGGACGGACGAAGCGCCTAACGATTTTAAAAAAGCAAACGAAATACTGCCGCGATGAGGATGAATCAAATCCGAAAGCTCACGTTTAGCTTCTTCCATTTCATTTAATACTTTGGCCGTTCGTTCGTAAAAAAGCCGGCCGTATCGATTTAAAATAACTTGCCTTCCTTTTCGTTCAAATAGCGGCACGCCAAGCTCTGATTCTAATTTAGAAATTGAGCGGCTGAGCGTAGGCTGCGCGATTGATAATCGTTCCGCTGCCTTTGTGAAATGTTCCGTTTGAGCTACTATATTAAAATATTCGAGCTGCTGCCATTCCATTTTTTCACATCCTTTACTTATTACATAATACTATCAATTTCATATAAATTATACATTGGACGTCATAAAAAATTCATGTTTAAATGAAGAACGTAGCACTTGCTAAAAATGTTATGTGCCTGCATAGAATAAGTGTTGAAAGAAGGAATTAGTTTATGGATGTTTCAATTGTTTTAACAATGTTAGCCGTCGGACTGATCTTAGGATTTGTCGGAGCAGGCGGATCAGGTTTTATTATTTCAATTTTAACGCTGCTGTACGGCGTATCTGTACACGTTGCACTCGCAACGGCTCTTACCGCAATGATTTTCTCTTCTTTATCTGGCGCAGTCAGTCATTACCGCGAAGGTAACGTATCTTTAAAATCCGGTATCTCTGTTGGTATCCTCGGTGCATTAGGCGCTTGGATTGGGTCTAACCTTTCATCCTTTATCCCAGAAGGCGAGCTAAAATGGCTAACAGCCGGCATGCTTTTATTATCTGGTGTTTTACTTTGGCTGCGAATGTTTTTATTTTCCCGTCAGCAAAAAGAACGTGTGATTCCAACAGGAGCTAAATTTGTCGTCTACTCTTTACTAATTGGCTTAATTACCGGCGCTCTATCAGGAATGTTCGGAATTGGATCAACTCCATTTATCCAGCTTGGCCTTATGATGGTGTTAGGCTTGTCTATTCGTCAGTCAGCCGGAACGACAATGCTCGTTATTATTCCAATTGCCATCGGCGGAGGAATGGGCTATTATCAGCAGGGCTTTTTAGATATTCCACTGTTGATTCAAGTTGTTGTCGGCACAATGGTCGGTTCATATATTGGAGCAAAGTTTACAAATCGCGTACCTGCTCCAGTATTAAAAACGTCTCTTGTAGCTCTCCCTATTTGCTCTAGCTTCCTCCTTGTTATATAAGAAAAAAGCTTGAACTCTTGTTCAAGCTTTTTTTATGTTCATCTGATAAACAAACTGCTTTCCTTGGCTTCCAAAAATATACCGGTCTGTATCAACAAAGCCGCTTCGTTTATACAGATGCTGTGCGGCCGTGTTTTTATGGTTCACCCCTAGCACCACTTTATTTTTAGTCGGAAAGTGATAATTGATAAAAGAAGGGAGAAGCTTTAATGACTTTTTGCCAACTCCCTTTCCTTGATAATCAGGATGAATGGAATAAGACCGTATTAAAAGCGTGCTGGAGCTCTCGGTATATTCTTTAACGGCTTCCCCTGCGTCGAGCACGAAAAAGCCGGCTAGTTTGTTTTCTGCCAAAATCAAAACAGGCGTTCTGTCCTTTTCCTGCTCACACTTAGCTAAGGCTTCAGCAGGAAGTGCCGTATAAATGAGCTGCTCTTCAGGCAGCGTATAGCTATGTATAGATGACTCATAGGCTTCACTATAAAACGTTAGTGCTACGTTTACTGTATTATCCATTCTATACCTTACTCCTTTTTCTATAGTATAACATGCACAAAAAAAGCCGCATAAAGCGGCTTTTCCTTTATCTAGCGTCGGATACAACGGTAAAGCGTTCGTTTACATGCTCTCCCCGCTCAATCTCATCAATGACAGCAATGGCGTAATCAGCATAGCTGACATGGCTGTTTCCTTCTGAATTTAAAATAACATGATCTTTCCCAGTTTTATAAGCATCCGTTCGTTTTCCTGAAGGATTAAAAAATGCTGCTGGGCTAATAAACGTCCAATTAATATCGCTTGTACTTTCTAAGTCTTTTAAATTTTGAGCTTGATTGTCAGCTGTCGCCTTATACTCTTTTGGAAAATCAGGCGTATCCGCTAGACGCGTCGTTTTCTCCTCATCAACAAACAAACTGCCTGCTCCTCCTACAACAACAAGACGCACGTCCGGAGCTTGTTTAAATACGTGAATTAACGACTGCCCCGCTTCTACATGCAGGTGTTCTTTTCCTTCAGGAGCTCCAAACGCATTCACTACTGCATCCAGGCCTTCGATATCTTTTGCCGTGATATCAAAGATGTCTTTTTCCAGTGTACGAACATCTCGTTCATCTACTTTGCTTGCATCACGTACGATTGCCGTTACATCGTGCCCGCGATTTAAAGCTTCTTTCACGATAAAACTTCCTGCTTTTCCTGTAGCACCTACGACTCCAATTTTCATTTTATAACCTCCAATAAAATTCTCTATATTTAGGTAATAGCCTTTTTTTGCTATGCTAAA
Source organism: Priestia sp. SIMBA_032 (assembly GCF_046535215.1). Classification (NCBI taxonomy): domain Bacteria; kingdom Bacillati; phylum Bacillota; class Bacilli; order Caryophanales; family Bacillaceae; genus Priestia; species Priestia sp. SIMBA_032. The sequence continues at coordinate 105,969 of NZ_JAWRXD010000005.1, read as the reverse complement.
ACACTGCGAAACGGTTTAAGCAAGATAGAGAACGAATAAAGAGGCTGAAGCGAAAGTTTTTTAGTTGAAGAAAGATCCGAACGTAGGTTTCATATATATGGAGGTGCTTCCAGCGGTTGATTGGAGAGCAAGGCGAAGACTCCTGCGGGAAAAACGGAACAGGTGAGACCCCGCAGGAGTGCAAACGACGATGAAGCTCACCGGCCGCCCGCGGAAAGCGAAGCCTTGCACGGAAATCAACCGCGGTGTCCTAAACGATCCATACTGGCCCCTTTATCCATTTGTTCGATTTTAGATTAATTTAGTTATGTCTTAATCTCTTTGACAAAAAATAAATAAGTGCCTATTCAATTTCAATAAATAACACGTGAGCCATAGAGTGAATGGATTTAATCAATTCTACTTTATTCCCTTTCTTTTTTGCCTTTCCTTTTATTTCTACAAAATAGAGCAGCTCACCTTGATGATGATCTTGGTGAATTTCGTAAGATGAAATCATAATATTTTCTCTTTCAATCTTATCAAGCAGCTCATAAATATCTTCTTGATTTGCTGCACGAAACTTAATTAAAATGGAATGAGTAGAAAGAGATGTAAACATCACGTTCAATATTTCTAAGCCAATCAGCACCAATATAGTTGCACTAATGCCGACTGTATACATACCCGCCCCAATGGTTAAACCAATTCCCGATGTTGCCCATACGCCTGCGGCTGTTGTGAGCCCTCTAATATGCTGCTTTTGAATAATAATCATACCTGCCCCTAAAAAACCAATACCGCTTACTACTTGTGCCGCAACCCGGCTCGGATCAAGAGCCATATGATCTTGATGAAGCACATCTGAAAAGCCATATTTCGAAATCAGCATAATCAGCGTGCTACCGACAGCAACTAAAAAATGAGTGCGAAACCCTGCTTCTTTTGCTCTGAATTCTCTTTCTAATCCAACCAAAGCCCCTAACAGACCTGATAGGGCTAGACGACTAATAAAAGCTGCGGTCATTTTTTCTCCTCCTTTCCCTTCCTCTTCATTTTTTCATAAACGCACCTATTAACTATTTCTATTTTTGTTATAATTTACTATAACTTTTTTTTGAATAGGAGGCTCTTTAAAATGGATAAAGTCATCGATTATTACAGCAAATTTGATGAATGGGGACGATTAGAACGAGAACCTATTGAGTTTCAAGTAAACTGGCATTTTATTAATAAGCACCTTCCCCCTAGCGGACATATTTTAGATAACGGTGCCGGACCGGGAAGGTATGCTTTGAAACTAGCAGAAAACGGCTATGAAGTAACTTTAACCGATTTGACGCCGCAGCTAGTTGAAAAAGCCAAAGAAAAAGCTTTAGAACAGCAAGTATATAATGCATTTCGTAATTTCCATGTGGCAGATGCACGAAACCTTCACTGTTGTTCAGATGAACAATTTCATGCGTCACTAATGCTTGGACCAATGTATCATTTACAGAAGAAGCAAGATCGTATTCAAGCCGTTCGAGAGCTGTATCGAGTCACAAAGCCAGGCGGAACTGTTTTTATTTCGTTTATGCCGCGTGTTCAGCACATGATTTCTTCTTTAACATCACGGGAACGTTTAAAACCAAACAACACGGCAAAAGCGCTTCATGATTTTTATGAATCAGGCTGCTTTGATCATGCAGAAGAAGGCCGATTTACCCACGCTTATTACACTAAAATTGAGGATATTATTCCTTTTTTAGCGAACTATGGATTCCAATGTGTTGAGCTAATTGCCTCTAACATTGCTTCGTCAGTTAATTCAAAGGAATGGACGTACTGGCAGGAAACTTCTTCTGAAGAAATGAACAGCATCGTTCAGCTCCTTATTCAACAAGCATCAAGTTCTTATCACCTTGGACTGTCTTCTCATTTACTTTATATCGGGCAGAAATACTAATAATCACCTCTATTTATCATAGGATAAATAGAGGTGATTATTAATGAACCGTTTATTCAAATGGAGTACAAGCATTTTGTTGTCCTTGATGTACTGCTTTTTGATTCTCCCTCCCTCTTATGCAAGCGGTGACTATTATTCCTCTTATGCAGAACTGCAGCAGCACGAAATTCTTCACCAAGACTACGATATTCGCTATGAACAGCGCTTTAGCTACCTATCCATTATGGCCATTCACGGCGGAGGAATTGAACCGGGTACATCAGAAGTTGCCAAAGAACTCGCTGATCGCTTTTCCGCTTCTTATTATTTATTCGAAGGCATCAAGTCCACTAACAACGGAGTTCTGCACATAACCTCAGAAAACTTTGACGAACCGATTGCTGGAGGAATGGCTCAGCAAAGTATGTCCGTCATGACGATTCACGGCTACAGTGGCAGCCAGCCTATCGTATATGTAGGGGGAAAAAATCAGCTTTATAAAGAGCTGGTAAAGCAATCGCTGCGCAAACACGGCTTTACAGTCCGTGACGCCCCTTCTGATATAGCCGGAACAAGCGAGCAAAATATTGTGAACGATAATCTGCTAAAAGCCGGAGTACAGCTTGAACTCACAGCCGAACTAAGAAAATCATTTTTCGTAAACCACGACTGGTCGAGAAACAACCGCATGAATGTAACGCCGCTTTTCCATACATTTATCACTTCCTTACAAGAAGCATCTTCTTCCTATCAAACTTTCCTTTACTTTCAAGTTCACTAACTTATTAACCCTTGCCTGTTCCTTGATTTCCAGACAAAAAAGCCAGCGCAGTCTGTATAACCAAACGCGCTGGTTCTTATCTATTTCTCTCGCTAAAATAGACCGTTTAAAGTCTTTTTGTTTAAAAAACTCTTTAATTTCACTTCTTATTGGACGAACCAAGCTTTAAACAGCGAATCTATGCCCATTTTTATCTCTTCGTCAGACAGTCCCGCAAATCCAAGCAGTACATATGGCGTCTGGTTTTTATTAGCAGTATGATAATAAATAGACGTTGGATAAATCGTTATTTTTTGCTCGGCAGCTGCTTCAATTAGTTTCTGTTCACTCATTCCGTTTTTTACCTTAAGAAGAATATGCAAGCCAGAATGTTCTCCAACAATATCTACACTTTCTCCCATAGTAGTAGTCAAACAATCTAGCAGCAGCGCTTGTTTTTTGCGGTATGCTGTTCTCATTTTATTCAAGTGACGTTCCCAGTGTCCTTCTTTCATAAAAAGAAAAAGCGTATGCTGATGAAGTCTTGAAACAGGCTGTTTAAAAAGTCCACAGTGCTTCACATATCTTGTAAGAAGCCGGTGTGGCAGCACGGCATAACTTATTCGAAGAGAAGGCATCAACGATTTTGAAAACGTCCCCGTATAAATAACGCGATCGTCTTGATCTAATCCTTGAAGTGCCGGAATCGGTTTTCCTTTATAGCGAAATTCTCCGTCATAGTCATCTTCTATAATATAGCCGTTCGCTTCCTTCGCCCACTCTAGTAGTTCAAGCCTTCTTGCTATCGGCATGACCATACCAATAGGAAATTGATGAGACGGCGTAATGTACACCGCATCCGCTTCGCTTTCTTTCAGTTCCTTGACTTTCAAGCCAGAACTATCAAGAGAAATAGGGACGACCGACATGCCTTGTTCTTGAAAAACGTGCCTTGTTCGGTGAAAACCTGGGTTTTCGAACCCAATTATCTTTTCTTTTCCTAGAATGACAGAAAGCAGCCACATGAGGTACTGTGTACCTGCACCTATCACAATTTGCTCCGCTGTGCAGCGCACTCCTCTTGAGTGGTAAAGGTATGACGCAATTTCTTGGCGAAGAAGCAGTTCGCCCTGCGGATGTCCGCTATAAAAAAGCTGGCTTTCATCATGATAAATAGCTTGAACCGTTAGCTTTTTCCACGTATTATACGGAAATTTTTCTACGTCTATCTTTCCATGGCTAAAATCAAGTGCAGTTGATTTTTGATCTTCTTGTTGCAGAGACACAGAGATAGGAGGCAGTTCTTGAAGCACGACTTCATTTTTTATCTCTTTTACAAATGCTCCTTTCCTGGCTAGTATCTCAACATAGCCCTCTGCTTCTAACTGTATATAAGCTGCTTCAACCGTATTTTGGCTAATGCTTAAATGAAGAGCTAACTTTCGTTTAGAAGGCAGTTTTTCATGAGGCGGAATGGTACCTTTTTGAATTTGTTTTTTTATGTAAGTATAAAGCTGCATGTATAAGGGATCTGCTTTTCTTTTATCGAGCAAAGGCATTAACTCTAACATGATGTTCTTTCCTTTCTAACTGGCACTATCAAATTTACTGTTTCTGACACTTATTCTCAGTTCAGTTTCTTCATATACTGGACTATATCTTATAACTCAAGGAGATGACACAATGACCATTACTTATAAAACCAACGTCTCAATCCGTGCCGAACAAGCTGCTGAAGTGTTTGTACATTCAGGTATTAAACGTCCTGCACAAGATCTTGATCGGATTCAAAGAATGCTTGATCATGCTTCCCTTACCATTACCGCTTGGAAAGACAGCGAACTCATTGGCATAGCCAGAGCGTTAACAGATTTTAGCTACTGCTGCTATTTATCGGATTTAGCTGTCGTAAAAGACTATCAAAATCAAGGAATCGGCACACAGCTCATCAAGCACGTTCAATCAGAAATCGGTGAAGAAACCGCGCTCATTTTGCTTTCCGCTCCTTCTGCTATGAACTACTATCCAAAAGTCGGCTTTCATCAGATTGATAATGGGTTTAAGATTGAGAGAATTCGATAGGTAAAAAAGATAAAAAATTCCCTTTCTTACTAAACTATTATTATTTTACATCTTTTCAATATGATGGTACACTATTCAAAGATTAAGGCTATGATACTTCTTCCTTCTCATCCAACTCTTAGAATTTAGAGGTATCCCTTTCCTTAATCCATTAACTTAACTATACATATATTCAAAGTCAGGAAGCAAAGCGCCTGGCTTTTTCTGTGCAAATCATACATGGTGGTGTTTGAATGAAAAACGATATTTTTTTAAGAAGACAGTCTAAAGTAATTGTGAAGCAAGGCTCAGATATATTACCCCCTGCTTATGTAGCTTCCATGTTAAAAAACATTGAGGCATTAGGATTTACAGCTTCAACTTCTTTAATTGACCGGTTACTCACTCTTCCGTTCTACGAATTTATGTCTTTTTATGAGCAGCTTCTCTTATCTTTAAAAAGGCTTGTTGGCGCTCATGTTAAATATAAACCGATGTATCCTAACTTTCCAAACGAAGTCATGCAAGCGTCCAAAGCAGAACTATACATAAATGCTGTGGTTCACTATCTGACTGGGATTTTACCAAACAGTGAAAAACAAGATGTTTTTCCACTGTTTGATACTACAGATTTACGGATTATTGACCTCGGAACGGATGAAGAATTTGACCTTATGATGCGCCAATTAATTGGTGCCAATACCTCATTATCGCAAACGGATCGAGCAGACATCGAATGGTCTCTTATCAATTTACCGGCATTAGACCTACTTCCAGCAGTCATTCCTCAAAAAGAAAATGCTGCATTTGTTAGCTCAGTTTTAATTAAAACAAAAAAACTACCTGTTGATGTCTTGTCTTCTTATTTTAAAACAGCAACAGACGTCTTACGTTTGGCAACCGCTTTATCTGATGGCGATATTAGCCTTTCATCACCCACTTTATTTAAAAAGTTTAGTCGTTTTGAACGCCGAAGCTTGTTGCAGCTGCTAGAAAGCACTCCAAATGTAGAAGAAGATATGTTTCGTTATAAAGTAAAGTGGATTCGTTTAGGTGAGATTTTACATCCTGGAGAATACAAACATCGATTTCCTCACGCTGCTAAAGGATTCGATGCTGTTCGAAACCATAAAAGACCGTTGACGTTCTATAGTAAATTAGAGAAAGCACTCGAGCAACAAGACATCTCAAAAGCAGTTTCACTTTTAGAAAAACGTCCAGGTGACTTTGCTAGACGAATTGACCATTTACTGCGCTTATCTACTGGGGAACAAGAAGCTGCTTCTATTATTGTAGCATTTGCAACGGTCGCTCATCATGTCTCTACGCCAGTACTGCTTCAGCTCTATTCACATATGAAGCATCGATATCATAGACAAGATATGCGCGTTGTGTTTCCAAAAGGGAATGTGTCCAAAGTAATGGCGCTTGATAATCCCTTACCTTCTCTTCGTAAAAATCTTTGTGATGATGTAATAAATGCATGCAAAGATGCTTTACATGACCGTTTTGCTAAGTTGCCACCTCTTGGAAATGTATGGCTTGATGATCGTTTGCGTGAACAAACTATACCATTTTCACAGCGTTCAAACAGCAAAACATTAAAAACAATTAGTAGGGGCAGTAAATTAACAATTCCTGAAGGCAATACGCTTCGTTTTTTTATTTGGTGGAAAGAAGGCTTTGTAAATGGTGAACACACCGGTAGTGTAGATATTGATTTGTCTGCCGGAATTTACGATGAAAACTGGCAGTATAAAGAGCATATTTCTTATACAAACTTATCTTCAAAAAGCTTCAAAGCTTTTCACAGCGGAGATATTACATCTGCTCCTAACGGGGCATGTGAATTTATTGACTTGCATATCCCTACGATTCTAAAAAAAGGCGGCCGTTATATATTGATGAACGTTTATTCATTTTCTGTCCAGCCTTTTGTTATGCTTCCCGAATGTTTTGGAGGATGGATGATGAGACAGCACATAGAGTCCGGCGAGATATTCGAACCTTCTACCGTACAAAACAAAATAGATCTTGCTAGTGATTCTACCATCTCCATCCCTTTGATTTTTGATTTACAAGAGCGAAAATTAATCTGGACGGATATTTCACTGCATCATCATGTTGCATTTGAAAATAATCTCGAACAAAACAATGGATCCGTCTCTCTTATAGGAAAAGCTATGACAAAGCTGTTGAAGCCAACGCTTTATGACCTTTTTTCATTTCACGCAGAAGCTAGAGGAACACTTATCTACGACAAGCAAAAAGCTGACACTATTTATTCTCTTGATGAAGGTGTTACCCCTTATGATATTGAAACAATTATCGAAACCTACCTAACCTAATTACTTATAGGAAATTAAGAACAAATAAAAGAAAAAACCTCTTTCCAAGAAAGAGGTTTTTTCTTTTATTTCACTAGCTTTTGCTCAGTTGCAGCTGAACTATGACTTCGTTTATGAAATCCTTTTGCATAGTACGCGATAATAAGACCGATAAACCATAATGGTCCGATGACAACTGCAATTCTTGTGTCTGGATTGTACGCCATAAGCACAACAACAAGCGCTAGGAACGCAAGTGACACATAAGACGTTAACGGAAATAAAGGCATTTTATATTTTAGCTTTGCCTCTTCACCTGTTTTTAACGTTTTGCGATACTTAATTTGAGAAAGCAAAATAATTCCCCACGTCCAAATCGCGCCGAATGTTGCAATGCTTGTTACCCACGTAAATACTTTTGCAGGCACAATGTAGTTTAACGCTACTCCCACTAATAAAGCACCCGCTGATGCTAAAACAGCTTTTCCTGGTACGCCGCCTTTTGTAAGCTGGCCGTACCCTTTTGGCGCTTCTCCGTGTTCTGCTAAGTTGAACAGCATACGGCCTGTACTAAAAATACCGCTGTTACAAGAAGAAAGAGCTGCTGTTAGCACGACAAAGTTAATAATGCCTGCCGCTGCTGGAATCCCGATTTTTTCAAATGTTAATACAAACGGGCTTCCTTGTGAACCGATTTCTTGCCACGGATAAATTGACATAATGACAAATAATGCACCCACGTAGAAAATAAGAATACGCCAAAAGACAGAATCAATTGCTCTTGCTAGAGATTTTTCCGGATTTTTCACTTCTCCCGCGGTAACGCCGATCATTTCAATTCCTAAATACGCAAACATGACCATTTGCAGCGACAGTAAAATACCTTTGAATCCGTGCGGGAACAGTCCGCCGTTGTCCCACAAGTTTTTAATACCCGTCGCAACGCCGCCGTTTCCGATTCCAAACACAATCATTAATACCCCAACGGCAATCATTAACACAATCGCTAAAATTTTAATAAGTGCAAACCAAAATTCCAGTTCACCATATGCCTTAACAGCTAAGAAGTTAACTGTTGTCATGATGACAAGCGCCGATAACGCCCAAATCCAGTTTGGTACATCCGGATACCAATATCCCATATAAATACCAACGGCTGTAATTTCAGCCATACATGTTACAACCCATAAAAACCAGTAGTTCCAACCTGTTAAATAACCAGCAAGCGGCCCTAAATAGTCGCGCGCGTACTTGCTGAATGAACCTGCAACAGGTTTTTGAATCGCCATTTCCCCAAGTGCTCTCATAATAAAAAACATAATCATTCCGCTAAATCCGTACGCCAATAATATTCCCGGCCCTGCTAATTTAATAGCAGATGCAGATCCAAGAAACAGCCCTACCCCTATGGCTGCTCCTAAGGACATCAGCGTCACATGTCTTTCTTCTAACCCGCGTTTCAATTCTTTCCCCTGAGTTTTCCCCTGCATAAACGTCTCCCCTTTTTCCAATCTGTCAAAACGAGATGAATACAGCCTCTTTGTTAGCGCTTTCATATAGGCTTATGCTAAAAGTGAGCTAGGCTGTATATTTGTATTCTATCACCTTTCTCTCACTTTTCTTTTGTCAAAAAACAAAAAAATTATCGTATCATTTTGTTTAAACACACAATTAGACGTAGACACTGCTTTTTTACTATGTATTTATTATTGCACCTAAGTAATAGTATTTTTTTAAAAATAGAAAAACGCCGACTCAATTCCGTCAGCGCATCGTTCATTTTATGCTTTTTTATAAAAACTAGCATTTATCTCGCGGGTTCAAAAGTTTTACAGCCAGGTTCTTCCGTTTCAGAAACATGGTGACTACTTTCAGGACTCACAACGTAAATGGACTCTGCACTGCATTTATTTCCGGATTTCCAATACATGCACTCATTCACTTCACATAATACACCTTGAGCCACTGTTATCCCTCCTTTTTTTGTCTTATCTATTTACTACCCGAAATATAACGCTTCTAACATTTACACGTAAAAAAACCGCTTGTTTATCAAGCGGATCTTTTTATTGGGTGTGTTCAACATACTGTTTTTTAGCTAGATATAACTCGCGACTCAGCGTAATCCGTCGTTCTCGCAGGTGCCTTAATTTAGCCTGAAACTGCTCATTAGTTGGCTCTTCTTGAATTAAGCGATACACAAAAGAAATATCTTCATTTAACTGTTTAAAATCTTCCCATATTTCTTGAACGAGTGCGGATTGTTTGTCTTCAAATGAACGATTTTGCTGCATTTTTAGCGCGGATAAAATTTCCTGCTGCCACGTTTCGTCTTTTAGTTCTTTTGCTAACAAGTATAGATCTAAATAATCATCAACGCTTAGCGCCTTTTGTATATTTTTCAATGTCATCACCTTTTCTATACGAAATGTTTCTTCCTAAGAAGAGGATTTCATCATAGAAAAAGATTCCTCTTCTTATCTGTCAGAGCTAGGCTATGCTGGAATTAGCACCATTCAATAATTGTGGTTGCTGAGGCTTCAAAGGGCCAGTCCCTCCACCTCTCTAGATAAGAATATTTCGCTTTTAAATTATTTCTGACTATTCTAATATGTTTTGTAGGTTACGTCAATAGCTTTTCAATAAAAAGAAAAAAGAAGTAAAATATGGTATGCTGTCATAAAGGATGGTGAGCACATGAAACGATATATGTTATCTGCTTTTTTGGGAAGCTTGCTGCTGCTTCTAAGCATTGCCTTTTCATCTACTTTCCATATTGCACTTGTCAAAATAACCGGAAGCATTGGAGGGATTATTTTAGCAGCAGCGGCTTTGATTATGAACACGCTTGAAGATCCCCCCGCCTCAGATCATACAGGTGGAAGAGCTGTTGAAGTACTAGATAAAGGCGCCGTTTGGGCTACTTATTTACTTTTACTTTCACTACCAAACCTCATCGCATGTATAACATCTTATGTTTTATGGACTCGCTGACATTCACCAACGTTACGGACGTTTTACCACCTGCAGGCTCATTGATATTTGTTTATCTACAAATCCAAGTTCGCGATACACGTGCTGTGCAAAATTCCCAGCATGAACGCTGAGCCTGATTTCAGGGTATCCTTTGATAGACAATTCATCAATTGCTTTTTGCATCAACGGCTTGGCTAGACCTTGCCCGCGGTATTCTGGTAAAACATATAACTCGTAGATAAAGCCAATTTCTGCTTTTGAAAAGAAGTCGGCAGATGTACCGACAAAAACCCATCCTGCGAGTTTATTTTCTTGTCTAGATACTAAATAATAACATCCTTTTTGAAGGGCATTATCAATTAATTCATTTACACGTTCAGTTGACGGTTGAAACTGATGCGTTGTTCCTTCAAACAGCGCATCAGCAGATTTCGTCCGAATTTCCTGTATTTCTTCTTCAGTAGCTTTTGCAATCATTACGATCTCTCCTTTCGTGTTCGTTTTCCACATGCGAGGATAAATTCCTGCAAAAAAAGTCTTCGCCTAAGCGAAGACTTTTATTTAAATTCAAAATGTTCTTGATGATTGCCCTGTTCATCCGTCCAGTTAATCATGATGTCTAAGCCTGCCGCTTTTCCAGGAACAGCAAAATTCGCATAGCGAAAACGCTGACCGCTTTTGCTTAAGTTAGATCTTTCAATAGGAGAAAACAAGCTGTATTTCGTCTTATTTTTTCCTTCGTGCCGAAAAGCTTGGACCTGCACGCGCTCTACGTCTTTTCCAATGTTTTCAACGGTTAATCCATATGTATGATAGACGTTATTTTTCCACTTTAGCTGATTATCTCCCGTCATGCTCGCTTTGGTCAGTTCAACCGACCATTGTTCAGATGATTTCTTCATTGGAAGCTTTTCAATCGAAAGAGCACTAACATGAATAGTTGCAAAAGCAAGCCAAACAAAACAAAAAGTGCTAGCTGTATAAAATAGTCTTTTCATAGATTTTAATCTCCTTAGAAATTTTAGTAGTAGCATTTCCTGTTACCTTAAAAATTATGATATGCGTTTTAACAAAAAAAGCCTCTCCATCCAGGAGAAGCTTCTTAATTAATGCATGAGCAAATCTTTTTGTTTGTCTAATGAGTGTTTTGTATATAAATCTCTTTCAATCGCATATTTAGGGCGCTGTTTCACTTCGTTAAAAATCTTGCCAATATATTCTCCGACAAGCCCTATTCCCATTAGCTGCAGGCCGCCTACAAGCCAAATTGATAAAATAAGAGACGTCCAGCCAATTTGCGTATGATCTAAATATTTTTGAATCAGCGCATAAATGCCAAACGCAACACTAAAGAGAAAAGAAGCTCCTCCAAGCAGCGTTAATAACCGTATAGGCGCTACGCTAAAAGATGTAATCCCGTCAAATGCAAAAGCGAGCATTTTCTTTAACGGATATTTTGATTCGCCCGCGGTCCGTTCTTTGCGGTCATATGTGACCTCCGTGGAGCGAAATCCTACTAATGGTACAAGGCCTCGTAAAAAGACGTTTCCTTCTTTGTATTTCATGAGTTCACCAAGAGCACGTTTGCTCATGAGACGAAAATCAGCGTGATTTTGAACGAGCTGAATTCCTAGCTTATTCATAAAACGGTAAAATCCTACTGCCGTAGTTCGTTTGAAAAGTGTATCGGTTTCTCTGCTGTCTCGAACACCATATACAACTTCATACCCGAGCCAATACTTCTCTACAAAAGTACGAATGACGCTGATATCATCTTGCAAATCCGCGTCAATGGAAATGACGCAGTCAGATTGTTGGTATGCTGCTTCTAGTCCTGCAAGCAAAGCATTTTGATGTCCTACATTTCGCGCTAGCTTTAACCCTTTTACAAACAAATTGCTGCAGCTTTCTTTTTCAATAAGCGACCACGTTCTGTCTTTGCTTCCATCGTCTACAAATAAAATGGTACTTTCACTTGATACAAGTCGTTCATTTATCAGTTCTTTTACTACGGTAGTTAATTGAAAAGATGTCTCTGTAAATACTTCTTCTTCGTTGTAACATGGAACAACAATCGTTAAAATAGGTCTGTTCATGTTATTGCCCCCTTACTTTGCTTCATATACATACACTTTCCAAGCGGACTGTTTATCATTAAATGCTTTTAAAAAGTGCAAACCATCACTTTCAGCATTTTCGATTGGAACGGCTGAAAAAATATAGCGACCGTCCATTTTTTTAAATTGGCTGATATTAAGCTGCAAATGATGGATTTTTTTCGTTGAGTCTTTTCGATAATCATATTTTTTCCCTAGCTCGCTAACAAACACATAGCAGCGGTTGCCCCAATGATCATAGTAGCTTTCTAGTTTTTTATTTTTATCAAGCTCTTTTGCAATAATTTTGCGAAACTCATGCTTATACGTTAACGGATAGAAGTTGTTATACGTATCTAGCGTATAAAAGCCATTATACTGAGCAATGGATGGATGAAGCCCTATGCTTGCTACGCGATAAGATGATTTAGGTTTTCCAATATACCTGCTGATTTCATCAAATTGATGAACAGCATAAAATTCTTTGACTGAAGGCTCGTGATTATAGCGATAGTAAAGTTCAGGATTCGCTATAAATAACACAAGCAGCTGCAAAATCAAACACACCCACACAAATTTTTTCCACGCCTTGCTCCTTTTCCATAAAACATAGCCGCCAACGGCAAACATCAAATAAATAATGAGCGGGCGTAAAAAATGAAATCTAGCAAAGTTGAACGTATTAAAAAGCTGATATTTTTCTTTTAGCGGCTCCCATCCTTTATAAAACCAAAACGCATACCAAATCGACAGTAGTAGATTAAGAATAAATAACTGCAAAAACGTTTTTTCAAGCTTTTCCTTGCGATTTCGAGCAACAAACCACAATACGATAAAAGAAAGCGGTAAAATGACAAAGGTATGAAGCGTCATTACATGCGTATGCCCGAGCGTATAGTTCTTCAAAGCAAGGCGAACGGAATGGCCAAAGCTTAGAGTAGAGCTTAAAAATTCATTTCGACTCGTCGGGGCCTCCGGAAATAAAAGCGAATCAACAAGCCGGTATTCAATGAGCAGAAAGACAGCGGTCATCGCTGCAATACTGCTTAAAAAAGGAATGTTCCACGCTCGCTTTTTAACTGCATCTCTTAGCCACAGCATTCCCATCGCGGTTAAAAAGAAGAAAAACCCTAGCACGAAGCTCGCGTAAAACGGAAGCAATAATAGAGTAAGCCATTCCTTCCACGTTCCTTCGCGGTTTCGAATGGTTAAAAACGCCCACAGTGCCAGCGGCTGTCCTAATGTACTCAGCATCCCCGAAGGCCAAAAAGGCGTAAGTGCAAAAGCAAGTGATACAAGCACTCGAATCGCATAAGCATCCTTGCTTTTAATAAAATGCTTTTTTAATAATAAATACATTCCAATTAAAGCAAATACGCGCGTAATCGTTTGGCTGAGGCTGTACGCAAGCATGGTAGGAAACAAACCATACAGCCACTGAATACCGCTAAATTCTGTTCCAAACGTATTCCTTGGCAATCCGTTAATAATTTGAGGTAATACGGCATGACTGGAGCCAAACAGCTCTCCGCTTCGATGCAGAACTTTATACCACGTAATATTTGAGTCTAAATTATCATGCACGCGTATATGCGAATTTTCCCCAAGCAAAAACATAGGAGATACATACGCAAGCAGCAAAAGGAAAGCGATAATAAGCAATGTTTTTTCTTTATTCATAGCTGTTTCTTTCTTCATCTGTTAACACCTATTTCCATTTCATAATTACTAAAAGCTAATCGTGTACGACGACTGCTTCTTTTTTTGCATTAAATACAAAGTATTTTTGACCCGTATAATTTAAAAGCGTATACAGACCTGTTCCGATTAATATACCGACGTCTTTTTTGAACGGACGCACAGCAGTAGGAAGTTGGTGCAATAACCAGCTGGAAAACTGCAGTCCAATATAGTAAGACAATCCGTAGCAAACGCCAATAACCAAAATAAACCGCAGTATGCTTTTGGATAAATGAACTCCGCTTTTAAACGTAAATATTCGATTTAACACGTAGCTGACGACTGCTCCTACTGCGTTTCCGATAAACGTTGCTGCCCAGTAGTGATGAAAAATATGAAGCAGCACATACATAATGGAAAGGCCTACTGCTGTATTGACCAGCCCTACTACTAAAAAACGTACAAAAGATCCTTTCATACAAACTCCTTTTGATTTTGATACTTTCATTAAAATTACATATTATGACTTTAAATACAGTTTCAGTGTAGCAACTCCATTTAAAAATCTAATGAAAATAACATTAAAAACAGATGAAAAAAACTAAAAGAATCAATAAAAATCAGGATTCTTTTAGCTATTTAGTAGAGCCTTCAATGATTAATTTTTGGTCGCTTTGATTGTCAAACGCATCCACTGCCGCTACTTCTATTTGATACGCAGTATGAGGCTGCAGACCCGATAATGGAAGACTTAGAACATCCGGAACAGGATCGCTGTAATATTGAGAAAATGCATTGTATGTTTTGACCACTTTTCCAGTTTCTTTACTTTTGACGGTAATGCGATAAGAGTGAACCATCAGATTATCCACAGCCTGCGTAAACTGAATATAAAGCTGATTCGATGAAGCTTTTTCTTGTATAACAGAAATAGTAGAGCTTGGAAGAAAAATCGGTTTTACTAAATCTCGTTCATTCGTGTAGTGAAACTTTTTTGCATCTGCAGGTATGTCAATTTTCCACGCTTCTCCCGTCCACTTATTTGCATGAAAATCCCGCCTTTTAACGACTACTTTTCGATTATAAACCTCTACAAGAAGACCTTGACTCACATCTCGGTAGCCAGGAGGAAGTTCACCTTGTAAATATCCAGCACCAGGCCATATATACCGAACAGAAGACGTTGCAAGAGATGTAAAATCTCTTTGAAAAATAGTACGAGGATCGTCCAACGGATGGTGGGTATGTCCAGAAAATGTAATGACTTGCGGATAAGATTTTAACGTATTGTAAAGAAGCAGTTCATTCACTTCTATCCCCCATCTGTTTTTCCCGTACAGTGTATTGTTAATAGGCTGATGAATAAAGACAAAAATCGGTTTTTTAGGATTATCTCGCTTTGCTATCTTCAGCTGTTCAGCAAGCCAGTTAATTTGTTTGATTGAATAATCACCGGCGGTCAGACGGCTTTCTGTTCCAAGCATGATAAAATGATATCCTTTTATCACTTGATGAAAATAAAGAGCCTTCATTTTGGTTTTAGATAAAAAACGCTGCTGCGCTTGCTGATTAGTTACGCTGTCCCGGTATTCATGATTACCAATCGTAAAAAGAGATACGGCCTGCGGCTGTTTATTTTGATTATAAATAGAAAAAAAGCGGTCGTATTCTTTTAACGCGCCTGTATCAGCCAAATCTCCTACGACTACAAATGCATCTTGTTTCGGTGCCTGTTCATTTAACTGCGTTAATGCATGTTGAAAAGTACGCAAATCAAGCGTTCCTGTTTCCTTAATATGAACATCACTGATCACAGGAAAAACTAGCTTTGGTTCGATGTATCCGCTTCGTCCGCTCTTCTCTTCAGCTCGTACGTTTAAGGTAATACCGCATATAAGAACACTTATTAATACTAAAGCGAGCCAGTCTTTTTTCAGCGTTTCCATAAAACCGCCGAGCATGATGCTTCCTCCTTTCTTCACTGCTGCGTCTCAGTCATTTTCTCTACGTGTATGAGCTTTTATTTTATGTAATTTCAAAATATCTAATCGTATAGTTTCAATATTTCTTTTCGTGTTTGCACACACTATGTTCACAATCAATTCATTACACTTTTCCTAGTCATAGTGGTATGATTTTCGTATATTACAGACTAATTGTTGAAAATGTAGGAGTGAATACTTTGAAAACGGTCGCTGTTATTGGAGGAGGAATTACGGGCTTAACCACTCTGTACTATTTGCAGAAACTAAAACAAGAACGTAACCTTCCGCTTAAATTATTATTACTAGAGCAAGATTCCCATCTAGGAGGAAAAATTAATACGCGTGAAGCTGGGGAATTTATTATGGAAACAGGAGCGGATTCTATTGTAGCTCGAAAAGAAAACGTTATGCCTCTGCTAGAAGAGCTGTACTTAACAAACGATTTAGTCTATAACGAAACGGGCAAATCGTTTATTTACTTTGCTAATGAGCTGCTTCCAATTCCTGAAGATACCATGTTCGGTATTCCAACAAGCGTGGAATCTCTTTTTAAAAGCGAGCTGATTTCTTCAAAAGCTAAAATTACAGCTTTAAAAGATTTAATCACTAAAAATACAACGTTTACGAAAGACAGCTCAATTGGACTCTTTTTAAAACATTTTTTAGGACAAGAGCTAGTAGAAAAGCAAATTGCACCTATTTTATCCGGCGTCTACTCTGGCGATTTAGACAAACTCACGATTTCTTCGACTCTCCCGTATCTGCTCGACTACAAAAACACGTACGGCAGCATCATCAAAGGAATGGGAGCCAATGAAAAAAAATTTAAAACGGCAGGAAATAAAAAATTCATTTCGTTTAAACAAGGTTTATCAACAATTATTCACCGCTTAGAAGAAGAGCTTTCTGATGTAACGATTTTAAAAGATACGCCAACCACCAGCATAAAACAGTACGGTGAGCGCTATCAAATCACTACGCTGGGGCAAGCCTATTCAGCGGATTACGTTGTGTTAGCTACACCGCACACGGCTGCTCAGCATCTGTTGAACGATCCCGAATTAAACGAAGACTTTGAGCAGTTAAAAGATTCTTCTCTCATTAGCGTGTACATCGGCTATGACGTTCCAGACGAATACCTTCCCGCTGAAGGCACCGGGTTTATTGCCTCTCAATCAAGCAACTTAACTGCCAATGCCTGCACGTGGACGAGCAAAAAATGGGCTCACACTTCTAAGCGAGGGAATTTGTTAGTTCGCCTGTTTTATAAAAGCACGAGTCACCACTTTGACAGCCTGCGGACGATGTCAAAAGAAGAGCTGCTAGCAGTGGCACAAACCGACATTGAAAACAGCTTAGGGATCAAAGAGCAGCCCATTGAAAGCGACGTAACAAATTGGGATAAATTGATGCCTACCTATCACCTTAAACACGGTGAACTCGTACGCAGCTTGACCCGAAAATTGCATGACAAGCACCCCGCTATTACATTAGCCGGCTGTTCTTATTATGGAGTAGGCATTGCAGCTTGTATAACAAACGGCAAACAAACGGCCGAAGCTATCTCTCAACAGTTGACTTGAACAAGGTTTGAAAACAATAAAAGGCCTGAAAATAAATATATTATTTTCAGGCCTTTTATTACCTTTTCGTTAGCATATAAAGCTACTTTCCTTACTATTAACAACTCTTTTATCGCTTTTCTTTTTGCAAAGCAGCAGTAGCAAACAATACAAGATAGCGCTCGTCTGAAGTTAATCTAAGCCAATGTTTCACTTTATATCTCACAGGTTTCCGCTCCCTTCCTTCAAGGTTTTATATGAAAAGACTTTATATAAAAATTCAATAACGATAAGAAATGATGCTTGATATGTATTTTATTCCCACGCCCGCTTGTTTACAAACTTTTTTAAACGTAAGACTCTTCGTTTATTTCCCTGAAAATAACACCGTTTTCGTCATTATCCTCTTAATATTTGAGAAAAAATGTACACTTCTTGTCTATTTTGACGAACATTGCGATAAATAAAAGCTGCCAATTGCGGCAGCTTTTATGTTAAAGGACTAATCTAATTATATTGCCTGATGGATCTTTTGTGAAAAAATCTTGGTTTTCTTTAGAAACAGCTGCTCCGATTTCACGAAGCTGATTTATTGCCTGCTCCCTTGCTTCTTCAGATGGAAAAACAAGTGTAAATGACTCTAAACCAACGCTGTTTTCAAGAGGACTAGGCGCTCCGATTCCATTCCAAACGTTTAGTCCGATGTGATGATGATAGTGCCCAGTTGAAATAAACAATGCTTGATTATGGTAATTGCTCACAACCTCAAAACCTAATCCATTTTGATAAAAGTTTTCTGTTTGCTCTAATTCAGAAACATGAAGGTGAATATGTCCCATTAAGGTAGCTGAAGGTAATCCTGTCCATGGTTTACCGTTTCCTTCAGATAATACCGCTTCTGCATCTAAAGGTTTTGTAGCCATTACTACTTCACCGTCATTCCATTCCCATGTACTTGACGGACGATCTCGATAAATCTCTATGCCGTTTCCATCTGGATCTGCCAAGTACAGCGCTTCGCTCACTAGATGATCAGACGCCCCTTGAAGCGGATAACCGCTATTTAACAGATGCTGCAGAATACTTCCTAAATCAGAACGAGTCGGCAACAATAGAGCAAAATGATATAAGCCTGTTGTACGAGGCTGTTTTGCTTTAACGTTTTCCGGCTGTTCAATCGATAAAAGCGCCGTGCGTCCATCAGCTGTTAACAAAGCTTTGTTCTCTTTTCTACCTAAAAGTTTAAACCCGATTATTTGCTGATAAAAAGCAAGTGAACGCTCTAAATTTTCTACTTTTAAATTTACTTTCCCAACAAATACATGGGGTGCACGGTGAAAGTTCATGATTATTTCTCCTTTTGAATATATCATTTTTTAGTTAACTTACTTTATGTAACTCATTATATTTTTATAACTTTGTTTCGTCAAGTTATTTATTTTACTATCATAACTTAAAACTTATATCACAGCACAACCAATTGAATAAGCCCGCCTGCTCATACTATAGTATGAACAGGCGGGCTTATTTACCATTATGCACAAACTATCAAAACAGTTCTCTGCTTTTACGTTTGACATTTCCATTAACAAAATACTGTATTCTCTCTTTTTGCTCATTTGTTGGCTTCTTATACGTTTCACATTCAAACTGAAAACATGCTTTTTCTAAATCGACTTCATTTCCTACAATTTCTCCAATCGCACTCAATTGATTTAAATCTCGCCAAAGTTCCTCAGAAGTTTCAGGGTCAAAATGAGATGAAAGATAATACTGCGCATCATATGTTTGAAGTTCTCTTTGAATCCGCTCAAGGTCTTCTTTATCATAACTCCAGTCACCGCTATAAAAATCTGGACATAGACAATCACCTAAAAACACGACTTTTTCTTGGGGTATGTAGACAATGGACGAGTCCTGCGCGTGTACCCCTCCAATATGCTGAATGCAACAAGTTATTCCACCCAGGTCAACTTCCATATGATGATGAAACGTTACGTCCGGCTCCTGTAAAATTAACGCCTCTCGACACGGCATTTCTTTCTTTATCATATCCCGGCAAAACTCGATTTCTTCCCCCTCCTGAACGCGTTTATCCAAGGAATCATCGTCCCAGCGCAGTGTCTTTAAATAGGCCAGCTTTTTCTTCGTTAAATGATGGCTGATTGTATACTTGTTCATTGCATGAATGCCAAATGTATGATCCCAGTGCCAATGCGTAATAGCTACTCCTTTGATTGGAGGAGCTCCCATTTTTTCCACTTCTTCTAAAAATGATGATGCATGCGCAGGGGAATTCCCAGCATCTACGACGAAACTATACTTATCCCCGCATATAAGCCCGAGTACCGGTCGATCCGTTTCTTTAGAGTGAGGAAAGTAATAAACGTGGTCCGTTAGTTTTTTCAGCATATTTACACCTGCTTTATGTAGTTTAATAAAAACCGCTTCACTAAATGGTAAATAATGATAAATAAACTGTATCATACTCGGTTCTGCTTGCCTATCCCATTAAGTGATATTCGACTTCTCTTGAAGAGCTATGACTTTTTCCGGCTCTGCTGCTTTGTACTTTAAGAAGATCATCACACTAATCATCACAATCATTCCTCCCACTAGCTGAGAAGCGGTTGTCATTTCTCCAAGCAAGAAATAAGCTAGAATGATGGCACCAATTGGCTCTCCTAAAATAGCCATTGAAATCGTTGTAGCACCTACATACTTTAACAGCCAGTTAAATAAGGCATGACCAAAAATATTAGGAATAAGCGCTAAAAGCAAAAAAATCCACCAATCTTTTGAGTCATACTGAGTGAGCGATACATGTGTCCAAACATTGTAGAAAAATAGCACCAGGCCACCGATTAAAAAAACGGCGAAGCTATAGATGATTGAAGGCATTTTCCTGCATAATTCTTGCCCTGCCAGCATATGAACAGAAACGGCCACTGTACCTAAAACAGAAAGCAAGTCTCCATAAAGAGCCGTTTTAGATATTCCGATATCTCCCGATGCAATAATTACCGAGCCGCTAACAGCAATTAGAATACTGATGATTCCTACTTTGCTTGTTTTTTCTTTAAATAAAAAATAAGCTCCTATCACTACGAAGACCGGCTCAAGCGCAGTCAAAATCATAGCGCTAGCAACTGTTGTATGTGAAAAAGACTCCATCCAAAACAGAAAGTGAAGCCCTAAAAACACGCCTGATACAGCTAGCATTAGCCATTCTTTTACCGTGCTGTTTTTAAAAAGAATTTTCATTTTCCTCCATGGTAAAAACGGTAAAAATAAAAGGACCGTAAACAGCAGTCTATACATTCCTAAAATAGAAGCAGGGGCGTCCGACCATTTAATTAAAATAGAAGAAAAAGAAACGGCTAATACACCGATTAAAAGAAAGACAGGAGGCGGTAAAGAAAGAGTTGATTTATTCATGCCATTACTCCTTTTAGAATCTCTTTTTTCATATTTACTACAGGAATATCCACTCCGTCTCTATGTACGATTTCTTTTTCCTCTATGTAAAAGCCGATTGATTCATACAAAGCTATATTACGAGAAACACTCATTCTCACCTTGCATGATAAACTTTCCTTGCCACACTCTTTGGCGTATATCTCTAACCATTGAATAAGCTGTTTAGCCATTCCTTTTCCTTGAAAAACAGGAATAACAGACAGGCGGTAAAAATATAAGCTCGTTTCTTCTAGCTTAAAACGCGCCATCGCTACCGGCTTATTTTCGACGTATAAAATGACAGCTTCTTTTCCGTGTTTTAACGATTGCATAATAGATTCCGTTGTTTCATCAAGAGCACTGGATGGTGGAACAGAATCGCGATAGACGGAGAAGGCTTGCAGCATAAGATCGTGAACTGTAGCAGCGTCCTCTGGCTGTGCTAAACAGTACTTCATAAATTTTACCCTCTTTCTATAAAAATTAAGTATATCGGATTATTATACAGCACCACCTATTTTTTTCCTACATCTTTTATTGATTTTCATTAGGATAATAACCTCTTTTTATACTTTTATGCCTTCTTAACTTTACTCCATTAATCTATTAATTCATTAGCACACACTCTTGAGAACTTTTTGTCGAAATGGTTAAAATTCTGTTGGGAGGGAATCATCATGACATTTTCTTGGCTTATACCTTACATAGCCGTGTCACTTATCATTGTCTTAATACCAGGACAAGACATGATTTTTGTAATGACACAAAGTATTGCTTCAGGCGTCAAAGCAGGCATCAAAACCGTATTGGGATCTATTACGGGAACATTTGTACATACTCTTTTAGCCGCAGTGGGGCTATCTATTATCTTTCAGAAATCAATTATTGCCTTTACGATTCTAAAGGTTGTAGGTGTTCTGTACCTGCTGTTTTTAGCATACCAATCGTTTCGAGAGAAAAGCGGTCCGCTGGAATTAACAGAAAACGTTCAGCAGCACCATCACTTTAGAAAAGGATTTGTTAGCAACTTAACCAATCCAAAAGTAGCTATTTTCTTCATTACGTTCTTACCGCAGTTTGTTAATTCGTCTCTTGGACATGTAAGTTTGCAAATGATTTTGTTTGGTATCATCTTTATCGCCGAAACGCTCATCATCTTTTCACTTATTGCACTATTTGCTTCAGGCCTTGGGAAAAAAGTCAAAAAAAGCCGTATCTTTCAGCACACATTAAAATATGTAAAAGGAACGGTTTTTGGCGTACTTGGCCTAAAACTTTTATTTTCTAGCAACAATTAAGTAAAACAAAATGAAAATTCTTTCATCCCTGCTGTTATCGCCTTTTCATACCCGCTTCATTTGTCATATCACCCTATTTTTCCATGTGAGGTTAGTTGACAAAAGACCAAAATTATTATTTTATATATATATAAGGTTCAGATTTAGCAACAAGATTCGACAAGGATAATGAAGAAAAACAGCGGGGAAATAGGGAGATCTATCTAAATAGAGGGAAAATTCTATAAATTCACGTTTTTTATTATTATTCTACTATAATTCATGAAGAGGTGAAACTATGCAAGAAGTAGTTCAAGGTTTTGTTAGTTCAATCAACGAATTTCTTTGGTCCTACTTACTGATTGCGATGCTGATTGCATTTGGTTTGTTTTTTACATTCAGGTCAAAGTTTTTACAAATTCGGTTATTAAGAGAAATGGTTCGTGTATTAAAAGAAGGTGCGGATAGCTCTTCTAAAGACGGAATTTCGCCATTCCAAGCGTTTTGTATCAGTATGGCAGCCCGCGTTGGTACGGGGAACATTACAGGTATTGCGATTGCGATCGCTTTAGGGGGACCTGGTGCTGTATTTTGGATGTGGGTGCTTGCCGTTATTGGTTCAGCTTCAGCATTTATCGAAAGTACGTTAGCACAAATATACAAAGTAAAAGACAAAGACGGTGGCTTCCGAGGCGGACCGGCTTACTATATGGAAAAAGGGTTAAAAAAGCGCTGGATGGGCGGACTGTTTGCTGTCTTAATCACTTTATCCTTCGGCTTAATTTTTAATGCTGTACAATCGAACACGATTACTCTTGCGTTTGAAAATGCGTTCGGAACGAATCGCCTAGTGTTAGGAATTATTATGACAGTGGCTTTCGCTGCCATTATTTTTGGCGGAGTTAAGCGTATTGCAAAAATGTCAGAATACATTGTTGTGGTACTAGCCGTTGCCTACATTGCAGTAGCACTCTTCATTATTATTATGAACATTCAAGAAATGCCTTCTCTTATTGCGTTAATCGTTAAAAATGCCTTTGGTTTCGAGCAAATTGCTGGCGGTTCTCTTGGAGCAGCTCTTATGCAAGGAATTAAACGCGGATTATTCTCAAACGAAGCAGGTATGGGTAGTGCGCCAAATGCAGCCGCAGCTGCAACAACAAGCCACCCGGTAAAACAAGGATTAATTCAAGCCTTTGGTGTATTAACAGATACGCTTATTATTTGTAGTAGTACTGCCTTTATCATTTTGCTTTCAGGTACTTATACAAATAAAAATTTAAGCGGTATTGAATTAACACAAGCTGCTTTAAGCACTCACATTGGTTCTTGGGCAACAGGTGCTCTTGCAATTATGATTTTCCTATTTGCTTTTAGTACATTAATTGGTAACTACTACTACGGAGAAACAAATATTGAGTTCTTGAACACAAATAAAGCTTGGCTGATGACTTATCGTGTTGCTGTACTTGCCATGATCGTGTTCGGTTCTATTTCTCAAATTCAGCTTGTATGGGATTTAGCAGACCTGTTTATGGGCTTTATGGTAGTAGTCAACTTAATCGCCATTCTCTTGCTCTCAAAAGTGGCCTTTGCCGCACTCAAAGATTATCTTGCCCAAAAGAAAGCTGGAAAAGACCCTGTCTTCTATCAAGACAGCATTTCTGGACTTGATAATATTGATGCATGGGATCATTCAAAAGATAAATCTAGCTCGAAAGAAGCGATCTAATAAAAAAAGCCGTGAATATTCACGGCTTTTTTATTGTGCAAATTTACTTCTTTTTTCTTTTAATGAAGCAGTCTAAGACTAACCAAATACCTATAGTATAAATAAATCACGCCGTACGGAATCCAGTAGGAAAAAAATGTCCAGCCTAGATTCCATCCGTTTCCGTATGTAACTTTTTCCACATACACATACGTTCCTTCTAAAAATGTTGTAAACAGCGTAATAAGAAAAATAAAAAAATGCGGTTTTCCAATTCGCTGGATTAAAAAAATCATATAGCTCGCCAATACAGGATAGACGCCTAAATTAAAAGGCAGCGCTTCTAATGCTTCATTTTCTAAAGAAGTCCGGAGTTTCCAAAAGCCATAATAGCTCCCTAATTCATTGATAACGATTGCTAAAATACAAAAAGCAGTTCCTACTAAAGGCAGTAAACGACGATTTTTTGGATGTAAATAGAGGGTGCCAAAAACCCAAGGTAAAACAAATACCAGCGCTATATTGATAAGCAAGAATATCCGACCTTTTTCTTTCTAGTATGCCACACCGTACCTTTTTCTAATCATCTCATCATCCTGAACGCAACAAGTGTAAAAGCACCTTATCTCTGATCGTTAAAACAGAGTGCTTACTTTATGATTACTGCGGTTCGTCTTTTACTTCTTCCATTTATTTCAATGAAACAAATTCAGCGTCTTTTTTCTGGTAATAGTTTTGAACTAAACGCCCTGATAAAGCAGCCAATACCTGCTGAAATAACATCCCTAATACGACGGGTACAGCAACGGGAGCTGGAAAATAAGATACGGCTAATACAGCTCCAGCGCTAATATTTCTCATGCCTCCGCAAAACGTAAGCGTCACAACTTTTGCTCGGTCCCATCTTAGCCATTTGCCAATCATCCAGCTGAAGAAATAGCCAGCTGAACTCATTAAAAAGACGATCACGATAATAAACAGCAGTTTTTTATCAATATGTTTTAAATAAGGTGCAATCACTCCCCCATTTATCATAACCATCACACTTAACCCTATTTTCGAAACAGGTGCCAGCTTTGGTCCTAATGTCTGCTTAATTGTTCCTTTTGTATATTGATTTAAGCACATGCCTAACAGAGATGGTAGGACAATCATAAAACATAAATCTTTGACTAACTTTAGCGCTTCCAAATGCACGGTGTCTCCAACCACCAATAAAAGCGTATAAGGAACGATAAGCGGCGCTAAAAGAGTATCAATTAAAATAATGGATAGCGCAAGAGGAATGCTTCCTTTGTAAATCGAGACCCATATAAAACTAGTCACTCCTGTTGGAATAATCGCTGCTAGTAAAAGGCCCGTGCTTGTAAATACATCATGCGGAAAAATCACTTGACCAACGCTCCAAGCCCACGCTGGCATAAAAATATGTAAAACAAACAGGGCCATAAAGATTGGAAATGGACGGTGTATGGTGGCGTTTAACTGCTGAAAATTTGAGTTTAAACTTCCTGCAAACGTCATTAATGCAAAAAGCCATGGAATTAAAAAAGTATACTGACTTAATGACGAACCGATAAGAACTCCTATGAGCAAGCTGACCGGCGTAATAAACGGCATCAATTTTTCTAGCATTTTATTTAATTGACTTAACAAAGCTTCTCCCTCCAACGAACGTTTTAAATAAATAATAAGATAAATTAACGTTTATAATATCACCTATTTATTATACAACTTATGTTCAGACTATTGTCTGTCTCTTTTACTAAAAAGAGATATATTCATAATTATCACTTAAATAGATTTACGGGTATTTTTATGCTATTTTAATAGGGAAGAAGCTTTTAAAAAGCATGAATTTAGGGTACAGTACATTCTACATAGACATGCTTCAATTGACGGATATAAATGAACTGTAGCACAGTTTTGGTAATTAGGAGGATTGTATGGATTTTTTAAAGTCTCTGTCATCGTTGGATGATTGGAAAAAAATCGTGATTGCGATTGGGATCTTTCTGATCTTTTTGATTCTTCGCAAGCTGTTCACGACTTATTTGTTTAAGTTTATTATTGGTTTTGCCAAAAATAAAAAAATCAATTTAATTACGAGCGTTTTAGAAGCTTTTGAAAAGCCGCTGCGCTGGATTTTTGTGATTATTGGTTTCAAGCTTGCTCTTCCCTATCTTCCCTTTGATGTTTTAACAGCTGATACGGAAAGACATTTAGTTCGTTCAGCTTCTGTTGGCCTTGCAGGATGGGGCTTGTATAATTTAGCTGCTTCTACCAATTTATTTTTTGCAACGTTTGCCAAAAATTTTGATATCCAAGTGGATCGAATCATCATTCCTTTTATTGAAAAGTTCATCCGCATCGTTGTTGTTATGCTTTCTATCTCCATCATCGCAGAAGAATGGGGTTTTAACGTAAACGGCTTTGTAGCAGGTCTTGGCTTAGGTGGTCTTGCTTTTGCCCTAGCCGCAAAAGACACCGTTAGTAATTTATTCGGCGGAATTGTGATTATTACCGAAAAGCCTTTTACCATTGGAGATTGGATTAAAACACCGAGTGTTGAAGGCGTTGTAGAAGATATTACATTTCGAAGTACCAAAGTTCGAACGTTCGCTCAAGCAGTCGTAACGGTTCCAAATGCTACTCTTTCTAATGAGCCTATTATCAACTGGGCTAAAATGGGGAAACGTCAAATTGCCTTTCATTTAAACTTGAATTATAATACACCAAAAGAAAAGTTAGAAACCGTAGTGTCAAGAATTAAAAAGATGCTGACTGAGCACGAAGAAATTCACAATGAAACGATTCTGGTTAACTTTGACGGTTTTTATGAATCCAGTCTAAATATCTATCTGTATTTCTTTACAAATACAACCGTTTTTGCTGATTATTTAGATGTAAAAGAAAATATAAACTTCGAAATTATGGACATTCTCGAAGAAGAAGGCGTAGAATTTGCTTTCCCTACGCGCACACTCATCGTTGAACAGGACGGAAAGCTCTCTGGCAATCCAAAAGAATTTCTAGAAAGTGCTCGAAGTTAAAAAAAGCTGACTTAGTAGTCAGCTTTTTTTCCTTTCTTTTTTAGTTTGAAATGAACATTTGAGTCCAGTAATGACCGTAGCTTCCGCCTTTAGCGTAACCTACTCCGATTTCGGTAAATTGACTTGATAGTATGTTTTTACGGTGACCTTCGCTATTCATCCATGCGTTAACCACTTCTTTTGGAGTTGCTTGTCCAGCAGCGATATTTTCACCTGCTGTACTGTATGTAATACCAAATTTTTTCATCATGTCGAACGGACTTCCATATGTAGGCGATGTATGACTGAAATAGTTTTTATCAATCATATCCTGCGATTTATAGCGAGCAACGCGAGCTACTTCCCAATTAGATTTTAAAGGTTTAAGCCCTACTTTAGCACGTTCTTGATTCACTAGCTGAACCACTTGCTCTTCGTATGAACTTCCCGCTTTATCTGTTGGTATGGTAATTTTTTGTCCTGGGTAGATAGAATTAGGATTTTTAATAACAGAGTTCGCTTCAATCAGCTCGGAAACGCCAACCTGATATTTTACTGCTATTTTCCACATCGTATCGCCCGATTGAACGGTATGTACGGTTGCTGCTTGCGCAGTGTTATTAAGACCAAAAGCTAGAGTGACAGACAACAATGTTACTAATAAAAGTTTTGATAGAGTTTTCATACTTTTATTAAAGCAAATTGATTTCAAGATTCATAGCGGTAATATTATCCCATAGTTCCATCATATTACTTTGTCATCTTCCCTCAACATTTTCTTTATAAAAAAGGCGCACTGCTCTTTCGCAATGCGCCTTCTTATTATGAAGATAAAGCCTGTGACTGGTTCATGTCCGACACATTAACCGCTTCATCCGTACTTTGATGCACCTGGCGTTTTTTGATCACATCAATATATTGAATGTGATGGCCTTCCATTTTCGTAACGGTAAAGTCATACTGATCAAAGCTAAGGCTTTCTCCTTGCTTGACGTCATATTTTTCCGTCAAGACCCAGCCTCCAATTGTATCAACATCCGTATCATCAATTGTTGTGCCAAGCAGCTCGTTAAGCTCACTTACTAATAGCTTTCCATCTACAATATAATGATCGGGTTTGACTTTCTGAATTAATGGAAGTTCATCCGCATCAAATTCATCCCGAATTTCACCGACAATTTCCTCTAAAATATCCTCTACTGTTACAATCCCTGCAGTTCCTCCGTATTCATCAATTAAAATAGCCATATGGATGCGTTCACGCTGCATCTTAAGCAATAAATCATGAATAGGAATCGATTCAATTACTTCAATAACAGGACGGATATACTGTTTTAAATTTATTTTTTCCTTGCTGTTGTTCATAACAATCTCGGTTAAAATCTCTTTCATATTGACCATTCCAATAATATGGTCTTTATCTCCATCAATGACCGGATAGCGGGTAAACCGCTCTTCTTGGACCATCTCAAGGATGTATTCGACCGTATCTTCCTGGTCAATCGAAACGACTTCCGTACGCGGCACCATAATCTCCTTGGCAACGCGATCATCAAAGTCAAAAATTTTACTTACATATTTAAACTCCGATTGATTGATTTCACCGCTTTTATAGCTTTCTGATAACAAGATGCGAAGCTCTTCTTCACTGTGTGCAAGCTCATTTTCTGAAGCAGGCTTTAGACCAAATAACCCTGTTATTAAACGAGAAGAACTGTTTAATAGCCAAATGAAAGGATAGGTTACTTTATAAAAAAGTATAAGCGGACGAACAAATAATAAAGTGACTTTCTCTGCTTTTTGAATTGCAAATGTTTTCGGAGCAAGCTCTCCGACCACAACGTTTATAAATGTAACAACCGCAAAAGAAATCGCAACAGATAGTACTTTTGTTAAAGCTCCGCTTATCCCTAGTTGATCAAGTAATGGTGACAGGAGATGCGAAATTGTAGGCTCTCCTAACCAACCAATTCCCAGCGCAGTAATCGTAATACCAAGCTGACACGCAGATAAGTATTCATCTAAATTTGAAATAACTTGCTTCGCAGCTTTTGCATTGCTGCTCCCTTCTGCTATAAGCTGATCCACTTTGGAACTCCTCACGCGAATAATCGCAAACTCGGTAGCAACGAAAAAAGCAGTTAATGCAATCAGTACCGCTAGTAAAATCAAGTTAAATATGTCCAATCAAGTTCCTTAGCTCGTTTAAAAACGAGTAAGGACTCACCTCCTAAAAAATAAAAAATTTGGATAAAGAACTCTATCCCTGTACTGATCACTTGGAAAAGTGCATATAAGGAGGAATCACATGATAAATGTATAAACATTTTTATATGGAGCAAAACTGCCAGTCTTTCTTCCTTATCTCACGTTTCACTCGTTAATGTAGCAGGTCATTCTTTATTCAGCTGTTCTAGATGTGAAGCAATGGCTCACATCGCTTCATTTCATGATGTTGCTTCAGCGCTGATTCTCTCTTCCATTCATTTATAAAAAATTTAGTAGTTTACAATCTTTATAAAGTTAAAGTCTGTTAACGTCTTAAAAGAGCGATTATGTGATAAAGAGCGATATGCGTGAAGCAAATGTAGGTTTATATAATACTGTATTGTACGCTTTGACACTGGTGCATATAATGCTACTTCGCCAACGTGGTACACTGCCCCATCCAATCACCTCTATTTCCGTATATCTAAAAAGAATAAGGAATAATTATCCTATTTCTTTTTAAACTTATTGACTTTATTTTAAATGTTAAAAACTTTTCAGTCAAACGTTTTAGTTAGTCTCCTGCCCTTGCTATTTACTGGTGCGGCGATTTTTAGCAGGTAAATAAAAGCTTGCTGCTACACAAAAAAAACCAAGGACAAAACAGATAATTGGGAGTTTCATACCTATCGCTTCAGCATAATAAGTGAGACTCCTTCCGTGGATAGGGACAAGATTCATTTCAAAAATCAAAGTCAAAACAGCTGTCACTTTGAGTGCAATACCAACAATGAAGAGACAAACTCTCAAGCCTCCACTCATATGCACAAACATCCCTTCTATCCATTAGCGAATGGATGATGTACTACACCATATGATACATCCCTACACTTTATCACTAAATGCTAAAAAAGCGCTATGTCCATGCATAGACGCTTATAAATTTGCGACCACTTGTCCAATGGAATCATAGATAACCAAATCAAACAAATAATCGTAATGCGTAGGTTCTTTATTAATCATCACCATGTTTGTACGGTTGTACCGGCTTACAAGCAGCGGAATCTGATTAATCGGTGCTACTTCAAGCGATGAACCAAGCACGATGAATAAATCAGATGAGAGCGCTGCTGTAACTGCTTCATCGAACTGATGAATGGCATCTCCAAAAAGAACAACATTTGGCTTTAAAAGGCGCTCACACGCTGTACATTGCGGGAGAGCTGACTGATTTAAATATGCTAAGTCATACTCTTCTTTACAGTTCGGACAATGAGCTCGTTTAATGGACCCATGAATTTCAAAAACGTTTGTGCTTCCTGCATCTTGGTGCAAGCCATCAATATTTTGCGTAATTACATGCACGGTTTTGGCTTCTTCTAGTTCAGCAATAAAGCGATGGCCTGTATTTGCTTTATACTGATGCAGCATTTTAATATGAAAAATCTCTTTAAACAGCGGCCAAAATTCATGAGGATACTGTTCATAAAAGTCAGCAGCTACTACGTCCACAAAGCTTTTGTTTTGGCGATATAAGCCATTTTGAGAGCGAAAGTCCGGTATGCCTGACTCTGTGCTCATTCCTGCTCCTGTGAAGAAACAAATGTGTTTAGCATCATCAATGAGCTGTTTTAATTCTTTGTACTGTTTTGACATTGCGTTTCTCTCCTATTTAACAATTAGCACAGGAATGGTTACTTGCTGTGCAATTTTAGAACTCACGCTTCCAAGCAACATGCCTTTTACAGGATTTAACCCTCTGCTTCCTATTACCACAAGGTCAAATGAATTTTGATTAGCAAATTGAATCACTGTTTTAGCTGCGTCTCCATGCATAAAGGTAATCTCATACTCCACGTTTCCTTGCTTTAAGATTTCATCCGTTGTATGTATCCGACTTTCCCGTTCCTCGTCGCGGCTAAGTGATTTTAACCTTGAATCACCCTCTACTGCATAAATAACTTGAATAAAACTGTTTTCCGTCAGCTGAGCCAGCTGAACGGCTTTTTCTGTTGCTTTAGCTGCATGCTCTGAGCCATCTGAGGCAAGTAAAATTCGTTTAAACATCACGCTTCCTCTCCTCTTTTATAAAATGGTCTTCTCTCTTTACTATATCACTCGCTGTTCAAATGTAATCATTTTTTTGATTATTTCTATAATTTTTAAAATTATTTGTCTACTTTTATGATAAACTGAAAGAAAACGTGTACAGAGGGGATGAACCAATGTTTGGTTTTGAATTAATTTGCACTTTTTGCAAAGGACTCGGAAAGCTAGCCGTTATTCCTGGTATCGGTTACATGAAAACATGCAAATACTGCGAAGGGACAGGCATGCAATCAAAAAAAGACGAAACTCCTTCTATATAAGAAGTTTCGCCTCATCAGCAATACTGTGATTAGATTGAAAGTTCTTTAGATAAACGGTACATATCAGCATTGATATGGTGAGGTTCACCTAAAATTTCCATAATATCGTAATCTACAATTTCATTTTTACGGATACCGATTGCACGGCCGCCTTTACCTTCTAGCAGAAGCTCGACTGCACGACCGCCGAAACGGCTTCCTAGCACACGATCTTGAGCAGTTGGGGAACCGCCGCGCTGAATGTGTCCTAATACTGTTACACGTGTTTCAATACCTGCAGCTTCATGAAGCTGTTTCGCTACTTCATTACCATTGGCTACACCTTCAGCTACCACGATAATGCTATGCTTTTTACCGCGCTCTTGTCCTTTTCTCAAACGATCAACCATTTCTTGGAACTCATCTTTTGCTTCTGGAATAAGGATTGTTTCCGCACCGCCAGCAAGACCTGACCAAAGAGCAATGTCTCCTGCATTACGACCCATAACTTCAATAATAAACGTACGTTCATGAGAAGTCGCCGTGTCACGGATTTTATCAATTGCATCGATAACCGTATGAAGAGCCGTATCAAATCCTAATGTAAAATCTGTTCCTGGAATGTCGTTATCAATTGTTCCTGGGATACCGATACAAGGGAAACCAAGCTCTGTTAGTTTTACAGCTCCCATATATGATCCGTCTCCACCAATAACTACTAAGCCTTCAATACCGTGCTTCTTAAGGTTTTCAATACCTTTTAAACGCCCTTCTTCTGTTTTGAATTCTGGACATCTTGCAGAATAAAGCATAGTTCCGCCGCGTTGAATGATGTCACCGACATCTCCAACTTCTAGCTTTTTAATATTTCCTTCTATTAACCCTTGATATCCTTGATAGATACCGTAAACTTCCATACCTTCATGAATTGCTTTACGCACAACAGCACGAACCGCAGGATTCATACCTGGAGAATCTCCGCCGCTTGTTAATACACCTATTCTTTTCATTACTTTCACCTCATCAAAGTCACATACATGACTACTATATTATAGTTCTACATTTTACCCGAGTTCGAACTTTTTGTGTAGTAATTCACAACATATTTCTTTGTTAAATTTTAAATGTACATACTTTTTCATATCTTTTAGTTATTTACCGTCAAATATTCAAAGTTTTTCTAGCAATATTGCACATCCAAAGAACCCTTTTAGTTACAGCTTTTATAAGACTATATTCACCTTTATATTTCATTTTTTTCATATATGTAATGAAATTGTAACGTAGAACACTGTCGAAAGATGATATGATGAATTTACTCAAATCAGGAAAAATTTTCAGGGGGTACTAGTTTTATGAAAAAAGTAATAGCAGCTCTTACGCTTGCTGGCGTTATTGTTTCTACTAGCCCGATTGTCAGCCAAGCGGCTCTAGGCGACCAAACGCTTCGCCAAGGCATGAATCACCAAGATGTTAAACAACTACAACAAACGTTGAAAAATAAAGGTTATTTTAAAGGGAATACGACTACATACTTTGGGACTGTTACAACTTCTGCTGTAAAATCATTTCAGCGCAAAAATGGACTAGCAGCAGATGGTATTGTCGGAAAAGGAACGTATGCTAAACTAGGCGTTTCAGCAAAGGGCAAATCGCCTTCTAGCTCAGCGCGCTATAACCCTAACGCAGTGATTAACAAAGGAAAACAGTATATGGGCGTTCGATATCGCTGGGGCGGAACAACGCCAAGCGGCTTTGACTGCAGCGGTTTTATTGGCTATGCGTTCAAACATGGCGGCGGTGTTCAGCTTCCTCGAACAGTAGCTCAAATTTATCAAAAAGGAACGCGCGTCTCAAGTCCAAAAGCTGGGGATATTGTGTTTTTCCAAACCTATACAAAAGGGCCTTCTCATGCAGGAATTTATTTAGGAAATAACCAGTTTCTTCACTGCTCTTCATCTAAAGGTGTGAGCATCTCTTCTCTGAAAGAGAGCTATTGGAGCAAACGATATTTAGGTGCTAAAAGAATGTAGTTTCGATAAAAAGGGTAGGCTGTGCGATTTTGATGCGGCTTGCTCTTTTTCTGCATGTAAAAGATTTGGTATAGTAGAAGCAGCACATTATATTGCAGTACCAAGCGTGTAGATGAATACTGTAAAGGAAGTTGAATAAATGCACACCCTTTTAATTGACATGGATTCTGTCATTTGTGATCTTATGACGGATTGGCATAACCAATATAACAAAGATTATGGCGACAGCTTATCGGTTGAAAAGTTAAAATGCTGGGAATCAGAAAAGTATGTAAAGCCGGAATGCGGGACAAAAATTTATGACTACCTCGATCAGCCGGGGCTTTTTTTACATTTAAAACCCCTGCCTCATGCTGTTGAGGTTCTTAAACGACTTTATGAAAGGTTTTCCATTTTAATTGTCACAAGCAGCCGGACCTATGCTTATACAGAAAAAGAGCAGTGGGTTGAAAAACACCTTCCGTTTATCGGGAAATACAATATCGTGTTTACACACCAAAAAGATAAAATATACGGAGACTTGCTGTTTGATGATGCACCGCATAATTTGAAGGCTTTTCAAGCTACAGGTCGCCATGCTGTTGCCATGAGCTACCCGTATAACGAAGAAGTAAAGGTCCCTCGCGTGTACGATTGGCTTCAGTTTGAACAGTACGTAAATACTTATTTTAACGAATATTAAGCTAAAAACACGTGGACTTTGTCATCAGAGAATGAATGCAGTACGTTTGTTAGCACTGTTATAAGCATAAAAAAACCGCCTTTTGGGCGGTTTTTGACGGATAGCCCCTGAAGGTTATCCGCTTTTTATTTAAAAAAGATATCATTTTTTAGTACTTATCAGCTGATGAGAAAAAGTCCATAATGGCATGGATAATTTCAACGGACTGAAAAGAAAACAATGATATGGCTGTTAATGAAAAGAAACCAATCATGGCCATACGTACAAGTAACATAGACTAATCGCCTCCCTGTTTTGAACTAAATGAACGCACCCAAAACAATTCGCTATCTGTCTTTGTTTGTACGACGTTTTCGCCAAGCAAAGGCAGCTCATTCACTGCGTGTAACAATGACAATGAATCTTCATCTTTATCTTAAAGACTAAGCGTATAGTTAGTATATCAAATGAAGCTTTTTCTTCAAGGTTATACTAGCGGTAAAAAAGGAAATAGTATGAAACGATGCGTTTTATCTTTATTTCATACAATTCAGTACCCTAATATTTATTATATTAAACCTTTTAGGAAAATTGCTACTATTATATCTTTTTATTATAAAAAAAGTTATTGAGACATAGCTAAATCAATTCAATACAAAGACGAGCAAATGAGATAAATGATCTCGACTGCTTGTTACATCGCTGTTGATTTCCGTATAAGACTTTGCTTTCCGCGGACGGCCCATGAGCCTCCTCGTCTACATATATGAAATCTACGTTCACCATATGAATGAAAAAATCCGAATGCGTTTGATTCTCAAGCAAGAATCAAACGCGTTCGGATCTTCCTTCAACTAAAATAATTTCGCTCCAGCTTCTTCAGATTATCGACACGTACTGTAATACTCATTGACAATCTCTAAAATAGTTGGGTATTCTTCCACCCATGTAAAATTTGTTTTTTCATTTTCTTTTTTCGCTGTTTCTTGTTCTGCACCGATCTTTTCCATTGTTCAATCTCTCCCTTTAACTGTTATATAACATTTATATTAAATTAACTTTGTTTTATAACAATTTTCAAAAAAAAGTTGGACAATGAGTATGAAAAAAAGTTATTGAACAGATACAATTTTTACATAATACGTACGAGTCCTAGGTCCATCAAACTCGCAAAAATAAACTCCTTGCCACGTCCCTAGCAGCAGCTGCCCATCGTGAATGATTATATGCTGAGAGGAGCCGACCGTGCTCGCTTTGAGATGCGCCGCCGTATTCCCTTCCATATGAAGATCTAACTTATGTTCCCAAGGATATACTTCTTCGAAGCGTCGCATCATATCCGTTTTTACATCCGGATCCGCATTTTCATTAATTGTTATACCCGCGGTTGTATGAGGACAGTAAACCACTACAGCCCCTTCTTTTAATCCTTCTGTTCTTATCACTGCTTGTACCTGACTTGTTACGTCAATCATTTCGTCACGCTTGTTCGTTTTTAACGTAAATGAATGTAGCATACCATCACCTCTTTTCTTTACCATAACATATCTTTTCTATTCTTCCACATTTTTCGCATAACTCGTTTTTACATCGTAAACACTAAACTCATTAACACAACAGGCGGTGAGTTTATTTATGCTCGATTCAAAATTTCAGCCCAATGCAGACTACACCGTTCAAACGTTTCTAGATTTGGTGGGTCAAAATACAGATGTTGGTTCCAAAAAATTATGGCTGTCTCCCACAAAATATATATGCATTATTTATCTCCAAGGACTAGTCGACGGAGAAAAACTTGATAATCTTACTCAGCATATTGTTGAGACCAAAGCAAAAAGTGAAACGCAAACAATCGATGACATCGACTCATTTATTTCTGTCATTAAAGATAAAGAAGTCTATACATACAAGCAAGCGATCTCGTGTTTTTTTAAAGGTCAGCCCCTGCTGTTTATGAGCGAAAGCACCACGGCATACTCACTGAATATGTCTATGACCAAACAGCGCTCTTTAAGTGAACCTACAACAGAAAAAGTAGTGCGCGGTCCTAAAATTGCTCTTATCGAAAACTTAGATGAAAACCTTGGTCTTTTAAGGCAGCGTTCTACCGAAGAAGAAATGGTTATTGAAGACATTTATATTGGAAATACAAAGGAACATCGAACAAGTATCGTTTTTCATAATAAACACTGTCAAACTCATATCGTAAATCAAGTCAGAGAGAAATTATTAGACATTCCTTTAGATAACATTCAAGACTCAGGAATGATTGAAGAATTTTTAGAAGAAGCACCTTACTCACCGTTCCCTCAAGTACAAAATACAGAAAGACCGGATCGTGTTCTTGCTGCGGTGAATGAAGGGCGAGTAGCCATTTTAGTAGATGGCTCTCCTTTCGCTCTTTTAGTGCCTACAACTTTCGATATGATTATGAAATCACCCGATGATTATTACGAAAGATGGATAGCGGGTTCGTTGCTAAGATTACTAAGGTACTTGTCTATTTTTATTACCCTATTCTTTTCAGCTATTTATATTTCACTCGTTTCGTTTAACCAAGGCCTTCTTCCGACGGAGCTGGCTATTACTATTGCGGCCACACGAGAAAACGTTCCTTTTTCTCCTTTTATCGAAGCAGTGGTCATGGAAGTGACGCTTGAATTATTGCGCGAAGCCGGGCTGCGTCTCCCTACTCCTGTTGGACAAACAGTTGGACTTGTAGGTGGGGTTGTGATTGGTCAAGCAGCGGTGGAAGCCCATATCGTTAGCTCCGTTATGATTATTGTTGTATCTGTATCGGCAATTGCATCCTTTACCGTTCCTCAGTACGGAATTGGCCTTTCGTTTCGAATTTTGCGTTTCGTCTCTATGATGATTGCAGCAATCTTTGGATTATACGGAGTTACCATGTTTTTTCTTGTTCTCGTCATTCATCTAACCAAACTCGAAAGTTTTGGTATGGCTTACTTCAAACCGTTTTTTGCGTTAAATAAAAAAGCGTGGAAAGATTCTTATATTCGTCTGCCAAACAAAAGTCTAAAACAATCTAAAAATAAATCTCAACAAAACTGACAAAAGGAGGACCATATGGAACAATCACAGTCACAATCAAGCAAGCTTCTTTCAGACTTTTATGCCATTTCAATTATCTCTTCAACCATGCTGGGCGTCGGTTTGTTAACACTGCCAAGCAGCATTACAAACCAGACAAATAATGCAGACGGATGGATTGTACTTATTATGGACGGCCTTTTGTTTATTGGAATTGTTCTTTTTTTAGTCTGGATGGTTAAATATTTTACGATTAGCTGTATGTTTGACTTCACGCAAGAAGTAACCGGCAAGTTGATTGGAAATATCTTCAACTTCGCTATAGTCGTTTATTTCACATCTGTGGCAAGTTTTGAAGTAAGAGCTATGGCAGAAATGATTCATTTTTATTTACTGGAAACGATGCCCATTGAGTTAATTATCCTTTCGTTTATTTTGACAGGCGTCTATTTAATCACTGGCGGTATTAATTCTATTGGAAAAGTAATGGCCCTATGTTTTCCTGTAACGGTCATCATTCTTCTTATCTTATATCTTCTTAGTATCGGAATGGTCGATTTAAAAAACTTACAGCCCGTGTTAGCCGATGGATTCAGCCCGCTTCTTTCTGCTTTTACAACCGTCTCTGTTTCCTTTTTAGGAATTGAAACAATTGTATTTCTTCCAAAGCATATGAAAAACAAAAATCATTTACGAAAAGTTTCTATCATCGGATTTTCAATTCCTTTACTTTTATATATTATCACTTACGTATTAGTTGTCGGCGCGTTATCCGTTCCGGAGGTAAAAACGACCGTCTGGCCTACGATTGAATTTGTTCAGACGCATGAAGTAAAAGGAATTTTCTTTGAGAGGCTTGAATTATTTTTACTTATTGTCTGGCTTCTTCAGTTTTTTTTAACCTTTGTAATGTATTTCTTTTTAGCTGTTTCAGGATTTAAAACGATTTTCAAAAACCGATCAACTACCAATATTATCTTTCTTGTGCCCATTTTATTTATGAGCTCGTTAGCGCCGAAAACAGCAAGCGATGTGTCACATTTTTCCACGGTATTAGGCTGGGCATTTTTAGTGACATTTTTGGTGATTCCTCTTTTTTTCAGCATGTTAATGAAAATAAAAAAGGTTGTGTTCAAATGACGAAAAAATGTCTTCCTGTCATGATGACCATTTTTTTATTATGCGGCTGTATGAGCCATCGGAATATTGAACAACTTGCTCTTGTTATAGGAGTGGCAATGGATATCACACCAAAAATCGAACCAAAAACAGGAAAAAATCAGCTTGTGCTGACTCATCAAACGTTAACCGAAACGGAATCCGGAAATATGTCTTCTTCCATTCCATACAAGAACATTACAACAGCTGGTCCTACTATTCATGAAATCACGCGAAATATTTCGCTGAAATCTGATCCTATATACAGCCAGCATCAGCGAGCGCTTTTAATAGGAGAAAAAGCGAGCAAGACCATCCCTCTGGATGCGCTTATCAATCAGTTTGTCCGTGATAATGAAATACGGCGCAGCAGCCTTGCGTTTGTTACAAAAGGCGATGCTAAAAACGTTTTAACAATTCAAGGAATGTCTGTACCGCCTGTAAACTTAATTTACGAGCTTGTTTACAATAAATTCAAAACGAATAAAATTTTAAATCCCCTAACAATGGGAGAGCTATCAGCCAAGTTAAAAACCGATCAAAGCTTTTTAATACAGCGGCTTTCTAAAATTAAAAATAGCGTTGAACTAGACGGTGCGGCAATCATAAAAAATAAAAAAGCAAAATTCATCTTAACTCAGCACCAAGTGGAGGCTTTAACGTGGTTAACGGGGAATATTAAAGGCGGAATTATTTACGGCAAACACGGGCCATACCCCTTCTCATATGAAATTGGCGATGTTCAGCAAGATGTGAAGGCCCGGATTGATTCAAATCACTCCGTTCATTTTGACATCAATGTTCAAACAAGCGGCAGGCTATCAGAAGATTGGGAGACTTCAAAACAGGCTCTTGCCGCCTCTAATGTAAAGAACACCGAAAAAAAAATAGAAAAAATCATTCGAAAAGACGCGGAAAAAACACTCGGCTTACTGCAAAACAACTACAAAGCTGATGTGATTGACCTGCATGATTACGTACGAATTCATTATCCTCATTTTTGGAAAAAACATCAGCATGAATGGGATGAAATATTTAGCCAGTCGACTATCGACTATCATGTTCATGTTCAAATTAAAGATTTTGGGACACAGGGCAGGGATTAGCTCTTATTACTCAACGCCAGCTTCAGTTAGCTCTTTTTTCTTTAGTTCCATAATCGTGAACTTATCGGTATAGTTTTTGCTGACGAACAGCTGGCGTTCATTGTCGTTATTAAAATAAAATTTTTTATCATCTTGATATTGAAAATTCACTTTTTTCTTTTTCATTTGTTTAATAAACGTTAAGTAGTCATCTGAATGAATGAGATACCTTTTAGGCTTATCCGATATTTGCACAACGTCTTCGCCCGAAGACTTTAATTTTACAATACTCCATGCAATAGGAAGAGGATTACCTTCTTGAAAGATCGTTTTGTGAAAAATGAGAACAAAGAAAGCAGCTGTAATAATTGAAATAAGAACAAGCTGTTTTTTCACCGTATATCATCCTTTCTTCACGTCGTTACTACGTTAAGTAATACGACAGGCGTATAAAAAAACCTGTTCATCCGCAAAGGTTGTGTAAAGAAATAATGCAAAATCAACAAAATATAACAGTTTGGTTACCTTTTGATTAAATAACATTACTTCTTTACAAATTTAGCTAATCACGTGATAGACTAAACTCAACATATTAAGTCAGGACTAAACTAAATGAGGTGTTGCGTATGA
Organism: Priestia sp. SIMBA_032; assembly: GCF_046535215.1. Taxonomy (NCBI): domain Bacteria; kingdom Bacillati; phylum Bacillota; class Bacilli; order Caryophanales; family Bacillaceae; genus Priestia; species Priestia sp. SIMBA_032. The sequence continues at coordinate 65,960 of NZ_JAWRXD010000005.1, read as the reverse complement.
CTACAATGCGGCTTCAATCATACTTAACAACAATGTTTCCAAATGTTCAAATGAAAAGACCTCTTTTTTATAACGCGCCCGCAGGTATCCGCTTTACGCTTACCAATCAAAAAGGCGTGTGGGAACGAGAATACATGAAAAATGTGTACGCACGCGCTTATGAAATTTTTGAGACACTCCATGAAAAAAATGATGAGCTCTTACTTGTTTTCAAAGCGAATGCTGCACAGGATGATTTACTTTTAAAAAAGAAAAAAGAAACAGCTATTAAAAAATTCATTCGCTCTCGCCTGAAGAAACAGGAAGTTCAATCCGTAGCATTATTAAATAACGCTGAGTATATTATTGCTTGTAAAACAAATGATGTGAAAGAAAAGTTTCTTTTGCAATCAATTGCCAACCGCGACCTTCATATTCATCCGGCTATTGAAGAAGAGTGTTACATTGTGAATTTGAATAAAGAAACCATCTTCCACCTATACGATGAGCGTGGACTGGACATTGTATCGAACAATCAGTCTTCTCTTCAACTCCTTCAGCAAAAGTTTCACGACTGGATTCTAGATATTGATGCAGCTTGCTCTAAAAAAGTACAATAAAAAAAGCAATCATTCAGTAAAGAAATGATTGCTTTTTTATTAGGCTTGATGGACAGGAGACGCTTTTTTTAAAAACAGCCAGTTGATAAGAAAGAATAGGAAGCTTGCGATAACCATTGTTCCGAATGTAAGTAACAACGACCCGTTCGAAAAGCTTTTTATAAAATGAATAACCGGTTCTTTTGTCACTGGAATCGTAAACAATAAAATTAAAACAGCACCTGTGATCATCCCTCCTGTTTGCCCGAATTTATAAACGATGCTGCCGAGCAAACACGATGCTGCTGTAATAAAAAAGATAAATACAGCGTCCGTTAAAAAGTGAACAGTGACAGTGGAGCCATGAAAGATAAAATCGCTCGCATAATAAAGTTGAATATTCATTAAATTCAAACTATTAATCACCTTTATTGAAATGCTCATGATGACAACATTGATAAGGGACATTACAATTGCAAATAAAGCAAAAACACAGGTCATCGTTAAAAGATATGCTTTACGAGTAGCTCCTAACTTTAAGCAAAAGGAAAAACTTTTTCGAATGATAATAAAACTTACAATACCTGAAAAGATGTACTGCGGCATACTTGTTACTAATAGAAGATGCTCATTCACCTGACTGAAAACTAAAATATCTACTACAACAAAGGCTAACAGAATCGTCCAAAAGCGAATCATTAAATACTTTAGTTCAACGTAGAGCGAATAACTAATGGCGGCAAACTGTCCTTTCATTACGCTACACCTCCACGATTTGCTGTAAGATAAATCATAATATCCTGTATATGAACAACTTCTATATGAAATGAACTGTCGACAAGCTCCTCAGCATAAATATCTTCATTAAAGAGCACTATTTTTTTCTCTCCTCCGAATACTTGTTCATGGATTACTTGCTTTCCTTTTTCATATTCTTCAATTTGACTTTTAGGTCCTTTCACACTTACACAGCGCTGCTGCAAATTTTCTGCCGTATCCTGAAGAATCAGCTTTCCTTTTTGCATAATGAGTACTTCTTCAAATAAATTACTTACCTCATCAATTAGATGCGTTGAAATAATGAACGTGCGTGGATATTCTTCATATTCATCCAATAGAAGCTCATAAAAACGCGCTCGCATCGCAGCATCAAGTCCAATATAAGGTTCATCAAAGATTGTGATGCTCGTTCGGGAAGATAGCCCAACAATAATTCCTAATGCTGATTCCATACCTTTAGATAATGCTTTCACTTTCATATTACAATCTAAATCGAACTCTTCCATAAGCCTCTCAGCAGCTTCTTCGCTCCAGTAAGGATAAAAAAGTGACGCAATTTTTAACACGTCTTTGACTTTTAATGTTTTTTTGAAATTTCCGCTTTCGTTAATTAAGCAGATGTTTTGCAAAACAGAGCGGTTTTCAAATGGAGATTGATTGCCCACTTTTACCTCTCCTGTCGTAACTGGAATATGCCCGGCTACAATTTGCATCAAAGTCGTTTTGCCCGCTCCGTTTCTACCTAGCAACCCGTATATCTTATTTTTTGCTAGTGTAAGTGAAATGTCTTTTAATACGTGTTTAGATCCATAGCATTTATTTAACAGCTGCGCTTCTATATTCATTTTATTTCCCCCTTGTCTAACAGCTCTTTTAACTCGGTTACCGTAATTCCTAAATGCTGTGCTTCTTTTTTCAGCGGAACGATAAAACGGTTATAAAATTCTTCTTTTCTTTGTGTAAGCAATACTTCTTTGGCACCCGCACATACAAACATCCCTATCCCTCTCTTTTTATACAATATTCCATGGTCCACTAGCTGATTAATTCCTTTAGCTGCCGTTGCAGGGTTAATGCGATACATTTTGGCAAATTCATTCGTAGACGGTACTCTTTCTTCTTCTGGAAAAGCATCATTCAAAATATTCTCTTCGATCGTTTCTTTGATTTGTTGAAAAATTGGTCGCTGATGATCTAATGATTGTTTCATTTTGACTACCTCACTTAAGTGGTTCATTACTCGTGTAACTAACTATATAACTAGTTGGTTATTTTTTCAAGTTTTATTTTCAAAAAAAGAAAAAAAGTCCATCAGTTAGTTACTGACGGACTTTTTCATTTGACTGTTTACCCACTTGATCGTTCTTTTTACTAGCTCATCCTGCTGCTCTTTAGGAGAAATACTGGCTTTATTGTCGCCTTTTTGTTTCCCGTACATTCCAAACTGTGCGTGATTCGCTCCTTTTACTTGGACCAGCTCCGTATTTTTTGAAAGTAAATGCTTGGTTTCTTTAATTTTTTCAGGCGTCGACAAACCATCTCTCTCACCGGTTAAAGACAAAATAGGATAAGTGGAGGTTGAAAAATCATTTTTATTCATCGGATACGATGCTAAAAGAACTAAACCTTTTATTGAGTTTTGATGATCATACGCATAAGAGGCTGCACTAACTCCTCCAAGGGAATGCCCTCCGATAAACCATGCGGAAATCTTCGGGTAGCTCTTCACAATATCCGTCGCTTTGTTTTGACTAAAGAAGCTCATATTAAACGGAGCATCTACAACAGCAACAAGATATCCCTCATTTGCAATTTGCTGAGCATAATAGCCATATGCTAACGGCTCTACTTTAGCACCTTGATAAATAATATAGCCGGCTTTTATCTCTTTGTTCGTTTGAGGCTTAAATACGTAATAATCGTCTTTTTCCACTACTTTTTTCTCATCTACCAGTGAGTGAAGCTGCTTGGAAGGTTCATAATCAAAACCTGACCATATAACAAAAAAAGCAGCGGTTACTGCAACAAGAACGGCAAGACCGACTCCTAGTATTTTTAACGTTTTTTTCATGTCACTCCCTCTTCCTGTTTTTTTACTATGTACTCTTTTTATACCTTTTAGACATTTTACATGTTTGTTTTAAAGATATACAAGAAAAAAGAGGGGTTCGATATGCCCAAAGCAGGACGCAGCAGAAATGACATAAACCATTCCATATACTCAAAACAAAGAGAGAAAATTAAAAAGCCTGCTGCATGTAATAACGGGACAGCCTCATTAGCAGACAACCTTCATTAATGAATATCTCGTTTCTTAAACCTTCCTCCCCTGACTTCAGCAATAGCTGCTACAGCAAAAAAAGCAGATGGATCTATCTCATCGATAATCGCTTTTAACTTTGCTTCTTCAAGCCTGGTAATAACACAAAAAATCACTTTTTTATCATCTCCCGTATACGCTCCTTCCCCATTTAAATACGTGACGCCCCTCCCTAAACGAGCAAGGATTGCTTCACCAATTTGTTCATATTGTTCGCTAATAATCCAAGCTGACTTGGACTCATCTAAACCTTGAATCACAATATCAATCGTTTTAAAAGCAATGAAGTAAGCCATTAAAGAATACATAGCGCGGTCCCAGCCAAATACAAAACCGGCACTTCCCAAAATAAATAAATTAAAAAACATAATCGTCTCACCTACGGAGAAAGGCGTACGTTTATTAAATAAAATAGCTAATATCTCGGTGCCGTCTAAAGAACCTCCGTATCGAATAACAATTCCTACTCCCACACCGAGAACAATTCCGCCAAAAACAGTTGCTAAAAGAGGGTCGCCTGTTAAGACCGGCAAGTCGTGAAAAATAGAGGTAGCAATGGATAGAATGATAACACCTAAAAGTGTAGATAGCGCAAATGTTTTTCCGATTTGCTTGTATCCAATAAAAAAGAATGGAAGATTTAATACGAAGATATAAAAGCCGATTTGAACATCCGTTAAGTGGGATAAAATAATAGATATACCTACAATTCCACCGTCAATAACCTCATTAGGGACAAGAAAAAATTCTAGTCCTACGGCCATTAAAAGAGCCCCCACTAAAATAAACAGCATACGCTTTACAATCATTTTAGCTGATAGCGAACGATGAACAACCTTTTTTATTTCATGATTCGTTTGCAGCACATAACTTCCCCTCCTTTTTGTGATCGAGACATCAATTACTAACTAAACGCTCTATTTTAATATTATCACAAAATTCAAACTATTTATCTGCTCTTTTACAAAAATTTCATCTAACGAAATAAATTATGCATATATTGGATAAAATTGTAGATGATAACAAGTGAATAAATGCCCGAGTATGTTCAAAAGTGAATGCATCCCCACCACTTTTCATACGGGATTAACAGGACAAACTTAGATTAAAAGGAGAGTAAAACGTTATGAACCGTGTAAAGATTATTGCTGCTTCTTTACTCGCAGTTTTATTGCTAGCTTTTTCAGATAATTTCACTTCTGCAGCTGTGCAGGAGGCAATGATACGAGTTGTGCATGCATCACCTGATGCACCTGAAGTAGATATATATGTGGACAATCAAAGCATCGTAGTCGGCGCATCGTTTAAAGATGTGACAGATTACCTTAAGGTACCTGCGGGGTCTCATAAAGTAGAGGTATATGCTATAGGTACAAAAGGAAAAGAAAAACCTGTCATTTCCACTAATGTAACCGTCGAAGCAAACAAAGCCTATACCCTTGCTGCCATTAACCAAGTTTCACACTTAGAATTAAAAGTAGCTCAAGATGATATGAACGTAGCTAAAGGAAAGAGTAAAATACGAATTGCTCACTTTTCTCCAGATGCTCCCGCTGTTAATGTAGGTATTAATCATGGCCCTACTTTGTTTAAAGACACTGCTTTTAAACAAATGACAAATTATTCTGAAGTAGATGCCGGAACCTATGATTTAACCATCGCAACTAGTCAAGACAATAAAAAAGTACTGGAGATTCCAAATCTTAATTTAGAAGCCAACACAGTCTACACGGTGCTCGCTATTAACAAAGCCGACAGCCTTGAAACGCTGTTATTAAAAGATAATACAGCTATGCCTTCCGAAATGCCAAAAACAGGTATGGGCGGTGCTTCAGAGGAGAATTATAATTCAATTGTTCCGGTTCTTACTTTATTAGGAATTGGAGCGGTCGCTATATTTGTTGTTCGTCGTCACAGAGGATACGAAAGCGAATGAAATGGATAGGAGGGGTTTTCACCTTTTCTTTTATACTATTCATGAGCAGCTGGTTTGCCCAATCAGCAATTGCAAACGGCTCGACGGATTTTGTTGTAAAGATGGCTGAAACAAAATCGGCTCAATCCTTGAAATCTTCAGGGACTGCTTCTACGCCTCTTCCATCTCAGCTTATTATTCCGAAGCTTCATATCAAGGCTTTTATAAAAGGAATGGGCCTTACTAATCAAGGTGAAATGAGCGTTCCTGATAATGGTCATGATGTAGCTTGGTTTAAGCTTGGAGCAAGACCCGGAGAGGAAGGAAATGCTGTCATTGCAGGACATGTTGATGACCAAAAAGGACCCGCTATCTTCTATCATCTCGACAAGCTCACAAAAGGAGATGAAATTTTTGTAACCGATCAGCAAGGTCAGCAGCTGGTCTTTGTTGTTACCAATAAAGCTTCTTACCCCCGAGATTCTGCTCCTATCAGAGAGATTTTCGGGCCAACTTTTCAACATCAGCTTAATTTAATCACCTGTACGGGAACATTTGATCATAAACAGAAAACTCATGAGCGCAGACTCGTTATTTATACAAGCCTCCGCCCGGAAAAAACAGCCGATGTTTCTCACTGACCATCGGCCTTTATTACTTTTAATTACACACTGGTTCGTTTTATTTAAATATTTACATAGCCTTAATATGAACACAACATCTCACTAGTAAACTAATGCACGACCCCTCAATAAAAAGGAGTTTTGATATGAGACTAAAATGGTGGTTTGTAAGCTCACTCACTCTTTGTTTATGCGGTATTTTTATATTTATACATACGCAGGCAGCTTCTACTCAAGCAGAAAAAGTAGCAATTATTGCTCATCGAGGCGCATCAGGATATGAGCCAGAGCATACGATGCAATCTTATCTCACCGCCGTACAGCAAAAAGCAGATTATCTTGAACTTGATCTTCATATGTCTAAAGATCAGCAGCTTGTAGCAATTCATGACTACAAAGTTGACCGCACAACAAATGGAACAGGATATGTAAAACAGTATACAGTGAAGCAGCTTCAGCGTTTGAACGCAGGAAAAGGTAGTAAAAAAGCCGTCATTCCAACCTTAGAAGAAATATTCCGTACGTTTAGCAATCGAACAAACTATTATATTGAAACAAAATCTCCTCATGAATATCCAGGTATGGAAAAAGAATTGTTAACGCTGATGGCTAAGTACAACATTCATACTGATCATGTTATTGTACAATCATTTAGTCCTGAAAGCTTAAAAACCGTCCATCGATACCGACCTACTATGAAACTAATTCAACTGATTCGTTCCAAGCAAACCAATATGTTAACAGATCAGCAGTTCAGACAAATTAAAACGTACGCGAACGGCATCGGTCCTAACGCAAACACGCTGACAAAACCATATGTACAAAAAGCTCGCTCGTATGATTTAGACGTCCATCCGTATACAGTAAATGATGAAAAACAAATGAGAACACTTATCAAGTGGGGCGTAACCGGCATGTTTACTAATTACCCGGATCGTCTTTATAACGTGCTTCATAATAAATAAACACTTGCCGCGGCAAGTGTTTATTCTTTATACATCTCTTCTATTCGCTCTCCACAAGTACAGGCTAATTAATGCTATGGCATAAAGCAAAGCCCAGCCAAACACTAAAAATTTGTTTAATCCATCGTTAATAAATTGAATGATTGCAGATACGGGCGGCAATACATACAGCAGCAGTCCCCCTCCTTGATACGGAAATGAAACGCCTGCCGCTGCAAGCGTAATGATTAAAATAAATAGAGGTCCAAACCACGATAAGCTGCCTTCTCTTACAACATCTCTTGTAAAAACAAGACCTATGCTCATACCAAGCAAACTAAACGTCCAGTGAATAATAAACCCAAACAACATTTGCTTAGTGGATATATCCACTTCAAACATATCAAGCAGCACGGGATAAGCAATGGAAACCGCTGATAAAAACGTAAACAGCAGCATACAGCTAATAAGCTTGCTCATAAAGTACTTGTTCTTTTTCCCTACATGAAGTTTTGTAATAACTTCTTGACTGGAATCTTCCGCGTGAAACAGCGACATCGTAAACCAAGTAGTTAGAAAAAAGAGGAAAAGTGCCGTATTAAAAAAGCTATCAAGCACCGGGTTCGGTCTATATGTATAGTTCATACACAGCGAAATAATATAAAGTGCAAGCGGCGGAATATATCGATACGATTTAATGTATGTAATAAAATGATAGCGAATCAATGCACCCATCTTAAATTTCTTCCCTTTCCATATGATATAGCTTTACAACTTCAGCTTGAACAGCAAGCAATTCTGCAAGAAACTCATTTACATACTTTTTATCAATATAAAAAATCCAGTAGTTTCCGTGCTGTTCAATTTTCGTGCACTTTTCTTTTAATAAACGAAGCGGCTTATTGAGAATGACATTTGCCTCAATAACCGTTAAATGCTCAATGAGTTGAACGCGCTCATTTTTTAAAATGCGCTGTGAGCCAATAGTGATAACACGATCCGCTACAGCATGAATGAGCCTTTCTTCATGACACGTAAATACAATGGTCATCCCTCGTTCTTTGAGCTTTGTAAAAATCCGTTCTACTTCTAGCTGAGCACGAGCATCCAATCCTGATAGAGGTTCATCAAGCAATAGCAGCTTAGAAGAACTCAGCAGCGCTTGCATCATGTTGACTTTTTGCTTCATTCCTTTTGAAAAAGAAATGATCTCTTCATGTCTAAACTCTACCATTTCGAAAGTTTCGAGCAGCTCTTCAATTCGAGAGGTGCGCTTTTTCTTAGACAATCCTTGAATTCGTCCCATGTGCTGCAAATAACCTGCTAGCGTAAAACGCAGCTCCTGAGGAAATTGTTCCACCACAAATCCAGGCGTACCGGTTTCTTTATGAAGGTTAATTGTTCCTTTAGTCGGTTTCGATAATCCGCCAATTAGCTTTAAAAACGTACTTTTTCCCGCACCGTTTTTTCCAACAATCGCGACAGTCTCTCCTTTATAAAGGGTCGTATGAATGTTTTCTAATACGGTATGTTTTTTGTATACTTTTGCAACATTTTTTAATTCAATCAGTTTTTCCATCTGCTGCCTCGCCTCTCCATAATCCTATATGTTAAATCATAGCATATTTAGGGGGAATGTGCTTCCATCTCTATACGTTTCAGCTAAATTTTTCCCGCACAAAAAAGCCTTTGACATGATCAAAGGCTTTTCATAGACAATACCATATGCTCTTCATCAATAAATTCACCATCCACTTGAAGAGCTCTTTTTTCATACGCATAAGAAGTAAAACCGAGGCTTTTGTATAGGGCTTTTGCTCCTTCATTTTTAGCAGCGACAGCTAGATAGATTTGTAAAACATTCGTTTTGGAAAAAGCTTGTTCAACAGCGGCTTTTAACAGCTTCTTTCCAAGACCTTTTCCCCTTGCTTCAGGGGCTACGTACATGCCCCAAATATCTCCTTTATGCTGAACTTTTAAAGGCTTTTGCTGCTGAAACCCTACAATCCCTACAAGCTGTTTTTCCATAAAAGCTCCTACTACAAATTCTGATTGGCTGCTGGGAAAATAATTTCGAATATCAGCAATTTCTTTTTCATATTCTTCTTCATAACTTAAAATAAAACTTTCGGGATGATCTTTTAAAGCACGAAGACGGAGTTCAAAGTACACGTCAGCGTCTTCTTTTGCCAACAATCGTATATTCATATTTTCACCTTAGTTTCTTATGTTTTAATTAGCTATTAAGGACTGTACACGCTAAATACTTCATTCCACCGATACAGCTCATAATAATTTCCCGGCAGGTCTAAATTTGAAATGAGTACCTTGTCATTTTTCGTATCTTTTACGCGGGTTAAAAGATTTGCTTGTTTTCGATTTGTGCGAATCCACATCGTTTGATTTGTTGCTTTATGATAAACAGGCGCGTAATCTCCCAAGCCTTTTTGTGGAAATGTGAACTGACTTTGCTTATTGGTCTTTACATTCATGCTATACAAAAAAGGCAGTGGCCTCTTTTTTTCATCATTCGACCACCCTGCTTCGGGCACACGTGAAATGATGATGTTATCTTTTTCTGTCCAAGTGAAATCCCAATCTGCGAAGCCTTTTGGAGTAAACACATGTTCTTTAAAAACCGGCATCTCTTTTAAAGTGAACTTTTTATTTTCGGTGGCAAACCTTCCTTCCCCATTAATAAATGCCAGTACTTGCTCTTCATTACTCCACTTAAACCAATTGGGTACATTAAGTATATCTCCCACTACTTGAAAAGCTTTTCCTTCTTTTGTAATAATGCACAGCTTATTTGCATCTGCAGACATCGAAGCCGTTGGAATAGCGATAAAACTAATCCATTGACCGCTAGGAGACCATTTGAAGCTGCTTGTTGTATACGCAAAAAACGAATCATTTTCTGCTGGCAGCGTCGTAAAAGCCTCTACTTTTTTTACATCTAACCCTGCATATTTGCTCACTGTATATAGCTTTACAGGTCCCCATCCCGTGGGTGCCAGCGCAGCAGCCGACGTAATTAAAAATCGATTCCCTTCTGGAAACCATGAAAACTGATCAACCCCTACGGCTACACGCTTCTTTTCATGCGTTTTAACGTTGTAATATACTAAGATTCCATTCGAAATATATGCAAGTTCCTCAGCAACCGGTGACCATTGATAATGAGTCACATCATGTTCAACAAGTAGCGGTTTTCCTTTTAACGGTGCAATCATTAAAGAATCATTTTCTGCATAAGCAACTATATCTCCATGTGATGACCATTGAGGCATAAAGGCATGACGGGCATAGGATAACTGTCTTTCGGTACCGTTATCATATACCCATAGGTTTCCTTGCCGTATAAAACTTATCTTCACTGTATTGGCAGCATTTATTTGCATAGGGAACAATATAAGAAAAAGCAGACATAACGCTATTTTTTTCACCATGTTCACTCCTGTCTTTTTTTATAGCGTTACACAAATCTCCTCATCTCATCACATTTTTGAAAAAATAAAAAAGCGCAGCGAATAGCTGCGCTTTTTGTATATTATGATTTTGACTTAGATTTTGGTGATGGCTTTGTTTTAGCTTGTGCTGTATTATTAGCCGCATCTTTTTCTTTTAATAAACTCATACGTTTTTTCAAATAGTAACCTTGTCCAATTCCGAATAAGTTACCGATTACCCAGTATAATGCAAGAGCAGATGGAAGTGAAATCCCTGCTACTAAAATGAAGATTGGCATAATGTTCATCATCATTTTCATTGGAGGTTGAATTTCATCCGTCATACTTACACGAATTTGTAAGAATGTCGTAATCGCTGCAACTACCGGTAAAATGAAGTAAGGATCGGGTTTTCCTAAACTTACCCATAAGAATGAGTGCTGAGCAATTTCATGCGTTCTTGCAATGGCATTATAAAATGCGATAATAATAGGCATTTGAATAAAGATTGGCAAACATCCGCCAACCGGATTAATTTTATGCGTTTGGTAAAGCTGCATCATTTCTTTTTGCTGCTTTTGCTGTGTTTCTGGATCTTTTTTACCAGCATATTTCTTTTGAATCTTTTCCATTTCTGGACGAAGTGCTTGCATAGCCATCGTGCTCTTTTGCTGTTTTAAAATAAGCGGCAATAGAACTAAACGAATGATAACCGTCGCAATGATAATAGAAAGACCATAGCTTCCGCCTGCCCATTCAGCAATTTTCGTTAATGCCATAGATAAAGGGTAAACAAAATAATGATCCCAGAATCCACCGCTTGTTGCGGTTACTGGTGTTTTTGTGCTGCTACAGCCGGCTAGAGCTAAAAGAAGCGCTCCCATTAAACCAAGCAATAATAATTTTTTATTTCTTTTCATATTCTTTCCTCCTAATAATGACTAAATGTATGAAGTGTTTTTCAGAAGGAAAGGATCTTCTTCATCATTATTCTTCTCTTTAACTGGTGTTTTTCTATACACGTGTATAAATACATTTCGTCTTTTCCATATTGTTAATACTGAAGGATCAATCCCTGCATTCACATGGTCGGTGACAGGTTCCGCATGAAAAGCCGTAAACCTAGCTTCACGAAGCATATAATAACAAAGGATATATAAAACGAAAGCAGATAAATACGGCGCATATAGAAAAAGATCGTGATAAAATTCCATGTGCCAGCTCTCTTTCTGACTATAATAGTACAATCCAATATATGTAGTGTAGCATTTACATTCCTGTTACACAACATCAACTTATCTCTTTGACTGTTCTACGTATTACTTTTTAAAAAGTTTCATATTTACGACACAAAATTTGCTCACCATAAAATATGATGAGCAAATCTAATAGCATTTCCTATTCTCCTATGCTTACCGCTGGTTCTCAGTCTTCTTTTAGTTTCATAAACCACGTAACGCCGAATGCAACACCTACAGAAATAATCATACCGATGATATAGTGAATTAAATTGCTCATACCAAGCGGTGCAGCAATGGCCATCATTGGAATGCCTGTGAGTCCGTATGCGTTAGCTACTACGTGCATAAGTACAACGTAGCCTCCCCCGGCTGCTCCGCCTATAGCCGCAGCAATAAACGGCTTGCGAAGTCGTAAGTTAACCCCGAAAATAATCGGTTCTGTAATTCCTAAAAAGGAAGAAATAGCTGCTGGAATCGCAATTTTTTTCGTTTTAGCATTTTTCGTCTTAAAGTAAACAGCCAGCCCTGCTCCTCCTTGCGCTACATTCGCGCAGGCCCAAATAGGAAGTAAGAAGTTAACCCCAATCTTCGGATTAGCAAGCAGTCCTGCTTCAATAGCATGAAAACTATGCTGCAAGCCTGTTAATACAATAGTTGAATATAAGCCACCAAACAAAATTCCTGCAAACACTCCGGCTACATCGTATAGAGACTGAAGGCTGATCGAAATTAAATCTCCAATATAGCGACCGAAAGGACCGATAAACACAAGTGACACAAAGCCTGTGATAATAACAGTTAAAAAAGGCGTAACAAGTAAATCAACCGAATTCGGCACAATTTTTCGGAGTCCCTTTTCAATTTTGCTCATAACGTAGATAGCCAATAAAATCGGAACGACCGTACCTTGATAGCCAATCAGCGGAATACTTAAGCCAAACAAATCCATATATTCTGGCTTAGCATCTGCTAATGTCCACGGATTTAATAACATTGGATGCGTCAAAATCCCTCCGATAACCGCTCCTAGATAAGGATTTGAACCAAATTCTTTTGCAGCTGAAAACCCGATTAAAATCGGTAAAATGATAAATGCTGCGCCTGAGAACATATCCAATAAGACAAATAACGCACTATCTTCTGAGACCCAGTGGAACGCTTTCATCATCCCGAGCAGCCCCATTAGTAAACCACTGGCTACAATGGCTGGAATAATGGGAACAAAAATGTTGGAAAGCATGCGGGCAAAACGGGCAAATGGGTTCATTTTCTTTTTCATTTCTTCTTGATGATCCGCTGGGGCAGCAGCTTCTTCAGCACCTAGTTCTTTCATAAAAGCAGCGTGGATTTTATTAACGAGACCGGTTCCAAAAATGATTTGAAACTGTCCTGAATTTGAAAAAGCCCCTTTTACATCTTCTATTTCATCTAAACCTTTTTGATTGATTTTGCTTTCATCTCGAATAACGAGGCGCAAACGCGTAGCACAGTGCTGCGCACTAGCAATATTTTCTTTTCCTCCTAAAAGCGGAACAAGCTTTTTAGCAATTTCTTTTACGTCCATCTTACTTCCTCCTTGTTGTATGTCATAAAAAAAGCAAGACCTAAAATACGCTTACAAAAGACATAGTTGTCCTTCATGCGCATTCTAGGTCTTGCCTGCTTTACCAGTCACAATCCCGATTATTCAATTAATACGCTTTCATTGTACTCAAAGCAACAATATTCGTCAATGTTTTTTTCTATATTCTTTGCTCTATTCGGCAAATGTGAAGCGTAATATATCCTAACTCCGCTTCTGGAAAATTAATTTCGTACTCATCTTTGACAAATTGCTTTATCGTTTCAGCACACTGATACGATTTTCTATATTTGACTTTTAATACGTCGAGCATTTCTTCATCCATCTCATGAAAGGGTTCATTTTGCGCTAAGCGATTTAACGCAAAGCGCAAGTGAGTCAGCAGACGCTGATAGGACATGCTGTTTTCATCAATCTCCGTATTCAGCTCTTTTTTTATAATCGTAACCATTTCATTAATAATCGTTGTATTCATCATTAGCTGCTGCATGCCCGGTGAATTCAGTTTCGCCGTATGAATATGAAGCGCAATATATCCCGCTTCGTCAATCGGCATCGTAATTCCTAGCCTCTTTTTAATATGCTGAAGAGCCCACACTCCAATTGCATACTCAGGCTGATAGAGAGATTTAATTTCATTAAGTAATTTATTTTGGATGGAAATACCGCGAGCTATTCTTTCGACAGCAAAGGATAAATGATCGCTCAAAGCAATATGCACATGATGACTTAGCGTAGCAGAAAGCTGCTGCTCCGCATACGAAATGATTTCTTCCGCCACTTGAATATGCTCTTCAGGAAGGTTTTTTAATAGTTCTTGAAACTTTTCCTGTTCTTCTTTCATGACAAAGACTTTCTCCACTTTCGCAGCATTAATAAGATCATTTTTGCCTTTTTGAAAAGCGATACCAGGACCCATCGCAATTTTTTCAACTCCGCCTTCTTTAAAGACAACGGCATTGTTATTTAATACTTTTAAAATCTTCAAATGCGCTCTCCTTTCTTAAAGGAAAAGGCCTTGCTTATTACTTCATCGTTACTTTTGCACAAGCCGTTTCGCCTTTTTGAACCGTCCCTTGAGCCAAAATTTCGAAACTTTCACTTGTATCACTGTTTGTAATAACGATTGGTGTGATAATGCTTTTCGCTTTTTCTTGAATAAGCGCTAAATCAAATGTGATAAGAGGTGTTCCTACACTTACTTTGTCACCTTGTGTTACGTGAGCTTCGAATCCTTCGCCTTCCATTGCCACTGTTTCAAGGCCGATATGTATTAATACTTCCGTACCGGCTTCTGTTTTTAAGCCTACCGCGTGCTTTGTATGGAAAAGCTGAACGACTTCTCCAGCAACAGGTGAAACAACTTGTCCTTCTGAAGGTTCGATTGCAAAACCGTCTCCCATCATCTTCTGTGCGAACACTGGATCTGGTACTTCACTGATTGGCAGGATATTACCTGAAAGCGGAGCTAGAACAGTTGTTTCTTTTGATTTTGTCTTATTACCAAATAATTTTTTAAACATCTCAATCACCCTTTTTTAGATTGTACTTGTAGCATACCCCAATGATTCTGCAGAAAAACTTCCCCTATCCCGTGTTACGTTAACATGGTCATTATTTAACCATGCTTTTTTTGTCTTGTAAATAAAAATGTATGAGCGTTTTCATAAGAAGTGCGTTCTCTATGCCGCACTTCATGTAACCCTTTATACATCTTTTGAAGGGTGGATATTGAATTTTAAACCTAAAAAAAGAGGTTGAGACATAAAAAAAATGAATCCGATCTAAAGACGAACAGCTCTTATACATGAACCGAACGGCTTTTGACACCGCAGTTGATTTCCGTGCAAGACTTCGCTTTCCGCGGGCGGATGCTGAGCCTCCTCGTCGCATACGCTCCTGTGGGGTCTCACCTATTTCGCTTTTCCCGCAGGAATCTTCGGCTTGCCCTCCAATCAACTGCTAGAAAGACTTACAAACATGAAACCTACGTTCGCCGTAACAAAAAAACGAACCACTAATCAAATATCTTGATCAGTGGTTCGTTTTTCACTTCGTCTAAAATCCTTTTGTCTCCGCCTTTTGAGATTAGAACGTTGACGCAACTTCTTTTGCTTTTTCAGATGCTTTTGCTAGAATATTGTCTGCTTCTGCTGGTGTGTAAGCCATGCCTTCTGCAACAACCAGTTGGAAATCTTGAACCCCAATGAAGCCCATCACTGTACGTAAATAGCTTTGAGTAAATTCTAGCTCTGCCGCAGGGCCTTCTGAATAAACGCCTCCACGAGCTTCTAGTAATACTACTTTTTTATCTGAAGCTAATCCTACTGGACCATTTTCAGTATATTTAAACGTTTTTCCTGCAATTAAAATGTTATCAATATATGCTTTCATTAGTGGAGGAAAGCTTAAGTTCCACATTGGAGCTGAGAAAATAACTTTGTCAGCTTGTAAAAACTGCTCTACTAATTCACCCATACGCGTTACTTTTTCTAATTCAACAGCTGATAATTCTTCACCAGCTCCAGCTTTTCCCCATGCTGCTAAAACATCTCCATCAATGAACGGCACTGTTTCTTTATACAGATCAAGCGTTGTCACTGTATCAGTAGGGTTTGCTGTTTTATACTCATCTAAGAAAACCTGTGCTAAACGAGTTGAAAATGATGCTTCATCAACCTGCGGATTTACTTTTACATATAATACATTTGCCATAAATGTCATCTCCTAAAAAGTGTATATTATTATCAATTCGAGATATTACTAAACAAATTATCTTTAATTCGAGATTTATTATATAACGTCATTTTTTATGCGTCAACCTTTTCGCACAAAAAAACTCCGCAAGCGGAGTTTTATACACATTGAAATTCTCGAATTTGATTTACATCTACCCCAGCATACACCCAGAAAGATCCTGTCCAGCGATATCCTGCAACTGAGCGTCTGCCTACAAAGGTTGGGTAAAACCAGTAAGGTCGACCATTTCTCGGCCATATATAAGTATATCGGTATAAGCATCCTGAAATAGCGCCTGGATCAACAGCATAAAGTGATGGACCTCCTGAACCTAGCTTTGGTGCAGGTGTAAAAGCTGGCGGTGGACTTGAAGGCGGCTGAGCCCCTTCCTGTGGCGGAAACCCTTGGCCCCCTCCTCCAGGTGGTGGCGGTGGAAATCCTTGACCTCCTCCTCCAGGTGGAAACGATGGAAACCCTTGGCCTCCTCCAGGTGGAAACAAATTTTGAAAACGTGGATCGTATTGATATGGATACATACGCACCCCCCCTTTATAATGCTTGCTACGTTACAATATGCATCATAATGAAGATAGGTGAATGTCTACTTTTACCTTCTATAGGCTAATTGAACGATGTCAAACTTGGTAAACTTAAGAGGAGCCTTATCAGAGGAAATAATAAATCCAACACGGAAACTACTTGCGTGTTGGATCTGCTTGCGGAAAATATTTTTCAATAAAATTATACAGCCAAAATACGGTAATCAAAATAGGAGCTATCAGAAAAGGATGTTGAACCCACATTTTCACCAGTACCTTTTCAAATGACGGAATCGATTTTAACACTTGAAATAACGAGCTTCCGCTAAAAATAACGCTCGTTCCTATCAATAAAAAAGATAGCCAGTTAAATTGATCCATCCACATGCTCATAGAGATATAAAAACTAACACCGGTTCCTATGCCCCCCATTATTCCACTTAAAATACTTTTTACCGAAAAAGGAATCCCTACAAACCATCCGGCTCCTAGTCCTGCACACCCTGCTAAAATACTAGAAAAAAGCAGCGGCTGCTCAAGCCAGAGACATGCATTCACTCCAACCACTAAGGTGACATGTATTCCTACGTGAAGGGAAATTCTTTTGCCAACAGGCTCTGAAACATAATGATAGTAGCGCCCGCTATAAAAAATTGTCCACCATAATAATAAAAATGCTGTCACACTTGCCCCTATAATCATAAACACACCTCTCTACGTTATGATTCTATTAATCTCTATCTATTATTTTCCTAATATCCTATGTCTCTTATCCGGTAATCTATCCGTATACCTTCCATACGTTCGTTCATCAGCAAGAAAGTAGAATATAACTGTATTCTTGTCTCAACTGTTTACTCGTAGGGGTGCTAAGAAGTTGAATGTCTGCATGTAGAAAAAAATAGTGTAGAACACTTTCTCTTATCTTTACTATTATTCATATGTATAGCTTGCTAGATTTAGTCCTCGCAGTTTAGAATTTTTCAGTCGTTCATATGAAACTATTTGCCTTTCCTTTCGTTATATATATACACGTTTCTTTATCTTTTCACGTGCAAAAAAAGATAAATTCCTATAATATGTTTTCATATTAACCTTTAAGGAGATAAAGAAGATGAATTGAATAAATCCCTACAAATAGAGTTTTTAGAAAAAAGAAATTGTTATCATTTCTCCTATTTATGTTATAGAATAATTCATGTATAATAAAAGGCTGTATGGTAACGCAGCTTGCGACATATCTTTTCTTACTTTTAGCAAGTCTATATCCAAAGCAAAAACTGCAAAGCGGGGTTAGTGCGACTCTTCATTAATCGACTTTGCATTAAAAACCAGCATTTTTCTTTTATCATAAAGAAAGAATCAGATTTAATAGTGACAGGTGAATAATATGGGTGAAAATCAAAGAAATGTTAGTAGATTTGACTGGAACTTGGCTTTCCTAATCTTCCTATTGTTTTGCGTAAGCGTTGTGGCAATCCATAGTGCTGAAAAAATTGGGCAGTATGATAAGAACTTCGTAGCGCAACAAGTTGTTTTTTATATTATTGGAATGGTGATTATAGGATTTGTCATGCGTTTTGACTCCGATCAGCTTCAAAAGCTAACGTGGGTTTTTTATGGATTTGGGAACTTTTTATTGCTTCTTTTACTAGTGGCTCCTTCAAGTATTGCCAGAGAAATTAACGGGGCAAAAAGTTGGTTCACACTTCCCGGCTTCTCGTTGCAGCCATCAGAGTTTATGAAAGTGTTTTTGATTATCACGCTGAGTACGGTCATTGTTAAACACAATGAAAAATATCGTATCCGAACAGTAAGAGAAGACTTCTTACTGCTTGGTAAATTAGGCGCTGTACTTGCTTTACCTTTATTGTTAATCATGCAGCAGCCTGACTTAGGTACCGCACTTGTGTTCTTAGCAATCACGGTTGGACTTGTATTTGTTTCAGGCGTAAGCTGGAAAATCATCGCGCCTGCATTTTTAGGTATTACAGCGGTTGGTTCTGTCATTTTGGGACTTGTTGTTTATGCACCTAGCCTATTAGAAAAGTATCTAGGGGTTAAGCAATACCAATTTGGACGTATTTATTCTTGGCTTGATCCTGAGTCGTATAGTTCGGGAGAGGGCTATCATTTAAAGAAATCATTAGATGCGATTGGATCAGGAATGGTAAACGGTAAAGGAATCGGTAATGGAGTTGTCTATTTGCCAGAGGGACAGACCGACTTTATTTTTGCGGTTATTGGAGAAGAGTTTGGCTTTATAGGCGCCAGTATTGTTATTAGTCTTTTCTTCGTACTCGTTTATTACTTGATCAAGCTAGGCCTTGAAACAAAAAATGAATTCAATTCTTACTTATGTGTAGGCGTTATTTCAATGCTTACGTTCCACGTATTTCAAAATATCGGTATGACCATTCAAGTCTTGCCTATTACCGGAATTCCACTTCCTTTTATTTCATATGGAGGTAGTTCACTGATGGGGAACATGTTTGCAATGGGTCTGATGTTTGGAATCTCATGGCATCACAAACGCTATATGTTTGGAAATGATTAAAGAGAGACGATGGTCTCTCTTTTTTCTTTTATCTCCCTATTAAGCATGCTACAATAAAGAAAACGCTTTCAAAACCTGTTTTAAAAGGAGTAGATATGCATGCTTGATTACCAATATCGGCGCAAAGCCTATGCTATTTTGTTAAAACAGACATCCGTACCTTCATCTACAACTTCTTTTTTTACCTGGCTCATACAGCTACTAAAACGAAAGGCATAAAAAAAGGTGTGCAATTGCACACCTTTTATTTATGCGTCAGCGACGTTAAGCCAATTTGCCTTACGATTTTTTTACTCTCTTCATTTAGTCCTTTTACAATAACCTTTTTATTCAATCGCTCGTACTTATCGATAATTTTCGAGATGCCAATCACGGCCGATTGATCCCATATATGAGAAGAACTAAAATCAATAATGATCGTATCTGGGTCTGTTTCATACTGAAATTCATCCATAAAGAAACTGATGGTGGCAAAAAATAATTGCCCTGAAACCTTGTATTGTTTCATATTGCCTTCTGTTTGTGAAGTTGTTTTGATTTTAGCCATCTTCCAGCCAAATACAATGGTACTTAAAACAATACCTACCATTACTCCTAGTGCTAAGTTATGTGTAAACAATACGATAACCACCGTAACAACCATTACAATAGCATCCGATAGCGGATATTTCGTTAAGTCTTTAAGGGACTGCCAATCAAATGTACCAGCAGCTACCATAAACATAACGCCTACAAGAGCAGCCATTGGAATTTGTTTAACAACATCGCCAAGCACCATAATTAAGAACAATAAAAAGACTCCCGCGAATAAGGTAGATAACCTTCCTCGTCCCCCTGATTTTACATTAATCATAGATTGTCCAATCATGGCACAGCCAGCCATTCCTCCAAAGAAGCCTGTTACAATATTAGCGATGCCTTGACCGCGCGCTTCTTTATTTTTATTCGAAGGCGTATCTGTAATTTCGTCCAGTACTGTTGCCGTTAGCATAGACTCAAGCAGCCCTACAATCGCTAAAGGAAGCGAATAAGGTAAAATGATAAGCAGTGTCTCCACTGATAAATCAACCTTTGGAAAGTGAAGAACCGGCAGTGAACGCGTAATATTCCCCATATCTCCTACCGTTTTTAAATCTAAATGAAAGACAATCGCTACAATCGTCATCAAGACAATGGCAACAAGCGGAGATGGTATTGCTTTGGTCATGAGCGGAAACAAATAGACGATGAGCAGCGTTCCGGCTACCATTGCGTACATCATCCAATTTGCTCCTTGAAAATGCGGAAGCTGTGCTGTAAAAATTAAAATACCTAGCGCATTTACAAATCCAATCATAACTGTTTGAGGAAGAAATGATAAAAACCTTCCTACTTTCAAAACACCAAGTAAAATTTGAATAATTCCGGTTAAAACAGTAGCTGCAAATAAATACTCAATGCCGTGATCTTTGACTAAGTTAATCATTAATAAAGACATTGCTCCTGTTGCAGCTGAAATCATAGCTGGTCTTCCGCCTGTAAAAGCAATCACAATTGCCATACAAAAAGATGCATACAGGCCAACCATGGGATCGACACCGGCGATAATGGAAAAAGCAAGGGCTTCCGGAATAAGCGCAAGAGCAACTGTCATCCCAGACAAAATATCTGCTCGAACGTTTGAAAACCACTGCTGTTTAATACTTGCCATCATGATGGTTTATCACCTCTTATTAATTTTTTATACGATTTTCGACTTTCACGAAAACCAAAGCCGTTTTTAACGTATCAAATCGTACCATACAATTTCCTGTTTGGAAACAATTAATTTTCACAAATAAAAAGACGAGAAGCCTGATTGCTTCTCGTCTTTTTATTTGTGACGCCGCAGCTTTTCGCTGCCATTCAGCAAATAAATGAATTTATGTTCATTCATTAATTGCTGCTTCAAGCGCAACAACAATCATATCGTTAAACGTCGTTTGACGCTCTTCTGACGTTGTTTCTTCACCAGTGAAAATGTGATCACTTACTGTTAAAACCGATAAAGCATTACGGCCGTATTTAGCAGCTAGCGTATACAAAGCCGTTGTTTCCATTTCAACTGCCAATACGCCGTGAGCTGCCAATTTTTCTAGCTGGCCGTCTTCATTGTAAAATTGATCAGATGTAAATACACTTCCTACTTTTAACTGAAGGCCTTTTTCAACACCTGCATCGTAAGCGCGCTTTAATAAATCAAAGTTAGCTGTCGGTGCATAGTCGATAGGACCAAATTTAACGCGGTTCATTTGTGAATCACTTGACGAAGACATGGCTAAAATAACGTCACGTACTTTTACATCTTTTTGAATTGCTCCGCATGTACCAACCCGAATTAGGTTTTGAACACCATATTCATTCATTAGTTCATTTACATAAATAGCAATTGATGGTACACCCATTCCTGTTCCTTGAACAGAAACGCGCTTTCCTTTATATGTTCCTGTGAATCCAAGCATACCGCGCACTTCGTTATAGCAAGTTACATCTTCTAAAAACGTTTCTGCAATGTATTTTGCACGAAGTGGATCACCTGGAAGTAAAATCGTTTCTGCAATATCACCTTGTTTTGCTCCAATATGTACGCTCATTTCGTACCTCCTATATGTAAAAAATCTTACGCTTTCACTATACCATATTGTATCCCTTGCTTGTCTATTTACTTCTAACATTATGCGTCAAAAATAAAAAGACATACGGCCCAAAAAATGGCGTAGTATGTCTTTTTATATAAGGGTACGCTAATAGCGCAAGGGATTTACTAACGTTAGCTGAGGTGATATGTATGGGAAAAAAACATCGCAACCGAATTAATTCGCCTAAAAAGAATAATCATATTCCAAAGGAAGCAATTATAGCAGAACATGAAGCACATGGAGATGAATATTCAGCAACAAACCGAAAAAATGGCCCTGGCCATCATACTCGTGATTACTAAGAGTCGACATATAAATAAAAAGCGGCCAGATAGGTCGCTTTTACCTTATGTTTAACGTACGTGCAGGCGATTCACTTTTTGCCAGCCGTCTGTCCATAGCTTGTAGTAGTACTTCCCCCGAGTACCTTCATCAATTAACAAAATATCGCCTGTGCTGATAAACCTCGCATCACAATCTTTTGGCAAATTATCAGCAATATTAAACATCTGAAATACTTGTGTTGCTGCGTCTTGATGATCGAATGCTGTAATCGTTAGACGATGGACAGGCTTATATCCGCGCTTTTCGCCTTTTTCTTCTGTTTGCATAATGGTTACATCATATTCTGTGCTAATATTAAATTGTTTTTTTATTGTGGTCCACACACTCAACATTCTTCCCTCCACCCAAAAGCAAGTATTTACTCTTTTACGTCATGTATTCTTATATAATTAGTGATAAAATCCGAAAACCCTTTATCGAATCAAAACGTTTTTTGTCGAAATTACTAGTTTTTTCTTATTAAACATGTACATAAAATATTTGTTTTTCATTTTATCATTAGTTGTTTTTGAATGGATGAATCAATAGGCCTACTTAAACAAAATGAAATATTAACGAAAAAAATGTAACCATTGCTCCTATTTTTGGTTATATAGGCGTTTAGAAAGGAGGTAGACCCCTAAGGACCAAGCAAGTCCTAAACAATATCCTGCTAGTATATCCGTTAAAAAGTGTACACCTAAATACAAACGGCTAAATCCAATTAATAAAATAACAATAGCAATTACCCATGCAGCTGCCGTTTTGATAGCCCTGCTTCTTGTATACATCCATATTAACAAAAGTACTCCGCTGTAAAACGCCATTGAGTTCATGGCATGTCCGCTCGGAAAACTATAGTGAGAGGCGGGAACGACTTGACTCCAATCAGGTCTTGGTCTTGCAAAAATCTCCTTCAACCCCCAATTTAAAGCGCGAACTCCCCAAAAAACGAGCGTGATATATAAAACGAGCAACCCTTTTCGTTTATAAAGAAGAAATACTATAATTGCAAACCAGATTGGCGCAGTGACATACCAAGATCCTACGGTTGTTATAAATATGATGATAGGTGTTAACGTGTCCGTCCTCCATCCTTCAATAGTATGAAGTACATTAAAGTCAAGCTGTTTCACCCAAGGTGTATTAAACGTAAATAAAATGAGTAAAAAGAAAGCTAAAAGCGATACAATAAATAGAGAATATTTTGTAGTGCGATTTACCATTTTTTATTTCCTCCAACCTATTAAAAGAAAAAGCATGTAGCGTTCTACATGCTTTACTTATTCACACGTTTTGGCTGAATATAGTCTTCTGGCTTAGGAGCTTGATGAACGACAAATTCAGCCGAAAATTCCTCTTTTGCATTTATTTTTTTCGTTTGCTTTGATTGCGGCATATACCTCTCTCCTTTCTTTTTACTGTCTTTAATATACGAAAAATAAAGGAGAGCTATGCACGTTAGCTATAGCGTGAAATAATATTGGTTAATCTATTTTTCAACTGAGAAATTTCTTTTTCAGAAACATGAACATGAACGAGCGACTCATCTGCATCCAGCATTTCAGATAGAAAGCCGCCAAATCCTCTGGCTCGTCGATCTACTTCTATAAATAAATCGTAGTCATGTAAGCCGCTTGGCTGCACGATGATTTCAATTTCATCTACTTTCCCAGCGTACACTCCACCGCTTGGAACAAATTCAAATTCTTGAACAAAAGGAAGTCTTTTTCTCATCCTGCGAGGAGCTTCTTCGCACTCGACTTGGCGCAAGCGAAAGCCAAGCTGTTCCATAGCTTCAATTGTGCTTGTTACCATCTGATTAGGAAGCACTTTTACATGATCAATATCCGACGGATCAACCGCATCTTTAATGTCGAGGCTCGTCGCCACCCACACCCGGGTTCTCCCTAATGTAACGGGCGTATCATCAGGCAGCTGAAAGGTAAAAGGAATAGACTTCGTCTCAGATGGTTGAATCGTAAACGGGTCGTTAATCTTAAACGTATTAAGCTCAATATCCTGCTTGTATTTTTTATCGTCTCTTTCTTTTACATAAGTTGTGAATAGACGCAGATAGATGCTGTCAATTTTCTGCTCCACATTGCCTCCGTACACTTCAACAATCCCTTCAATCTTTTCACCAGCACGAAATTCATCATTGACAAGCTTAGCGTCGACTCGCGCTGCGCCAATTCCAATGCGGGCTAACGCTTTATTAAATAGCGCCATACTTTCCCCTCCCTGAGTTCTTACTATTTATATAGTCATAAATATCTTTTTGTAAACTTTTAATGCTTTCATACGATTCATCTGCGCTCAGCATTTTTTGAATAATGGTCTTAATTGGTGTCGCCAAACTTAGCTCTTGTTCCCAGCTTTTTTCTTGTTTCTCCGTCGGCTCATAACCAGAGTATAATAAAAATAAAAGAAAATGACCAAGCGCATAGATATCGCTTGCAGCAGATGTTTGTCTCATAAACTGCTGTTCTTCTATAAGGGTGCTTGTTTCTTCATGGTCCCCTAAAAATCTAGCAAGGCCAAAGTCAATAACATAGATGGTCTCGTTAACATCAATAATATTCGGAATACGAAGATCACGGTGAACGATTCCTTGCTCATGAAGAGAAGAAACTACGTTTAGAATATCAAGTAAAATATCAAGCGCTTGTTCTTCCGTATACACGCACTTCTCTTCAAAAATTAAATCTTCAAACGTTTTCCCTTGAATCAACTCCATCACTAAGAAACAGCCTTCATCTGTTTCGATAGCTTCATACAGTGAAGGAATTTGAGGGTGATTTAACTGAGACAGCAATTTCGCTTCATAATGATAAGACTTCAGCCCCTGGGACGTGCGCTGCTTCGTTTTACGGAGCTGCTTTACTACTACCTTTTTTTGTTGCACAATGTCGTTAGCGACATATGTTATACCATAGCTTCCCATTCCCAGTACATCTATGATTTCATATCGCCCGCAAATGACTTTTCCTTTTTTGAAAGGACGGTCAACTAGCCAGCGATGAAAGTGTTTGAACATTCGATTTTTCATCATAAATCAACTTGAGAAAAAGCTTGAAAAGAAACTTCCGCTTTTACGTTTGCGCTTGTAATGGTGATGGCCATATTTTGAATGACTGTGGCTGTCATAATATTTGCTTCGCTTATAATCGCTACTGCTGCTATGATGGCGTGGACGTTTGTAATGATGATCACTGCTGCTGTAATGACGAGGACGTCTGTAGTGTCGATCACTGCTACTGTAGCGGCGATGTTTAGATCCAGTTAATGATTCAAATATTTTTCTGAACATAAAGAAAACCTCTTTTCTTAACATTTGTTACCCTTTATACGTACGAAATGTTATAAAGGTTTCAAAAAGTCCCTTACCCTTTTTTTAAATAGTTAAACGTTTCAAAGGAGGCCTAACATGACTTCTACTGACACCAATTCTCTCGTTAAATTGGAGGATGTTCTTCGTCTGCAGCAAACCATGCAGCACAAACCTCCCGCTATTCGCCCGCTCTCTTTTATCGGAGAAGATGTAAAATGGATTAAAGAAATTCGAAGAAAAGTAAAAAAAGCTAATCAAAACAATGTTACACGTACACAAGCTTATTTGGACTATTATCAAAAACACCCTGAAATTCATTGGGCTCTTTTAGCACACTTAGTTTCACGAAACGGCGGCTATTATATGACAGATCTCTCCACTACCTTAATAAAATCCCTGCTTTCATCAGAAAAACAGCACGCATACTTCTTGTTTTTAGAACACTCCAACTCGGCCATTTTTCATGATGCTTACGCTCAGCTGTTACTCTATGAAAAAAGCAAAGAGCAAAACAGCAATCTGTTTCATTTACTCCCCGCTTTTCACATATCGTCTTTTATGATAGCTGTTTGGAATGACTTTTGGCAGCATAGAAACAAAACGCTCTTATCAATAGCTCTGATTGTGAACGAACAGTATCATATCGAAAAAAATGTTCTCTTTAAAAGAGAGTTTCAGCGTGATGTTCTTCACTCTTGGCAGTTTCACACTCAAAACTTTCTCGGTATGACTCAAATCGTCTTTCCCTATTATTCAGGTAATAAGATTGAGTTAAGTGGAACGAAAGTGTATCATTTTGAGTCTGTCTTAAGACGGATTGAAGTGGGAAAAACTTTATACGTTCTTCTTTTTTATTCAAACTTGTATGATGCTATTTATACCTTTAGCCTTAAACACCCTCATACAGGGTCTCGAAGCGATTATAATTCAGATATATTTACAAATGACAGAACTCATTCCAAAAAGCTCTATAGCCCGACTTTAACTATGAGCTGGGGAGACCGCGTACATCTTTTTTTAAGAAAAGAAGATTGGTTTGAAGACGAAAGCATATTTTCTCTTCTTGACTCTATTCCCGCTTCTTCAGTTAAAAAAATTCCCCTTCAGCATCATATAAAAGTACAATCCGCTATAAAAGCTGCTAATCCTTTTTCATAACCGCTGTCTCATAAACAAAACGACGAGTTTCCCCGTCGTTACAGATGTATCTATCTTTTTATTCTTCATCTTGCTCATCAATAATACATTTATCAATGAGATAATCAAAAGTTATATCCGCTAATTCGCCTAGCTCTTCTTCAGCGGGAACATAGCCTCGCTTGACTAGTTCATTGTAAAAGAACTCCGCAATTTCTTCCGTATCAATGACCACTTCGATTTCTTTCACAATATCACTCCTTATCCCGTTTGAACGGATTAGCGTACCTTATTTTTCTTAAAAATAGGTTCACTCCATCTTCTGCTTGAAGTTTTACCTTATACACATTTATGAACAATTTGGCAATAGTATGTCTAAAATTTCAGCAGTTTAAATAGAGAGGTAATTATACCCATTCTTTTTTCATTACCATCGCCGTATACACAATAAAAGATAGCTAAGAGAGATGTGATGATCTATCTAGGCTATCTTTTATTTATTAGGCATCTACCTGCTATTTTCCTTGTTCGGATTTTGCTATCTTTTTTAAATGTTTCAGCACTAAGTTCATGACTTCAGCGTATTCTTCATCTTCAAAAAGCTCATACAAAAATTTATAATCATTATACACATCTAAAAGACCGTTTATAATCTCATGCTTTTCTTTAGTTAACCTCACTTCTTCTTTTTCAGAACCGTTTTGTTTTTTCATCTTTGGTAGCAACTCCGTCTTTTTAATTTCTTTACCTAAATACAACATATCAACACTTTGAGCGTAATTTTCTGTTTCCTCATGAGGAGTTACGAGAATGAGTTCTTCTTCACTAGCCTCAAGCCATTCTCCATCTGTTACACGTGACAATTCATAGACAATATCTTCCCATGAATCCTCTTTATAACGCCATATTTCTGTTCGAATACCAATGATTTTAAATAACTCTTTTCCATAATTAAAAACCTGGACGATATCGCCGAAGAAAAATTTATATTCAAGCTCTACTCTTTCCTGTACTAATATTTGACCTTCATATTCTTCTAGAAGCTCAATTGTATCTTCTAAAAAAAGACCTTCACTATGGTTGATTTCGTATACAAAAATCCCATCCATCACTTTTATATCGGTAATAGTGCCAACGGTCCCGTATATTGTTACAACGACTGTTTCACCAATTCCGTATTTAGGTTTTTTCTTCCCTGCCATCGTCGCACCTCCTTAGTAAACATACACCTACTGAAAAGTTACAATATTATATGCAGTAACTAAAAAAGGGGAAGTATAACATCTTTAGAACCAAGCCTTTATTATCTATTGCCCTCTATCATTTTTCCTCCTGCTTAGTGCATGAGCTAAAGAAAATAAAAAAGCAGGCTGATGGATATCCATCAGCCCGCTTTTTTATTTCTCACGCATTATTTTGATAAAGCTCCCATGCTTCATCAAATACGGTCATACTTGATAAATAATGTCCGTTAAGCTCTAAATAAGAACTCAGTTCGTCATAATCTGTTGAAGATTTCGGGAAGCTGTGATCATCATAAGCACTTCGCGCAAACTCTCCCATTCGATCATGTTTTTTATTTGATCGGAATTTCATTATATAGTGATAAAAGGATTTCATCGTACTCCCCCTCCAGCGGTATGTGTATCTTTTCTATCATTTTTTTAAGAAATCTACAACTTCTTCTGTGATATGTAGATGTCGAACACTGCAATATAAGTGTTTTACTGGACAAAAAATATTAAATTCATGTTACAGTTGCAAAACAAATTTCACTATTAGCGTAACGAATAAATATTGTTATATCAATATTTTTCTTTTTTCAAAAAGACATTTGTAACAAAAACACATCGTTTTTATAACAAAAGCGTTGAATCGACAGGTTTCTCAAGCCTTTATGTAATTGCAAAAAAGAAGAATTCATGTTTTAATTCCGTAGTGAAAGGTTATTCTAACAATAATCGCCATTTAAATAAATCTTGTTGGTGGGAGGTTTACATCAGCATATGTTGAGGAAAAATAATACTATGAATACTCGAAATGCTTACTTTGATAATGCTAAATTCGTATTAATTTTTTTAGTTGTATTTGGACACATGATTTCTCCGTACCGAACAGATAGCAACGGAATGCTGTCCATTTATCACTTTATCTTTATTTTCCATATGCCTGTCTTTATTTTACTAGCAGGTTATTTCTCAAAAAATTTCCATAAAAAAGGATATTACAAAAAAATATTTACAAAGGTGGCTCTTCCTTATTTAGCTTTCCAAACTATCTATACCCTTTATTATAGTGTGCTTTATACAGATGAAACGTACACGCTTCAATATTTGGTTCCTAGATGGGCAATGTGGTTTCTACTGAGCTTAATTTTTTGGAAATTAATGCTTCCTTTCTTTGCAAAATTCCCGATGTGGATTAGCTTAACTGTCTCTATTTCGCTTGGACTTGCAATGGGCTTCATTGATATTGACGGATTTGATAAAATTCTAAGCATTAGCCGAATGTTTGTCTTTTTCCCGTTTTTCCTTTTAGGCTACTATTTGTCACAGCGACAAGAGCCTTTTACAAATCTTTTGACAGCGCGAAATCGAATCATTGCATCCATCGTATTACTAGTTACATTAATTGGAAGCTATTCTTTCTTGGACGACACGGCTTACACAGATATGCTGTATGGAACGAACACGTACGACAATGTGGCCGAATTTTTAATGCGCGTTTCTCACTATGGAATTGCTTTTCTTGTATCTTTTGCCTTTATGGCTTTAATTCCAACGCGCGGTTTTGCTTTAACAAGCATTGGACAGCGATCGCTATACGTGTATTTATTGCACGGCTTCATTTTAAAATGGTTCTTTACAACTGACTTCTCAAAAAGTCTAGAGCCAACGTCTTGGGGTATTATCGTCTTAATCGCCTTATCCATTTTAGTAACGATGCTTCTCGGCAGCCGTATTGTCGATTGGTTCATCACCGGTACCAAGCTCATCGTTCAGTTTGTTACACCTAAAAAAGCCATTCAGAAATTTTCATTAGCATTCAAACGTACGTTTTCATAAAAGTCATACTCCTAAAGGAGTATGACTTTTTTCATTTTCTTCGAAGAAACCAAGTAAATAATTTCATTTTGCTGAATTTTATGTTAACGTTTTAATATCTAAAGGAAGGGAGTTTTTCAAGATGGAATTAGCATATTATGCTGGAGAGTTTAGAGATATTAATGAGGCTGTTATTCCAATTGATGAACGCGGTCACCAGTTCGGAGACGGTGTTTATGAATTTATTCGCGTATACAAAGGGATTCCGTTTTCAATTGAACGTCACTTAGACCGCTTAGAAAGAAGTGCAAAGGCAATCTTTATCGAACTGCCGGTTTCAAGACAAGAGCTAAAGGACATCATTGATCAAGCAATGGAAAAGTCAACGTTAAAAGACGCCGATATTTATATTCAAGTTACGCGCGGGATTGCTCCTCGAAATCATTTATTTCCCGATGTACCTGCACAATTAGCACTCACAATACGCCACCCTCGCCAAACACCTGAAGAAGCCTATGAAAAAGGCATTTCCACGCTTCTTTTGGAAGACGAACGATGGGCTAATTGCTATATCAAATCATTAAACCTACTTCCTAACCTTCTGGCCAAACAAGCCGCGGCTTCTAAAGGATGTAAAGAAGCTATTTTAGTAAAAGCCGGATACATAACCGAAGGGTCGAGCAGCAATGTATTTGCGATAAAAGACAACGTCTTGTTCACGACTCCTGCAACAAGAAAAATTCTATCCGGTATTACGCGCGCTAACGTACTGGAATGTGCTCAAGAACAAGCCATTCAAATCCGAGAACAAAATATGACACCTTCCTTTTTAAAAGAAGCTGATGAAGTTTTTATTACGAGCACATCTGTTGGTCTGTTGCCCGTTTCGAAAATAGACGAAGTCGAACTTCCAACTTTCCGTCCTGTTACAGTAGCTTTAAAACATGCCTATAGCCTGCGTACTGCTGGAACAAAGGCTTATCAATAAGCAAAGCCGCCCCTTACAAAATAAGGGGCGGCTTTTTAGAATTTAAAGTAGTTCCGTTTTAATAATCTTGGCACTTTTAATAGCTCATCATACCGAATGGATTCATCAAGTTTTTTTGTATCGACAAGAAGCAGCTGTGTTTCCACTTCTTCTATGATATCTTCTTCTTGATATGACATCCCGCAACCTGAACAGCTGATACATGGCATATGAGTAATTTCAATACTTCTCGTTCCGTCTGGCAATTCCCAGTATGCGGTATTGGTTGTTTCTACCGCTTTTTCTTCTTCGCACCATGCGCATTGAACAGTCATATTACAGGACCTCCTTAAGATGATGGAGCATCGTCGCTTTTACCGTCTTTTTTTAATTGAGCTTTAAACTTTTTATCTTTTAATTCATCTCTTTTTTCACGTTTATCTTTTAGACTTTCGTGAGCACTGTCACTTTCATACGTTTTACGTCTTTTTACTCTCCCTAATCCTTCCGGTACAAGATTGAATTGAGCATCATTCATAAGACCCGAGATGCCGATGGAAGAATCTTTAGCATCCGATGATGGATAAACAGCTCGAAAATAATCATCTGCACGCCCAGGCACATAGCTTTCTGGCTCTGGATACGTCGTAATCACGCCTTCAAAGTTTCGCAGAACAACTTTACTTGCGCTTTGACTAATAATATAGTTTGGCTGAACCGCAATCTTTCCTCCACCTCCTGGAGCATCAATAACAAACGTTGGAACGGCATATCCAGACGTATGACCTCGCAGCCCTTCCATAATTTCAAGCCCTTTGGAAACAGGTGCGCGGAAATGCCCAATTCCTTCTGATAAATCACATTGATAAATATAGTAAGGACGAACGCGTATTTTCACTAAATCGTGCATAAGCTTTTTCATGATAGCTACACTGTCATTAATCCCAGCTAAAATAACCGCTTGATTGCCAACTGGAACGCCTGCATCGACAAGCATTTCACATGCTTTTTTTGTCTCTTCCGTAATTTCAATGGATGTATTAAAGTGAGTATTTAACCACACTGGATGATATTTTCTTAAAAGGGCACATAAATTTTCCGTTATTCGCTGCGGAAACACAACGGGTGCTCTTGTGCCAATTCGAATAATTTCCACATGGGGAATAGCTCTTAAATTCTTCAAAATATATTCTAAAATGTTGTCATTAATTAGCAAGCCATCACCGCCTGAAATGAGTACGTCTCGTACTTCAGGTGTTTTGGCGATATAAGCAATCGCAGCATCTAACTGCTTTTTTGGAACACCCATTCCAATTTGTCCTGAAAATCTTCTTCGAGTACAGTATCTGCAGTACATGGAGCATTGATTGGTCACTAAGAACAAAACGCGATCAGGATAGCGATGAGTCAACCCTGGCACTGGAGAATCTTCGTCTTCATCTAAGGGATCTTCTAGATCGTATTTTGTTTTATGAAGTTCTTTGCCAACCGGAACAGACTGCATACGAACGGGGCAGCGAGGATCATCTGGATTCATTAAAGATGCATAGTAAGGCGTAATATTGAGCGGAATTGTTTTGGTTGAAATGCGTACTCCTTCTTCTTCTTCAGGAGTTAAGTTAATGACTTTTTTTAAATCATCTAGCGTTCGAATTGTGTTTGTTAATTGCCAAATCCAGTCATTCCATTTTTCTTCAGGAATATCTTTCCATAACTCAATATCTTTCCAATGTCGGGACGGCTTATATAAATCATATAACATACAATCGCTCCTTTATGAAGATTTACTATTGTTATATGTTACAGCCCATAAATTGGTTAATTATTTCTCACCTTTTACTTTTTGACAAATCCTTCACCCATACGTTCATATCTTCTAACGATTTATAAATGTAACAATTATTCGTTAACCGTCCCGTATAGATATACCCAAGCTGATGAAAAGCGGCATTCATCCCAAATGAAAGCGCTCTCGCTATTGTGTATGCACAAAAAATATGCCGCTGTTTTAACTCCGCCTCTAGTGCGCTTAATAAATGCTTCATAAATCCATACTTTCGGTAAGCAGGGAGAGTCGCACAATCCGTTAGTTCAGCATTGTGGTAGACATAGTCAATTTCAGCAGAAGCAGCGCTAACGATATCGTTCTTGTCAACTATGATATAAAACAAACTATCTTCTTGAAGCAAACTAAAGAGATACTCTTCTTCGTAGAGGGGCGTAGGATACACTGTGAAGATTTGACGGTAGAGCTGAGAAAGTTGTTTAGCGTCAGATGAAATGGCTCGGCGCATAATCAGTTGATTTGATAAAGGAGAATAATCAGATGTCGGCAAATTCAAAACATCTTGAAGCAGCTCTGTTTCTTTTAACGTCTCCCCGCTGTCTCGGCGGGATTGAGACGTATAGTAGCATAAAAGATACGCGTCGCTTCCATTAAAATAGTAGGGAACAGTTGCTTCTAAAGAAAATCCCAAGCTCATCCAGTCCAACAGATGTTCAGCACGTGCTTTTATAATCCACTTTTCGTACGTTGCCTTATCAATTTCTTTATATATATAGCTGTAAATATCGTTCACATTTCCCCGGTAATCATCTATTCTCAGACGCTTGTTACATTCATCTAAAAAAAGAGTCATAGCAAAGGTTGGTTGACAAATATTTTCTTGTTTCGCCATTTGTTTGTATCCTCTCCCTTTTTAGCTTAGTCCGCAATACTGCACCAGTCTGCTACGGTGAGAGCAATAATTTCTGCTGCATCAAGCATCGTTTGAATACAAATATACTCATTCGGAAAGTGGGCTACTTCTGTTACTCCTGGTCCAAACACAACTGTTGGAATATCTCCAACTTGTGACAATATCCCGCCGTCCGTTCCCCAAGGAGATGCTTCAACGACCGGCTGAGTCTGTTTCACTTGATAAAAAGAGGACGAAAGAGAGGTCATAAGCGGATGCTCTAATTCAATTTCACCGGGAAGCCAGTGGGCCCCAAACCATTCCAAGTCGACAGGATGATTAGCAAACCACTCATCACACTGAGGCAAAAGTTCAAGCCACGATTTCATTTCCGCTCTAACATTTTTCATTTTTTCATGCGGAGCAACTCCTATCCTGCCTTCTAATACTACTTGATCAGCAACTGAAGAAGGCCACGTTCCTCCTTGTATATTTCCGATATTAATTGGCACGGGAATAGGAATTTTATTATAGAGCGGGTCTGTAATTCGGCTGTTTCTCTCTTTTTCAAGACCCTCAATATGTTTAAGCACAACAGCTGCTTTTTCAATGGCGCTCACCCCTTCATACCGAGTCCCTCCATGTGCTGCTACTCCATGTACGATCACGCGAAACCACATCGAGCCTTGCTGTTTAGGGAAGATCTTCATGTTGGTTGGTTCTGGAATAATGGCACCATCTGCTTTATACCCTCTAAGCACGCAGGAAAGTGTTCCTGCACCTCCGCTTTCTTCTTCTACTACGCTTTGAAAAATAACATCTCCTTTTAATGAAATGCCTAGCTCTTTTAATGCTTGAATCGCTAAAAGTAACGACACATTCCCTCCTTTCATATCCGTTGCACCGCGCCCATATAGGTTTCCATCTTTTACAACGGCCGTATAAGGATCTTCCTTCCACTGTGAAAGATCGCCGGGAGGCACGACATCAATATGTCCATTTAAAATGATGGATCTCCCTCCACCTTTTCCTTTTAACACGCCTACCACATTCGGGCTATCTCGGAAACTAGAACGGTTGGAGGCAAAAGCTTCATGGGTACGAAGTTTTTTTTCGTCTGGCTCCCATATATCAATATCTAACTGCAGCTGTCGAAGGCGTTCAATGACAATTGCCTGGGCATGCTTTTCAGAACCCTGTACGCTTGCTTCTTCTACGAAACGCTTGAGTAAACGCACTGCGCTTTGACGATGCTCTGTCATCCAGTTATGAATAGATTGCTGTATGTTCATGTAATGGTCCTCCTTATGGTATCGTAATCAATTGATCACTCAGGCGAACGGTCGCTTCTGTTGAACTCAAAATATCTTCTACGGTATAAGGAGACATTAACTCGGTTAGAAGAAGGGCATCTTTTTCTACTTTAAAAACTGCCCGATCCGTAATAACTAATCCCACGCAGCCCGAAGCAGTAAGAGGTAAAGAGCACGTCTTAACCAGTTTTGGTTCTCCTGTCTTACTCGTATGATTCATTAGCACAATGACTTTTTTCGCTTTTTGAGCTAATTCCATCGCTCCTCCCATCCCAGGAACTCGCTTACCTGGCACAATCCAATTAGCTAAATCCCCTTTTTCACTCACTTCTAACGCACCAAGAATGGTCATATCGACGTATCCTTTTCGAATCATCGCGAAGGCTGTAGCACTATCACAGTATGAAGCCCCTTGAACAGTAGTTGTTGGATAGCCTGCTGCATTGCAGACATTCTCATCTTCTTCACCTAAAGGAGGCGAAGATCCTAACCCTAAAATTCCGTTTTCAGCATGAAACATCACATGAACAGCGCT
Organism: Priestia sp. SIMBA_032; assembly: GCF_046535215.1. Classification (NCBI taxonomy): domain Bacteria; kingdom Bacillati; phylum Bacillota; class Bacilli; order Caryophanales; family Bacillaceae; genus Priestia; species Priestia sp. SIMBA_032. Next base: position 30,704 of record NZ_JAWRXD010000005.1, on the reverse strand, counting down.
TGGTACATAATTAGGAATAAGAGAAGGAATGCCGATCCCTAAGTTAACAATCATGCCGTTTTTGATTTCAGCCGCAGCGCGTCTCGCAATACGATGACGAATATCTATTCCCAAACCCATTTCCAATTCACTCCTTTTGAAGGCACAATATAATTCACAAATACACCTGACGTCATCACGTTCTCTGGGTCAATGTCGCCGAGAGGGACGATTTCATCCACTTCAGCAATAGTTATACGACCTGCCATAGCCATTAAGGGATTAGTGTTTCGAGCGCTTTTATCATAAAGCAAGTTGCCGAATGGATCTGCTTTTTTTGCATATACAAAAGCCACATCGGCTGTGAGCGGTTTTTCAACTAAAAATGTCTTGCCGTCTATTTCCACTTTTTCTTTTCCAAATTGAATAATGTCATTTTCTATTCCTACATCAATCAGTACTCCTCCAAGTCCAACTCCTCCCGCTCGAATCCGCTCAGCAAGCGTTCCTTGAGGAGAAAACTCAACTTTCAGCTTTTCTTCTGTCATCAGCGTTCCAGCCACTGGGTTCGATCCAATGTGAGAAGCGATCAGCTTCTGAATTCTTCCTTGACTTACTAATTTTCCCGCACCAATATGAGGAAAGCCCGAATCATTACATATCAGTGTAAAATTTGATTTTCCGCTTTCAATAAGACCGTCAATAAGAGAAGGTGGACTGCCTACTCCTCCAAACCCTCCTATCATCAGCGTAGCAGCATGATCCACGTATTCAATCGCTTGTTCCACAGTTGTCATCTTTTGAAATGAGTTTTCGACCTTTGTCACTTATTTCACCTCATTTCCCTGTTTTTCATTTTGTACTTCATACAATGTTTTCGAAAGCAGCTCGACCGCTTCATCTAGTTGACGATGAGTAATTGTAAATGGCGGCGAAATAATAATACCGTCTCCTTCGACTCCGTCTGTTCCTGCTTGCGAAGGATAAAGGAGAAGACCATTTTTCTGGGCCTTACTTATTACGCGCGCCGTCATATTTTCGGAGGATGAAAAAGGCTCCTTCGTTTTTGGATTTTGCACAAGCTCAAGACCAACTAATAAGCCTTTACCACGTATATCACCAATGATAGGGTAAAGAAGTTGAAGCTCCTTTAATTTTTTTACTAAATAGTCGCCTTTCAGCGCTACTTCTTGAACAAGATCATTCTTTTCAATATAAGTTAAGACAGCCAGCCCTACAGCGGATGACAGCGGATTAGCACTTAGCGTATGTCCACTCATAATTAATTTGGAGCCGTTCATGATAGGTTCAATCGTTTTGCTGCTAGCCAACGTAACGGCTATTGGTGTATATCCTGCTCCCACTCCTTTTCCAAGCGTCATGATGTCTGGTTTAGCTCCCCAGTGCTCATACGCAAACATCACGCCCGTACGCCCAACGCCAGTCATGACTTCATCGGCTATCCATAACACATCATATTTATCACAAATTTCTCTTATCGCTTCATAATAACCGGGAGGAGGTGTAAGCGCTGCTCCAGCTGCTCCTACAATGGGCTCTGTAATAAAAGCAGCAATATGTTCAGGGCCGGTTCGTTTGATAACTGTTTCCAATTCGTGAGCACAAGCAAGATTACAGGATGGATAGGTTTGATGAAACGGACATCGATAGCAATAAGGAGGCGAAACCGAAGGATAATCTTCAAGCAAAGACGAGAAGCGTTTTCGTCTTCCAACGTGCCCTGACATAGACAGAGCTCCTATTGTAATACCGTGATAGCTCATCCAGCGTGACAAAACCTTTGTTTTGGTTGGCTTCCCTTGCTCTTGAAAATGCTGAATTGCCGTTTTCATAGCCGTTTCAGTCGCTTCTGTCCCGCTGTTAACAAAAAAGCTCCACTGGAAATGATTGCTGCTTAATTCACATAGTTTCTTAGCTAAGGCTTCTGTTGGATCACTTGTAAACTGCGACCGATATACAAACGCAACTTTCTGTGCCTGATCGGTCATCGCATCAATAATTTCTTTTACGCCGTGTCCGATACTTGCTGTAACTGCCCCCGACGAAGCATCTATGTACCTTTTTCCATCTTGGTCGTACAAATAAATTCCTTTTCCATATGAAATAACTGGGTAGTCGTCGTCGAGCAGCGGCTTTATTACATGAGTTTTATTCATTTCCGCACTCTCCTTTCAAACATACACTCTTATTAAACTGTATGCTGAAACGAAGAGTTTCTTGCCAATAAAAAAAGCCCTAGCATATAGCTAGAGCTTTTACGCTTATTAAGCTGATTGCGTTACAGATTTATCGATACGTTTTGCTTCTGACTCAGCCACAATAACGGCACACGCAGCGTCTCCCGTAATATTTACAGATGTACGAAGCATGTCAAGCAAGCGATCAATTCCAATAATCAATCCGATACCTGCTACAGGCAAGCCAACCGAACTCAATACCATTGCTAGCATAATGAGACCAACTCCCGGCACACCTGCTGTACCAATACTAGCAAGCACCGCTGTCAATACAACCGTCACAAGAGCACCCAGCGACAGGTCAACGCCGTATACTTGTGCAATAAAAATAGTCGCGACACCTTGCATAATTGCCGTTCCATCCATGTTAATGGTAGCACCTAATGGCTGGACAAAACTGCTGATGGACTCCGGGACACGAAGATTTTTTTGAGCCACATTCATTGAAATCGGAAGCGTTGCATTACTGCTTGATGTACTGAATCCAACTGTCATCGCAGGAGCAAAACCTTTAAAAAATTCAATAGGATTACGTCTGGCCATAAGAGCGACTGATCCCCCATATGTTACAATCGAATGGATAAACAGTGCGAGCACGACTACAATCATGTACAGCCCCATCGCTTTAATTGCCTCCCAGCCTTGACTTCCAACCGCGGTTGCAAGAAGCCCAAATGTTCCGTAAGGAGCAAACTTCATCACTAGATTTACAAGATACATCATCAATTCATTGCCTTGCTCAAGTAAATTGTAAAGCCCTTTTGTTTTACTTCCAAGCATCGTAATACCAAAACCGATAAAGATAGAGAAAACGATAAGTTGAAGCATATTCCCTTCAGCCATCGCTTGAATTGGGTTGACTGGAATCATATTTAAGAATGTCTCTCCAACCGGCGGTGCTTTTTCGGCTTCAAAAGAAGCGTTTTTTGTATCAAAAGATCCAAACGTACCCGGTTTAATTGCATATGCTAAAATTAAACCAATAATAATCGCAACGGTTGTTGTAACTAGGAAGTAGGAAACTGTTTTAGCCCCGATTCTTCCTAGTTTTTTAGGATCTCCTAAACCTGCTACACCTAACGTGATAGAGAAAAACACAATTGGTACAACAAGCATTTTAATTAAGCTTAAGAAAATTTGGCCAAGCGGTGTAAACAAGTACTTGTCCAGCGGAGCAAAAGCACTTGGAGCAAAAGCATTGATCAACACTCCTACAACAGCACCAGCAATTAGCGCGATAATAATCTTTGTCGATAGCTTCATAGATTTACCTCCCATAAATAAATTATATTAGAATGATTCTAACTACCATACTTATTTTACCATGCATTGAGAGCGATAACACTCGAAATATACAATATATTAAAAATTTTCAGATTAATAGTTTAGGAATATTTTTAGCTATACAAAAAACCATGAGAATATCATGGTTTCATAGACCTGTTATTCCCTCACTGAATGCTTACGGAGTTAGCTGTCGGATTCGGGTACGTGAGTTACCCTACTTGATTTATTCAAGATTCACCCCAAGTACACTACGTACAAATATGGGTCCCCCGTTCTCTTATAAAACAAAAGAGATTAAGCAAATAATTTTCTTTAATATTTTTGCATGATAATAATTCTTACTTTAATTAAAATTCATTTTATATGTTTCTGTCAAGTTTTTATTCAAAAATAATGCAGGATTTTATCATAAAAAGTTGAGAATTGTTATATTTTAAAATATTTACATCATATTTCAATAAACCACAAACAGTTATTTAACAAGACTTAAAATCTAATGGATAAAAAATTAATTCAAAAAATAGTTTGTAAAGTGAACTTTCTCCTCATTAAATTACATTCATAAATTTGCATAATTATTCTAACACCCGCGTACTTTACTGCTTTCATAAATATTTTACTCAACAAAAAATAACTCTTTCCAACTGTTGATTTTATCCTTGTATTGCTTGATATACCCTCCCTAAAATTTCACTGAATTTATTGATGCAAAGAAATGGACATTGTCAATTCGCCTTATTCTATTTAATTCTGCTCACGATAGAAGGATGTATTCCGTCATACTTTTTAAAAAAGAGCGGGTAATTATCATATAAAACTATCGGAGTTGGAGCCGTACAAGTTCTTTATCTTTTACTTAGTCGCTTTCGTTATTTAACACATAAAAAAAAGAGGCCCTGACGGCCTCTTTTTTTATACAGTAACAGGTTCAGAACTTGCTTTGCGATTCTTTAATTTTTCAACAATGTCACGTGCTACCCACACACCGCACGCACTTGCCTGCGCGAGTCCTCGCGTAATACCAGCTCCGTCTCCTCCCACGTATAAACCGGAAATTTCAGTTTCAAACTTATCATTTAACTTCGGACGGGCGGAGTAAAATTTCGCTTCCACACCGTAAAACAGCGTATGTTCAGATGCTAACCCAGGCGTTACATGATCCAGTGCTTCTGTCATTTCAATTAAGCTTTTCATCGTATTGTAAGGAAGCACTAAGCCTAAGTCACCCGGTACAGCTTCTTTTAACGTTGGTTCTAAAAAGCCCTCTTTAATTCGAGTTGCTGTTGAACGACGGCCCTTTAAAATATCTCCATACTTTTGAACAACCAGGCCCCCGTTTGACAGCATATTAGCTAATCTTGATACTTCGTGCGCATATTCGTTCGGCTGATCAAATGGATCCGAAAATTTATGAGAGACAAGCAGCGCAAAGTTCGTATTTTGACTTCCAAGCTTCGGATCTTTGTATGCGTGTCCATTTGCTAACATAATACCTGAATGATTCTCTACTACCACATGTCCTGAAGGATTGCTGCAGAACGTTCTGACTCTTGTACCTACAGACGTATTATAAATGAATTTCCCTTCGTACAAGTGCTTGTTGATTTCTTCCATAACAACGTTAGATGTTTCGACTCGAACTCCGATGTCCACTTGATTGTTAATCATTTTTAAACGGCGTTTTTTTAGTAAGTCGCTCATCCACTTCGAGCCGTCTCGACCTGGTGAAACAACCACTTTATCAGCCGTAATTCTTTCACCATTCTTCAATTCGATACCGCGCACGATATGCTGACCATCTTCTTTTTCTGTTATTAAATCGGCTACTTCCGTTTTATACTGCATATCAATTTTTTCTTTTAAGTATTCATAAATGCTTTTTAAAATTTCTAAATTTTGCTCTGTTCCTAAATGACGCACCTGGGCACGCAATAGCTTTAATCCTGCTGCGTATCCGCGTTTTTCAATTTCACGAACTTTATCAGTTAACGGATCCGTAATCGTATCGGTTGCTCCGTGTTTTAAATTAATTTCATCCACATATTTAATTAAATCTACCACCTGTGATTCAGACAGATAATCCGTCATCCAACCTCCAAATTCACTGGTGATATTAAATTTCCCGTCTGAATATGCGCCGGCTCCGCCGAAACCATTTGTAATAGAACAAGCGGGCAAACAGCCAGCAAACTCTTTTTTGCCAACCGCAGGCGGACATTTTTCAATTTTTTTCTGAAGAATCGGACAATTACGTCGATAGATATCGTGTCCTTTATCGATTAATAAAATAGTTGCTTCCGGTAATTTTAACGTTAACTCATAGCAAGTAAAAATCCCAGCGGGTCCTGCCCCTACCACAATAACATCATAATTTGAGTTCATTGTACATTCTCCCATCATCTTTTTTTCTTTGGGTAAAAGATAAAAGTTATTGACCGAATTTTCTTTTTTTATTATCATTCGGTTATTTTCTAGCCATTTGATAATATATCAAAAACAAACCCTTTAGTCAACAATATACACGAACATTAAAATAAAATTTTTAAAAAACATTCGTTTTTATTCTAAGTAAATAAAAACCAGTGAACGAATAGCAAGCGCTATGAAATGTTCACTGGTTCTTTAATGTACGGAAGAGCAATTTCTACTTTTGTTCCTACTCCTACTTTACTCGCAAATGAAATATGCCCTTGATGCTGTTCGATTATTCGGTAGCTAATCATTAACCCTAGCCCCGTTCCTGTTTGTTTAGTGGAATAAAACGGTTCACCTAGCCGAGCTAAAGATTGCTCATCAATTCCACAGCCTTCATCCTCGATAATGACCATGCCGTATTCATTTCTTTTCTCAACGGTGACTTTAACTGTCCCTTTGCTCATTGACTCAAGCGCATTTTGAATTAAATTAATAAAAACTTGTTTAAGCGCATTTTCTTCACAAAAGATTGTAATCTCATCACTAATCTCATTAATAATACGACAGTTTTTATAATTGGCGTGTGTATCTAATAATAATGTCACATGACGTATGATTTGATTGAGACTTTTAGGGTGGTATGAATTTTCAATTTTAGGCTTGGCCAGCGTTAAAAATTCTTGAATAATGGATTCGACGCGATTCAATTCTTCAAGCATAATATCATTGTATTCTTCATTATACTGTTTCGATGCTTTTAACAGCTGAATAAACCCTTTAATCGCCGTCATTGGATTACGAATTTCATGTGCTACTCCTGCCGCTAACTTGCTCACCATTGTAAGCTTTTCAGATTTGCTGGCCATTTCATCATATTTTTTTCGGTCCGTTACGTCGCGAATAATATACTGAATGGCATCCTGTCCTTCAAACTTAATTTTGGTGGCCGAAGATTCAATAATGACGACCCCTTTTTTAGTCAATAGTTTCACATCAACACGCGGCCTTACGGACATTCCATTCATCAGCTGAACCATTCGTTCTTTTACGATTTCTAAATGTTCGGGGTGAATAAAGTGAAGCCAAGGACGTCCGATATACTCTTCTTTTTTCTCGCCGCCAAGAAGTTTAACACCAGCGGGATTCAAATATTGAATTCTGCCTTCTCTTGTTACAATAAATGCATCTTGGCTTTGCTGGACAAACTGCTTATATTGCTTCATTTTCCGAATGACTTCCTCTTGCTTTTCAATACTTGAGGAAAACTCTTTCCACTGAACAACTAAGAGCGGAATATCCTCTTCCGTGCGCTGAATATGAATGTGCATCGGAAATTGCTGATCTACTTTTTTCTTAAGTAAAACAACTTCTTCCTCTTGCTTTCTTAACGGTTCCACTTCATGCTTTTCGATAAAAAAGCGATTTGGTTCTTCAAATACATTACAGGAAAGAAGTCGTTCCTCCGTCGTTTTAAAAAGGTGGCAGCACGCTTCATTTAAAATTTGAATATCTCCATCCATATTCATTACGAGCATTGGTGTAAATGACATTGAAAATAGCTGTTGAAATACTTTTTCCTTTTCCATATATTCACCTTCGCTTATTGAGTTACTAGCTATAGTATAATATGGTAAATGTTGATTTGGCAAAATTTTTTTATTATTTAAACAATTTATATGTAAGTTTGTCCTTTTCCACCTGTTATAAAAAGCTCGCACATGCGAGCAAATGAGACCTAATCAGCAAAAACAGGTACAGCCAATTATGATTAATAAAATAAATAGCACAACAATTAATGCAAATGACTGGCCTGTTCCGCAATGATAATAACCGCCAATAGGATAGCTAATCGGATAGTGGCAAGTATCGTATAGGTGGTGATAGCCTCCGTGATGGCATGGGTCGTAACAATTGTAGTTATACATAGCAATCTCTCCTCTTGTTTTTTTCATTTCGTACACTGTACTTTATATGCGCTAGTTGATTGTCCTGTATGTGCATTCGCCCATTTTTTACTTTCTCTTACGCCATATTCGCCTTTTAGGCTGCAGCGTATACGAAAACAACAAAAGTAAAATACTTCCCATCACCAGTAACGTAGTAAAATCTTTCATAAACTCAATAATGATCCCTATATACGGAAGATGGTATGCGTAGCTTCCAATTACTTTAAAAGAAGCAGGCAAAGAATCTCTTTGAGCTGTAATCAGTACATCATGCTCTTGATTATGGGCCAGTACAAGTTCATTCTTTGAAGAAGATGATTCGTCTCTAAAGACAACTATATCTCCGCGATGCAGGTGGTGATAATCCGTTTCTTGAACGGTGACGGTGAAACCAAACAGGCTTGGAACTGTACTAACAAATAAAAATGTAAAGCAAATTGCATAAAGAACAAGTACATATCGAAACGCAGAAAACATACATTTATTGATCATAGGTAATCAGCTCAATTCGCTCGGTTACTTTATTTAGCGCGGGAGTAATGTGATTAAATGAAGTAGAGCGCTCTGTAAATTGAATTAAAAGTAGCAGCAGTAAAAAACTTAACATAATTAACCGTAGCATCCGAGCATAAAAATCGCGCATGCTCTCACTCCTTTTTTCTATACTAAATTCGGTCGTACAATAAGCCTTCAGTCAATAATTTGATTCAGTATATGCACATAGAGGGCATTTGGCTCATTGTTTCTCCTTGAAGGTCTCGGGAGTGATCAGTGATCGGCATAAATTATGAGTTTTAGCATATGTTTGGTTACGTATGGAAATGTTTTTATACTCCGACAATAAGGGAGCTGAACATATGGCTAATTATTCCTTTGATCAATATATTAAAAAAGCAATGAAATACGATTTTCTAGCTAACTACTATAAGTATAGTGATCCATCTAAGCATATTCATTATTATCAAAAGCATTTGTACTATATTCAGCAGGCCGTCTTAACTTCTTCTGAAAATACGAATTTACGCGTAAATCCGCCGCAAATTCGTATACTTCATGCTTCTCCAGATTCTCCATCTGTAGATATTTATATTAACAACAAACGAGTGATTCGCAACTTAACTTATAAACAAGAAACAGATTATATTGAATTACAAGAACCTGGAAGATATACAATTTCTATTTATCCCGCTGGAGAAACGGGAAGACCTGTTTTAACGGAATCATTTACATTTAAAGCAAACCAAAATTACACGGTAGCGGCGGTAGATGAGCTAAATAAACTTGATTTATTATTTATCTATGACAATACGGATGTACCAAGTGGAGAAACAAAGCTTCGGTTTGTACATCTTTCTCCTGATGCTCCTGCTGTAGATATTGCGGCTAGAGGCGGAGACGTTATTTTTTCTGGCGTGCAGTTTAAAGAAGTCACAAAATATTTGCCTTTGTCCCCTATGCATGTTCAACTTAGTGTGCGCATAGCAGGAACCAAAAATGTAGTACTCGAAATCCCGGCACTGAACCTTCGTCCGAATCGAACATATACGGTATATGCCGTCGGATTTGCTAAGAACCGTCCTGCATTAGAAGCACTGATTTCCCAAGATCGTTAACAAAAAAAACCTTCCAATTTGGAAGGTTTTTTTATTCACTGCGCGAAATTAAACGTACGCGAATATCATCATTTTTCAAATCAAACTTTTGTACTTTTACAGCAAAATCACTCTCTAACTTCATCTGCTGTAACGCTACGTATACTGATTCATTCTTTGGATCAATCGTTACCCATTCTGGTAGCGCAAAGTTATTATTTACGTATCGAAGCACTGTGCGGACAGGAAGCTGCAGCTTTCCAACAGAAAGCGACTGCTGTTCAAGCACAATATCTCCATTTTTTTGTACGATTGGATCAAATGTCATCCGAATATTAATATCATCGCCGAATACTTGAATCGTACCGTCTACTCTTACTACATCGGTAAGAGTAATTTTGTAGTTAAGCGGCTGATTCTTAAATTCTTTTTTTAAATATTTATCAATCAGTACATTTAAGTCCGCTTTTTTAGCCAAAATAGTTAGTTCTGCGTCTCCTTCTACTTTTTCAGAGGGAGTTGGATTGGCCTTGTCAACCGGTTGAAAAATAAACGCAATAATAAGGATAGCCCCTAGAACATTAATCCCTAGTAACGCGATAAATAGGGTTTTCCACATCTTCATATAACAATCTCCTTACTCGTTCCCACTCTCTTTCGTGTTTTTCTCTTTTTCATCAGATGTAACTTCTTCTGCTGTTTCCTTTTTCTGGTCCCCAACGAGAGGATCTTCTTCCTCCATTGATTTACTAATGCGCTCAGCCATTAGTTTGTACCCTTTTTTATTAGGGTGAAACTCGTCTTTTCCTAATAAATTTACGTCAGAATCATAAAAAATATCATCAATTTTTACATAACTTACATTATCATATCGAGAAGCAATTTTCTCGCTTGCCGCATTCCATTCATTAATAACGACATTAATTTCTTTCACATCACTTAACGATTTAAAGAATGGATTATAAAAACCAATTAAATAAATATGAGCATTAGGATTAAGCTTACGTATACGTGAAAACACGTCATTTAGACGTTTTTCATATTTGGACTGCTGTGATTCAAACGTCTTAATTGAGATATTGTAAAAGTAATCCCTTACCACTTTCATCACGTCATTGCCGCCAATCGTCAAGAAAACGATGTCTGCTCTTGATACTTCAGCTGCTACTCCCGGCTGATTTAACCTCGCTAATAGCTGATCCGTCCGGTTTCCCCTTTTGCCTAGGTTCTCTGTTCGTACATTTTGCACTTCATTTTGTTTAGAAAGGTATTTAGTTAAGTATGGTACATAACCGCCTTTTTTAGACTCATCTCCTACTCCTTCTGTTAATGAGTCACCAATGGCTACAATATCTAAATCTACAGGAAAAAAGCCTTTCGGAATATGCTTTTTAGGTGTTAAATCCACTTCTTTTTGAACGGCTTCTTCTTTATTGTCCGCCGGCAAAAAAGTCGTTGTCGAACAGCTCGCTAACACCACCGCACTCATACTGCTTATCACTATACTTTTCCATTTTCTCATCATAACACCTACTAACTATGCTGTATTCTCGCTGTCACAAGCAATACTGCTTACCGCTCTGAATAACTATATCTTTATATCTTATCATACTATGTCAAGTTGATATTTTACTACGTTTTCTATATATAGTATATGTAAAAAAAAGGATAACCATGTTTCTTTCATAAAAATATCCGCTAACACATCACTATAAAGATAGCTGTGTTTGGCGGATAGATTTGACGATTTTATAACTCTTACTGAAGGGTTTTGATATCTTTGATCATATCATTATAAGGAGGATCAGTCACTCCCTGATAAGATTTTTGAACCACTCCATCTTTGTCAATCAGAAAAAAATACGTACCGTGAATAACCTGCGGATTTTCTTGCGGCTTTTTCACAATCATCTTAAATTGATCCAGCGCAAACTTTTCAATTTCCGCCTGTTTATAACCGGTTAAGAAATCCCAATTCGAAAAATCAGCGCCAAATTTAGTCCCATAGTCCTTCATTTTCTGGGGAGTGTCCACTTCAGGGTCTACGCTAAATGAAACAAAGCGAACGTCCAGCCCTTCATCCTTAGCCATTTTTTGTAATTTAGCCATATGAGCCGTCATTGGGGGACATACGGTTTCGCAGCTTGTGAAGATAAAGTTAGCTATCCAAACGTTTCCTTTCAGCTGACTTAGCCCTACTTTCTTTTGATCTTGGTTAACATAAGAAAAAGAGTCCATCTTCCAATTAAGCGGATTTTCTATTTTGGAACCACAGGCTGTTAACATCATGCAACTAATGAGCAGTAAAAAAAACAATTTATAAGACCAGCTTTTCATATGTTCCTCCTGCACGGTTAAAGTTTAGTCATAGCTAGGGAAAATCAAGGTAAACGTTGAACCTTTTCCTGGTATGCTTTCCACTTCAATTCTTCCATTCATTTGTTCGACCAGTTGATAAGAAACCATCAGACCAATCCCTGTTCCTTTTTCTTTTAAAGAATAAAACGCTGTTCCCAGCCGGTTCACTTGTTCACTGGTCATGCCTATACCAGTATCTTCAATTTGAATATGTACATGCCCTTCTCGCTTGTAAAGCCCTACTCGAAGCGTTCCTCCAGCTCTCATGGCTTCAATTCCATTTTTCATAATATTAAGCAGAACTTGATTCAATTCGTTTCGGCTGCCGCGAACATACATCTCTTCTTTTGCGTCTAATTCTATGAGTATATTGTTTGTTAACAAAGCATAAGAAGATAATAAGTCTACTAAGCTTGTAATACACTCTAAGCAGTTAATAAAACGATGCTGATGAACATCCGGCTTGGCTAAAGATAAATAGTCATGAATAATGGCTTCCGCTCTGTCCATTTCGTTAATCATAAGATGAATGTAACTTAATTCAGTGTTTGAAAGCTTTGTATTATCTTGAAACAGCTGCAAAAAACCTTTTACCACCGTCATAGGATTTCGAATTTCATGCGCTACAGAAGCAGCTAATTGACCAATTGCATTCATTTTCTCTGCTCGCTGCAATTCCTTTTGCATCCTCGTTTTTTCCATAATAACTTCCAATTCATCAATCGCTTTGGTAATTCCGTCTTTTGTATGACTGAGATCTGTTTCTACATTCAGGTGTTCTTTTGTTACTGACACTTGATGAAAAAGCTGCTGCAGCCGCTCGGTCATTTCATTAAATCTTGTGTGTACATTCCCTAACTCAGAATCATCTTCGTGTGTCAGCTTCACGTCAAATTCCCCTTGACTCACCGCTTGAATTCCTTCTATTAATTCCCCAAGGGGCGACATTAATCGTCTTAGTCCCCAGTCTTGAATAACAATAATGAAGGTAAACAGAAGCGTAAACGCAACGACCAAAGACACAATTAAACGTTTTTGGTAGACATAGATAGCGCTTGCATCTATATCTACACCAAGAATGGCCACAACTTTTCCAGAGCTGTTTACAATAGGCGATAAAACGGTTATCCACGTCCCGAATTCGTCTTTGTATGTAGATGTTACGATATTTTTCTTTTCTTGTTCTGCTTGCTTAAATGATTTGTAAAATTCTTCTCCCCCATAATAAATCATAGACGGCTCTAGCGATTGTTTAATTTTCTTATTCGCTGTTACGATAATCTTATTTCCATGAGATTTGAATTTTTCGGTCGTCATAATGTATCCCTGCAAGTATGACGGATGCAATTCATAAATCTTTCTGAACTGCTTTTCTAGCTCGTCTTTTTCAGGAATCGTCCCGTTCCTTGAATCCACTGCTGCTATTACGTCTTGTTTAGATAAAGACTCCCTCCATAAATCGGCCATGATTAACACGTGCTGCGTTAACGTCTCTTTTGCCATTTTTTTTTGAACTTGATAGCTAATGGCTAAAGAAATGACTCCAAGGGCAACTACAATTAAAGTAGAAAATAAAACCGTTTTGTTAAACACACTCAAATTTCGAATATATTTTTTCATCGGTATACTCCGGATTCAAAAGAATAGTAACCAGCACAGCATTGGCTGGTAGAAAGTTGATTCTATTATATCACACGTTCGTCCACTTCTCTTTCTCCTTTTTCCAGAAAAGAGAAAGCAAAAAAAGTGACTTGCAAAAAGCAACTCACTTTATTCAGCAAAATACATAAAACCAATTGCACCAATACCCGTATGCGTCGAGATAATAGGCGTCGTATCTTCAATCGAAAAATGCGTATAGCCTCTTGCCTTCACGATTGATTCTTTTAACTTAGAAGCGAGCCCAAGTCCATCTGCATGTACAAGCCCTATTCCTTTAATACTTTTTCCTTCTGTATGCTCTTCGAACTGCTTCGTTAAAAACTTAACAATTTGAGAATGACTGCGCACTTTAGCAACAGGAGTATATACTCCGTCAGCTAGAGAAGCAATGGGCTTAATATTTAAAAGAGAACCGATTAACCCTTTTCCACGTCCAATACGTCCACCTTTAACCAAATTTTCAAGCGTATCGACTACGACAAAAAGATTCGTATTTTGACGCACCTCTTCCAAGCGCGCGACAATTTCTTCTACCATATGCCCTTCTTCAATCATTTTCACCGCTTCAAAGACTTGAAACGAAAGAGCTTTTGTAATGTACATAGAATCGACAACGGTGATATTTCCTGCTACCATTTGCGCCGCGCTTTCAGCTGCTCGAACGGTTCCGCTCATTCCTCCAGTCATATGAATGGAAATCACGTCATACCCTTCACTCACTAATCGTTCATATACTTCAACAAAAGAACCAATAGCCGGCTGAGAGCTTTTTGGTAATTCTTTTGAATTTTTCATTTTTTCAATAAAATCTACCGGCGTTAATTCCACGCGATCCAAATATGTTTCATTATCAATATTAATACATAAAGGTATCATCTCAATACCGTATTTTTCAGCTTCTTCCAACGTTAAATCAATTGTTGAATCCGTTACCACTTTAATTTTCGACATGTGTTCACCCCTATAAGATGCATTGCAGACTAGTATAACATGAACGCTTACAACAATATAGTTATAATAGAATGCAAGTTTTGCTAATTCGTAAAGCGCGTGTTCAACCTTTTAAATCAACAAAAAAAGTTGACTCTGCTGAAATATTCAGAAAAGTCAACTTTTACGTTTATGCATTATGCTTTAATACATGAGACTTAAAGAGCTGTTCGTAATCTTTCCATTTCAGCACGCGTTTTAAATATTCTTGAAACGAGTAGGTTTGCTTCGGAACTGATTCGTTCGTGATTTGTCTAATAAATAAATCAAGTTTTGCAGATAACATGAACCGAAACGTGCTATTTTCCTCTAAAACTGGAATTTCAGTAATTTTTACTTTTTGACCACTGACATGTTTGAATTCAAGGCTTTTTAATAGCAAGGCGATCAACCCTCTTTTTACCCGTTTATTTTATTATAATGCTTGAGGCACTTTCTGTCTTGATAAAATAAAAAGAAAAAACAAATATTTTTTAAAATAAAAATGCTTCATCAACTTATTCGACAGTTGATGAAGCATTCCTTTTTAAAACGACCTTCTATTTAAATAAATAAGTGAAACAAGTTGCTTTCTTTATTAATTTCTGTGTAGGGAAATCCTTTTTTATCCATACGATTAATCAGTGGATAATAATCTTCTTTATGCTTAAGCTCGATTCCCACAAGTGCCGGCCCGCTGTCTTTGTTATTCTTTTTCGTATACTCAAAGCGCGAAATATCGTCTGTCGGTCCAAGCACTTCATCTAAAAATTCACGAAGAGCTCCTGCGCGCTGAGGGAAATTAACGATAAAATAATGCTGTAACCCTTCATAAATCATCGAACGTTCTTTGATTTCTTGCATACGTCCAATGTCATTGTTGCCTCCGCTGATGACGCAAACAACCGTTTTTCCTTTAATTTGCTCACGGTATGAGTCAAGAGCAGCAATCGAAAGAGCTCCTGCTGGTTCTGCTACAATCGCATTTTCATTGTATAGAGATAAAATGGTTGTGCAAACCTTGCCTTCAGGAACAACTACAATATCGTCCACAAGCTCTTTACTGATGTCATACGGAAGCGTTCCAACTGTTTTAACAGCCGCTCCGTCTACAAATGGATCGATTGCCGGTAGCGTCACTACATTTCCATTTGCTAAAGATGTTTGCATGCCAGGCGCGCCTGCTGGTTCTACCCCAATCACAGCTGTTTGAGGCGAGATGCTTTTTACGTATGTGCCGACACCGGAAATTAATCCGCCCCCGCCGATACCCGCAAATACGTAGTCAATTTCATCTTCACAGTCATTGAACATTTCAACGGCTACTGTACCCTGTCCTGCAATAACGTCTACATCATTAAATGGGTGAATAAATGTTCGATGTTCCTCTTCACTGCATGCAATAGCTTGTTCATAAGAATCATCAAACGTATCTCCGATTAGTACGACCTTTACGTTATCTTTGCCCAGAAATTTTACTTGATTAATTTTTTGGCGCGGCGTTGTGCTCGGCATAAAGATTTTACCATCGATATTTAAATGACGGCACGCATAGGCTACACCTTGTGCGTGATTTCCTGCACTTGCACAGGCAATTCCATTTTCTAATTCTTCTGGGGATAACTTTTTGATTCGATTGTACGCGCCGCGGATTTTAAATGAGCGCACCACCTGTAAATCCTCACGTTTTAAATAGATATTACATTCATATCGTTCAGACAAAACGTCATTACGCTGTAGTGGTGTATGCACAACAACATCTTTAATCAATTGATTTGCAATCATGATGTCCTCTAAATGTACGTGTTTTGTTCGATTATCTACTTGTTGTTTCATAACCAACTTCCTTCCTCTTCTACCATTATTAATTTGTACATTATATCACATAAAATTTAGAAAAATCATTATTTTTCATTAATAATGACTAAAAAAACTTTTCCAACTATTTTACTGTCCACATACTTTACATATGTTTAGCAAACGCTAAATAGACTTACAAAATTGCCCATACTTTCTACATGCAGCTGATGCGATAACAAGTATAAATTAAGAAAGGTTGTGGAATAAATGGAGTTTTCACTTCAAAGTCATGAAAGTGCCGTTCCGTGCGAAGTAGTTGCAGATGAGGAAAACGGTAGATATATGCTTCGCAAAGCAGATACAAGCGGAGAAGTTTTTAATACACCAAGCGAGCTGATTCAGTGGATTGAAGCAAACTGGAGCGCTGAACAGTTTGTTAGCACCGCCGCTTTTCACGAAATGATGAAGCAGTTAAAATCCATATAAAAAGAGATTGAGACATAACGAAATCCATCTCATCTAAAGACGTCTAATATGAATCCCTTTTTACACCGCTGTCGATTTCCGTGCAAGACTTCTCCTTGCCCTCCAATCAACCGCTAAAAGCAACTACATACAGTAAACCTAGGTTCACCGTCACAAAGAAAAGATCCGAACGATTCATCGTTCGGATCTTTCTTCAACTGAAATATTTTTGTCCCAGACTCGCGTTTTTTTATTAATAAGAGAAATTAGCTTCGGTCGTATACGGTAAAATAATACGTGTAGGGATTTTTTTCATTTTGAATTCCTTGTGTTTTTGAAACAACTTTCCATTCGCTTAGGTTAACCGCAGGAAAATGTGTATCTCCTTCAAAGGATTCTTCAATATGCGTAATATAAAGTCGGTTTGCAACGTCTAACGTTTGCTCATATAGAGTAGCTCCACCTATCACAAACAGCTCGTCTTCTTTTTGAGCATCTAATGCTTCTAGTTCCTCAACTGAATGAATAACGGTTGCTCCTTCTTGCTGATAATCTTTTTGACGTGTAAGAACCACATTTTCACGATTAGGAAGCGGTCGTCCAATTGATTCAAATGTTTTTCTTCCCATCACGACCGTATGACCCGTTGTGACGCTCTTGAAATACTTCAAATCTTCCGGAAGGCGCCATGGCAAATCATTATCTTTGCCGATAAGCCCGTTTTGATCCATTGCGACAATCAGAGAAATCATACGCTTACAGCTCCCTTGATATGAGGATGCGCATTATAGTCCACTAATTCAAAGTCTTCAAATTTAAAGTCAAAGATAGACTTTACATCTGGATTGATTTTCATTTTTGGTAATGCATGAGGCTCACGCGTTAACTGCAGGTTTACTTGTTCGATGTGATTGCTGTAAATATGCGCATCACCAAACGTATGAACAAAATCACCTGGCTCTAAATCACACACTTGTGCCACCATCATTGTCAGCAGCGCATATGAAGCAATATTAAACGGTACGCCTAGGAAAATATCAGCTGAGCGCTGATACAATTGACAAGACAATTTGCCGTCCGCTACATAAAACTGAAATAAGCAGTGACAAGGCGGCAAAGCCATATTGTCTACAT
This sequence comes from Priestia sp. SIMBA_032, assembly GCF_046535215.1. Lineage (NCBI taxonomy): Bacteria > Bacillati > Bacillota > Bacilli > Caryophanales > Bacillaceae > Priestia > Priestia sp. SIMBA_032. Next base: position 12,839 of record NZ_JAWRXD010000005.1, on the reverse strand, counting down.
CAGATACATTCCAGGCGCTTACCATTAAGCGGCGGGAATCAGGATTGTTTTTGATTTGATTAATAACATTTGTAATTTGATCAATTTTTTCTCCGTCCGGCGTTGGCCATGAACGCCACTGATGACCATACACAGGACCAAGCTCGCCGTTTTCATCCGCCCATTCATTCCAAATGCGCACGCCGTTATCCTGTAAATACTTAACGTTTGTATCTCCTTGTAAAAACCAAAGCAGTTCATGAATAATTGATTTCAAATGAAGTTTTTTTGTCGTTAATACCGGGAAACCTTCTTGTAAATTAAAACGCATTTGATAGCCAAATGTGCTAATTGTACCTGTTCCTGTCCGATCTTCTTTTTTTGTTCCATTTGCTAACACATGCTCGCAAAGTTCAAGATATTGTTTCACTTCCGACACTTCCTTTATTAAAAAGTCCTTTTCTATTGTATAAGTGTTCACAGGCTAAGTAAACAACTAAATCTCAGCTCATACAGAAAAGTTCTTTATCATTTAGATAAGCGATTCGCTCAGAAAAAACGAGACTGAGACATAACGAAATCAATTAAATAATCGAGTATAAATTGCTTATGAGACCGCGGTTGATCTCCGTGAAAGCGCTAGAAGCAACTAAACAGATGAAGCCTACTTTTACTATGACCATAAAAAAATCCGAACGAATTTCATTCTCTCACAAGAATCTCGATTCATCGTTCGGATCTTTCTTCGGCTAAACTACTTCTTTAACAGCTTAGTATTTGTTAATTAAATACAATTGTGCGGTTTTCATGAACTAAAATGCGGTCTTCTAAGTGCCATTTCACAGCGCGTGCAAGCACCGTACGTTCAATTAAGCGTCCTTTTTTCTTTAAGTCATCCGCATCATCACGGTGGTTCACGCGTTCAATATCTTGTTCAATAATTGGTCCTTCATCCAAGTCGTCCGTTACATAATGAGACGTGGCCCCAATTAATTTTACGCCTCGTTGATATGCGCGTTCATATGGACGTGCTCCAATGAATGCCGGTAAGAATGAATGATGAATATTAATGATGCGATATGGGTTTTCAGCCACAAAAGTCGGCGTTAAAATTTGCATATAACGCGCCAAGATAATTACGTCAATATCATAATCTTTTAATACTTGAAGCTGCTTTGCTTCTGCTTCTTGACGTATGTCTTTTGTCGCTGGTATATGCTTAAACGGAATGCCAAACGATTCAACTACTTCGCGTGCATCTTCGTGATTGCTTACAACGACCGCGATGTCTGTCATCAAGTCTCCGCTTTCCCAAGCCCACAGCAGCTCTAGCAGACAATGAGGCTCTTTTGAGACAAAAATAGCTGTTTTTTTCAAATTATGAGCATATGTAAACTGCCAGTTCATTGAAAATGTATTGGCAATCTTTTTGAAGCTTTCTTCTAGTTTTACTTCTTTAGCTAATAAATCCTCACATTCAAATTCGAAACGGATAAAAAACATGCCGCCTTCATGGTTCGTTGAATGTTGACTTGATTCTACAATATTTGCACCGTGCTCATGTAAAAACGTAGAAACAGCCGCTACAATGCCAGGCTGATCCGGACAACTAATTAGCAGGCGACCACGATTTTTATATTTCTCTTTATATGAAGTTAAATGTTTTTGAATATGCGATTTCATGTAATTCCCTCTCTTTTTTTAAATATACAGACAATTGTACCATTATCCTTGCAGCGATGCGACATTGAAATAAAGCTGTGACAAAAGAAAACCGAAACGTTTGCTTCAGCTTGTGTGCCTGTTGTTCTGAAATCTACTCCAATTAAATCGTTCATTTACTCACCTTTATATTCTATACATACCTAAAATGAGTGTTTCCTAAAGTACTGTAGCTCATCCTCTTCTCTTGCTGCTTTTGAATCAAACATAAAAAAGCGGCTAGCACAACACCAGCAGCTTTTCCTTATTATTGCACAGCTTTTTCACTAACTTCATGCAAGGCATTTCTCACCGTACCATATTCGCTTGCGTGAGGGCGATCTCCGTCATCTTCGTATCCGTAATCAAACATTCGATTTCGATTTAACGTTAATTTCGTAATGGTTGGGCGTAATAAATCAAACAGTTCAAATCGTTTTTTCAAATGTGGAAATGATGCTTGATAATGTAAAATTTCTGCTCGTACACTTTTCCAAAAGTCCGCTTCTTCTACGCCTTCATGCTCTTCTAAAATAGTCGCTAAATAGCGGAAGTGACAAACAAATAGCCCTGTTAAAATAAATTGCGTCAGTCCTTCCGGCTCTTCGCTGCGCAGCACTTCTTTTAATTCAAAAGATAGCTGCTGAATCTCTTCAAAGGGCTGATCGCTAATATTCACGTCGTCTACAAAATCTTTCATAATAATTCGAACCGGCTTGTTGTTTTTAAGAACCAGTACTGTATTTTGTCCGTGCGGGGAAAATACGGTACCGTATTGATATAAGTAATGAAGAAGCGGCGGCAGGACAGCGCTGGTTAACTCATCAATCCACTCTTTAGGAGTTAATCCTGACTTTTCAATATATGATGAAACAAAAGCTTTCCCTTCACCGTCAACATGTAACAGCGCAGCTAGCGTAATCGCATGCTCTCCTTCTTCTAACTCTTGATAAATACTTTCACGCCAAACGACTCCAAGCATTTCTAAATACTGATAAGGCGCGTTTCTAATAGAAGCAAACGTCGGCTGAGTTACGTTTAACGTAGCCACTTCACCTAAAAGCCCTACTTTGCACGTATCTTTTAAAAACGCATCGCGATCTCGTATACCTTTTATGTGCTGAGTGACTTGAGGAGCAATGACCGTCCGCTCACTTGGAAGGCCTCTGTACACAAGCGTATTTAATATACTCATTGGAAGCTTTACGTGATACTTGTCTCGATTTGTTGCATTCACAAATGTACGAATCGACTGCTGAGGCAAGTATTGATCCTTTCCTTCCCCTAAAGGAACAATTAAATCATTTGCAATGTATTCAGCGAATAAAGGAACAATCACGTTCATCCACTGCCATTCATGGACCGGAATATAGTAATAGTCCGCTGCTAAAAGGTCTTGGCTTGTTAATTCTTTTTCAAATTCAGCTAGCGTCTCACCGCTTAGCTCCTGCTTCATGACATCATCAAAACCGAGGGTATCTAATGAATGAAACGAAGCAATTTGCTTCGCAACAGCAATCCATGAAAGCTGAATTTTTTGTTTTTGCTCAGGTGCAAACCGCAGATAATCATCATAGCCAAATCCAATGCGCCCTTTGTTGTATGTAATCCAAGGATGTCCCGTCATTTCACCTTCTAGCTCTGCATAATCCATATCTGCTAATTCATCCGCTGATTTACGATTTTGCAAATGCAAATCTGCTACTAATGTATGAAAATATTCTTTTGCTAAGTGACCTGCAGTTGAGCTAGACATTCCTTTGTCTTCAGATAAGCTAATTAACAGCTGCAGGGCTTCGGAAAATGTGGGCGTTAACGTTTTAGATGCTAGCTCAATACTTTCTGGCAGTACTGAAAAACTATCAAACATTCGCTGTTTCGCTTGATATGTATACGTAACGCCTCGGTGATCTTCCCATTGATACGTAGCAATCGCACCCTGTTTTTGCAGTTGTTTCGGCTCAATAATATGTTCATACATGAATTCCTGCAGCATTTTAGCTAAAAGCTGCCGATTTGCTTTCTCCCATGATTGCTTATTAAATACGGAAAGATTCGTTTCTTTGATTTTCATCCTTCATTCTCCTTTACTTGTCTTAGAATAGGAATTGTTTTATTTCGCAGCGGCATCACAGCGCTAGCGGCTAGCAGAGCCACCGCTCCCGTTACTAAAGGAAATGCTAAATCCAGTTTGCTGATTTCTAATGCTAAAATCGGTGCAATTAGCAGGGCGATATTTTGAATAGCAATAAGCCAGCTGTAATGGTAAGCAGCCTCTTCTTTACTTTTTCGAAATAAATAGATATCCAGTATAACCATGCTGAGATAAAACCCGGCTCCATATAAAATTCGGCTGATAATAAACACGCTGAGATGATCAGCATATGCTTGCAAACACAGCAGCAAAACACTAGCACCCGTTATACTATAAAAAAGCGGTATAACTTTGCCGTTCAATAGTTTAATAGGTACCGTAAGCTTTAAGACAATCGCCATAATGCTCGGCATCGCGTATAACAAAGCGCTGCCTTGACTACTCATGCCATATGTTTCATGTGTAAACAATGTAAAATAAGGACGAATGACATTGTGTCCAAGGTGAAAAAAGAAAATAGCCAGCAAATAAAAGAAGATTGGCTCGTTTATGCTTTGAATGGACGGTGTTTTCTCTGTTTTTAAAGTTGATGCTTTTCCTGTTAAGAGCCATACGGCCAGTACCATATCAGCTAAAGCAAAGTATTGATATACTTTAAGCGGCATTTCCCATGCAATAACCGTACTTCCAAACAAGCTAGCGACAATAATAGCCGTATGAACAATAAATACATAGGTTGTTGCAGCACTTGCCTTTTTCCGTCCTTTTTTCATGCCTCCTACTAAATATGGGTATAAAAGATATAAACTGCTTTGAAATACAAGCAGCACTAGGGAAGTAGCTAAAAATCCATAAAAAGTAGAAACCTCGCTCAAAATGACTTTAATTAAGGCCGTCATTAGAAGTGACGTTACAACTACATATTTTACGTTCCATTTCTTAAACAGCATTCCCCATAAAGGTGTCATGACAATGACCACAATCCGGCAGCAAATAATGAAAAAAGACGTCATCATCACTCCATCTACATGAAATGCATGTGTAAAATACTGTGGATAAAATGGTGATAATAATACTTCTGACGTCATCGTCATAAACAAGCAGATAAAAACAAAACGCGCAGAAATCATTTCTTAAAATCCAAACTTTTGGAAAACAGTATTTTTAGATATTTTGTACACGCTTTTGCCTGCAATTTGGTTAATCAAAACAGCATTGCGATAAGCGCCTAAACCTAAGTCTGGTGCTCCAACCCCGTGTGTATGAAGCTCTCCGTTTTGAACAAATAGCGGAGCGCCTTTTTTCTTCATCTCAACTTGATAGAATTCGCTAATTTTCAGCTGTCCTTTTTCATCAAACTGCAAATGTTCTTTTAAATCTTCCATAAAAGCAGGCTCTTTTGCATAATAGCCCGTAGCCATAATGACAATTTCACTTTCTTCTTTTTCAAATGAGTCCTGCTCGTATTGGTGAAGAGTCAGAAGATGTGTATCGTTTGTCTTTTCAACGTCTGTAAGTTCCGTAAGCGCGCGCATCGTTAGCGGCACTTCTTTTCCGCCAATTGTTCGTTCGTAAATCAAATCATAAATATTCCCGATTGTTTCAAAGCTTATTCCTTTATAGAGAAGCGCTTGATTTCGTAAAACGCTCTCTTTTTTCTCTTCGGGCAATCTGTAAAAATAGCGGGTATAATCAGGTGAAAAATGTTCAAGGCCAAGCTTTGAATATTCCATCGGATAAAATCCTTTTGAGCGCGTATACCAATTCAGCTTGTAATCAAATTCAGGCTGCTGTTGAAGTAAATCATAGACAATTTCAGCTGCGCTTTGACCAGAGCCAATTACGGTTATACTTTTAGCCTGCAGCGTTTGCTGACGCTTCATTTTATAATGAGCGGAGTGATAAAACGTATCGCTTGCCACTGTTTGAAAGTCTCTTGGCACCACAGGCTGAGTACCTACTCCAGTAACAAGATGATAGCTGTAAAAGGTATGAAGTCTCCCTTCTTTTTCAACCGTTACTTCGTAGTAAGGTTTAGCATCTTCATGCATTTTCACTTCTTTTACTGTGCTGCTAAACTCAAGCCCACTCAGCTGGCTCGCTACCCAGCGGCAATAGTGATTGTATTCATTTCTCGGAATATGAAACTTCTCAAAAAAATAAAACTGATACAAGCGCTCATGCTCGTGCAAATAATTCAAGAAGGTGTATGGATTCTTCGGATCCACCATCGTGACCACATCTGCCATAAACGGCACTTGAAGAGTTGTTCCTTCCAAAAGCATTCCTGGATGCCAATTAAACTCATTCTTTTGATCAAAACATTTATATGTACAATCTGTTTTATCAATTAAAGCTGCTAATCCTAAATTAAATGGACCAACTCCTACTCCAATTACGTCCAAAATGTCCCGTTGTTCCATTCGCTCCACCTTCTTTCAAATTCTTCTCTTTCACATTTCAGCAGTACACCTGTTTTATCAGGCAGCGACACTTCTTTTATAAATTGAAAGCCGCATTTTTTAAATACTGAAATCATTTTTTCATTTCGTATATCTGGCTCCGCTATTACTTTAGCAGTGTCTGCTACGTTAAACTTGTGCTTTAGCAAACTAAGAAGGAGCGGATAAATATAGCCTTTTCCTAAAAAAGCAGGTTCTCCAATCAATAAATGAATTCCTTGATCCCCTTTTTCATAAGGATAATAGTTACTGATAATATCGCCTTCAACCGTATAAGATTCCCAGTAGCTCATAGGTACACCGTCAATTTCTCCAATTAGCAGCTTTTGATGGGAATCTGCTAAAAATGTTTTTAAATGCTGCTCGTACGCCTGTTTTGAAATATTTAAATTCCAATACGGAATAACATGCGGTTCATGCATCCACTTGTACAGCCGTTCGAAATCTTTTGCAAAAGAAACAGAGCGAAAGGTAATGCTCTGCTCCTTTTGCTGAATCATAAATGGATACTGCGTTTGTAAGGCTGATTTCATACACGTACACCTGCAGATTCGTACAATGGATTCTCGACATTTACATAAACAGACTGTGTTTCAAGAGAGCCTACCAGCTCATCCATATCATGAACGCGCGTTAAGAAATTGGCTTTGCAAGGAAGCACTTTCTCTTCTAACATTGATGAAACAAGCCCTGTATGATCTTTTTCTTTGTACATCTCGATCTCTTGTCGCAAAATCAATAGCAGATCTGACTCTTGAACGAGGCCAGCTGCACCAAAAGCGTTAACTAATCCTAAAATATGATTAAAAAATACGTAATAACGAAATCTTTCTTCTGCTACAGTGTCATCACATACCGTATCGCTTTCTACATTTAAGGAAGGAAGCAGCTTGCGAAGCTCTTGTTCCTTTGATTTCATAAAGTAATAGCCTTGGTTGTCGCGGTAGTAAAACACCGATGGATATCCGTTTTTATCAAATTTAATAACGGAATTTTGCTGATGAGCTTCCAGTGCAATTCCTTTTTGAGTGTAAAGCCACATCATAGGATGAAAAGAGACATCTAAATAACGTTTAAACCAGCGTTTGCTTACGTCTTCAGTCGTGCTATTTTCATTTGCAGCAATATGGTTAATAATATTATCAATTTGAGAAGCCTCTCCAAACACGTGATCTTGACACAAACTGGCTAGAAGTGTGGTACGATCCCCTTGCTTGCCTTGAAAAGGATTGCTTCGAATCATGACTTCAAATCCAAGCTCCTTTTCTCCAAGCGTGATGTAAGCAGGGTCTTCAATTACTTGAAAATCCGGGTAATTTTCTTGAAGCTCCGCCTGTAATCCTTTTTGCAACAAACGGCTAACTTCTACCCCTCTGCTTAATTCTTTGCGTTTATTCACTCTCAGTGAATTAGTAATCTTCACCGGAATAGAAAATTTGTACATCACATCTGCATCTTCACTGTATACGGTTCGAACAGATGAAGTCGGGTAAAACGGCTGACCGTGTGGCCCTAGATAAGCAAGCCTGCCTTTTTGAATCCAGTCACACACTTCTTCTTTTCCTAAAAGATAACGAGCTTGCAGCGGATGCATAGGTATAAGTGAATAACCGTCCGCTTGGCAATGAGACTGTATGAATTCTTCAGAAACCGCCTTATCTTTTTTGAGCTGCTCTTTAATAAGATGTGCAGCAGTTTGGCTCCCGGCGGACTGTTCTGCAACGAGAGATGCATGTGCTTTAAAATAATGAAGCTGAAATTTGCCGTTCACTTCAGGCCCAAATACCTCTTCTTCTTCAGGCAATATCCCTTGACGGCTTTTAGGTGTTGGATGAAGCTGATGCCCAATAAGCAATGACTGCTCAGATTCTAAGAACGTTTTGTCCCATTTATAGCACGTTTCTAACTCTTTCTGTCTTTTTTCAATGAACAATTTCATATTTTCGTAGCTTAATAGCACACGTACAATTAGCTCATTCACCTGTAGTAAATGATCTGTTACTTCTTTTAAAAGAAAGGCTAAAAGAGTGACGACATCTAACTCCTTGAGCTCCTCTTTCTGAATGCGGTAATAAAAGACCGGAAAGAACAAGTGACGTCCGGTAGCTGAGCGGTACTTTACTGGAAAGTAAAGAGTTACCGGCTGTTTTTCTAGCCTAAGAACGAGCGTTTCTTCGCTTTTTATTTCTGAAACGGACTGCCATGCTCCCTTACCTGTTTCTCGAATATAGCAATTAATAATATTTTGCATCGTAATAAAATTAGCCGATAACTGAGCGTTCACGTAATCGCTCCTCCTTTTTCTCCAACTCTTTTCCTAAAGCCACGACTTCCTCTAACTGAGTGGCAACAGAATCAACTGTAATCATAGGATTTAACATCGTTAGCTTTAAATAAGCTTGCTCTTTATGCTTTGTTTTTGCCATGATAAAAGTGCCTTTTTCATATAAATGCTGCTGGATACGCTGATTTAACTTATTTTCATAGTGCTGCTGTTTTTGACAATCACTATATAAAGTATCTGGCACATAGCGAAATACAACCGCGTTCATATAAGGATCATTTAACACCGTAATATTCCTCTGCTTTCGTAAATGTTCAGCTGTCTGCTTAGCCGTTTCAATCGTATGATCAACCATTTTTCCATACTCATTTGTACCTACTGCACGGAAAGTCAGCCATAGCTTCAAGGCGTCAAATCGTTTGGTCGTTTGAATACTGCGATCTACCAAATGTACATGCTCATCTTCTTCAGGATTTAAATAATCTGCATGAAGCTGAATGTGTTTGAACATAGCTGAATTCTTCAGCAAAAATGCCCCGCAGCTTACTGGCTGATAAAACCACTTATGAAAATCCATCGTAATAGAATCTGCTCGTTCAAGAGCTTTTAAGCGTTCACGATATTTATGTGAAAATAGCAGCGCTCCTCCATAAGCGGCGTCAGCATGAAGCCAAAGCCCTTCTTTTTTAGCTAGCTCACTTATTTCAAAAAGAGGGTCTACGCTTCCAAAATCCGTCGTACCTGCCGTTGCTACAACAGCAAAAGGAAGGTTTCCCTGTGCTTTGACTTCCCGTATTGCTTCTTTTAAATTTTCTATATCCATCTCGTGCTTCTCATTGCACTTTACACTCACCACCGCATTCATGCCCAGTCCAAGCTGAGCTGCAGATTGCTGCACCGTAAAGTGGGCTTTTTCGGAGCATAAAATCCGCAGTTTTTTAGCTTGGAACGGCAAGCCTTCTTCACTGACATCAATTGAAAATACAGAATGACAATATTCATTAAGAGCAAGCAGAAGTCCCATATAATTCGACTGCGTACCTCCGCTTGTAAAAACACCCGACGAAGAGCTTGGATAACCAATTTGTTTTGTTAACTCATCAATCACTCGATCTTCTATATAAGTAGCTGCCGGACTTTGATCCCACGAGTCCATAGATTGATTCAAAGCAGAAATCATCACTTCCGCAGCAAGGGCCGGTATAATCGGAGGACAATGCAAGTGCGCCATTGCCCCGGGATGCGAAATATGAAGCGAATGATTCATCACTAAGGCTTTTACGTCATCAAAGAGATCTTCTAGCGGCTGTTCATGCTCGTTAAAATAGACGGACCGATTGACTAAGTTTGATAACTCGTTAACATCAATGTGAGTGTAGGGAATTTTTAATTGATAGTAGTGACGTTTAATCATCTCAGTCATTCCGCCTATCATCGCTTCATAATTCTCGAGGCTTTCTTTTGATGATGATAAAAACCACTTTTCAAACGGCGCCATTCTATTTATTCACCCACTTCTCTTCTGCTGCTTTTACCGCTTCTTCAAATCTCGTCAATATTTCATCCGTTTGTTGTTTCGTTAAAATTAATGGAGGAAGCAAACGAATAACAGCACCATGCCTTCCACCGACTTCTAAAATGACGCCTCTGTCAAAACATTCTCTTTGAATCAGCTTAGCTAGCTCACCGTTTGCAGGATGACTGCCGATTTTATTAGCCGGCTTTGTTGCGTCTATGATTTCAATGCCCAGCATCAAACCTCTTCCGCGTACATCGCCAATCGACAATACTTGCTTTTGAATATGTCTTAGCTGACTTTGAATATAGGCTCCCAACTCATGAGCATGTGCAGGTAAGTTTTCTTGTTTTATAAATTGCAGAGTAGCTCGTCCTGTAGCCATCGCAAGCTGATTTCCTCTAAATGTGCCGATATGTGCACCTGCTTCCCATTGATCAAGCTTTTTATCATATAGAACAACGGATAAAGGCAAGCTTCCTCCAATCGCTTTAGATAGTACTAATACATCCGGTTCAATATCAGCGTGCTCGAATGCATAAAGCTTTCCTGTTCGCCCGATTCCAGTTTGAACTTCATCGACAATAAGCGGAATATTTCGTTCTTTTGTAATTCTGCGAAGCTCTTTTAACCATGGAATCGGCGCTGGAACAGAGCCTCCTTCTCCTTGTACAATTTCTACCACAACACCCGCTGGAGTCACAATTCCGCTTTCCGGGTCATCCAGCATATTTTCAATATATGTACTAATGTACGTGTGACCTTCACAACCTACGCCAAACGGGCAGCGGTATTCATATGGATAAGGTAAAAAATGTGTATCAGGTACTAGCGCATGAATGTGCTTTTTGGGACTCGTTGTACCGCTGATGCTTAACGTTCCGTGCGTGGAGCCGTGATATCCCCCTTGAAAAGACAAAATCGTTCGGTTGCCTGTTGCTGTTTTTACAAGCTTCAAAGCCGCTTCAATTGCGTCTCCTCCAGTTGGACCGCAAAACTGGATTTTCGCTTTATTTGCAAAGTTTTCTGGTAAACTAGCGAATACTTCATCAACAAAAGCTTCTTTTACAGGCGTTGTTAAATCTAATGTATGTAAAGGAATAGATTTTGCTAAAACGTCTTGAATTGCTTCATGAACTACGGGATGGTTATGACCTAGAGCAAGCGTGCCGGCTCCGGCTAAACAATCAATATACTCTTTTCCATCCATATCCGTGATCACGGCGCCCTTTGCTTGCTTAATCGCAATAGGAAGGCGTCTCGGATAAGATCTTGCATTAGATTCTCGTTCATTTTGCATAGCAAGCAGCATTTCATTTGATGTAAGTTGTTTCGTTGACGTTGACATATCATATCCTCCTGTTTATTCAATTGATAATGATTTTCATTAACAATTACAACAATAAATGATAATGATTATCACTGTCAATGATTATTCTGAAAATATGAAATTATTCCTATTCCACTCCAGACGTTTAAAAATATAGCATTCTCATACGTATCAAGGGTTTGATAGAGTTTGTGATGTTTTCCAATTAGGGAAAACTATGTCATAAGTCCTTTTTTATTTGCAAATAAAAAAGTGCTACAATTTCTTGTAGCACTTCTGTTACTTTTGTTTATTCATCGTCTCTTTTGCAGCTTTTACACTCCTTGGGTCAAGCGGTTTCGTATATTGACAATTCACTCGAACTCCTGAACCAATACGAATTTCTTTCACGGGAGTAACGGATAAGAACGCTTGAAGATTTTCAGGTTTCAGCCCTTTTGTCCCGATTAAAATAATATCTTTATCTTTCATTCTTCTTAACAGTTTTTTAATATGAGGAATACCGTTTAGTGCACTTTTATCCGCTCCTGAAGTCATGACACGCTGAATTTGCTTATAGCTTAAAAGCGTTTCAAGCGCCTTTTCTTGATCACTGATTTCATCAAATGCTAAGTGGAACGTTACATTCATTTCTCCTGCCGCATCCAGCAGTCGCTTTAAAGCTTGCTCATCAATATTTTTGTCTTCTGTTAAACAGCCAATTTCAATTCCATCAATGCCAATTTCTCTCGCATAGCGAATATCTTCAATCATTGTTTGCAAATCATCTTCATCATATTGAAAAGATTGATTATGTGGACGAATCATCACAAATATTGGGATATGTATCGTTTCTTTCACTTTTTTCATCAAACCGTAGCTTGGGGTTAAGCCGCCTTCACCGATTCCAGTTACAAGGCTTATACGATCGGCACCATGTTCCTGGGCAACTTTAGCATCATGTAAGGTTGCAGCTGTGACTTCTAATATCATTCTAAAAACACCCTTTCCCCTTTAATATAGAGCTTTTGCCTTCTTTTCCCTGTATTTATACTTAAAAAACTCTACCAAACTCTCTTATGTAAGAAAACACCCAAAAGATGTGATTAATATTTTCAAAAAATTGAATGTCATGGAAAAAGAGTAAGAACTATTCTTTTTCTCATGACGTTTCAATTAATAAAATTCTATATTTATACTAAAGATTCAAAAATACATCCCTTTTATCTAGGGTAAAGGGTTTATTAAAAAGAACGTGGATTTGTTTGCTGCATGAACATCCACTCATTTAAAGAATGAGGCTGCTGATGACCAACTGGTGCTGAGAAATCGCGGCATCCGCAATCATGCATCGGCATTTGACCCATTCCTCCGTGCATTGACGGCATTCCTCCCTGCATCGGCATCTGACCCATTCCGTGCATTGGCGGCATTCCTCCTTGCATCGGTATCTGACCCATTCCGTGCATTGGCGGCATTCCTCCTTGCATCGG